>JBGSJL010000108.1:0-7893 GCA_041741955.1 Pirellulaceae bacterium | reverse complement strand
GGCGCACCGTTTGGGCGGCTCGCTCGCGTTCCATGGCAGCTCGCTCGAGTTCCTGGGCGGCTCGCCGCGCGGCGTCGGCCTCCGCGCGGATCGCCTGGTCGAGCTTGCTGTCGATCAATTCAATGGTATCTTTGACAGCATCCAGCACTCGCCCGCCGCTACGCATGGCTCGGAAAGCGGGCTGGTCGAGCTGGCCGACCCAATTGGCTTCGCCCAGCCCTCGCCGATCCTGTGCGTCGGAGCCAAAGTAGCTGAACTTGCGTTCTTGAAGAAACAAAACCATCACAGCCCCATCGCGCTCTCCGCTCAGTGGATGCTCGAAGTGGCCGAAGTCGGTGCGATTATTTAAGTCGTAACCCAGCGCGTATTCTACGGCATCCATACCCAGATAATCGCGGCCATCGGAAGCGCGATACTGCTCGTCATGGGCATACTCCATCAAAACGATGGTCCAGTGCGGGCCGTGGTCTGCGACCCAATTCTGAAGTTCATCGAGCTGACGCGAGCCGACACCCACATTGCCTTTGATAAAGACATGCCGATCCGGCTGCCACTGGGCAATCAAATCTCCGACATCGCGGATACGGGTCACTCCAGCTTTCAACCGAACTGTGGGCGTCTGCGCCCCAGTATTCGCAGGTTGCATGAGCACAACAGGCAAGGCGAACAAACAGAATGCGATTCGAAGCATGTTGACTCCAGCTAAGCTCGCGAAAGAAACTCGCCGGTTCGCGAGTCGACTTTGATGCGTTCGCCTTCCTTAATGTATTCTGGGACTTGGACCGTCAGGCCGGTCTGCATCACCGCAGGCTTATTGCGCGACGTTGCGGAGTTACCGCGAATGGCTGGGTCGCACTGTGTAATTGTCAATTCAACCGTGGTCGGCAAAGTCAGACCCACGCATTCATCTTCGTAAATCAGTGCGTAGGTGCCTTCGAGCTCCTCGGTCATGTATTTGAGTTGTTCTTCGACATCGGCCACGGGGATCGTGTACTGGTTAAAATCTTCGTCGTCCATCAGGTGAACTAGCTCAGCATCCTTGTACATTAGCTTAACCAACCGCTTGCGAAAATCGGCTTCTGGGAGGACGTCCGTCCCTTTGAACGTAAATTCGACCTTTTGCTTGGTGATTAAATTCCGTGCCTTGAATTTGTACAATGTCGTCGCACCGCGAGCGCTCGGCGACTGAACCATCACGGACTCAATAATGACGGGCACGTCGTTGTCGACGACCACTGCACCCGATTTGACTTCTTTGGCAAGCATTGGGACTGTCCTACGAGCATATAGATTTGCAAATGGCTGGTGCGGCGGGATTCACTAACCTGCAGGCGCGCCCACCGTATTAGGCTTGGTAATTTATCGCACAATACCCAGTTCGTACAGACTGCGAGCCGAGTGGGAAACGATAGATAAGGAGCGCCAAGTCGGCAGTCGGGACGAGAAATCACTTTCGATAGTCGAGTTTTTGCCTACAATGGAAGCTGGGTTGACTTCGAGACTCGACAATATCGCTCCACATCCTACTGGGCCTGCGTTACGTGGAACCATTTACGCTCAATTGTTCAACCTGTCAAAGTCGCATTCGCGTACGAAATCCCGACATGCTCGGTCAGCTTGTGAATTGTCCCAAGTGCAATTCGATGTTGATGATCGAAGTGCCGCAGTCGCATACTGGGCCGAATTCATCTGGCAGAAATCAGGCAACGGGTAAGACAGTCACGGGCCAGGCGGACGCAGCGCAGCCGCGCATCGAAGTTCAGGTTCCAGGTACGTCACCCGTGGATTCGACGGCCATGACCAAGGATGGTATGAACGCCGCCCTATTCAGCAATCTTGACTTGGGCGAGCCTTCGGACGCACAGGCCTCGCAGGCAGGCGCAGAACCGTCGGATGACGAGTATCGCTTGGCCCCCAGCATTGTCCAAACAACAGACGGCAGCCCCTCGCCTCCTCCAGTACGGCCAGCACCGTTCACGCAACACGATTGGCTCAATTCTGCGGGCCCGCACCTACCGTCTGCCGAGTGGACAAGCGACTCGACAACAAAGAACAGCCAATATTTGCTGGTCGGTTTCATGGGCTTCTGCGGTCTTGCACTGGCCGCCATACTCTTCTGGGGCTTTCTGAGCTGGTATGCGCGGGACGCGGGCAGCCGCGAAGTGGCAAAATCCACCCCAATCCCTTCAGCACAAATCGCCGAGTCTGGTTCTGAAACTCAGCCCATCGGAGCGCCGCCGGACTCTCAAAAAAATACAGACGCTGCTCCAGAAAACTCGCTGCTCCCTGCGGCTGCTAATGACGCCGCGTCGGTTGCGCCCGAACAGCAGATCGAGCCCACTATCGCCGCCACGGAACCGATTGCCAGTTCGACCCAGCCCAGTTCGACCCAGCCCAGTTCGATCGAAACCCGTCAGAGCGAAACCAGCCAGGTGCCGGTGCCTGTGCCAACCAAGCTGGAAGGGTTCGCGGACATGCTTCAGTTCGAGCTGCAGCCGCAATTTCCGGATGCGATCGAAGTTTTGGCTGAAGCACCGGTTACGGCCGAGGACCTGGGGCTAACTAACGAAGACGCCGTCGTGGTTATCCCGGCAATCAACTTGGGTGTCCACGAACAGACGGTCATACCGGCATTGGTCATTGGCCCGCAGAGCCTCTCGCGATTCGTCAATCTTTGGTCTAATATCAGCGGCGTGCCAACCGTGGTCGATTTGGACTCACTGGCTGCTGCCAACATCGATAGCCACCAAAAACTGGGACTGGGGATGACCAAGTCCACCACCATTGGCAGTATCGCCAGCCAATTTGGGCAGCCGTTGGGTTTGATCGTTGAGCCTCGCGAAAATCGTTACTACACAGTCCTGGCTGCTGCCGAGACCATCTCCTCCAAGCTGCCCAGCACGATCGAACTGAAGGGGCTGGTACCCGAGGATGCGGGCAGATCATGGATGATCGAAACTCTCAATCAATTGATTCCACTTGCGCAGGCCGATTGGGCCAGCGGTCAAGTGACCGAGGGCGTTGGAGCTAAAGATTCGAGCCAGTTAAAGCGCCCCGCAGGCATCGATGACGCAACTTGGTTTTCGGCAGTGCGAATGATCGAAGGCTGGCGGTTGGCGACCGGTCAACCCAGCAGTTTACCTAACTACGATCCGAAGCGGTTTGCCAGTGCATTCGATAATCCCAACAACATGCCCGCGCTGGATAAGACTGGAACTGAAATTAGCTCTTATGCGCGACCCGTCGCACAGGTTTTACCGCGCGTTTGCGAAGCGGCTGGCCTGCACGTTTGGATCGACTGGTCCAGCGTCGGAGAAGTGGGACTGGGTCCCCAGACGACGGATTTGGTGGTTACTGCGGCCCGACCGTTGCGCCGCATCCTAGCCGACTACGCATCCCATTTTTCGCTGGTCGTAGCCATCCAAGACACGAACTCACTTTGGTTGACATCCAACCGAGCTTACCGAGAGCAGACTCAATTGTACGTAATCCCCAGCGAAGGACAGAGCGACCAGCAGTGGCAGCAGCTCCTGCGTCCTTTCACGCCTGCGGGAATCGATGGCGTGGGCTCTGTCATTATCGTACCGACACCCGATGGCCAATTTATGCTAGTTCGCTGCTGCCGGCCCACGGTAAGTTTTTGAGTGCCCGACATGAAAATTGGCTATTGACATGTTAACTGCGCACACCACACAGCTCCGCGTGCGTTATGACGAATGCGATCCGATGGGATTCGTTCATCATTCGCACTACTTGAAATACTTTGAGATAGCTCGTACCGAACTATTTCGAGCTAGCGGTGGCAACTATCGCGATTTCGAAGCAACCGGATTGTATGTGGTCGTCGTGCGCGTTGAATGCCAATACCGCTTGCCCGCTCGCTACGATGACGAACTAGACATCCATGTAAAAATTGAGCGCATGACCGAGGCGAAAATTGTGCAGGCTTACCGAGTCGAGCGGGGCGGAGACCACATCGTAACAGCCGAAGTCACCCTGGCCGTCATCGATCGCAGCGGTCGCTTGCAGCGAATTCCAGAGAGCCTACGCGACCCAGGAAACAATGCTTAACGACTGATGGCTTTGGTCGCTTGCAATTCAAACTCGTTGGTCTTGCCCGCGACGATGGTTTGCTTCAAAGGTGTTGTATCGACGTTTGCAAGCTGGATCGAGATGCGCGGCTTGCGTCCTTGAGTCATATCGGTTTGTTCTGCTGCTCGACCCAAAAATTTATCGCCCAGCACGGCCGCGTCCGTTAAGGTCACTCGGTGTGCCCCAACCACGGCTCCATCATGTAAGCCATCGTCGGTCTTCAGTTCAAAATTACCTTCGCTGTCGGTTTCCGCAAACGAACGCGGACCGATTGTCTCTGGCCAGAACTCGACCAAAATTTTGTTCAACGGCTTGCCATCGAGCAGTACTTTTCCCTTGACCGGAGCTACCGACAGACTCTCACCGCAGCCTGCGAAAGAGCAGCACAGCGCAACCATTAAACAACACCGCACGATTTTTATCTTTGAACCAAAGCAATTAGTCACGCTATTTTTTCCACCTGTGTTGTGCTTAAAAATTCTTGCTCCCTTCTCCCTCGGTACTCTGGGGGAGAAGGGTTGGGGATGAGGGGGCCTGGCGACGGGAGCACTAGTCGCCCAAGCATGCTTGGGTGGAGGCAAGCTCTCCACCCAGCAATCAAATCACAGATCACTGGCGCGCGTTTACTGATCCAGGTTTACAACTTCGCCCTGGCTACGAGTTCCCAAGCCGCGAAAAACGATGTTGGAGATGTTCTGTGAAATGAACTGCACGGAACCATCTCCCATCGCAAAGTTGGAGCCACCGGTGTGCATGCTACCGAAGGCGTTGATGCGGTCTTCGAACAACAATTGCTGAACGCCACCGCCCAAAGTGTCAAAGTTAGCCGGCAGACGGTAATTGATAGTCGCACTGGTTCCGAGGCTTGTATCACCCTCACCGCCGAACCACACCCAGCCCCAGTCTCGGATATTATCGTTGATGACTGTACTCGCATCAAACACAGGGTCAAAATACTGTCGTTCGCCCAGTAGTAACGTGTTGCTGGTTCCATCGGTGACATCACCCATGCCAAAGCGCTTGCAGCGCGTGAATAGACCATCGGAAAGCGCGCCGCCCGCCGCAGGCATGGGCGTCGTGGGTGCAAATGGATTGAATAGCGATGGCCGCGTGTTGGATGTGTCAACCCGCGGGTAGGATCGCGTGCCGGCCGAACCAAAGTAATGGCCTCGGAAGTACCTGCCGCTTTCGGCAGCCGTCTTCGATTCGTTCCAATTACCGCCGGGATTGGAGGGGCAAATCAATGTTGGCACAACCTGCCTCAAGAAAAAGTTGCCTACCCAGTCAACGCCAGTCGGAGTTTCTTTGCGATTGTTGTTAAACACGAACTGGTCGTAGGTGTTCCAAAGATTGCCTTGCTCGATAAATGGCAGCAGTTGGTACTGGAGCGGATAGCGGCGAGCGATCGGATTGGGCGTACCCGTCTTGCCGGTATCGGGATGTGGGAACAGGCCGTCATTGCGGAGAATTCCGTAGGGAAACTTTTTGTGGGCATCGTGATGCAGATGCACTCCGAGCGCCAACTGCTTTAAATTGTTAGAGCATTGCATGCGTCGGGCGGCTTCGCGCGCCGCCTGAACGGCAGGCAGCAACAGACCCACTAAGATTCCGATGATCGCGATGACCACCAGCAATTCAACAAGCGTAAAACCGCGATTGCGTTTCAAGATTCTTGACCCCTAAATGAGACAGTGGTTTTAGTATTGCAAGCCGGAAGTTCGGCCTCAAATACCTTGAGAAATTAGTAGAGCGAAAGCTCAATTGTTCGACGGAAATGGAGGAGAGCCACGGCTGAAACGCAGGATTACCGTCGATTGACTGTCTATCAGATCAAGTTCGACGGCAGTTGTCAAAGCTAATCTCATTAGTTTTTCGTTAGAAACTTGAGTACATTGTACGCCGCACAAACAAACGAATATGATCTACCTCCAATTGGTAGCGAGTGGTTCGCGTCGTGCCGCTTCAATCCATCTAAATTGCTGCGAGTTCCTTCGGATGTCCGCGTCTAGCGATTTGTCAAAACCTGCCACCTCTGCAAAAGTTCGACTAGCGTCTCTAGATCAATTTCGCGGCTATACCGTCGTGGGCATGTTGCTAGTCAACTACTTCGGCGGCTACGCCGTTTGTCCTCAGGTGTTACGGCACACCCATGACTATTGCAGTTATGCCGATACGATCATGCCTCACTTTCTGTTTGCCGTGGGTTTTGCGCTGCGTCTGACGTTTGGACGACGCGTCCAGGTGGAAGGCGTGGGCCCAGCCACCGCACGCATGGTCCGCCGACTACTGGGCTTGGTCCTCGTTTCCTTGGTGATCTACCACGTCGGGCCGCGGGCGGCCAATTGGCAGGAATTGACCGAACTAGGATTCTGGGGGGCGATCAGCGAACCGCTCAAACGCAGTTGGTTCCAAACCTTAATGCATATTGCCGTTACGTCATTGTGGATTCTACCCGTGGTGAGTGGTACTTTCAGAATGCGATTGTGGTGGTTGATCGGTTCTGCCATTGCCCACGTAGGACTTTCCTATGGGTTCAATTTCACTTGGGTAAACACGGGCCCCAATGGAGTCGACGGCGGACCGCTAGGCTTTCTCACTTGGGCGATCCCAGCCTTGGTCGGTACATTCGCCTGCGATGTGTTTACGCGGCCGCGCGAACAACTTCAACTAACCTCGCCTACACTCAGGCGCGTCCTAATCGCGTCGCTGCTACTGATGTTCGCTGGCTATCTGCCGTCCTGTTTAACGCGACTTTACGATGTCCCTCTCGGTGCCATTGAAGCGCTGAAGAGTCAGAAGCTGGCTGAGGATCCGGTTTGGCCAAACTCCGAGCGTTTCTCAATGAAATTGCAGCAGCCTGAGATCGCGGGCTGGCTGGCCGAGCCTCCCTTTGTAAAACCGCCCGGACAGGATGAGCGGAAATGGAATTACTGGATGATGAGCCAGCGCGCCGGAACACTTACTTATCTAACTTTTTCGGCCGGCTTTTCGCTGTTTGTTTTTCTGCTGTTTTACGTAGCCGTCGATCTGTATGGTTTACAGCTTGCATTTTTCAAGACATTTGGGACCAACGCCTTGGTCGCTTACGTCTTGCACAGTATGGTGAGCTCGGCCGTACAGCCGTTTTTCCCCAAGGACTCGCCAGCTTGGTATGCAGTTAGCGGCCTGCTGCTTTTTTTCTTCGTGACTTGGCTGTTCGTCCGCAGTCTTGAGAAGCAAGGGGTTTTCCTGCGTGTCTGATGGCAAATCGTCGGCTCGACTGACTTCGCTGGACCAGTTCCGCGGCTACAGTGTAGCTGGCATGTTTGTCGTCAACTTTTTAGGGGGACTGGCGATCACTCCGCCAATTCTCAAGCACAACAACACGCACTTTAGTTTGGCGGATTCGATCATGCCAAGCTTTATTTTCGCTTGCGGTTTTTCCTTCCGCATGACTTTTCTGAAGCGACTGGCCACGCAGGACGCGCCCACCGTGCGAGCCAAATTCCTCGCGCGGAGCCTCGGGCTGATACTTTTGTCCGTAATGTTGTTCGGCTTCAATGCTTCATTTAATCAATGGTCCAGTGCGAGTATTGGCACGGTTTATGCGTTCTGGGCGCAGCTTCTAAAAGCCAATTTATGGGAAGTCCTGGCGATCATCGGTGCGACCCAGATCCTGCTGCTGCCGGTCGTGGCCCGTAGTTTCTCTGTACGCCTAATCGCGCTGCTGGCTCTGGCGGTCGCGCATACGTTTTTATCTTGGTGGTTCAACTACGAATTCGTCTATGGACGTCCCAATTGGCTCGATACGCTAGTCGGGAC
>JBGSJL010000107.1:0-20900 GCA_041741955.1 Pirellulaceae bacterium | reverse complement strand
TTTTCGACGCACCACTGCATACGATTCGCAAAGTCAGCTTGGTAATCACTGCGCCAGCGATAGACCTCGCTGCGTGGATCAAAATCGTCGCGGCTTGGCAGGTCGTGAAACCAACCATCGGCCCGTCGTTCGAAACGGCCTCCCCAGCCGGGCTTGCTGGGATCACCGGGATCATTGCCACCGCTCGGAAGAAAGAAGAACCAAGACGGCGTGTCGCCTTCTTTTAAACAGCCGTACGGATTGGGCGCTGTATGCGACTTCGTTGGATAGAGTTCACCCAGCGGTCCAGTCGAGCGGACGTTTTGTTCGACCCAATCCTTGCTCGTCAGCGACTCGTCACCGCCCAGGTACATGCCGCGATAAGTTCCCTGCCGCTTGTCAAGCCCTTCCGGAGCTTTAGCGAGAATGTAGAACATGCCTGGGAACTCGGCACGCATCCAATCTGAAATGCCGTCCTGGTCATTGATATCGTACACCCGAAACTTCGTTGTGAATTCTGCGAAGCCACGGTCGCCGCGATCGTGCTTGACTCGCCATAGCGTCTGAGCAAAATCGGTCTGTCCTCCCCAGATGGTCACATTCAGAGGCCGTTCCGGTGTTCCGGAATCAATCCGCTCGGTCAACCACCGCGAGCCTTCGGTATCGAAATGTTCGCCGATGGCAGTGCGGCCTCTCTGCGGATTTCCTGACTTGACCACGGCCTTTAACGCGCCCGCCAACGGCCATTGCCCAGCATGCTTCATCAAGTTTGGCAGAACTCTTTCGTATCCATCGATCACGTCTAGGATTAGCTTTGGCTGTGTGATCGCTTCCTTCAATTCTCCCCGCGTTCCAGAGGCACTGGCAATGAGTGCCTCAATATGCAACTCGTTGGCATAGACCATCAAGCGGATCAGCGATTGTGTATCATCGGGATCGCCCCCGATATCCGTTAGCACAGCCAGACGCGGGCGAGCGTCGTCGTCCGCAATCAAACTAACTGGTTGTAGGAAGTTTGTCGCAATGAGGAAACTGCATTGAAGCCATGTACCCATGGACCTCCTGATCTGTTGCGCAATCGACGGACCAGGATGTCCGCCGTACAGTCCTTTCGATTCTCGCAGCTGCCTTACGCGAGGGAGTGGGAATATCTTCACGAAAAATGTCTCCACTTAATTGTGCCGTAAGCGTTCACGGCCGTTGGCGTTGAACGTTTGAATTCTCGATCTAAATCGTACTAAGAATTCTAATCTTTCGGCGTTATCGCACCATCGGGATGGCGGTCTTTCAGCCCGGAGTTCCCACGCAAGTCGAACTTTTTATCGAACGAAGCGGACGCAGTGTGACACTTTCGCTACGCGATGCTACAGCGGTCATGACAACCTCCAAGATCCCTCGAATCATCTTCGCGATCGCGGTACCATTGCGAGCGTGAGGAATTCAGACGGATATTTCAGCTGTTCAAAAGTCTTGTGGAGCGGTGTGGAGCCATCGGGATGATCCTGATCTCCGTTGTGTAGTTGCCTTCTTCTGATCGTCCGTTAGCTTTATGGCAGGCTGGACATCCTCTGCGTGAATAGCTTGCCCGCCCACTTCACGAAGTGAGGAATATTCGGCACATCGGTGTGCCCGCCATCGTGTTGTCGCCAGGCGAGTTCGCCGTCAAGTAAATCGGTGTTAACTGGTGGCATCTTTTCTGTGTTGTAGTCGTCGCTACGTCCTAGGCCTCGCGCACCGAGCAAACGAAAGGCGGGTTGAGCTGCAATCGTCGCCATGAAGCTGCCCTGCTGGTCCAGCCAAAGTGCATCACCTTTTTCAGGGACTCCATAGCTGATGAATGTCATGCGCGGCGCACACAACGCGATCAACATATGAGCGTCGACAGGCAAGTCGTTGGCGTTCATGGATCCGAACGACGATTCAGCAGTTCCGTACTTCAGAAAGTTGCCGGCCATCCAGTGATACTCGCCTGAACCGGTCAAGTTCTCAACCGCTTCACCAAAGTTACGACGATAGAGGCTAGCACCGCCTTCACCCGACGAACCGACCAACACCATCGCGAATCGCTCATCGAAAGCCATGGTGACCAGAGCCGCTTTACCGTATCGAGAAACTCCGTCGATGCCGACCTTCTTCGCGTCGATGGCAGGATCGGTTTCGAGATAGTCGAGACCACGCGAAGCTCCCCAACCCCAGGCTCGCAGTGAACCCCATTGATCTGGCGACCGAGGTCTTCCTTTGTTGGTAAGGCCGATAATGCCGCGAGTCAGGCCGCCTCCGGTTTGTCCTTCCGGGCGAGGAGGCCCGAATCGCCTTGGTTGCTCTCCGCCGGAATCTTCCTGAATGCTGTTCGCGTTGATCGTAACGACGCCCCACCCAGACTGGACAAGTTGTTGTTCCTTCGACGGCTGACCACCGGGACGGGGGCCGCCAAGTCCGCGACCGCCGAAGTCGATATCTTCCCCATCGGGTCCCCACATAGTGAATCCGAACTGCATCAACGTTGGCACGGGAACCTTCGCGGCTTTCGGCACGATGACCGACATCGCGATGTTGACGTCGATCTCTGGGCAGCCCGAATTGTCGACTCGACCCAACAGACGCTTTTCGATGACATCCGTATCGCCGAGTTTCTTTTCAATCGTCTTCAGAAGTTCCCACTCCACATCTGGAACGTTCTCTGGAATTCGGCCGAGTACTTCGCGTTCGAAATCCTCGACAATCTCAGGTCGACGTTGCTTCCACCACTGCTGCGGCGTCGTGACTTTGTCGCCGTTCTTGAGTGTCATAAGTTCTGGCAGATTCGGATACAAATTCGCTTTCGACTCGTCCGTGTTCGCAGCGTTGGGGTTGTTTGGATCACCACTCGGTCCCGGTCGCAGAGTCGTAATGCCGAGCTGCTTCTGCATTTCGCGATGATCTTCCTGCGTTGAGAAGGTCACAATTTTGGCAGCGGCTTGCTTCGCCGCTTCTGGAACTGCTTCTTGCGCCACAATAAAACGAGGCTGCCCCATAGTGAAAAGGGCGAGCAGCAACGGAATCACAGAGAAATCAAACAATCGTGGCTTCATCATGGGCTTTCGTACGGTGCCTACTTGCGCTTTGTTAAGGATATGGCGGTGATCGTCAAAGTACCTTCTGTATCACCCAAAACAAAGCCGATTCGGTTGTTATTCGCTTTAACGTCCACAGCCGTGAAGGTAACTAGATGCTCTCGCTCCGCCTTGCCAATGGAGACTTCTTCTTGCAGTCCGATCCCGTGCCAATCTCCTTCGTTAATTATGCCCATTACCAGAACCGACCTGCCTTCCGGTGAACTTGCTTTAAATCTTAGTTCGTATTCGGCACCTTCGGTGAGATCGATACCGGTTTGGTAAGCTTGGACGTGCCAGTTTTCGGATGATAGCTTGCTTGTGTTAAACACAATCGCATCTCCCTCAACTTGCATCGTTCCCTCCCCACTTCCGGTTGTTTCAAATTGCCAAGACGCAGTGTCGTTAACTTTCTTGAGAAGCGGCGCTTCGGAAACTCGCGTCGCCGACCAAGGCGTATCGCGGAACTGACCATTAAACTCCATCATGCGCCAGCCGTTGATACCGACTTTAGACACGACACCTTGGTAGTTGGACGTAAACTCTCTGTCGCCGATCTTAGTTGTTAAATCGAAAATAAGTTTATTGCCTTCCATCTCTGCATTTGCGATTTCGGTTTCGACCGGTCCTTGTTCTGGCCGCTCCGATCGATGAATCCCCTGAATCTTGCCGACTTTGAGAGAGATGGTCAGGGAGCTGGGAGTGTTTCTCGTTTCCCACACGAATACTCCGCTAGGGTCAACTTTCGCGTCGGCGCTGAAGCCAGAAAAGACTTCGGTGGATGTTGGTTTGATCGCCGCAGCTTGAGCGACCAAGTCATCAGTCGTTGGTTGTACATCAGGATGATCTCGCCAAATCCAACGCAGCATTTGCGGTAACATCGCACCGCCATGATCGTCTGAATGTCCGCCCTCTCCGAACACATGGGCCATGTCGTAGCCTTTCTCCTGCAAAGCGGCGACCATCTTTTGGTTCTGCAAGTGCCAATCGCGTTCTAAGTTGTTTGGACTGCGTAAGTCGTTGACGCCGTCTTGGAGAAAAAGTCGAATCGGCTTTTTGTCTGCTGCGCGCACTAGGTCAGGGTAAACGTGACCACCGTGGATGTTGGTGTAGCTGCCAATAAAACTGACAACGTTTCCGAACGCTTCAGGACGTTCCCAGGCGACAGTAAAAGCACAAATGGCACCGCTACTGGAGCCACCAATTGCGCGGTCCCTCGGATTGCTTGAAATCGAGTACTTCCTGCCAACTTCTGGGAGGATTTCTTCAATGACCATGCGAGCGTACAAGTCATTGAGTACGTCGTATTCGCGGTCGCGGTTGTCAGGGTTTTGCGTACCGATCGAATCTGGATATTCGGCGCCACGATGCCCCGGTGTAATGAAGATGCCGATGGTAATGGGGACTTGCTTCTTCGCAATCAAGTTATCGAGAACCTGAGGTGCAGCAATAGTATTTCCGATAGCCCTAGCACCGTCTTGAAATACAAGAAGCGAAGCTGGCTTTTCGCCAGTGTATTGCGCAGGAACATAAACCCAATATTTTCGAGTCGTGTCCTTAATTATTTCGCTGTGGAATAAAAATGGGCCTTCAAGCTTCCCTTTCGGTACTCCGACCTGCGGCTCGGAGTCTACGCCATGCGGATAGCGGATTTCAGGTTGAGGACTGCGGCGGGTCGGTTCTACCGCTTCCTGCGCAAAACTGAATCCGATTCCAAACACAAACAGGCACAATGTGATAACGCCGTCTGTTAATTGCTTCATGACGATCTCCTGAGATTTGAAGTTGTTTGAAGTTTGCCGTTTTGATATTGAATAAGGCAGCAGGCTAACATAAACATGCCATCGAAACCACTTGTTTTTGGGCGCAACGCAATCAGTTGCGTGAAGGTTCATTTACGATCGCAGCGTACGCGGGCTTGGGGTTGTTGTTAGCATCGAAAATCAGGGGGTGCTGCCCGAAACGCCATGTGCGGCGGTCGTTGAGGCCCCAGAACGTGACTCTTTCGATTACGTCTTTGTGTTTGCTAAAGATCGCGAAGAGCTTTGCATACGCCTCGGCTTGAGCATTGAGATCTTCTACCGAAGGTGGTTCGCTCGAGCCAAAACGCCTTCGTCCCACGCTGGGACCAAATTGTCCTCCGGACGCTCCGCGAATCGTGACGTCCAGCTCCGTGATGCTGACCTTCAGTCCCAACGAAGCGTAATCCGCAATTGCCTTGTCAATATCGTCTGCTCGTTTTGCAATCGCCTCTTCGTTGGAGAACTCACCAACTTTTCGCGTGAATGAGATAGCGTCACCTAAGACTTTCCCGCTGAACTCAATACGAACTTCGTTGCCTCCCAGATCCAGTGGCTCCCAAAAGGAGATCGTATCACCGTCGAGTTTGACATCTCGAAATTCGACTTGTCGCGCGTTTCCGTCAACTTCCACGTCGGCGCTCGCTGTTGGAATTTGACCGTCACGATCGAACGTCATGCTGTAATGCTGAAGTCCGATCCGCGTGTTGAAGTCGACTTTCCATGCGCCGCTGAACTTATCGTCCGAGGCAAACAACAGTGGAGCGATCTCGTGCAGACTGCGACGCCAGGTTTGCCATTCGTGCGCTGTCTCGGGTGAAATGTAGTAGTGGCTGCTGATGCCTGCCTCCCTGAGAGCCTTGGCATTGGCTTCGGGATCGCCGCCGCGTCGTGGACGCTCTCCGCCGCTGACTTCCTTGCTGCCGTAACTAACAAATACGAGCTTGACGTTTTCCTTAAAGCCTTCAGTCTTATTAACGTCGTCCATGCTGATCGATCCGCCACTGAACAGACCAATGTGTGAAAACTTGTCCAGATTCCGAAGCGTGATCGTTTTGGTTTCCATACCGCCCATGGAAAGACCCGCCATGGCTCGGTTGGGCTGGTCAGCCAGCGTTCTGAAATTGGAATCGACGTAGGGGATCAATTCTTTGACCAGTACGGTTTCAAAATGGCTGATATCGAAGCTTCCGATTCCGCCCGGCCGCACGTCATTGGTCATGCCGTAGGTCATCACGATGATGAATGGCTTGGCCTTGCCTTCGGCAAGCAGGTTGTCCATGATCAGGCCCGCGTGGCCCTGGACGCTCCAGCCATATTCGTTCTCGCCCCAACCATGTTGCAGATAGAGAACCGGGTAACGCTTTTCCTGGTCGCTGTTGTATCCTGGGGGAGTGTAAACGAAGGCGCGGCGATCCGTCTGCGTGCTTTCAGAGTAGAAAAGCACTTCACGCATTTGTCCATGCGGAACTTTTTTGACAGCGTAAAAGTCTTTGTCTTTGGCGGGCACTTCCACGCCGCTGCCCCAACGCATGGCACCAAAAAAATATTTACTATTGGGATCGGGAACTTTCGCGCCATCGATGATCAACTCGTAGTAGTGGAATCCTTCATCGAGCTTACGAGTGTACCCGGACCAATTGCCGTTGTCGTCTTTAACAAATTCGCTACTTTCTCGGAATGTACACGAGACACTCGTCGCTTCAGGAGCGTTGACACGAAATTTGATGCGGCCTTCAGAGTTGACCTGAGGATACTCTTTGCCTTCTTGGTTGGTGACGGCCGGTTTCCAGTCATCCACCGGAGCCGCATCTTGCGCCCAACTAATCAAACCGAGTAGCAGCACACTGCACATGAATGTGGATAAGCGTACAAACATTAGTTTTCCTTTGTCGTAGAGGGATTGCAGTCAATCAAGGACAGGGTTCATCGAGGTTTGTTTGACATCAGCGACGAGCCTCTGGAATTGCTGCCGATTCGCCATACTGAAATTTCCACCGAAGCTCATCGATGGCCAAAAATCCGCCCGGGCGCGATCCGCTGATTTGCAGGTAGGCAATTCGCTCCGCTGATACGGCCATTTCAAAAAACGGCACTTGCTCTTCGGGGTTCTTGCGCACAGGCACGCTATCCAGAGCATCCTTGGCGACGAGCTTGCCTTCGGCGTCAAAAGCTTCCACCAATGCTGAGCTAGTTGTCGATCCCCACAGCACAAGCGTCACATGGTTGACAGGTCGCGGAAATGTGACACGCACAGGTATCGATTCGTCGGCCATCGCGGCCAGTATTCCCTTTCGATCAGTCCCCAGGTGGGGAAAGAACATAACACGCCCTTTTGCTTTGCTTTTCGTGGGGCCATGGGCCAATTCAAAGACGACATCTTTCTCTGTCCACTGCGGTGTTGGTTTGCCAACCTCTGCGGACTCAAAATCGATGACCGTTTCCTCCGCAAAGGCGTAAGCGAAAACAGACAGAGCTATCAACACTGCAAATGAGTTTCTGCTTGCGTTCACCTTTAAATCATCTCCAATCCACGCATGGTGCCGGTAGAAGATGCAAATTTGTCCTGCTCGATGCCCATGCGCTGCAGGATCGAAACGAACAAGTTGGGAAGTGGATAGTTCTGCTGCTGGTCGAAGGCCAAGTGCTGGCCGTGCTTGAAACCGCCACCGGCAAATAGTAGCGGCATGTTCGTTGTCGAGTGGGCGTTCGCGTCGCCCAGATTGGAACCATACAGAATCATACTACGATTAAGTAACGATTCGCCCTGCTCACTGGTGCTCTTCAGTCCAGCAAATAGTCCAGCCAGCAACTTCATGTGCTCCTGATCAATGATCCGCAATTGCGACAACTTCTCTTCGGATTTGCCGTGGTGTGAAAGATTGTGATAACCGTCGTTGATGGTGGCACCTCGAATCTGCAAAACGGGCGTGCCAACGCTGTTGAGCATCAACGTAATAGATCGCGTCGAATCGGTTTCAAATGCCAACTTGGCGAGGTCGTACATAAGTTTGACTTTGGCCATGTACAACGCTGGACTCGACGGATCAACCGGTTCCGCTACTTCGACGACCGGTTTCGGCTGGCTTTCCCATTCCCGCGAAGCCAGCAAGCGTTGCTCGAGATCTCTGACACTGGAAAAGAATTGATCCAAGCGACCGCGATCATGACTGCTTGCGTCGCGCTGCAAATCGCTAGCTTGCTCCGCCAACGTATCCAAAATGCTGCGGCCCCTATCCAACTTGTGAATCTGCGATTCAATCTCCTTGGGGCTACCTTGCAAAAAAAGTTGCTTGAAAAGGCTCGAAGCACTCTGCTCAGGCGGTATGGCAACACCTGTCCCAGTCCAAGAGAGGCTGCGACTTCCTGTATTTACGGCAAGCGTTAAAGAAGGAAAACGAGTCTGACTACCTATTTGTTCCGCGACGTGTTGGTCGAGCGAAATGGTGTTTCGGAATGAACTGCTCGCGGGATGGGGCGCGGCCGTTAGGAAACTAATGTCAGACGGATGTCCACCATCCACATTCGGGTGCGATACACCGCTGAACACAGTGAAGTCGCCGCGATATTCTTGCAACGATTCCAAGTAGGGCGAAGGTTCGTAATCTGGGCCGGGACGCTTCGGAAAGAAGTCTTCTGGCAGCAAGCCTAAGTTATTGCAGATACCAAAAAAGCGATGTGGACGGGATGATGCGGCATCGATTGCGGTCTGAGCAAAAGCAGACTGCGTCCAAACCGATTCCAGCCACGGAAGCGTTAGAACGACTCCGGCAGTCCGCAGAAAACCTCGTCGCGAGAAGTTGTGCGTCGAAAGTGATTTCATGGTATTCGTGGCCAATTCAGGGGCTATTTGCTTAGGAACAAACGGCTTTGGACAATTTCGTGGATGATACTGCGCACACCGAAATCCGTCGCATGGGTATCGTCCAGCATCGTCTCGATCGCATCGCGATCGGAGAAGGATATCGGTGCGCCGGTTGCATAGATCGTCAGTTGTTGTGCCAAGTTGCTCGCAATCAACCGTTCATCCATCAGCAAAAGTCGTTTCAAGTCTTTGATGTCTTGGAATTCTTTCCCATCCTCTAGCGTCCCAGCACAATCGACTGGCAAGGCATAGTGGAACATGAAAGCTTGACCACTCAGTCCGATTCCAGGTTCCGCTGGAACACTCTCGCTAACGGCCCGATAACGGTCGCGATAGCCGCCCATGACATCAAAGGACTCCAAGGCTAGGCCGGGCGGATCAATCTTTGCATGGCAAGCAGCACAGGACGGGTCGACACGATGCTGTTCGAGCTGTTGACGAATCGTCACCGCACCGCGAATGTCCGGCTCAACGGCAGGAACGGCAGGAGGCGCCGAGACGCGAACCCCTAAAATGCGTTCCGTGATCCAGTTACCGCGTACAACTGGAGAAGTTGTTGTGCCATT
The DNA here is from genome assembly GCA_041741955.1 of Pirellulaceae bacterium. Taxonomy (GTDB): domain Bacteria; phylum Planctomycetota; class Planctomycetia; order Pirellulales; family Pirellulaceae; genus Aureliella. The sequence continues at coordinate 11,599 of JBGSJL010000107.1, read as the reverse complement.
CGCGGTGACTTTCAAAACGCTCGCCTGCGTCATCAACCCGCCGCGAACGCTATCGGCTGGCAACGCGACAAGACGCATCCTAGCACCTTGAACGTCTTCAATTCCGTAGTGTTCGGCAAGACGTTCGTTTAAGAAAGTAAAGTCGGAATCGACCACGTTGCGAGCTGGTAGATCGTCACCAATCAATTTGGCGACGAACAAACGAGTTTCTTCCAGCGAAGCCAGTTTTAGTGGATCGTCCAACTCGTAGTCGTTGTAAAGTGTCGTCGACGGCGATGTGTCATCGATCTTCCGCAAGTCCAACCAGTAATCTGCAAAAGCCTCTACGAATCGTCGCGACTTCGGATCGTTCAGCAATCGCTCCGTTTGCGTGCGCAGCGCTGCTGAGTTTCGCAACTGACCTTCGTCGGCCAGCTTCCTCAGTTCAACATCCGGCTCGGAATTCCATAGGAACAAGGCGAGACGCGAAGCTATCGAGTAATCGTCCAGTGCTCCTGGTGCTTCTTCGATAAACAATAATCCGGGTGAGGACAAGATCGCGGTGTAGGACGTAAGCATGGCCTGCGTAAATCCAACACCTTGCACAAATTGCTCTTCAAACAGCTTGAGAAATAGCTGCGTGTGACTCGGATCGACCTTCCGACGATAGCAACGGTTTAGAAAAGAAGCGATGAGCCGCTGAGCATCTTCGCGAGGATTTTCCGACTGAACTTCGACTTTGATATCTACATTGCGTGGACCTCCAAATCCACGTCTCGGGGGACCATCACTGCCAGGAGTACCGCCGAGTCGGACAGGGGTCTCAGGTGCAGTAGTCGGTTCTTCTCGCTTCGCACTTGAAATCAGCCGCTCTGGAACTTGCAGGACCACGCCTGTCGCTTCCGCATCTTTAACTTGAGCGAGCGGCAGTTGGTCGAAAAGCGTCCTGTAGCCACTCGCCGTCTGTTCATCATCAAACGGCCCTTCAACTTCCATCCACTGAACCGCGTAGCCGGGCATGCCGGACTCGGTCGCCAGCGGGTTCACGTATTGTTCGTCCGTTCCATTCACGCGCGTGCGGAACAATCGTAAGCCGTCGGTCTGAATCACTTCGTTGGCAACCAGCGATACTTCGATCTCACCCTCTGTCGGCTCTACTCCAAAATCAAATTCGCCGAGCGGACGGCTTTTGCCAGAACTTTGGGCATACACGCCGATTGGCTCTGGACGCCGACCTGGCCAGACTTCGTCAGCGTTGGGCCGGTGCCACAGCGGTAGATAATAGATCGGCGCCTTCTCGGCCCCAAATCCTTCGTAGAACCAACGTCCGATGCCGCCACCGCTGACCCAAATCGAATAGCCTTTGAACCGAAGTCGATACGTGCCTGAGGCAGGCACTCGAAACTGCCCCCAACTGTAACCACCTGCATCACTGAATATGCTGGAGACTCGACCCACCGCTTCTCGTTCGCGCGTCTCGGAGGAAGATCGAGGTGCGTCGCCCCGCCGAACACCCGGTTGAGCGTGAGCGTCGAGCACAGGGAACGAATGCCGATCCGGCAAAGTTGAATTTTCGCGAGGCCAAAAGTTCAGGGTTAGCGAAGATTCATCGCGTGCATAATATCTCTTCGTCAACTTCTCGGGCCGCTGGAGTTTGACAATCAAGGCCTGCTGCAAAGCATGTTCCGCAGCGGACATGTAGCGAGAAAGTTGCACGTGGGAAACATCCAATGCTTCGCCGATCTTGTTGAAACGATATCTTTCCCCATCCTCTGGTAACATGTCGCGAATCTGAATCCACGGTAGATTCAAAAGGTCTCGCAGCGAGTTCTCGTACTCATCACGGTTTAGCCGGCGCTTCATCGCGCGCCCTTCAGTCATGATCCGTCGACGATCTTGTTCGTTCAGCAAGGCTACAAATTCAGATTGAAAAACCGCTTTCGATTCTTCGCTTGGCATCACTTCTGACTTAGGTGGCATCTCACCAGCTGCGACGCGCTCAAACATGCGAACTCGCGACTCGAAGGCCGAGCCACTAATAGCCTGCCAATCCAAACTCGTCATATTCAAGCCGCCTTCGCGACTGTCCGTATCATGGCAACTGGTACAGTGCAGATTCAGAAACGCGACTATTCGCGTTGAAGGCTCCTGTGAATGAACTTGACTGACTATCGAGAGCGACAGTACGGTGAGTGAACCTAGTATGAGATTTTGCACAGGCTACGCGCCTTTTTGCGAGTTAAATTTGTTTATTTGGCGATTGCATACATCAAAGCCGATTTAAGTCTGGCAACATGACTTAAGCCGATTGCCAAAGGTAATCGGCAATTCGTTGCCCTGGAAGTTCAGGACCTCTCCGAACGAGAATTGGCCATCGGCGAATTTGACGTTCGATAATTTACTATTGTGCTTTTCGCCGTTGAGCGTCACCGCTGCTGAGCCGCCAACTTGTCCATCCTTGTTATCTATGGTGAACTCATAGGCTTGATCGCCAATTTGTGTGTTGACGGTACCAATCTATTTGCCCACAATTGGAGTGTCCGATTTATCATTATGCGGCAGCTTATCCTGGAACACGCTTTGTGCGAACCAATACAAACTGCTCTTGGAACAGGCTTTGTGCGAACCAATACAAACTGCTGCTCCAGTGCTGAGGATCATGGCCGTGTCCGTCGACGTGCCAGACGTGATTGATCTCGTTCCTCTTCAGGAACTGGTGGACGTTCTGGCTGATGCGGATTAGCCCGTCTTTGTTCCCGCAGGAGATCCACAGCAGCTTGAGTTTCGCTTTCGCAGCTGCAACGTCGGGAATCAGCTCGTCTGCTGGCTTCGTGTTGGGTGCTGCATAAAATGGCCCGACCCAGGCGAACGTGTCTAGGTTGCCAAGTCCAAAGTTAAACGACTGGCCGCCACCCATTGAAAGACCGGCAATGGCTCGCATCTCTCGGTTGTTGTCGACGGCATACTTGGATTCGATCGTTGGAATCACGTCATTGAGCAAGTCCTTTTCGAAGACTGCAAAGGCTGGCGCACTTGCCATAACATTGCCTTCAGCACGATCGTTCTCCTGAGCACGACCGTTGGGCATCACGACGATCATGGGGACGGCTTTGCCATCGGCGATTAGGTTATCGAGCATTAAATTTGGCGATGCGAATCGTTGCCACTCGGTCTCGTCGCCTCCAATGCCATGCAACAGATACAGCACGGGGTACTTCTTCTCCGACGTGTAACCCGGCGGAGTGTAGACATTTAACTTACGAGTCGTGCCAACAGTCTTTGATGCGTACTCGATCATCTCAAGTTTGCCATGCGGCACAGCACGTTCCGACTTGAATCCTTCCGGTGGTTCGTCGTAGGCTGCAACGTCGTCTGACCCAAGTGCGATCGGCCCACCAAAACCGCCGCCACCACGACGGGGTGGCTGCGGCGCTGCTTGTGGCCTCTCGTCCATTGCGACCGTTTTCTCAGCTTCTTTACCACCGGCAGATTCAACGGTGATGGCAAAGACCAGAGGTGTCGAGCGGTTTTCGCCTTTGACCAATTCGATGCTCTTCAGGGGTTTTGTTGCATCGATAGAAATCTTCAAGTAACGAATTTGCTTGCCATTGGCATCGATTGCAAACTTGGACTCCGGAACCTCCGTTTTCTCTTGGTAGTTCGCTGTATGCTTGCCGTTGATCAATTCGTGATCGACCGACGTACCATCTTCGTATTGACATCGCACAATCAGGCTTGCCGTTTCATCACGGTTCATTGGGAATCCGAAAGCAGCCACGCCCCCCAGCATATGAATTGCAGAAACATTTCCTGAACAAGGAATCGTCGCTTGGCTAGGTAGCGTACTTGGGAATCGACTGCTAGCGGACTGTAGCGCGATGATGTTTGCGACACTACCTTCTTGAGGATCTTGCAATTCAAAAGGAATGCCGTCGATTTCAACATTTCCGTAGGACTTCAGTTCAAACTTGTCGCCCGCATTCCCACGGAATCCGGGCAGTCCTTTCGGACCACTGATCGTCGCCGCAGCAGTAAGCGACAGAGGTGTGTAGCGTCCACGGTTTGCCAAGAATGCCAGCAGGTCCGCCATCTCTTGTTGGGAAATCTGACCTTCGAAGCCTTCCGGCATCAACGACTTGGCCGAAGAGTTCATCTGCTCGATATCTTCTCGCAGTACCAGCTTTTCCTTGCCCTGCGTGTCGATCAGGCGCAATGAATTTGCGGACTCTCCCACCAACATTCCGGTGAGCACTGCGCCATCGACGGTCAACATCTGGTAGGTACGAAAGTTGCTCTCGACGCTGCGATTGGGATCAAGAACGTTAACCAGGATTTCCTCCTTGGGGTGAACGGCCATGCCGGTGAGGTTGGGGCCGATCGCAATACCCAGCTCGCCGTGTTTATGGCAGAGCATGCAGTGCTTTTTGTACATGGCGGTCCCGTTTTCAAGATTGCCATTCAATTCGGTGACAGGCATCCACTCATTCACCAGTGCTTGGCGATTAGAAGCCACCGCAGCACCTTTCATTTCCATCAACTCTTTCGCACGAGCAGCGACCTCACGAGTCGGATGATTCAACAGCGCTTGTCGCTGATCAAGTTGCAGCTCCGTGAACAGTACCTTGCCGTCGGCGATCGCTTCAAGCAACTCCGTGGTCGTATCAGCACGCGCCAAAAGCAACGTCAGGATGTCGCCATTCAGTTGCGGACCAAGAGTTACGCGAATCGCAATCAATTTTGCAGCCAGGCCTGGAACACGGGCAGCCGCCAGCGATGCGATCGCCCTGGTACCGGTCTCAGGAGCAAGTTGCGGATTCAGTAAAGTATCGATCGCGGCTAAAATACGCCCGCTTGTGGGGGAAAGCTTGATCGCTTGATCCCAGGCGGTTAGACGCGACGCGGTATTCGCTTCTTTATCCAATGCCGTCGCGAAGAGTTGATCCTGAATCGAGGCCACCGCTTCATCTAGATCCTTGATCGACCACTTATCGGCAACTGCTAGTAGGGCCGCCTTGCTTTCGATACTGGTGTCGTCGCCAAGAAAACGCTCACGGAACTTTGTTTGCGCCGCATCGGACAATTTGACTGCAAGTTCTTTTGGCCAGCCCTTCGCGAGGCCTTCCCAGAGCGCGGTCGTCAACGGAGAACTCGGATCAACCGTCAAAAGCGATTCAATGTTTTGGGCTGTTGCTTGCGAGCGAGCAAGGTGTTCAGCCAGTATCGCGACACGTGAACCCAAAGCACGATTGTTGGATTGAGCGTTCGCATTGATGACGGCCACCAAGATATTGACAGGTTGCGTCGCTGCGGCCGATGTCCAAGCATCCATCAGGACCTCATCAGCCGCAATTGACTTCGCACCGGTTACCATCGAGGCCAACGATTCTCCCGATGCAGAACCGGCTCCGTCAGCGATCCGCAACAAGGCGGATAGTTGCACGCGAGCATCGGTGTCTTGCAAAAAGCCGCTTTCGACCGCGAGTTTTACTTGTTCCTTCGCGCAACTTGCGATAGCGGAGTTGCGAACCGGGCTGGACGGATGCGAAAAACCTTTTTTGCAGGCCAACGCGAGTGCAGCCTTTGCATCTTGGCTTTCGCTTTCAGCTAGACCTGACAACGTCCAGATCGCGTGCATGGCAGCCGTGTTGAGCCCAATATCGTCGGTGTTCTGATCGTCCACCAAGGCAACCAAAGCATCCAGCGTCACTTTGTCTGTAAGGTTTCGCTCAATCAGCAAACGCTGCGCAGTTCGGCGCCAGAAAAAATTATCGCTCTTAAGTGCTTGGACCAAGTCAGCGCTGGACGCATCGGCCAGTTGCATCGCGTGGGTGGGCGCTCCATTCTGCTGGTAGAGCAGGCGATAGATGCGACCGAAGCGCTTGTCGCGTAGGTCGCTTTCGTAAGCTGCACCCTTGCCGGTCACGAAGCCATTCGGGGTTGGATTGTGTTGGATGATGTAGTTGTACCAGTCGAGCACCCAGACGTTTCCATCGGGGCCAACTTCGGACATAATCGGCGCGGCCCAGTCGTCGATGCTGGCAACGACATTAAACACATTGTTGCTCCGGTATCCGGCACCATCTTTTTCCAGCACGAAGCCGCCAACGATGTGACCGGTTGGCTCGCAAACCATTTGGACCTTATTCCACCACGCGCTGGGGTAGTTCCGCGCTGTATAGAGCGCACCACCAGCCGCCGCAGTATACGCACCGTGATAATCCACTTGGCGAATTTTCTGGTCGAGGGCATTGAACTTGTCCGTCGGTGAAATCTTTTGCAAAGTGCTGGGCGACCACCCAGCGACTTGATCGAAATAGCGATTGGGGATCGGCATGTGAACGCTTGGACAACCGTTGGCCGTTGACCCGAATACATAGCCTTCTTCGCTGAACCCAAGACCCCACGTGTTGTTGTTCGTGGCTCGCATGAACTCCAACGCATCAACGCGAATCGTGTGTTGGTTGAACTGACTGGTAGCCTGGTCGGCAGGCAGACCGGACGTCTTATCGAGTGCATACGCGGGCGTCGTTTCGCCTGCCGCTCCGCTGCGGACTTTAAACCGCCAGAATCCTTGCCGGAAACGCATTTGTGGCTGGCCGTTGACGATCGGCTCGGAGTTGTTGTACCCTTGCATGCTCCAAATCCAGTTGTCGGGGCCGTACTGGAAATTGCTCACTCCGCCGTGCGTGTCACCCATCGCCCAGCCGGTGATTAGTTCTTGGCGGAAATCGGCAACATCGTCGCCGTCAATATCTTTCAGGTAAATCGTTTTCGCGCCATTCTGCACGATCGCGCCGCCGCGATAACAGACCAACGTGGACGGAATGCTCAGGTGCTGAGCAAAGACCGTAAACTTGTCGGCTTGACCATCGTTGTCTGTGTCCTCGCAAATTTTGATGCGGTCGCGACCTTGGCCAGCAGACGATTGCAGTTCGTTCGGATAGTCGACTGTTTCACAGACCCATAACCTCCCGCGTTCATCCCAGTTCATGGCGATCGGTTTGCCCGTCAAGCCAGCAAACTTTTTAACCGCTTGCGAAGCGTCGGGCCAATTCTCTTTCGACTCTTCGGCCCATAACGACAGTTGGAAGTCTTTAGGAACGGAGTATGCCTTGATGGACTCTTCAGTCGGAACCGGGTCTTGCATCAGCGTTAATGGAGCTTCCTGAGTTCCCCAACGTGCGCCGGGCGTATAGTTGGGAATCTTGGCTCCGACATCCGTGGACGTAAAGCTCGTTTCCTCTTTCAGCGGCGGAGTCATCTCAGGCTTGGCGAACGGGCGATTGGCTTGAGCGACTGCTTTGCCATTGGAATGAGCAGATGCCTCAGCATCGGTGACTGCAGCGGAAAGCGTTTCGCCGCAGGCCCACAGAACACCGCGCGCCAAAAGGTTTTGGAAGTCGACGTTGGACCAGGTGCGATGATCGTGCCCCCAAGCCGTATAGAACACACGCCCCTTTCCGCTCGTCCGCACCCAAGTGTAGGGCTCGCCATTCGGGTCACTTACCGGACCCGACTCGCTACTACGCGTTTCTAATACTGTCTTGTCTGCGTTGAGACGCCCGTGCCGATAGCTCTCGTCCATCGACCGAACCGGTTTCAAACCAGCCATAATTTCATGATCTGGGGCGATGAACTTTGTCTGAAAACTGGTGAAGCCGTGGCTCTTGAATTGGCCGCCGACAAGCTCGATGTACTTGTCGGAGTTTAAGAAACAGAATGATGCACAGTGAACTGGAATCAGCCCGCCGCCCCGTTCCACAAAGCCAATCAATGCGGACTCGGCTTCAGGCGTGATTCGCTCAACATTCGCGAAGATCATCAGCCCGTCATATTTGGCGAGGTTTTCCGTGTTGATATCGCTCAGGTCTTCTGTGTATTTGAGTTCAACCGACTGCTTTGCCAGCGGATCGGTCAAGTGCCGATAAAAGTCCGCAGGTTTATGAAAACCGGAGTCGCCAAGCAACAGCACTGTTACTTTTGATTCTTCGGCAACAGCCGAAAATGGAAACAACAGGCCCGCGCACAAAAGTCCAACGGCTACACAAAATCTGAACAAGGACGACATTATTTTCCATCCAATGCAATGAGCGTCTCAAATTCGGCATCGCACCCGCTGCGCAACTGGCTAGCGATGTGAGCGTTACCGAGACGCATGTGGGAGAATTCTCAAACTGAATAACTGTTTAGCAGGCAAAAGAGCCTTCTATCGGAAACGATGATTCTAACGCCAAAGAGCACAACCGTTCCAAGAGGATTTGCGCACAAAGACGTAGATATTTTACATGGCAGCCGTGAAGGCAAGTGGGCCATTATCGTGCGTATACGCTTAAAATGCCAGTCCGGTCCGCACGACTCTTCAGCAATCAGCCAATTTTTCGGTTACGTTCCCAAAGACCTTTCGAAGATCCCGCTCCCTAAACACGATTCATGCAGTGCGCAAGGGAACCGATCGGCCCTTAAGTACTTTCATGCGGCAATGCCGCGTCGCTGGTTTTCCGCATGAGCAGACGGGCATTCGTTGCCAAGATCCCGATACACTCAGCGACCAGCGTTCTCCCTGGTGTGTTGCGAAGGCCCTACTTCGACCAGCACTCTCATTCAGAAAAGCAAAACTTGCTGGACTACGACGTAAGGCTGCAACTGAGTACACTGAACGTCTTTAGAGCAGTATCACGCTATCAGAATTTTTGGTGCGTGTGCGCTTTCGACCGTGTTTGATTTCATGGCGAGCTTCACACCAAGGCAAGATTTTCGCGTGCGTTCATGCATGGCTTGAAACTACCAAGGAATCCAATGGAAACGGAAAGAGAATTACCTTTGGCGTTACGTGCTGCTTATCTAGTACTTCACCGAAGAACTGATGCACGATTTGCCAAACACGCGGTCACAGCTGACCAGTTCGTTCTGTTGGCATCTCTTTCCCACGGACTAGCACTGACGCAGAGTGAATTGGCGAAGCGCATTTCGTCTGACCCAAGTACCGTGCGGGCAATGTTGGTTCTGCTCGAAGAAAATGGACTCGTCAAACGAGGTACCCACGCCACGGACGCCCGGGCGAAAACCGTCTCACTGACTGCGGCAGGCAAACGAATGCATAAGAAGCTTTGGAAGGCTGGCCAGTCGATTCGGGACGACATGTACGGGTGCATGTCTGCGGAGGAGGCCGACATGCTTTTAGTACTGCTGCGCAAACTGGCGGGCGCATTAAACGATGAGGTGGTTCTGGCGTGAACTTGAAACATAGTTCGCGAAACGACAATTCAGTTTTGACAATCGTCCAAAGAGTCGGCAACGTTGGAAATGACTAAAGTTTTGGTCCTCTATCATTCCGTTACACAGAATACCATGCGAATGGCCGAATTGGTCGCCGAAGGTGCGCGGCAACTCGACGGGGTCGATGTGCGATTGAGGAGCATCGATCAAGCGAACCATACCGACCTCGACTGGTGTGACGGCATCGCGATTGGCTCGCCAACCAACTACGGATCCGTGAGTTGGCAAATGAAGCAGTGGTGGGACCAACAGCCGATTGAGAACTGGGGCAAACGCGACGGAAAAATAGGCTGCGTTTTTTCTTCTGCCGGTGCTTGGGGTGGCGGCCAGGAATGGACCTGCATGGCGCTGATGTCGATCCTGATCAACTACGGCTTTCTCATCTTTGGATTGACGGACTATACCGGCATCAAGTTTTCGGCCCATTACGGCGCGATCTCAGCCGGCGCGCCTGAAGAAGATCGGGTCCAAGAGGCTTGCAGGCGACTCGGACGGCGACTTTCCGAATGGACTGCTTGTATGATTGACGGTCGCAAAGACGCCCATCCGCTCAATCAAACATACGAACGATTTAAGGACTTGGGCAAATAGCACCAGTCGTACCCTTTGAGTTTTTTGGTCTGACACTTTCCCCGATTTCCCTGAGAGGATTTAAAATGGTTGTAAAACGTAAATTTAGTCGACGCGATTTTATTCAGACCACGAGCGCGGCAACTACTGTCGGCGTCTTTATGGGTACAAGCGCCATCACTCGCGGCCAAGATTCACCGAATGAGCGACCCGTCTTTGCCACCATTGGTTTGCGGAACCAGGGTTGGACTATCACGGAAAAATCGACCAAGTTCGCGGACTTCGCCGCCTTCGCCGATGTCGACGCCACGGTGCTTGGAGCGACAAATGAAAAGCTTGAAAGGAAAACTGGCAAGAAGGCTGAAGGCTACAAAGACTACCGCAAAGTTCTCGATCGCGACGACATCGATGCGGTCATGATTGCAGCCCCAGATCATTGGCACGCGAAGATCTCGGTTGAAGCGATGCTAGCTGGCAAGGACGTCTATTGTGAAAAGCCGTTGACGCTGACAATCGACGAAGGCAAGTTGATTGAAAGAATTGTCCAGCAAACCGGGCGCGTCTTCCAAGTTGGAACGATGCAGCGGACCGAAAACGATCAGCGGTTTCTCATAGCGATCGCATTGATCCGAGACGGCCGGATCGGCGAAATCCGCAAAGTTACTTGCGGAATCAATGGTGCCACGGGCTCCCCAGTGATCCCAGCGATTGATGCTCCTGAAGGACTGGATTGGGACATGTGGCTCGGCCCAGCACCCAAAGTGCCCTACCGTGCCTTGCCCGAGATGCGAACGGGTTACGGCGGCGGTGTACCGCTTTACACCAATTGTCATTACGCATGGCGTAACTGGTATGAGTATTCCGGCGGCCAGATGAACGACTGGGGCGCGCACCACGTCGACATCGCAACATGGGCCTTGGGTGCATTGGAAACCGGCCCAAACAAAATCACACCTGTAAGCTACTCACTACCAGTGGAGTATGACAAAGGTTACCCAAAAGTAAGCGACCAGTACAATTCTCCAACTAAGTTTGAAATACACGCTAACATGCCGGGGGATATCCCTCTGATCATCACGAGTGAAGGTGACAATGGCATCCTGTTCGAAGGGACCGAGGGCCGCATTTTTGTCAATCGCGGCAGACTTTCAGGGAAACCCGTTGAGGACCTCGAAAACAATCCGCTGCCAGAAGGCGCCGTGGAAGAAATATACGGTGGTCCAGTGAGCGAGAATCACACAGCGAACTTCATCGAGGGTATCCGCAGCCGCAAACAACCGATTTCGGATGTTTGGACTCACAATCGCATGCTCGAGACCTGTCACTTGGCAAACATCGCAATCCGCTTGGGGCGTGAAATCAATTGGGACCCAAGTAAGCGAGAAATCATCGGCGACGATGAAGCCGCTGCATTTCTCTCACGCGAAAGCCGCGAAGGTTATGCGATCAACATGTAGCCACAACATGTAGCCAAGCGACATGTAGCCAATCGACCGCTGATACCTGTTGCTCCGCAGCCATCTCGGGCTGCGGAGAGAACAGGTTGGTGTAGATGAAGCGTCTTGCCGCAAACTGCCAACCCTACCGAATAGCCCTCTGTTGCCGCGACTTGTAACTGATGACTAGACGATCAGTCGCTCTGCTAATCGAAACCTCCAACGGCTACTGTCGCGGCTTGCTTGAAGGTGTTATCGCTTACACCAAAGAGCAAGGCAACTGGTCGGTGTATTTGACTGAGCAAGAGCGAGGAGCTCCTCCGCCAAGCTGGCTCAGG
>JBGSJL010000106.1:0-21209 GCA_041741955.1 Pirellulaceae bacterium | reverse complement strand
GATATTCTGACACAGCAGCCGCATCCACCAGGAAACATCGCTCAGACGCGAGCGGATTTGCACAACTCGCTGTGGATTATTGCAAATCAGATTCAGCTCAGTTTCGTTGGGCTCAAGTCGTAGTCCGCCTGCACCCGTTCTCGGCGGGCAGAGTGACAGCCCGCGCCGAGGCACTTCGCTATCACTCCCAGTCTCCACCACGTCGGGACGCGATCTGAGTACCAAATGGAAGTGATTGGAAAGTCTCGAAAAGCAACACAGGTCGATCCCCATGGCCGCCGCGAGACGCTCGAGTCGTTGTTCGATCCACCGCTTACGATGGTCGTAGTTGCGTCCCGTCACTGGATCGTTACCCAGTAAGAAGCAACGCCGCACGACTCGCCCCATGACGTGCAAAATCGCAATTTCATCTGGCGCGAATACTTCCGCGCGAGTCATTCGAGCCATGGTCGGGGATCTCCTAGGAGTCGGAGCGGAATATTTGCGCGCAACTAAAGGGAGACGACGCTATCTACCATTCCTTACAAATATTCCCTCAGTTTTTTCCCTCGCACTTTTTTTGAAGTAACTGTGTCCCTAGCGGTTCTTTGGAGTAACTGTGTCCCTGGCGGTTCGTGTCTGTAGCGGCTCGATATGAAGAAGCTGTGTCCCCTGCGGTTCCGATATGAAGAAGCTGTGTCCCCTGCGGTTCTTGCTGAAGAAGCTGTGTCCCCTGCGGTTTCCCCTGCGGTTCCGATATGAAGAAGCTGTGTCCCCTGCGGTTCTTGTCCCCTGCGGTTCTTGAAGAAGCTGTGTCCCCTGCAGTTCTCCCCTGCAGTTCTCCCCCGTTATTCGATTTCCCACCGTCAATTCGTCGCGCGATCTACACGACTAACGCGATCGAATCGGTCAACAGCGTGATCCGCAAGTTCACTCGCAATCGCAAGATTTACCCCAACGAAGCCTCAGCGTTGAAGCTGGTTTACATGGCGATTAACGAAGCATCCAAACGATGGACACGTCCGATCCACCATTGGAAGCAAGCACTGTATCACTTCGCAATCATGTTCGAGGAAAGAATGGCTGAGCACATCAGCAACCAGCGTACCAATGTTAGCTGACACAAAATTCTTTATAGGCCCCGTGGAGCGACGCAATCTTCGTAATGCTGTTTACGCACGACAAATGGCGGATGCTCACTAGCCGCCCGATTCCGCCAACGACATCCAGCGAAGTAATGCTGTAGTTGTCCTGTGATAGACGCGAAGAAGTCGACAGGTTGAACGAATTGGCGGCCAGAAACGGTGACACTGCCGACATCCACCCGATGCAGGACTACGGATTTATGTATAACTGCAACTTGGTCGACTTGGACGGTCATGTCTATGAAATGATGTGGATGGACATGTCGACGGCACAGCCAAACTCTGAATTTTACTCGGAATCACCATCTTATTTCCGCGTCCTCCAATTGTCTGAATCAGCGAATAAGGAACACAGTGACAGTGATGCGAGACTATGGTATATTATTCCCTATCATCAGCATAAAGCGATTGTGGATCGAGTTCTTGGTTTTGTTAAACAATTACCAGGCAGCCAACGATTCGATGGTTCGCAATTCGCCCGCCCTGGCTCTACGGACCCAACTTTGTTCGCGCGGGATGGGGGATGCTTGTACTAGTGCGTCAGGTTGAACATTCCATGGGCTTAGTACCGAACCGGAATGTTACGGCAGCGAAACGTATCGTTAACGACCGTAGACACTCTAAGCAACCTTGTTAGGGGGAGATTGCGATGGTCACGGATCACGTCACGTCGCTCGAGTCAGAAACGCTGCCAGGAAGAATTGCGAAGGGAGAAATGGCAGTTTTGAATCCGGATAAGCCTCTGCGAATCACTTTGATCAGCTTGCATGGTTTGATCCGTGGAAAGTATCCTGAGCTTGGCTTCGATGCGGACACTGGCGGACAAGTTAAATACGTTCTGGAACTGGCACGCGAGCTGGGACGACACGAACATGTACGCGAAGTTGAGATCCTCACACGGCAGATCATCGATCCGAAAGTCTCCAGCGATTATGCCCAGATCGAGGAGGCGATTTCAGCCAATGCGAAGATCGTGCGGATTCCATTCGGCCCGAGACGTTATCTGAGAAAGGAAGCCTTGTGGCCTTTCATTGAAATGTTTGTCGACCAAGCGCTCGTTCACTTTCGCCGCGCAGGACTACCCGACATCATTCACAGTCATTATGCGGACGCAGGTCTGGCGGGAGCAAGGCTCGCAAGTTTATTGCACATTCCCTTTGTCTTTACCGGACATTCCTTGGGACGCGTAAAGCGCCAACGAATGGGAATTGGAAAACAGTCCGACGAAAATTTGGAAAAGAAATACAAGTTTGCAACCAGAATCGAAGCGGAGGAGATTGCATTAGAAACTGCTTCCATGGTTGTTACGAGCACGAGTCAGGAAGTGAGTGATCAGTACGAACTGTATGACCACTACGCTCCATCTCGAATGGAAATCATCGCACCGGGCGTTGATCTCTCTCTCTTCTCACCGCCAGCCGACAACTTTGTCGAGCCTCCGGTCGCGAGCGAGCTGAACCGCTTTTTGCGCGATCCGTCGAAGCCGATGATCTTGACTGTGGCCAGGCCAGACGAACGTAAAAATCTTGAAAAACTCGTTGACGTCTACGGCCAAAGTAAGCGTCTGCAAGAGGTCGCGAATCTGGTGATGGTCATGGGCACGCGACAAGACATTCGCGAACTCCCAAAAGCCCAACAACAAGTGCTCAACAACGTCATCTATTTGATTGACAAGTACGACCTATATGGCCGCGTCGCTTACCCAAAATCACATCAAACCGACGACATTCCTGATCTCTATCGCTTGGCAGTGCGGCGAAAAGGCGTCTTCATTAATCCAGCGTTGACGGAACCATTCGGTTTGACACTGCTGGAAGCTGGGGCAACGGGGCTTCCGATCATCGCCACCAACGATGGCGGTCCTCGTGACATCATCGCCAATTGTGGTAACGGGCTGTTGATTGATCCGCTCAGTTCCAATGAAATCGAAAAGGCTCTGATGCGAAGCTTGACCGAGCCCGAACAATGGGAGGCTTGGTCAGAATCAGGCATCCTGGGGACTCGCAAGCACTATGCCTGGGCGAATCATTCGAAGCGATACCTGCGCGATCTGGACGACATCCTGAGGCATACTTCCAAACCGACCCTCGCAGATCGTACGAGAGAACGACGCCTGCCCGATTTCGACCGGCTGATCATCACCGATTTGGACAATACGTTGACCGGTGATCCGAAGGCTCTCGCTGAATTCAACGACTTGATTCGTGAACATGAAAACATCGGTTTTGGAATCGCAACTGGGCGTCGACTCGATAGTGCAATGGCGCTCATCGAAGAGCTCGGACTGCCACGTCCCGACCTGATTGATACGGATGCCGGAACACAGCTGCACTACGGTAAGAACCTGACACCCGACCAGAGCTGGCGGCAACAGATCGGGTTTGCATGGAAGCCGGAGGAGATTGCACCCATTTTGGAGTCGTTACCAGGCGTTGTTCGTCAAACAGAGGATCATCAATCCGAATTCAAACTCAGCTACGAAATTGACCCCGATCAGACACCGTCCTTAGCAATCATCAAAAAATTATTGCGCGAAGCTGGTTTACGAGCTAAGGTTATTCTGTCGCTGGGAATGTATCTGGATATTATTCCTGTCCGAGGCGGCAGCGACATGTCGATCCGGCATTTACTCTGGAAATGGGGATTTTCGGCCGACAATGTACTCGTCGCAGGTGACTCGGGTAATGACGCCGGTATGTTGCTAGGCCGGACACTTGGCGTTGTTGTGGGCAATTACAGTCCGGAGCTTGAGCATCTTCGCGATCAACCAAGGGTTTATTTTGCCGAAGCTTCACATGCCCTCGGGATCATTGAAGGTATTCGCTACTACCAATTTTTAGAAAACATCGTCATCCCGAATGACCGCTCCGAATCAACGACAGGTGAGTAACGGAGGGGTCCATTCGTTGAGTAGAATACGATTCGAAGCTGAATTGTCGCTGCGACGTCTAACGCCTCGATTGGAAGTTGTCTGGAGCGCCAATGGCGCGGATCGGGCGCTTCGAGACGAGTTTGACACTCGATTGAACGAGCATTGGTCGGCGCTGTTCGAGATCTTGCACGAAGTGTATGGCGAACGTTACGACTTCTTCTATCACTTAGAACAAATCCTGACGACGGCTGTCAAAGCATGGATCAATCGTCCCGAGGCGCTGCGTGAAGTTGACCGACATCGGATCAATGCCCCAGACTGGTTCGCTTCCGAAAAAATCGTCGGCGGAGCTCTTTACGTCGATCTGTTCAGCGAAAACTTGGGGCGCCTGCGTGAAATGATCGGATACTTCACAGAGCTGGGGCTGACGTATTTGCATCTGATGCCACTGTTTGCGGTCCGGCCTGGTGACAACGACGGAGGTTATGCGATCAGCAACTATCGCAGTATCGATCCGCGCCTTGGAACCATCGAGGACTTAAGACTTTTGGCACAAGAATTGCGCGCTGCAGGGATCACGTTGGTACTGGATTTTGTCTTCAACCACACCGCCGATGACCACCAATGGGCGCATCTTGCACAGGCCGGCGACCGTGAGTACCAGGAGTACTACTATATTTTTCCCGATCGCGAGATACCCGATCAATACGAGCGGACACTGCGCGAAATCTTCCCGACCGTTCGACGGGGCAACTTCACCTGGCATGACGGGATGCAGCAATGGGTTTGGACCACATTCAATAGTTTCCAGTGGGACTTGAACTACAACAATCCGGCGGTCTTTCGATCGATGCTGGAGGAGATGTTTTTCATCGCTGGCATGGGCGTCGACATCCTACGTCTTGATGCAGTCGCCTTTATCTGGAAACAAATGGGAACGAGTTGCGAGAATCAACCGCAAGCCCATCTTTTGATTCAAGCGTTTAACTTGTTGGCTCGGATCGCGACACCTGGCTTGCTCTTCAAGTCCGAAGCGATCGTGCATCCCGATGAGGTGGTGAAGTATGTAAGCGCTGAGGAATGTCGGATTTCGTACAACCCGACGTTAATGGCGCTATTGTGGGAATCGCTTGCAACGCGAGAAACTCGCCTGTTAGTACGGTCTCTCAGTCATCGACACAAACTTCCCGTTGGCACCGCATGGGTCAACTACCTTCGCTGCCATGACGATATAGGTTGGACTTTCGATGACGCTGACGCAGCGGCGATCGGAATAGAAGCGTTCAATCATCGCCAGTTCCTGAACGATTTTTATACGGGACAGTTCCCCGGTTCCTTCGCGCGTGGCGTTCCCTTTCAGGAGAACTCTCAGACCGGCGATATGCGGATCGCGGGAACACTCGCCTCCCTAGCAGGTTTGGAACTTGCGATCGAAAAAGATTGCGAAGAGGAAAAAGCACTCAGCATCGGGCGTATGCTGCTGCTACAGAGCATTACGCTTAGCATTGGCGGGATTCCGCTGATTTATCTGGGTGAAGAATGGGGAATGCTCAACGATTACGAATTTGTCAAAGACCCTGCCAAGGCTGGCGATACGCGTTGGGTCCATCGTCCCAAGATGCACTGGGAGTTTTTGACTGAGCTGGATGACACGCTTGAAACGGAAGATGGTTCGATTCGGAAACGCATCTTTCGCTCACTTCAGAGGATGATTGCTGTTCGAAAAACTCTACAGGCATTCGCTGGTCAAGCGATGGAATTGATTGCGACTGGAAATCACCATGTTCTTTTGTTCGTACGCATCAATGGTGGCAACCGTGTGATCGTCGTCGCAAACTTTTCGGAAGAACCACAAACGATACGTGGCAACCATCTTCGTACTGCAGGGCTGGGCCGATTCTTTCAAGATGCGATTGGTGGTAAGAACTTTAGCACGAGCGAAGATATGCAAATCGATCCTTACCAATACTTGTGGTTGTGTCGTGTCTGAGCTATTCCCTATCAGCACTCTGGCAACTGACTTGGACGGAACATTCATTCCGCTCGAAGGCAACCAGGATAACGTTCGCGATCTGCCATTGTTACAAGCAGAGTTGGACCTCCGGTCGATCGACTTGGTTTACGTGACCGGAAGAGACTACCGACTCGTGCAATCTGCTATCCGATCGTACTTGCTCCCATCGCCGACATGGATCATCTGTGACGTTGGTTCCACGATCTATGGTCGCGAGCCCAACGGCGAGTACAAATTGCTCCAAGCTTACAGCGATCACCTTGCCGAGATTGTTGGTGGCACGGACGCAGAAACGCTCGCCGAATTGCTGGCAGGCATTTCAGGCTTGCAAAAGCAGGAACAGGGAAAGCAAGGGCGATTCAAGCTCAGCTACTACACCGGCGCCTATGAAATCGACGAGATCGCAAAACTGGTCGAAGGCCGTCTGATCAGCGAGCGACTACCTTACGAACTCATTTCCAGTGTTGATCCCTTCACGGGCCATGGCCTTGTCGACCTATTGCCTGCCTCTGTTTCCAAGGCTTATGCACTCGCTTGGTGGGCGTGGCATACCCAGCGAGAACGGGAGTCCATCGTCTTTGCGGGAGACTCCGGAAACGACTTCGCTGCTTTGACCGCAGGTTACCGAAGCATACTTGTTGGTAACGCCGCGCCCTCGGTCGTCAGGGAAGTCCGCAATGCGCTCAAGAGAAACGATTCGCTCGACCGAGTACACGTCTCGATCGGTCATGCGACGAGCGGCGTCTTGGAAGGGTTAAAACATTTTCTGGATTCCAACGGATGATACTGAAGCACACTCCATTTATCGGACCATAGGCTGAGATGCAAGACTATGCTGAGAATCCGAGAATAGTGAGCACCTTTAACTTGCGAGTCTTAGCCCTACTGGTACTTTCACAATCGCGAAGACCTGCTATGCAGGCGACGTGTTTTCTTCCATCATGTGGCCTATACTAGCGACGGTGATCAGCAGCGGAACGGCGGAACATCGGCTCCGACAACCGCTCAATAATATACTGTAGTTGTTTGCGACTCCTCCAACGCCACTGACCCATTCAAGCTCGTGGTGGCCTGCTCGCCGCGCAAGCACACTAGTAAACCAACACAGATAATTTAGGAAGATTCGATCTTAATGGCTGGCGACAAGCATCGACGTCTAAGTACTTCGTCGACGACGCAGAAAATCCACCTCGAATGCAGGTGCTTCGATGCATGAATTCGAAGGCTTTGTACTGCGTATTCTGATCCAACTCATTGTTATCATCGCTGCTGCGAGATTGGGAGCTTGGGCTTTCGGTAAATTGGGCCAGCCCCAGGTCGTAGGTGAAATTGCAGCGGGTCTCCTGCTGGGCCCTTCGGTCCTTGGTCACTTCGCTCCAAGCGTAGTCGCCTATGTGTTCCCACCAGAAACAGCCGTAGTATTTCGGTCGCTGAGCGAAATCGGTCTGATGCTGCTCATGTTTCTCATTGGAACGGAATTCGATTTTACACATTTGAAAGATACCGGACGTGCCGCAGTGTCGGTAGCGACCATGGGAATTGTCCTGCCTTTCACGCTGGGATCAGCCCTGGCATTGTGGATGCACCCGCTGATTGCGGCGGACGTCAACCGCGCAGGATTTGTGTTGATCATTGCCGTGGCGCTGTCGATAACTGCCATACCCATCTTGGGACGCATCATGATCGAATTGGATATGCATCGTTCAAGGCTTGGTACGCTCACCATCACAGCCGCCGCCATCGACGATGCAATGGGTTGGATCCTGCTGGCTACGGTGAGTACGCTCATCCACGGCGATTTTAACTTCCTGACCGTACTGTGGATGTTGTTGCTGACAACCATTTTCGTAGTGATTTGCGGACTCATGGCGCGCTTTGTTTTCAAGAACGCAATGGGGAACCTGCTTGAACCGACGACCGGCGACCTGAGTCTCATCGGCTTGTCAGTGGTACTCATTGCGATATTCTTGGCTGCGGCAGCCACCAATGCGATCGGCATCTTCTCCATCTTCGGACCGTTTGTACTGGGAGCCATGTTGTCCGCGCAACAACCATTCTGCGAGGCAGCCAAGCGTCGATTGCAGATGATTGTTTATGCGTTATTCCTGCCGATTTTTTTTACCTTTACAGGGCTGCGTACGAATATCGGCTCGCTGGATTCCTGGCAACAATGGATGATGTGTGGACTGGTAGTACTGGCAGCGGTGGTCGGGAAAATGACGGGCTGCGGCCTGGCGGCGAAATTATGTGGTTTAAGTTGGCGAGCGAGTGGTTGCGTGGCTTTGATGATGAATACCAGAGCGTTGATGGGTTTGATCGCGATCAACGTCGGTCGCGACATTGGCGTGATCCCAGATAGCGTTTTCTGCATGTTAGTCATCATGGCATTGTTCACTACATTTTTAACTACTCCGCTGCTACGCCGGTTGGTCGGTAGCGGTCAAACTCGCCAGCGCGTTCTGGAAGGACAGGCGAGGGATGGCTGAACAATTGAAACAAGTCGTGATTGTAGGAGGTGGTTTTGCCGGTCTCAATGCAGCCAAGTCCCTGTCGCGCGAACGCCGAGTTTCCATCACACTGATCGACCGCCGCAATCACCACCTTTTCCAGCCCTTGCTGTATCAAGTCGCGATGGCCGGTTTGAGTCCCGCCGATATTGCCGCTCCCCTGCGAAGCATTTTGAGCAAGCAGAAGAATGTGCGAGTCGTATGCGGGCAAGTTGATTCACTCAACCTTCAGCAGCGCGAAGTTACCGCGAGTTTTGGCACGGTACCGTACGACTACTTGTTGCTCGCCTGTGGTGCCCAGCACAGCTATTTTGGACACGAGGACTGGGAGCCGTTCGCGCCGGGACTCAAGACTATTGAGCAAGCGACGGAGATTCGTCGCCGTGTGCTCGAAGCGTTTGAGACGGCCGAATTAACGACCGATCTGGACGAGCGTCGCAAGCTGCTCACATTTATTGTCGTCGGTGGCGGCCCAACGGGAGTCGAATTGGCCGGCGCTATCGGCGAGATGAGTCGCTTTACATTGGCCCGCGATTTTCGCAATATCGACTCAACATTGGCACGCATTATTTTGATCGAAGCCGGTCCGCGCATACTGCAAATGTTTCCGGAGAAGTTAGCCAGTCGCGCGATGCGCGACCTGGAATCATTGGGCGTCCAAACTTGGACTAGCAGTCGGGTGACGCGGATCGACCCAAATGGGGTCGATGTTTCTGGCGACCGGATTCACGCCGCCACAGTCCTTTGGGCGGCTGGCGTACAGGCTTCCGAGATCGGTGCCCAGGCCAGCTTCCAGCGCGATCGGCAAGGACGAATTGTCGTTCAAAAAGATCTATCCATCGCGGAACATCCCGAAGTTTTCGCTGCCGGCGATTTGTGTAGCTTCATCCAGACCACAACAAACCAAGCTCTGCCGGGTATTGCGCCCGTCGCCATGCAACAGGGCAAACACTTCGCCAAGGTGGTCCAATGCGAATTGAATCAAAAACCTCGCCCTGACTTCCACTACACGGACAAAGGGCAGATGGCGACCATCGGGCGCAGTTGCGCAATTGCACAGATGGGCAAGTACCACTTGACCGGCTTTGCCGCTTGGATGGCCTGGTTGCTAGTACACATTTACTTTTTAACAGGCTTTCGCAATCGACTGTTTGTAATTCTGAGTTGGACCTGGTCATTCCTCTCGTTTCGTCGCGGCGCACGGCTTATATTGGCCAAAAATTGGCGGTTCTATCAGAGCCAAGCAGAACCCGCCGAAGCGATAGGAAATGACCCGCCAAAGCGAAGCTCATCGTGAGAAAAATTTCAAAGCGAAATGGGCAAAAAACAGATCGAGCGCGGAAATTCGCGAGGTGGGATGCGTCCTTGGAAGGACGGACTGGGCTCTGGCAGCGAATATCACCACCACAACTTTTCGTCGGTTCTTTCCTGCTGTTGATCGCATCAGGTACTCTAGGTCTTTTGTGGCTCCCTGGGATGTACCGGGGCCCTGGCTTGGGGCTTACCGATGCGATGTTTACCGCCACCAGTGCGGCCTGTGTTACTGGTTTGACGGTCGTGGACACAGCTACGTTTTTTACCTTTAGGGGACAGGTATTCTTGTTGCTGCTGATCCAGTTCGGTGGCCTGGGGATTTTGGCTTTCACAAGCCTGATCGTTCAGATCCTGGGATTTCGGTTGTCGCTGCGCTCGGAAATGCTAACCCATGAAGGACGCCGCGGCAGTCCGCTAGTGAATCTTCGTCACTTGACTCGAGACGTCATACTTTTCACCCTGTCGATTGAACTCATTGGAGCACTAGCGCTTTGGATATTATGGGGCCCACGTTATGGTTGGTCGGAAGCTTGGTGGCCAGCGATCTTTCATTCAGTTAGCAGTTTTTGCAATGCGGGATTCTCTACCAATAGCGATTCGTTGATGGGAGTTCGATCTTCTTCGCTGTCGCTGCTGGTGATCTCCTCATTGATTGTTGCTGGAGGGTTGGGCTTTGTAGCCCTGGAAGAAGCGTGGTTAGGCCTACGTACCCGCAAAGAATTACAGTTTCAGCGCCTCTCGCTTAATTCTCGACTAATCTTAGTTACGTCGCTGCTTCTACTGCTCTGTCCCTGGCCAATTTTTACTATGCTAGAATGGAACGGAGTATTGAAGGAACTTTCGCTGGGCGACAAACTTGCCAATTCGCTGTTCCTGAGTGTCACGCCTCGTACTGCCGGCTTCAATGCTATCGATTATGGACAGGTTACGAACGCGACCAACTTCCTAACGATTGCGCTCATGAGCATTGGCGGCGCACCCGGCTCGACGGCGGGCGGCATGAAAGTGACTACGTTTGCGCTCATTTTACTCTTGGCCTACTCGCGATTCCGGGGCGACGAAACGACAGTCTTCGCCAATCGTTCGATTCCTCACGACACGACGCAGCGAGCGATTGGACTAGCGGTCTTTTCCTTTTTTGTGATGTCCCTGGGATTATTTGCCCTACTGACTACCGAACAGTCTACAGGTAGCCAGGCGAGCTTTCTGCAATGCATGTTCGAAGTTGTCAGCGCATTCAATACGGTTGGCTTGTCGATGAATGAAACATCCTCGCTATCGCACCCTGGGCGATGGGTCGTCCTTTTGCTAATGTTCTTCGGTCGAGTCGGGCCAATGACACTAGCGGCGGCGTTGGTAATCGAACGTGCCCGTCGCTCGCATTTTCGATTTGCCTTCGAGGATGTGGCAGTGGGTTAGGCTGGAATTCCATTTGGGGATCAAGTCTGCTCCAACGTGCGAGCGATGTGCTTCAAGAAAGAGGGTCGGATAGTGAGACGCTACGTCGTGATTGGCTTGGGAAATTTTGGATCGAGTGTTGCAGAAACGCTCGCCGCCAAAGGGCAAGAGGTAATCGCAATCGATCTGGACGGGGATGCCGTCGATCGCATTGCGCCCATTGTTGCCAAGGCCGCGGTGGGCAATGGCACCGATTTGGCGATGCTCGAGCGATTGGGAGTTCGCGCTGCGCACGCGGGCATCATCTCCACGGGAGATAACATTACCGCCAGCATTCTAGCGACTTTGGGACTTCACGACCTGAAAGTATCAGAAGTATTCGTCAAGGTCATTTCCCGCGATCACGCACGCGTGATGGAGCGGATAGGCGTGACCGAGACAGTTTTTCCTGAACGCGACTCTGCCATCAGTCTAGGTACTCGTATTTGTGGAAAAGCGGTGCTCAATTACGTTCGTTTGGGAGACGGCTTCAGCATTCAAGAAATGGCTGTCCCCGAATCTTGGCAAGGGAAAACACTTCGCGAGCTGTCCTTGCGCCAGAACTACCAAATCACCATTGTAGCGCTGCATGATGTGCTTACCAACCGCATTTCACCCACTCCAAATCCCGACCTAAAGTTGAAGGAAAGCGATACTCTGATGATAGCTGGAGGCGATGCGATGCTGGAAAGAATAGCCGCGCTCAGATAGGTCGAATTGCGCGACGACTCATGCCTCGACCGAACCTGCCTCGATCTTTACAGAGTCGAACGCAGGTCTCTATCAATAACTTGCATGGCATCCATCAACCCAATAGCCGTCAAGAATTAGGACTTGGCCTGTAGCACGATCGCTTCCCATTTTTTTTCGCACCATCGACAGCATGCTCCATATAAGCTCGACGATTGCCCTGGCATGCGAAGCCAAACTAACTGACCCGGCGCGACCTGTCCGCCAGCGTCTGGCGACAGCCGCACGCGGATATCAAAGCGAGGTTGATTCAGCTTGAGCTCCTCCTCACCATGACTGTCTTTTTTCAGCTCGACCGGAATAGGGCCACCGTAGGACGCAGCCAACAATGGCGACTGTAGCCGATCACTGGCCCGCGGTTCGACTTTTTCCAGTACTCCCGAGATCCGACCTGCACCATCGACAATCGCGTCTACATTGCCACCGACATGGTTACGTATCCGTTGGATGTCGTGCTGGCAGGCAGAGGCCATGATCTCGTACGCTCCGGGCTGAATAACGATTCCCAGAGCCTGTCCTGGCTTGATAAAAAGTCCTAAGCTGCGGTGCATTTCGTTTTGAACGAGTTGCCCTGATGCCGGACTGCGGATCTCCAAACCCGACACGCGCGTGTCGAGCTGAGCCAGTTGAAGTTCCAATGACTGAAGCTTCGCTTCGCGAGCCTGCAGTTCCGCCAAGTTGCCTTGCGCTCTTTTGAGCTGAATCGTTTCTCGCTCGACTTCGACTTCGAGACACTTGACCGCTCGCTGCAACTGCAATTCTGGATTGGCGAGCACAGCAATAAGTTGGCCTTTTTCGATTAGGCTTTGCTCGGCGATTTCGACGCAGATCAAGAAGCCCTCGCTTTCGTTGCGAATCACTTGCGGCTCGCGCAATGCAATATAGCCCGGCGTACTTGGCTGTATTGGTGAAGGTACCCCAAGAGCCATGACAACCAATAATGCAGCTAGGGCCCAGCCCCAAATTCGGCCTTTGAAAGAAGAACTCGGTGGCGACAAAGCTGCCGCAGGTTTTTGACCGCTTTGCAATCGAGCGACGCGGGCCTTCCACTGCGGACCCACCAGCGTGGCGTAGGCACCCCAAGCGACCAGGGCTACACCGAGTCCCTGTAGCGCCAGAACGGTTCCGATCGCCAGCGACAGCATCATAACGATTCGATATTGATAACAGGCCAGCCCGTACATGACCAAACCAAACGTCATGCGATGCTGGGCAGGCTGCCAGGGCTTCAAGCACTTGCTTACGAACTGCTTGGCTGCATTTTGAGCTTCGGTATACAAATTAGGATAGTTGATGAGGTCAGAAAAAATGTAATATCCGTCGAAGCGAATCAGTGGGCTGGCATTAAATGCCAGCGTCGTAACCGTCCCCATCGTCGCAATCGCACAGCAAAAATACTGCAGCGATGGTTGCTCGGTCGACAATGCAACCAACGCAGCGATTGCAGCCAGGACTAGCTCAAACAACATGCCGCCCGAGCAACATAGAATACGATGCAAGCGGTTGGGAATAGTCCAAAGATCAGATAGATCGACGTAGGGCACTGGTGCCAAGAAGATTAAACTTATGCCTCCCGAGCGAATCTGGCTACCCACTTTGACAGCCATGACAGCGTGTCCCAGCTCATGAGCCGACTTGAGTACTAGCCAAGCTATACCCCACCAAACGTAACTGTCATGGACAAAAAGTTTGCCGCTGACCGCCACGAAACGATCCCAGTTAGCAAAGACACTAATCGCCGCAAATAGCCAGAGTGCCACGACCAAGCAAAAAGTACGCGAGTTGACCAGCGGTACAAACCAGCTACCCACACGTGCTAAGGTAGGTCCACTGAATATCGGAATCTTCGTATAAATTGGATTCAAACCCGTTTGGTACTTTGGCTTCGCATACACAGCGTGGTCCGTTGGCGAAGAAATCATTCCCGACTTGGCCAACCAAACAGCCACGCCGGTAACTTTGTCTTTGCTAACATTTAGACCAGGGTCGATCTGGTGAATTGTTTCGGCCACATCCTGTGCACTGCGCTTTGCATCAAACGCACTAGCGATCAGATATTCGGTGCGTCCCATTCGCAAATAGCGATTATCGGGAGTCTTCACTGCGTACCAAAGGTCGTTGCCTTGACCATGAATGGTAAATTGAAGATTCGCGTGCAAGCGCGGAATCCCAGCGGCGGTTTGGGATACCGGATCGGTCGCAGCGGAGGTATTGTGCATGCTAAACTCCGCTTACCACGCCATCTTTTTCATCGCCCAACCATAGGGTCGATGAAACAGCAGCCAACCAATCGTCTGTGTGCCTGCCGAAATGCGAGCGCGGCCCTTCATGCCAGGCCGTAGTAGGTTCTCGCGATTCGCGACATCCATGCTCGCTTCAAAAACGACCTGCGAGTCGATGACCTTGCCACGTGGATCGATCCGATTGAGCTCGGCTGACCAAACGGTAGAGGGAGCCGCATCAACTCGAATGGTCGCATTGTCTGCTATGCGAACATGAGCCAGGTCCTCGGTGCTCAGGTGTACGTCGACGCGCATCGAATCCATGGGCGCGATCTCAAACAGCATATCTCCTCGAGAGACGGGTGCACCGTCGCTTTGAAACCAATCGCCTTGAACCACTACGCCTGCGGCAGGGCTACGAAGTTCGAGTCGCTCTAGTTGCTGTTCGAGCGATTGAATTTCTAGCGCAATGCGTTCTTTTTCCAATTGTGCTAACCGTAGTTCTCCGCCCGCACGCGTGGCCAGCGCGGCATCGCGACGCTTGCCTGCAGCTTCGTACTCCGCTGCGGACGCTGAAAGGCTCCATAGCAACTGTTCATCATCGAGCTGCGCTAAAAGCTGGCCTTGAGAAACGATGTCGCCCGGACGAACCTTGACATTACGAATTCGACCATCGATAGGACTTGCCACAAAGCTCTTAAAAGCTGGTTCGACTACACATTCGCGTTGGGGCCAGTAGGGTACCGGCACAACCATGGATATTAGTAACAAGGTTGCAACTAACACACCGATTTGCCCAGGACGGCTGCGACAGAAATGCAATCGTCTCCGCCAACCTGCCAAACGCACTTGAGCTCTGCATGAACGCCAGGTAGCCAGCCAGATCGGCAAATCTTGTTGGATCATCGAAATCAACCGGCTGTAACACTCCCTATCTTGCAACTCACATACCTGCTGAATTCGTACGACCAAACCTAGCTCGAAAGATTGGCCCGTATCCACATTCGGGGATGGACCGTCCGAATTTTTGGTTGTAAACGATGAAGAAGCACCAAAACCGAGCAGCAAAGCGTCCTTAGTCAATTGGCGTACTTGCTGGAGAAGCAAGGACGACTGCCCACCTACGGCCGCGAATAAGCAAGTGCTTTTGGCTTGACTTGCTTCGATCGTGGCGGAGCGGACCAGTGTGCTGGTGAAGTTTTCGTCGGTCTGCCCCGTGCTATAAAACTCGATCGCCGCGCTACTACAGCTTATGCTCAGCGCCACATCCCCGCCGAATGCGAGACTAATTCGCGACAGCAGTTTTTGGATCTGTAGCTCAGTACCATCTGGACGACATGCATTCCAATCGACGACCAGGTCGGCCGGTGACGCAACCGCTACTGCTGCTGGACTGGGAGCAGGCTGTTGAGCATTTTCGACGGCCTCTAACAAAACTTCAAGCCGGTCGCTGGCTAAGACTTCCGTGCGTGGGGTACTTTCAATGTTTAGTCTGTCTGTCGTGATGTGCACTTGGGTGACCTTGCCGGTTACGTGCTCGGAGGGACTTGATCAAGTTCGGAGAGCAACAGCGCACAGCGCGAACCCAAGATTTTTTGCGCGGGGTTTTCAATTAATACGCGGACTTCAATCAATCCGCTCTCACCATCGGCGACCGGTGAAACAATTTCTATGGTCGCTGCTGTTTGGCTACCGTCATTCAACCTCACCTGCACAACTCTGCTTGGCGGTAGGTCTTGCACTTCGCTTACTTGCAGAAAGAAGCTCGCTCGTAAGCGGGAAACGTCGACGATTCGCAACACTTCGGGACTCGTCGGAGATACAAATTCACCCACTTCCTTGTGGAATTCCACGACGATGCCATCAATGGGTGCGACAATGGTGCGTTGCTCGAGTTGTAGCTTGAGCCGTTCGACTTGCAATCGCATCACCTCGCGCTCTTCTATTTCAGCGGCAAGCTGCCCGCGAGTTATTTTCAGGTCCGCTTGGGCGCGTTCGAGTTCGGATTGCGAACTGAAGCGATTCTCGCGAGCTGCTGTGAGGGCCGCGACCCGCCGTTCATTCAACTCGAGCTCAGCTTTCACAGAGTTAAGCCTACCCATCGAAGCAGCCTGGACTTCTGCAATCTTGAGCTGCTGCCGCAACGCGGCGGATTCGATCGACGCCAACGCATCTCCCACATGGACTCGCGCACCCAGGTTGGCTTGTATCTGTTCGATCAAACCAGACTCGACGCATCCGACTTCGCTGATCTTCCAGGGCTCAAGAACTCCGTCCGGTGCGTTACCGCTGGACAGCGGCAGACGCGATGAACGGCTTTGACCGCTCGCCGACTGGCACAGCAGCATTGCCGCCATGGCAAGGATGAGCTTGTTTTGATGGAAGAAGTGGGACATATTTGGACAAATTGATCCGCAATACACAAACGCTCTACCTCGGGGTAAAGGTAGAGTAGGGCACTGAAAAGCTAGGACAGAATCAGGCAGGAAAGCACAAATGTGGCAGAATGAAATCAAAAACCTGCGGTTTTCACTTGCCAATAATGATTGTGCGGCCCGTAGCGATTAGAGCGATCTGGCCTAAAGCAAAGCACTAAAACTCTAAAAGGGGTCGACCATCGGCAGGAGCGTGCCGGTCGCCAGCCGCAGACGGGCGAGGGCAATCATATGGTCGGATTGTGCTCGAGCCCATGTATTTTCAGCTTGGGTGAGTTGAATTTCGGCGTTTAGCGTCTGTTCCAGCAGCAGGCCACGCTGGGTATTGTCCATGAATGCGTCCTTCCACCGCGCGACCAGGTAATCCAGCTCTGCGTTGGTGGCGAGAGTCGACTGGACCGCCGACTCGAGCTCGCTGAACGCGGCTTCGAGATGAACGATTGCCGTCTCAACATCGGCTCCAACCGATAGCAACGTGTGGTCCAGCTCCAATAGTGTGCGTCGTAGTTCGAGACGTCGCTCGCGCAAAATGGCGTTGGCGGCCGTATTCCGGTAGGGACGTAGATAGGACACACCCGCCGAGTAACTGGGAGCACCTTTGGAAAACTGATCGCCGAAAGACTTGGCCGCGTCAAAGTCTCCGTTGAGCCCGCGGACGTAGCCCTCCATGACTAAGTTCAATGTCGGTCGCAGCTCGTTTTCGGCGACTTGCAGCCTGACTCGCGAAGCTTTTAGGCTAACGCGAATCGCTTGGACCTCGGGATTATAGCTGAGCGCGCTTGTCAACTCCTCTTCGCGCGAAACTTGACTCTTCCAGTCCGAGGATTGCGTAGCAGGCAGCAATTCGGCATGTGAATTTTCGATCAGTTCGGGTGCCGCGACGGCAGACCTCAAACCCGCCTCGGCCGATCGCATGTGAGCATAGGCTTTGGCTTGCAGCGAACGCTGGCGGCTGATCGATGCCTCAGACCGCAACAACTGACTGCGTAACAGGTCGATATCGTCA
This sequence comes from Pirellulaceae bacterium, assembly GCA_041741955.1. Lineage (GTDB taxonomy): Bacteria > Planctomycetota > Planctomycetia > Pirellulales > Pirellulaceae > Aureliella. The sequence goes on along the minus strand of JBGSJL010000106.1, from coordinate 3,528 downwards.
CGGCCAGCGAGTTGGTCGCGCAGTTCTTCCAAATTCTTTAGGCCGCGCTCGAGTTGCTTGAAACTCGCGCGGGCGGCCACCAATTCCCAATAGGTGGAAGTGATATCGAAAGCGTGTTTCTGGATTTGCTTAGATGCTTCTTGCATGCTTTCGTTGGCTGCCAAACTGGCTACAAGATAGGACGAGCGGTTATAGCTTTGGCCCGCTCCACGCAGTAGGGGCTGGGTATAGCGCAGCACCATGCGTGAGTCGGCTTGGTTCTCAGGGACGAAGAAGGTAGAGTTGCTGTCCTTGAAATTGAAGTCCTGCGCCAACTCCGCCAATCCGCCCCGGGTATTCTTACTGCGCACTCCGGAGCTGTTGTTCCACACGTGATCATTGAGCCGGTTCGCCGAGCCAGTGGTTAGCGTGTTGCCCACGGGATCCGAAGTATCCCGAAAAATCGATTCGACGAACGCATTGGGATCGAATTGGCCGTTGGTCGCAGTGGCTTGCGCCTGAAGAATTTGCGGCTCGATCAAAACCGCTTGGACAAAGGGCGAATTCTCGACGGCCATCCAAATCAGTTGATCGAGCTCCCAGGCTTGGGCCGGCGTATCGGCAACAATGGGTCGAGCATTGGCTGTAGACCACCACGGCTGAGTCAGCATGGCCGCTAGGCCGGCCGCGTTGTCTAAGCTAACCTCTTTCGCGGCGGTATTATCGACATAGTCGTAAAAGTTTAACTCCGAATTTACGGTCGGAAGCGACTCACTAGGTAATTCGGGGAAGGTGTACGAAGGACTAGTAACCGGTGTCTGACAGCGCGCCGGCCCACCTACGGCCGCAGAAAATGCAAGCGCGCAATATATGCAGTTTAGAGTAATCGTCCTTGACCACTCCACTCGAAGCCCTCTTGGTTGGGATGATATAAATCATCCTATGCAATCCAGCCCATCCATGCGCTGAATTTGTGTAATGGCATTTGCTGTGACGTGCCTAGATCAAACTGCGTCCAAATCCACGGTTGTCACCTGTTAACCAAGTGGCAAACTGGCATTTGCGTTTGAAGCGAACGTACTTCGACATATCTCTATATTCGACGCTGCGGCCTAGCTACCGTGAACTACTCGCGACTGAACTGTGTGGCTTGTCGAAGGCAACTAGGAACTTTGCGTACAGAAAGAGCGATCGGCATAACCGTTACGTTTTTCCTAAGCGAATAGTACATCGCAACTGCCATATTCCAGGATGTTCTAGACAGAGTGGTATGTTTAGCTGGGGAAGTGCGCCGAGTTCTTTCGTTTATCGGTATCAGCGGTATATCCCCTACCAACGGAACTTGGTCGAACTGGGGACGCCTGTATGTCTAAGAATGTCAAGAAAAACCGAATCGCGACTTTACGTGCGAGCTTGTTGGCGTGGCTGCCCAAGGCGGGCAAGCAGCGTGGCTTGGATTTGCAGGTACTGGAAGATCGGGTGCTTTACAGCGCAACTCCGCTGCCTATCGACGCCGCTCAGGCAGACGGCGCACTGGTTGCCGCCGACACCATCGACGCGAACTTACAGCAGTTGGATGATGCGCTGTTCGCTGCGCTATGCCTGCCAGGCAACGAGGATCCTAGTTCTACCACTGCTCAAGCTTCAGCCATCTCCAGCGAACAGATTTCTCTCGACACCAGTTTGCAAGATTTAGAAGTACTGTTAGAGCAGTATGGGGACAGCGACAGTCCGAATGAAGCCAACTTCACCAGCGAAAACAGCAGTGAAATCTCCGACCCAGTAGCGCTCGATACCAATTGGAATTCGGGTCAAGCTGTGCGCCATGAAGTTGTGTTTGTGCAAAGCACGCTGTATGACCTCGATCAATTGACCAACGACCTGTTCGGGCGTGACTCGCAGAACCGAGTTCTGCACGTCATCACTCTTGATCAATCCGCGGACGGATTCGCTCAAATCGACGCCGCACTGGCCCAATACTCCAACCTCGATGCGATTCACTTCGTCACGCACGGCGCCGACGGTTTTATCCAACTCGGCGGCTCGTGGCTGACTTATTGGAATGTTGATTCACTAACCGACAATCTCCAGCGTTGGGGCATGGCGCTCAGCGACGATGGAGACATCCTCATCTACGGTTGCAACGTAGCCGAAGGATCACAAGGTCAGATGCTGCTCGAATCGATCGCGGATGCAACACAAGCCGATGTGGCGGCATCGAACGATGCGACAGGTGGCCTATCGCGGGGTGGCAACTGGGATTTCGAATTCACACGCGGTGAAATCGAGAACGTGAATGCCTTTGGTATCGAAATCCAAGAATCCTATGGCGGGCTGCTCGCGGTTTACACCGTTACCAATACGAACAATAGTGGAGCAGGCTCACTTCGTCAGGCCATCCTGGACGCCAACGCCAACGCCGGTGCGGATACCATCGTCTTCAATATTTCCGGAACGGGCGTGCATACGATCAACGTTGGGTCCAGCCTAACGATCACTGACGCGGTGACGATCGACGCGACGACCGATGACAGCTTCGCGGCCAACAGTAATCGGCCAGCGATCATTCTCGACGGCAACAACAGCTTTACCGGTGACGGATTCGTGCTGACAAGCACTGCTGATGGAACAACGATCCGCGGTTTCGTCATCCGCGATTTTACGGGCGACGGCATCGAGATCCAAGCCAACTCTAATGGCAATACCGTTGCGGGTAATTACATCGGACGCATGACCGCCACCGGTACGGATGCGGGCGCATCGGAGACCAACACCGGTAACGGAATCAATATTCTGGGGGCGAACAACACGATTGGCGGGACCACAGCTGCCGATCGCAACGTTATCGCAGGCAACACCACCTACGGCATTTACATTACCGGTGCTTCGGCGACCGGGAACGTGGTGGCCGGTAACTACATCGGTTTGTTGGCTGATGGCACGACTGCACTGGCCAACGACGAAGGCGTGCATATTTTCAACGGAGCAAGCTCCAACACGGTTGGCGGTGCGACTACCGCGCATCGCAACATCATTTCCGGCAATACGAACGACGGCGTTCAGATCTGGACCAATGCTAACAACAACATCGTTCAGAACAACTACATCGGTACGGATGTAACCGGCGCGCTGGATCGCGGCAATAGCGACGACGGGATTGACATCGACACGAGCTCGACTGGCAGCCAGTTTCTCAATAATCTAATCTCCGGCAACAATGGTTCGGGCATCGACATCTTGGATGGTGGAGCTCACTCCACCACCATCCAAGGGAACCTTATTGGTACGCAAGCGGATGGAACTTCTGCACTCGGTAACAGTGCCGAAGGAATTCTGATCGGGGGAACCTCGACCAACCTACGGATCGGCGGCACGACGGCTGGTCAAGGGAATACGATTGCCTTCAATGGTGGCGATGGGGTGTATGTTTCCTCCAGCACGGGTGTAGCCATCCTTGGCAATTCAATCTTCTCCAACACGGGACTTGGAATCGACCTCGGTACGAATGGTGTTACCGCCAACGACGTCGGCGATGGCGACAGCGGACCG
>JBGSJL010000105.1:0-30126 GCA_041741955.1 Pirellulaceae bacterium | reverse complement strand
TCAACGTGACTGTGGAGTCACCAATCCCAGCAAGCTCAGGAAGAAGCTCGCGAAAACTGTTTGTACGCCCATCATCCCCAATGTCGTCGATGGAATCACTACCGAGAGCGCCACACGCGGCGACAGCGGCGTCATTCCGTGCCACCACCAGTTGGCCGTTGCCAGGGCAACTCCCAGCACGCCCAGCATCGCTAGCCCACACCCCATGCACAAACCAAGTTCCAGCGACGCAGTGCGCCTCGATGAGCTCGGTGGCCAAATATTTAGCAATCCGCCCAGTCGGCGCGCGAAGACTCCCATGAGTAACAATTGATTGCCCAACATGACACTCATCGCACAAACAATGGCCGTATTGATGCTCAAGGTAACCTCCCCGATCTGAATCGGCCCACACACGGCAAAGGCGAGCAATGCGGTGCCACCACTGACGATCATGGCGAGTGCCGGGAGCACGTATAACCATATCGGGCAGTAGAGCAACAGGAATCGCAAATGCCGCCAGCCGTCACGCAAGCTGCGAAGGTGCGGCGGACGATTGCGTCCATCTTTACGCAATGCAGTGGGAACCTCGGTAATGCGTAGCCCGCGCAGTTTGGCCTTAACCACCATTTCGCTGGCAAACTCCATACCGTCTGTAGATAAATTTAATTCTGTAATCGCGTCGCGACGAAAGGCCCGCAGTCCACAATGAAAATCGGCAATGGGAACGCGAAAAAACAACCGACCGATACCCGATAGCAACGGATTGCCGATATACTGATGCGTCCAGGGCATGGCCCCTCGCGCGATACCGCCGGTGAAGCGATTGCCCATCACCAGATCGAATCCCGACCGCAGTTTCTCCAGGAATTGATTCAAGTCGCCGAATCGGTAGCTGGCATCCGCATCACCCATGATCACATATTCACCAGCCGCCGCTGCAATGCCCGCCCGCGAAGCGCTGCCGTAACCCTTTTTAATTACTTGTATGACCCGCGCACCACACCGCTGGGCAAGCTCTAGGCTGCCATCGGTGCTACCGTTATCCGCGATAATGATTTCCGCCACAATTGCGTTGTCCGCGATAGCCTGCTGCGCCTCGCGAATGCACTGCTCCAATGTTTCGGCTTCATTCAAACAGGGCATGACGACGGACAGCTCCACCGGCTTGTCCCCCGCGCACCGATCCATAAAATCACTGGCTGGATTGATTACCATCGTCTAGTTCTGCTGTGTTGCCTCGGACATCCAAAAACCAAACTCGTCGCGAGCGAAAATGTTCGATTAGCTCCCGATTCCCTGCGCCTCGGTCCCGCGCCCAGACGACCACCGCCCGCTGGATATCGGCCTGGTTGTACACCCACTCTTGATGAACGCTGTGGCCTGATGCGTAGCGAACAATAACCAATTGTCGTTGCCCAGACTTGCTGGCGACTCTCTCCAGCTCGCGTTCGATGGCCGCGCGACGCAGATGCCATGATTGTCCGCTCCGCGCATCGCTGGCCCTAACCGACACTAAGGTACTGGCTAACATACTCAGCATGGCGGCAAACGCTAGTGAATACGCGACGTCTGTACCGCAGCCCTTAACTCGTGAGTGGCGATTGAGCCAATGCGCGATTTTGGCGAAACCACTGCCAATCCACAGATAGACCACTCCCGCTAACGGAGCCCAATAATGCGGATGCAGCCAAGGTGTTAGGGCCTGCAGTAACACCAGCAGCAGCGCCAGCCCCAGGCTAAATCGCATCCAAGTCGACTTGCGCGAGATCAGAAACGCCAGCAGCGGCAGCGACAACGTGGGGCCGACGAAGAACTCCCAAATACCCAGCGCGCGCTTGCTCTTCTCCCGCCAGTATCCCTGCTCGGTTTGCTGCTTGGCGAACTCCGCGCCCTCCCAACCCACATGGAATTGCTCCATCTCCACATTGCGGAACTTGGGTGCATCTTCCGCACCGGCACGCTTGAGCGGCAGCAGCAGAGTCGGCCGCGTCAGCGAATAAGTTTCTTCGTACAGCGAATAAGGCAGTTTCCAGTACGCGCCGGTCACCGCACGCGCGTGGGCTGCAACGAGCACAACGTTCAACAGCAACACCAGCGTCGCCACTGCGGTCGCTACCCTCGCCGACCGCATGGCTGGACTGCCAAATCCGGCTCTGAATTGAAGGGCGATCATCAGCAAACAGGGGATGGTGATCACCATGCCTTCCAACGGTCGGCTGTGAGCCAGAATGGCTATGCCCACCGACATGGCCAGCGCAGATCGCCAGTCCCTATCGCGGTGCAGTCGCTTAAGTCCACCCAGCAGCAGGCCACCACCGAGTGCGGCCACCGCACCGCCCCAATAGCTTTGACTCCAGTACGCGGTTTGCAACAGTCCGACATCGGGGTAATCGCTAGTACACAGGCGGGTGGTGGCCAGGATGCTTGCCAACCACGCCCAGCTTGGCTGCAACCATGCGCGGAGCATCCAGCCGATCGCCCCGCAGGCCGCCACCAGACTAAGCCAAACACCGACGATGGGATGCCCTAGCTGCATTCCGACCGCTAGCGCAGCACCCTGTCCCAGGGGATACTTCGAAGCGTAGCTGGGTTGTTGTAGAACATGCATCGTTTCAAAATGTAGCCACTGCGGATGAGGTGGATTGGCCATGCGCCCCTGCGCCAGCGTATCGCCACCGAGCAAATAGCTAAACTCATCGTGAATCTTCGGTTCCGGCAAACCCTGTATCGCAGCAAGGCTCGTACACAACGTCAGCGCGCACAGGCAGACAATGCCGATGCCCAACCAGCGATATTGTGCGCAGGTCGCTAAGAACTGCCTGAAAGTACTTCGCACCACCCGCATCTGCAGCAGCAGCCAGCCGGCCATGGTCAGCACTGCGAAGACCATCGCTTGATCGACAGGACTATTCAATGTGGGCTACTTGATGAGTGCAACGACAGCATTGGTTATGTTGCGATTTGGGGGCTATGGGAGCGTCGTCGGCTGGCCATCGTGGCGGGCGCACAGGCCGGCGTGTAGCTTGGGATCGATTTCAAAGCTGACTCTTCGGACCGATCCATCCACGTGCGAGATGTTAAAACCGGATGCGTGCGCACTGCCGAATCTCATACCGGTGAACTCGTCGGCGACCAATGCGTGTGGCGCGCGATCATGGATGGGTGGTAGTAATACACCGGGTTTGACGGCTCCGAAGCGGACGATATCCAGTACATCGCCGCTGTAGGCACCCTCGTTATCGCCCCAATCTTTTCCAGTTTGATATTCGGCGTGATCGATATGTTTTTCACCGATCAGATAGGTCATGCTGAGCCCATCGGTTATTTGGCTCAGCCGCACTTCGGTGTGCATATGGCTCAGCCCGTTGGCCACTCGCATGTTGGGCCAGTTGAATGACCGCGCATCGGCCAGGGAGGCTGGGCCAGCTCCTGTTTCGACGTAGAGGGTGCCGCCATTAATCGCGTAGTCATTGCGGGCGACTTCGGATTGGGGCGCATGGAGCGGTGGCAGCCAGGGGTAGGCTTTGGGGAACAGACCTGGCGCGCGTCGCGAGGGGCAGAACAGCGTATCGATGGGAGTGGCGGCGCGCTGGGCATTACTTATTTGATCGCTGGCGGCGATCCCTCCCAAGTTGTGTAGCGTGGCCTGCTCGATGAAGGGTAGCGTGCTATAAATCCAGCCGCCGGGTTGATTGCGTCCGCCTCCCAGGCCGGGCAAGCCCGACCAGCCCTTGCTCCAGCCGCCGGCGGGCAAGTGCCGAAATTGGCTTTCGAAATTTAAGGCACCCAGCGACAGTTGTTTGATATGGTTGAGGCACTGGACACTCCGCGCCGCCTCGCGCGCAGCCTGGACCGCCGGTAGCAGCAGCGCTATTAGCACACCGATAATAGAAATCACCGTCAGCAATTCAACCAGAGTAAACGCGCCGCAGCGCTTCGAAAGCTGGTAATTCATGATCGCTCCTCCGCTCGACTTCCTCAAGTATAAGCACCCGCCTGCTGCCCTAGCTCCAGTCTGAGTTGCAGCAGTCTGCGATTTCCTTAAAAACAGAACTTTGCCGCGCGGCGAGCCTCGACGTGAAAGGCGATATCCAAAAGTCAGTTTTCGTAGTCAGTCTTCGTCTGACTCACTGCCCATCCGAAGAAACTGCAAGTCGCCGCTTTAATTCAGCATCTAATCGGTTGCGGAGGTGTTTGGATAAGCTAGCAATTATCTCAGTCAGCCAACTTCCTGCGAAAGTTAACGGTCAACTTGAACCTCTCCGATCACGAAAGATCCTAAATGCAAGGACACTAAGAACAATCCCACCCAAAATCGCAGCATATCTTGAGTACTGGAAACTTTGCGTCGGTGGCGCAAACGAGTCACCTGGTATAAGTTTCTCTCCGTTCCATACCATCCGACTTCCCGGCACCACACCGTCTGCATTGGTGAACTCAGCCCCGATATCTACCTTGTCCCCTTCTTTAACCCCCAATGCGGAGAAATTGAAGTCTGTGTCGGTAAGAGAACGTCCGAAATCGATATTCGCAAATGTAATGCGCTCGACTTGCCCTTGGTCGGTACCTTTCCAGCTTTCAATCATGACATCACTGGGAAATGTCAATCCTCCATAGTGCTTCAGTTCCGTGAAGATTGTGCGGCTAACGTGTTCACCACGTCGCACATCACAACCACGATATGATTCGCTGCTATCGAAGTAGACGCCGATCGTTGAGCCACCGGGCCTTTCTTTTCGATAGCACACTAGTTCTATCCCGTGAACAGTCTCTGTCGTGCGGACCTCAATTTGCTCAAGAGCCAGATATTGGGATACGATCCCTCCCCATTCCTTCCGGTCTTTTGTCGGCTTTAAATTCATGAATGGACTTGTTAATGTACCGAGTCTTCGAAGGTCCAGATGTAGGTATGTAGAAGCCTCAGAAAAATCCAGCATCGCTCCTGTACGATTAGAATTGGTTCTCGCTTCGGAACCCACCACCGCAGCATTTTGCTTTCTTCCGACCTGATCTGGATTTGTTTCGAAAGTTTGCCAAGTTTGATCGAGCCGGAAAGTACTGTTATTTAGTAGCGCACGAATCAGAAACTCAATTTTGGAAGGAGTTTGGCGGGCAAAGGTAAGCGTAGCGTCGTAACTCGCGATGGTCCTTCGCTGCTCAAGCCATGTTTGTAGCCGGTCGTCTATCTCACTTGCTCGAATATCGGCTTCAGAGGTTAACACGGCACGTAAAACGAATGTCACAAATAAGGTTGATTGCCGGAGTTGCATCGCTTGATTTCTCCAAAGATCTACCCGCACGAGTCGGGCAACTGACGTTTCTCGATTGCTGTTTCAAAAGCGGGCCGAGTAATCGTGCCCGGCTCATGCGGACGGATAGCGATTTCCAGGGCCGCGGATCCTGAGGTGAAAACAAATTTAATTCGCGCTGCATCGCAATCCATTGTTAACAGCACTAATTAGCTTCCACACCACACCGCATTGAAGTACGCGACATCGGACGGGTCCGCACTTGCTTCGTCCTTCTCGCATCTTTCAGCAAAAACGTTCCAAAAGCATCCATACTCTGTCCAACAAAGCCCGATGTCACCGCCCGAAACCATCCTGTTCGGCGAATAGCCTTTGGCAAACCGATGTTCTGCGATTGTCTCCGCATCATCTTCTTCACAAATTCCCGCCTCCGTACCAACACAACCATTGTTCGCGTGCCCAGGACAGTATTGCATTATCCCTGCTTCGTTCGGGCAAGAAATTGCAATCACTCCACCAGACAATACCACCAACGCTGCCAAAAATCTTGATACACCAATTCGACTCATTGTTAAACCCTTTCCAAACGAAATTAATTTGACCGCGTAGCGGACAACGTGAGAAACTCGAAATGGGACTTCCCATCGCACAGAAGATGCAGACCAATTTTCCGACGGATCGAATTCGTCGAATCTGCAAAGGCGACCTTCCACTTGAAAACTAAGTCCATTGACTCTGAGGGTGCCAATGAAGCGGGAAAGACAGTACTTGATTCACCAAGCTGGGTGCAGCCGCAGTCCGGATGAATGGAGACGAGCGTTATGGCGTTGTCCTGTACATTGCGAATCCGGAAGGTAACGCGATGCTCGTCGCCTGCAGCAGCTTTTCCAATATCAACATCGCGCTGCGGGAAAGCCTTGATTACGGATCGGTTACTGCGTAGGTTAATTCTTCCCATTACTATACATGTCACTCCTATCAACAGGAGTGTGCAGTTCAAATAAAAGGACTTCATGTATGTGCTCCCTTACGACAACTATGCGCAAGATTACTTGCAATAGGTTTTGTACAATTGCTTTCGACGCTCACACCACTCGAGCAAACAGATTAGAAATCTCAGTGCCGTGATTGAACGCGAGATTCGAGTATCACAGAAGAACTCCAGAAAAAAAGATTTTCAATGAACTGCAGGTATTTCGGAGTGAATTAGTTCAATCCAAAAGTCGCGTTTGTTCTGGTCACCCTCGATCTCGAGTGTGATTTGAACAGAGAGCGGCATGGGGACAAATTTAGAATTCGCAGATCGAATCTCGGGTACAAAATCCAAGCGCACGGCCTGGGCCGTAGACTGGTTGGCTGCGAGGTAGGAAACAACCGAGCCGCGCACGCACTCGCAGGATGTTTCAACCGAGGCTATTCGCGCGGTGGACGTTAACGCCAATCGTTCAAACGGTATGCATAGATAACTGGACTCGCCCGCCAAGATTACGCCCGCGTCGAATGCCAGCCGCCCTGATGATTTACCGCTCCCCGCTGTCGCCGCCGAAGTGTGACGCTGACAACCGCAGGACAAGGCCAGCGACACCATCGCCAAACCAAGACTCATCGCAAACACAGCTTGTAGCCGTGTTTTACTCGCTTGTGAGCTTGCGAGCTTGTGAGCTTGTGAGCTTGTGAGCTTGTGAGCTTGCATGACTGCGACCTTGGAGCTAAAGAGCAAAACTGCTTCATTGCCCGAGTTCAGAGCGATTTCTCGCCCCGTACTTCCCTCATTAAAACGTTTCGTTGCGCTGTGTCAAGAAAAACATGTACGCAATTTAGAAAAGATTTCGCGTAGGTCGGATGAGAAAAATAGCCATGCAGCGTGGTGGCCAAAGGCAATTGGCTGGCCATCTTTGCCCGACGCGGCTCCTGACTGTAGCACGCAACAATTGACTATAGCTCCAGAGCTGTAGCTGTAGGGTGGGTCAAATCGCGACAGCGATGCTGACCCACCAGCACCACAAACAAGCCTAACATGGTGGGGCATCGCGGCCTACGGCTCGCTCGACCCACCCTACGTTAAAAACAGACGCTTGCCGTGGGACCTAGACCCACGGACACTCAGGTTGAATCCAGAGTAAAATGATCTTCGGGTTAATCAAGTTTATGGATTCAAACATCCAGCACCACCGGCGACGAATCTCAGCCGGATGAACCAGTTTTTCTCGAACAGGTATTGAAATGGCAACGGTCGACCATCACCAGTTTTCAGTGGAAGACTATAGAGTTCACGAGACATTCCAAAAAGGTGACTCGATTCGACTGTTAGCATTTCCCGACCTAACTCTCAGCGTGTCGGACGTGGTGGACTGAAGTGTACGCAGCGCAATTCGTTAACGCACACAGCCGCCCCGTTCGCCGGTTTATCCGGCTGCAGCAAGTGTTTGTTACACGTCGACCCTCGGGTTGATGAGTACCTTATCCGAACTTCCGTTCCTGCTCGGCAACAGCCACCCACTTTTTTGCTCACCGTTTTCGAGTTCATCTCGGCAGGAGCATGACTGGCAGCTACCCACCAAGGCCCACCGCGCCGTGGACGAAAGTCGGCGAGCCGCAGTCGGATGAATTCATTTTCAGGTGTTCATTTAGGCCGCAGCGCTTCGATCCTGCTAACCAAGTCGACAGATACTGCGTCCTGCAATTGAGTGGCAGTTTCTATGCAATAGTTCCAGTCGAGTTGTCCCGCCTGCACAGCAATGATTCCATTCACGTCTTGCTGGTCTTGAGGCCGATCAGCCATTACCTTCATAATCAACAGATCTTCCGCCGTCGCGACAAAGATCTCGCTGTGACCGATGAAGATTGGGTCGGCACGCTCGACTACTTCCCGTTCAAATCCGGACAGACCGATCGCCAAATCGAGCTGGATATTACTGCGTTCATTCAACAACGGGAGGAGCAATGCAGACTTGACAACTTCCTCGTAGTTATCGATCAACGGCACAAAGCCAGTTTGATGAAGCGAGGCGACTAAAGCGAGCGCTTCCGTTACATCGCACAACAGAATCAAATCGATATCTTCCGTTGCTCTCGCGCGTCCTCGTATCGAACTGGCCAAGCCACCAATCAAGGCATATCGAAACCCGTGCTTTAGCAACTCCTGCGCGAATCGAGTCAATGTGTTTTGCAGTGATTCCTTCAATCGCGTGGTTCCAAGTTATCCTTAAGCTGCGACGTATTCTTGAACGCAGCCAGCAGCTTCAAGCGAATTGGTAGTTTCTCAAATCGCCAACGCTCCGCCCGCTCCGCGACAGATATCTTTGGTTTGTGCGCGCCATTAGCTACCGCGAGAATCTCCGCATAGCGATCGACTTTCTCCTCAGCAGTCGCTCGCCGTGCCAGCTCCAGACGTCGCGCCGCGATCTGAGCATGGTACAATTCGTATTGTTGTCGCGGTATGAAACTCATGATCGCATTATAACCGAACGACCGTGTCCGTGGGCCTACGACCCACGGCTACCGTCTGCGACCGCTGCGCGGTCAGTGGTTTCAAGAGCGAAACGTCAGCAGTTGAATCGATGTCCCTAGACCCACGGACACTCAGGTTGAATCCAGATATCGTCGCTGGGGGATTTCCACCGCGCGATAGGCGGCGCGCAGTTGCTGGGCCGAATAGATGCGGATCGAATAACCCGCCCAGCCAACTGGCGGTACGCCCCGGAGCGCCTGCAAGGGACGCGTATCGATGAAGTAGAGCGAGCCATCGGGCTGACGCAGCGGCCAGGGAAATTCATAAAGCTGATTGACGCTGATCGCGTAATAACCATCCGGCACTTCAGGCTCACCGACGGACTGATCGTCTGCCGACGACTGTGGTATCGGCCAGGGTGCGATCTGGGCAATCTCTAGATCAAAGGGGTTGAGGTAATCGTCAAATGCCAGGTAAACAGTTTGGCCCGTTGTTTGTTTCGCGATCCAACGCTCTAAGTGCAACAGGTCTTGCCCCCAATCGATATTGCTATTGATCAAATGGTCGGCACCATGGCGTGGGCCACCAACTGCTTCATTGAAATAGGCCAAGCTATGCGGAAAGTGCCACAGGCTGCTGCCGATCGAAGCGGCCAAACAAACCGTCGTCAACGAACGCCACCCGCGCGAGCGCCATGCACACCAGCGCCATGTACTCCAGCCCCGGCGATTGTCGAAACCCTGCGCAGTGCCACTCCAGACCGCGGCCACCTGGCTGGTCCAAATCATGACCAGCGGTAGGCAGGGGAATACATAGCGATAATGGTGACTAAACCCTGTTTTGGAACTAACGACGAAAAAGATAATGGCGGCTGGTGCGAGCACGATCAATTCGTCGCGCCATAACGCGCTGGGAATGACGCGCCTCCAACGGGTGTACAGTGCTAGACCAATCAGGGCCCATGTACCCAGTGGAGTTTTAATCAGGGCGGCGTAGGCGTAGTAGTACCACCAACCGCGCTCTTGAAACTCGCCGCGCAAATACGACGGACGCCGAAAATTTTCGAAGTCGCGCTGCTGCGTGTCGATACCCATCACATAGTCATACGGCAGTGGCACCGGTAGCTCTCCCAGCCAACTTTGGCTAAAGCGATTGCCGGTGCCCAGACCACGACGGTCGGCATCGCCGCTGGGACTGTTGCCGAACAACTCGCTGGCAAACGTGTATTGCTTCAATGGCACAAAACTTCCATTGGCCAAGTAGCCCAGGTTGATCAGGTACAAGCCGATGAGCATGCGCAAGGCCAACATGGCCGCTTCGTCGCGCCAGCGTCGCCAAGTCATCTTCCGGCGCTCGTGCCAGCGATAGGTTATCCACAGCAGCGGCCAGATCGGATACAGCAGAATCAGCGTTGTCTTAGACAATTCAGCCAAGCCCAGGATCAATCCGGTCGAGATAGCGCGCTGCCAAGTCGGTGTGCGCAACCATAGCCAGAAGGTGTAGCAAGCCAGTGCGCCCAGTGCGGCGGCATGCGCGTCGGGTGTTAGCAGTGCGGCGTGTCCCAGCACCATAGGCGAAAAGCACCATAGGCTGCAGGCCCATAAGCCTGACGCCAGGCCGTAGAGTTCCTTGGCCCAGCGATAGCAGACCAGCCCGCCGAGCCAACTGAACGGAATGCAGGCCCAGCGGCCCAGCGTGGTCAACCACAGCGACCACCGCCCATTGTCGTGTACAAAGCTTTCGCCGAGATGGAACTCATAGCGTCCAGCGTGCAGCTTCGACAATTCTGGAAAATCGCATTGGTAGCCCAACACCAGAGCAGGCACACTGGCGATCATCCGCACCAGCGGCGGGTTGACTCGATAGAGCGAAAAATCGCCGAAGCGCCAATGGCTGATCCCTGCCACCACATGCGCCGGTTCGTCCAGCGTTGGGCTCATCCACCAGGCCCCGTAGCCCAACAGCCAAGTATGCAGTGTCAACAGCAACACCACCGCGACTTGGTGGGGTTTCATCATTGGTCTGGTCTCCAGTCATCGCGATGCTTGGTCTCGACTCGAACCCACGGCATTCTAGCAAGCAAGTTGATTGCGGGTTTGTCGCTTACATTTCGGTCGCTAATCGCTCCGCCGATCAGTCTCCAGCGGAGCCATGGAATGTTTTCGCCCCGAGCAAATCGCAATCTGTGCGACAGTGCCGACCCACCTTTGTAGCCGACTGCATGGCTAACGATGTTTGACTTAATGTTCCGCGCGTTGAAAAGCTTTGCAAGCCACAGCGTGATTCAGCCTCCTTAATTCGTCACTGCTTCGCACATCGCGCCGCATCCCGCAAAATCTATTTTGAAAATCTTGAAAGTTTCTCTTCCCAAACTATTGCTTTTGTCCACCGACTTGAAACAATCACAAATGAATCGCATTTCGAACGTCTTTAGCAGGTGTTTTGAAGAAGCGTATCTCATCATGCAAGCTCACAAGCTCACAAGCTCACAAGCTCACAAGCTCACAAGCTCACAAGCAATTAGTTCTCGGCTGCCAATTGTGGCTTCAGTGAGTCTCGGTCTTTTGGTTGGATTTCTGGCCTCCGAGTGTCAGGAAAACGCTACTGCCAACTCAGTAACCGCGAGTGCCGCCTACGATCATCAATCATTCGACGCTGGCGTAATCTTTGCTAGTGAATCCAGTTATCTTTGCATTCCGTTCGAGCGATTGGGACTGAATTCCTCCGACCAAGTCGCTGCGATTAAAACTTCCTGCGAATGCGTGCGAGGCTCTGCTGTTTCCTATCTAGCACCCAACAAGACGGTAGCTCGCGCCCTGCGATTTAAATTCGTGCCGGAGTCGCGCTCCGATAAATCGCTATCGGTTGTCGCGTCGCTTTCAGTGCGAGTCACGATTGAAATGAAGGGTATCGGAAACCACCGAGAGTTTTCGATTAATCTAATCCACTCGGCTTTACATAACGCCGAGGCAAACGAAATAGTCCAGGAATTTGTGAAATAACGTCAGTCTAAGTGCTGGCATGACGCATAGGGGAACCCGCTGCAAGTTCTTGGCGTTGACAATGACTATGGGCTACATCGCTGCCTAAACGCAGGTACTGGCAGTATAGTCGCCAATTAGGCTGACGCTGGGCTGCCATGTCCAATTTTGTAGTTGAGCCGCTGTAGCGATTACCGTTTTTAGCAATTGGCAAGGTTAATTATGATTCATCCGACGGCCAAACTTGCGACAACCGATGTAATCGCTACGGTCTTTTTTCTGTTCACTTTGGTTAGCGTGATCGCGCTTTGGCCGAGAACTGAGACTGCGTTCCTAAAATGTGACGAATCACCGATCTCGATCGGGGTCGTCAAACAAAATACTGTCAAAAAGCACGAATTTGCCATCGTCAATACTTCAGACATTCCCCTGAAAATCATTCGTGTTGACATCACTTGCACATGCACGAACGTGATCGTGAGCACTTCCCGTTTGGAGCCAAACGGGAAAGCGACGGTCGGCATGGAAGTCAGTACAGGGTCGAGGCGAGGGGACTTCAGCAGTAAGGTAAATGTACTGTATCAGCAAGACAAAGATGGCGGGAAGCTTGAATCCCTGCCGCTAGTAGCTAGTTGTTACATAAAGCCACACTACGAGTTGAACATCAAGCGAATCGAGTTGGACGAAAGACATGCATTTGCAAAAATTACAATTGAAAGTAATTATGACCCGCCGGTTATGCTCAAAAGTGCTTATTCTAACAACCCCGCAATTACTGTGGATACGCCAAGGCTGGATAGTCCAAGCCACAACTTGGAGTTAAGTGTCACGTACAACCCCGAAAAACGACTGAATGGGTTTAGTGATTCGTTCGTCAAGATTGAGACCGATAGTCCGTATGAACCCAATTACTCGATTCCGATTCGTATCCTCGATTGACGGTGATTGAGGAATGGTAGGTTGCCTGTTTTCGAAGGAGGGTGGAACATGTATAGAGCTGTACTGCTTGGCTGTAGTTTGTTAGCTGTGAGTGGTTGGGTTTTTGCAGATACATGCAATAGAAGGGTTGTGACAAATGGAACTTGGTGTCTCAGCGACGCCCCTTGCAATCCTGCAGAGCCAGACGAACTTACAGGTTGCTCTGGAGAACAGAAATGGAGGCTATACGTTCATCCGTCTTGCGATAGCACTCAGCATGACCAAGATGATAATTGCCTCGACAATATCAGTGTGAAATGCAGAAGACAGAGGACATGCCAAGAAGACCAGAATGGCAATTGCGTGGGAAGCGGCACACAAACTTACTCGTGGACCACCGCGACATACGCCGATTCGCCTGACTGCCAAGTGGGTAGCTAGGCACCACTACGTACTAGCGCGAATGCCAGGGACAGACGCGACACAATCGTGTGTTTGCGTCCGAGCAAGGTTTACGACAAAAGCACTTCAACGCTATCCAACACACAACGTAGAAATCTGCACCAGTCGAGCGCCGCTATGAGTATAAACGGGAGCAGTTATTTTTGTTGTTGTTTTTTTTGCACAGTTTACGCGTGTTACGCCGCGCCGTGTCTCTCACAAGAGTATGCGAGCATCGACGAGCTAGAGCAGGCTACTCTCGCCTATCGAGCGAAAACGGCAAATTCTGGAAAAGCAGTCATTGCCACAACCACAGATCGACTTGGTGTGGTCGAATCTTCAAAGTTTCACGTCGTATCAGACGGCGCGAAGATGCGGGTAACCCAGTTGGTAAAGTTTGAGTCAGAATCTGATTATCGAGTCGTCGATAATGCCGCTACGGATGAAATTTCTTTCTACGAAGAAGTTGGGATTTACGGTCAGAAATCAGATACGAAGGGTTACTTCCATCGTCGTAGACTTGTTGAATTAGAGGAGGACGTTCGTGACAGGCTCCAATTGTTTCACTTGAGAGATATTGGACAGAGTACTGCCGAGGTGCGACTATACCGAATCTATTCAATGACTGAAATGATCGGTCGCGGCGACGTAAAGACTCAGTCATGGTCCAAACGACGGGATACCAGTGGCGTGATCTATACTGTCATCAACGAGCTGATGAATGGAGTCACATACACGATTGACATCGCTGCAAATAAGGGACCGAGCATCATTCATGCCAAGGGGTTTAGCAGTAATGGTGCTGGACTCTATGAGAGCGAGATCACAGTTGAGCTTGCTCTTGTTGATGGGCTTTGGTTCCCATCGAAACTAGTTGTTGAGCATTTGCGGAATGGCGAGCAAAGGCTCAAGCAGGTTGCTAACATCAGCGTTCTTAGTCTAGGCAAAGTAGATTCAACCGAGTTCAGTTGGGCGGGGATTGATCCCCCAGTAGGCACGGAGCTGCGAGACGCCTCCCGTGGGAGCATTGAATATACTATTTGGGACGGAAATAAAGCGGTTGATCGGTCATTGTTCTTCGCACCGGTAACGCGCTCGCGGGGTTTACGAGTCGTTTTGTTGACCGCTTTGGTGTTAGCGATCGTTGCGTTTGCTTGCTACACGTACGCCAAGCGGAATTCTAATTGATAATATTGGGAAACACAGTTATGAATTACAGGTCAAGTGGAGCGTTTTTCTTGATGGCTTTGTTGTGCCTTGCCGCGGGCGCCTGGGGACAAAATGAAGGAGGAGTGAGAAAGGCACAAAGGGCTTCAGAGCTTGTGTTTGAGTCTGTAGATAATTCCCTTGGAACGTTAATCCACAGGGCGCGATTGCCAGAGGGTTGGCTCGTCATTGTCGGCGAGGTTGCCGAAGGTGAGTCGGTGACGTACGTTCCAGATGTTGCAGGTAAGTGGTCGAAAAAAGACAGGAAGCTGGAGCGGTGAGGTCACCGCTAACGGTCAGAGGGCAGCCACATTGATTTAAAGGGGTTTTATGTGTCGCGCTCTGAGCTACCGGTGGTGAAAACGGACAAAAAACCTCGGGGTCACAGCTTGTTTGCGTGTGCCCGGACCATCGCCCGTTAAGCTGCTGTGTCGCTGGCTAGCGAGAGATCACGGTGCTGGTCGCCATTCGGGTTTCTACTACGGGTATGAATTGGCCGCTACGAAACTTGAGTGTCCCCCACATCTCCTGTTCGCGAAGACAGAAGTTAGTTTTGGAACATCGCCGAACCACGGATTTCTAAATCGGGTTGGTTTGACCGGAGCAAGTATTGGATATTGCGAATTTCGCTTTTCTTTCCACTGTACTGATTGTCGGCCAACCGAGTGCTGCACACGCGCAGAGTTTGGCAAGTGTTTGGGAGAATTCGTCTGAGTCCCTCATGGACTATGTCGCTGATGGCACATTCTCCCATCGCATTGTTCACGAGGGCAAGGAATCGAACGTGTCGGGGAAGTTTCGCTGGGAAAGATCAAATGAGAAGTTCTTCGCAGACATCACTTTTACGAAGGTCTCGGACGAAATCGGCGATTTGGAGCAGATCGTTCCGCAGCGTGCGAACGTCTTGGGAGACGGAATCGCAATATCCGAGTGTCTGTTTAACAAAAGCCATTCGAACGGGTGTGAAACACTGGTGTTTCCGGCCGATGGCATTCAATACAAAAGCAGACTGTATGCAGTTTGGTTCGACCTTCATCGAGGTCCGTATCTATTCTTCCCAAAAGGAATAGAGAATCTTATCGGTGAGCGTCAGATTTTCCAAGCCGAAAATTTGTATTCGACGACCTTGAAAGTTGTGCTGGTAGCCGAATGGTTGACAGTCGAGGCGACCGTCCACTCGTTATCAGATTCCCAGACAGCGTAAGGCGTGACCGAAGGTCTGTCGACGAAGTCGTTGACGAACATAGGGAAGCCGCTCTAGCGCTTCGAGAACGTACAGGCGAAAGTTATCGTACGGGAAGTACCGTGTGATTTTACCTCGGAGTCTTCACAATGATCGTAGCATTGGGACTAATCATCGCGAGGGTGATGCGCCAACAGCGATAAATCTCGGCAGAAATTTTCTTGCCGCAGTTTATTGGTTCATCGGCAAATTAAGACTCTGTTAGTCTGAAGGGAGTAGAAGTGTTTGAATCTCGCAACCCGAGTAGCGCCCCAGCAGCACACTGGATCGCCAAGGCGAGCACCGTCAGCAGTAGAGCGCGTAGCGGAGTGGCGCTGAGCGAAGCGGGGGCAAATTCCAGCGCGTGCGTCAGCAACACGCCCGTGCAGTAAACCGCCAAAGAATGACGGCCACAGGCACGTAGCGGTGCCAGACACCAATGCGTCCATAATTCGCTGCGCAGCGGTGCGAGCACCGACAACAAATAGGCCATGGCCGCAAAGTGCAACACTCGCAGCGGACCTAACTCCGCTTTCCCCAGCCACTCGTAGTGCCACTGCGTGTAGGCAGTAACATTGCGGAAGGCTTCCATCGCCTCTACTCCGATTACCAAGTCGCCTTTCTGAAACCACAAACCAACCGCGACCACGCCACAGGACGCCGCCGCCGCAATCGTCCGCCATGTGGCCGTCGGCAGTTGCACAGCCCGCCCACTGCGCGACGCGCGGCCGAGCAACGCACCGCCAACCATCAACAATTGCCAAGCGAATGGGTTGAAAAACCAGACGCCGTGCTCCGCCGGAAGATTCAGCCTAGGAAAAACCTGAACCAGACCATAACAGCCGTAGGAGATCAGCAAGAGTAGCCACCCTTGGTCGCGCCGCAGTGCGACAAAGCCAAGCAAAGTCAGTGGCAAGCAGACGACGTACAAACATAGAATGCCTACCGCATACGGTTGATCGCGCAGCAACAATGCTGCCGACAGTCGCCCATCCAGGGTAGCGAGCGCCGCCCGCCATTGCACGCCTTGCCCTACTTGATGCAGGAACCACACCAGCATGACGGTGACGAGATAGGCGAGGTAGATTTGTAGCGTGCGCAACATGCCCTGCCGTAGCGCTAGCCACACTCCGTGTCGCTGGATGCGCGCGCTGTAGACCCATCCAAACGTGAAGCCAGACAGGAATACAAACGCCTCAGCCGCATCGGACCAGCCCAGTCCCATGAGTGTCCATTGGCGGACGAAACTCGCCTGGGCAAGCATGCCACCGCAGTGGTCCGCCAACACGATGGCCAACATCAGGCCGCGTAGCGCATCCAGCCCCGCCAAACGACCGGTCGTCGCCGCCACGGCAGCTTGCCCCATTGAGTTGACTCCGATCTCTCAATTTAAATGCCACGAAATTACATGATCCTCGCGATGTTACCACATGCTACTGGAGGTTGGAATCGAATATGCGAACCGTCTTCCAGTTGGCTTTGTTGTTGGCAATAAACTCCTTTTGCTGGTTCGTCGATGTAGACATCAACGTCCCGACCACCGAACTTGTGGATGTCGCGAATACATCCAGAGCTCGCTTCAATTCGATATCGCGGATTCCGCCATGGTGAATTGGAAAAGCTCTCGATGCCATGAAACGCGCATTGCGTAGACACTTTCCAAGCAGGAAACGCTGCAGCGCTGCTGCTTGAGAAAGCAACACGAAATGTGAGCTGCCGCAATGGTCGGTCAGAGGCCATGAGTGGGCAGACTTGTGCAAGCTGCCTAACCGCAAGAGGGCAAGTGAGCTCTAAAGTTGCTGATCTTGGGCGTCAAACGAGAAGTCAATTTTGAAGATAACGTCGAATTGGCATAGGGAATGCGAGTGTAAATCAATCAATTGTCTCGTTTCGCTAAGTATGGCTACTGCAGATTACACAAAAACCAAATGGCACGGACGTTAGCGGTACGGGCCCAAGCGCTCCGGTATGGTTATCGCGATTTCATGAACAGAACCGGACGGCTTTCGCCGATTCCGCTACAGGCGAGTGGACTCGGCACAGTTCGATAGCTCCAAAATTTAGAAAGCAAAGAAATGTCAACTTCATCAAAGAACAATAAGCAATCCGATAAGCCCGTTTGGTTTATCACGGGATGCTCCACGGGATTCGGTCGGCAGATCGCAAAACATGTGCTTGAGCTGGGCTACCGAGTCGTCGTGACGTCTCGGGATCCAGAAGATGTCCGCGACTTGGCCGAGCTTGGGGATGCACTGGTTCTCAAGCTGGATGTGACGGACAGGTCACAAGCCGAAGCAGCCGTCAAAGCGGCGGAAGATCATTACGGTGGCATCGATGTGTTGGTCAATAACGCAGGCATTGGGTACTTCGCCGCCGTGGAAGAAAGCGACGAGGAGGAGGTTCGCAAGATGTTCGATGTGAATGTCTTTGGACTGAGTCGCATGATTCATATCTTCTTGCCGAGAATGCGGAAACGCCGTAGGGGTTTCATCGTCAATCTCTCGTCGATCGGCGGATTGCGATCATTTCCAGCTCTCGGCTATTACAACGCGACGAAGTTTGCAGTGGAAGGTTTGTCGGAAGCACTTTGGCAAGAGGTGGAACCACTGGGCATTAAGGTCATGCTGGTTGAACCTAGCGGCTTCCGCACCGATTGGGCTGGACGCTCAGCCAACGAGACGGAACATCAAATCGAAGACTATGCCGACACAGCCGACAAGAATATTCGTCATCTACGTGCGCTCTCTGGCAATCAAGATGGCGATCCAGTCCGTGCTGCCGAAGCGATCGTACAGGCCGTCGAATCCTCCAATCCGCCTCACCGTCTATTGCTTGGCAATGATGCGTTCGACGGCGCGATCTCAAAGCTCGATGAACTTCGAGAAGAGTTTACGGCCTGGGAAGAAGTATCGCGAGGCGCTGATTTCCCTGAAGCAACTCCCGCAGCGACAGCGTAATGCCGATGCTGGTCTTCGATTTTCTCGATCAGTGAGACGCATTTCTACATGACATGTCCGTCTGGATAAAATCTGGCGCCATTGTCTGGGAAGAAACTATCACCGATCCTGATCGAAGTTCAGGTGACCACACAACTCGCGGATTAACTCTTCGCCATTGCAATGTCCCTGAGTGTCACCGTAAACGACGGCCAATTCGATTCGGGAATATCTCCATCGCGAATCGTAAAGTCTGCGGCAGCTACCGAGCCTATTCCGCTGCCAACGATTGCGGTCCCGGAATTTTCGATACTTTCGGATAAGGTAGTTCGCCATCTAAGACATGCAGATCCGTGCGACAAACACCGCAGGCACTGACCTTGACACGAATTTCGCCCGGCCCCCGTGTGGAGTCGTCAAGTTCTGTTCATTCCAACGCATGGCCAATTTACTTTAGAACCATCGCATGCATAAATATTTCCGATTCCAAAGAAGGCTTAATTCTCCTGCTGCACAAATTTGTTTCTGGCTGTCTTGTTCCTTCATTGCCTTAATTTCGCTCGTAGAGACGACGAAGTACGATTGGCAACATGTCCGGCAGATCCTCGGCTATCAGCCCGGGGCCAAATTCAATCGCCGCAGAACCGTGCAGCCACACCGCCGCAGAAGCAGCGAGGAAAGGTTCCATACCCTGCGCAAGCAGCCCGAGCACCAATCCGCTCAACACATCACCTGAACCCGCGGTAGCCAACGTAGGTGGCGCGTTGCTATTGATAATCGAACGACCATCTGGGGCAGTGATGACGGTGTCGCTACTCTTTAGAATAATGATGGCTCCACATCGTTTCGTAGCCATGCGAGTGCGGGTTAGCTTGTCACCGCTCGGATCGAAGAGGCGGCGAAATTCACCATCGTGCGGTGTCAAAACACAGGGACCTGTGATCGCTTGATCCAACGTCATCGACACAGCATTACCCGCATTGTCCATCAGCTCGACGACAGTCTTGCCGGCGACAATCGACAATGCGTCCGCTTCGCCCATCTGACTGACGTTAAGTAACGCAAATTTGTTGTCCATTGCAGAGAAATCGTTCAATTCAATTACCCCATAAAATGGATCAGCACCCGTGACGTAATTTTACCATGCTCAAGCAGTTCGAGGACCTAGTTGATCGACGATTCGACGACCTAGATCTCCTTTGTTGGCAGCTCGCTCCAGGTAAGCAGCAGCCGCCGGTAAGTAGCGCTCTTCCGTGTATTCGCGGACAGTTCGGTCGGCGGAGTAATACGGCGTTAGTACGTCTGCAAATCTCAGGGCGGCGATCGGTGCGAAAGAGTTAATTGGACATGCACTATTTCCCTAGAACTGAATTCACCCGCTCGTGCGCATACCGGCAGCCACACCGTTGATGGTCAATCGAGTTAGGTGTCGTAGCTCTTCGCTTTCTTGCTCCGTCAGTTTTTGCTGGCGACTGCGACGCAGCAGTTCAACTTGAGTCAAGTTCAAAGGATCAATGAAACGATTGCGAACTCGGATCGACTCCTTTAACCAAGGCGTGCCATCAAGCAGTTCACTGCGACCCGTTAACTGCAACACCACATCACTGGCCGTCTCAAACTCATCAGCAATCATCTTTGCGATCGGCTTTAGATCGGGCTCATCCGCCGCTAGTCCTGCATAGTGGGACGCAATTTGCATGTCCGATTTGGCGAGCGCCAGTTCGGCATTGTCGATCACGGCGCGAAAGAAGATCCATTCGCTGTACATGGATCTCAATAGTAAATGCTGCTGAAGGTCGTCTATCAGCGGCTTCAACGCAGCCCCCAGGCCGTACCAAGCGGGCAGCAAACAACGCGATTGCGTCCACGAGAAAACCCAAGGAATTGCGCGCAAGTCGCTAAGCCCGCCACCGGGAACGCGGCGTGACGGACGCGAACCGATCGGCAGTTGCTCGATGTCCGTAAGCGGTGTGACGCATCGGAAGAACTCTACAAACCGCGGCTGTTCCAAAAGCTTGCGATAGGCGACGAATGAACTCGCGGAAACTCGATCCATCGTGGCCAGCCACTCATCCGGCGGCGGCGGCGCTGGATTGCCAGCCGCAAGCAATGACGACCAGATGACTTGCTCCAAGTGACGATGCGCGATGGCGGGATCGTCGTATCGGTCCGCCATCACTTCACCTTGCTCGGTCAATCGCATCGAACCGCGAAACGAACCCGTTGGCAACGACATGATGCTTCGTGCAGTCGGTCCACCACCACGTCCCAGCGAACCGCCGCGACCATGAAAGAACGTCAGATTGACGCCGTATTGTTCAGCGACTTTTACGAGACTCTTCTGCGCGACGTACAAAGACCAACATGCCGTCAAATAACCGCCGTCCTTAGTGCTATCGGAGTACCCGAGCATGATCATTTGATGATCATCTTGCTTTCGTAAGTATTCGCGATAAGCCGGGATGCTCAACATGCCGGCCAATATCTCAGGCCCGCGTTGCAAGTCTTCGATCGTTTCGAGCAAGGGAGCGATAGGCATTCCCTGAGCGCCCGTCAACATCTCATTGGAGGCAGTTGAAGTTTGCTTCCACAGCCACAGCACGGTTAGCACATCGCTCGGCACTGCAGCCATGCTGATCACGTGCGCACCAAAGGCCGCTTTGGTACGCGTCGCTGTCACATCGTGCAGCATTCGGAACATGGCTAGTGTCTCGCGCGCCATGGCATCGGCTTCGCTATCACCTACAGCGAGCGGTAGTTTGACATCGAGTGACTTTTCTAATAACAGAATTCTCGCGGCATCGTCTAGCGTCTTCCAACTTTCGCAGTGGCCATTTCGCTTCAAGATCGTGTCCATTACATCACTGTAG
The DNA here is from genome assembly GCA_041741955.1 of Pirellulaceae bacterium. Taxonomy (GTDB): domain Bacteria; phylum Planctomycetota; class Planctomycetia; order Pirellulales; family Pirellulaceae; genus Aureliella. The sequence goes on along the minus strand of JBGSJL010000105.1, from coordinate 8,870 downwards.
ACCTTGGCATTTTGTCGAACATCCAATCTTGCTAAGTGAAACCCAAACGTTGCGATCTGCACCAGCCAATCGCGAACTCCACTGATTCCACTTTTCCCTGCCGGAGTTGCATCGAGAGCATCGGCGAGGATCCCGACATCCGTCGCCAACTCATCCGCTGATTGGTAGGCGCCAGTAACTGATGAGCATCTGATATTTTCGGTTGGTTGGCTACTAAATAGCACTTGCTGCGTCTGTTCCAATCGCCATCGAACCGTTGCCAGCCATCGACGACACAACTCACCTGGCGGTAATGCCGATAGCCGGGCTTTCAACTCTGGATACTTCGACTCGGCACTAGAGATTGGAGTGCCCAGCTTGCCAGTCAGCTTAACCTGCCGCTCAGACAGGCTCAGTGTATTGAACCACGTATCGCAAGCCTTCAGATGAAATGCGAGAGCCTCACGTCGCAACCAAGTCACGGTTTCGCGAGTCACATCGGCGGTTACTCCGGGATGTCCGTCACGATCACCGCCAATCCATGAACCAAAGGTTAAATAGGGTCGTTTTAACTTCACCGCATCGCCATAATTTTCGATAATCCCACGTCGAAATTCGTCCGTAATTAGCGGAATTTCATCCCAAAGTACCGGTTTGATCGAAAGACCACGCGATACTTCTTGCATCACTGTGGGGCGCCAAGGGCGAATGAAGTCCGTTTGCCAAAGTTTCGCGATTTCGACGCGAATCTCCTGCTCCGCTCGGTCGCGTGCTTCAGGGTACGGATCGTGATCCAGTACGGTTAGCAGGCCGCGTATGGCGGTCAGTTTGCTTCGCACCGATCGGCGTTTGGCGTCTGTGGGATGGGCGGTGAAGACAAGTTCAATATGGAGTTCGTCGATCAGTTTTTGGATTTCCTCGGCGGTCTTCCCAGAGTTATGCAGTTGCAAAATGGCATCGCGAATGGATTCGTTGCGAGGCTGTGGATAGACGCCGCGCGCTCGATCACCGAGCACCCGGACTCGTCTACGGTCCTCGACCATATTCAGCAAATCCAAGAAAACCGTGAAGACGCGTGTGGTGATAAACAATTGCTCCACGCTCAGGCTCGAGATCCGATCGACCATCCGTTCTTCCGAATTCTCGACACCGGCTCTGCGATCCCAAGCTAACTTTCGTAGTTCCTCAACAACTTGAAACGCCTGCTCGCCTTCAAGTTCACGAATCGTTTCGCCGAGGAAAGTTCCCAAATGACGGATTTCGCTACGCAGTTCGAGGTTTTTGATATGTTCCACGGTTGCATTGTTCGTTCAGTGAATGGTTTGAAACTGAGAAATTTGCAAGTTTACGCCAAGTGCGATTGCACGATCGCGGCAATGATCGAATCGGCGACCGTTGCTGCTGCAACATCCTTCGTGTCAATCGTCAGGTCGGCATCCTCTGGCGTCTCGTAGTCGAACGTCACGCCTGGAAAACTGCTGATTTCCCCTCTGTCAGCTGCCTGATACTGTCCGGTTATATCACGACTGCGACAGACCTCGCTGGATGTCGACAAATGAACGTGGAAGAAACGGTCTTTGCCGATCAACTCTCGCACTTTTTGTCGGACCCAAGCACTCGGCGCGACAAAGGCCGCAATACAAATCTGTCCCGAATCATTGATGAGCTTGGCAATCTCGGCAGCGCGGCGTAGGTTCTCAGAACGTTCTTCTGCAGCGAACCCTAGATCGCGGCTGATCCCCAATCGCATGGTTTGGCCATCCAAAACAATGCATGTGCGGCCATCTTGAAACAGTTGTTCTTCCAGCGCTAAAGCGATGCTGGTTTTCCCTGAGCTACTCAAACCTGTAATTAGAATCGTAACCGGCTCTTGGCGATAGCGCATTCGCCGCTCCCTCTCCGAAACACGACTGCGAACGGGTCGAGGACACAACATCACAGATTGTGCATCCCAGTGACCACCTGCCGCTGGATCGTCGCTAGGTTCACAAAACATTCCCGCAGCGGCCGTTTCGTGGGTAATGCGATCGACCAAAATGAAGGAGCCCGTTTCGCGATTCGTGGAATAGGCGTCAAACATTACTGGATCGTGCAGCTTGATATGGCAGCGTCCAATTTCATTGAGCGCTAGTGATGATGCACTGATCCCCTGCAACGTGTTAATATCAGTACGAAAGCGAATCGCTTCGATCTCGCACGAAGTACGTCGCGTTGTATGCTTGAACCAATAGGATTTGCCAGGGACAAGCGGCTGTTCCGACATCCATACCAAAGTCGCTTCGCCACGGCGGCTTGGTGTTGGTGTTGACTCAGGGCTAACTAGCATGTCGCCTCGCGTGATGTCGATTTCACTGTCGATGGTCACGGTGATTGAGTCGTCAGCCGATGCTTGGGCAAGTGGACCATCCATCGTCACGATCGACTTCACGCGAGCCGTTTTTTGCGATGGTAGAACGATAACTTGATCACCGACGTTCAGCGTGCCCGACGCGATCGTGCCGCTAAAGCCACGAAAGTTCGAGTCAGGCCGGTTGACCCATTGAATCGGAAAACGGAGCGCCGCAAATTCGCGATTCGACTCAACTTTCACTGAGTTAAGCTGCTCGAGCAACGTCGGCCCGTCGTACCAAGCAGTGCGTTTGCTCGCAGCAATAACGTTATCACCTTCGAGCGCAGAGAGCGGTATCGGGCAAACGTCCTCGAGCAAAAGATCGCGAGCGAAGTGAGCGAACTCATTTGCAAGTTGCGTGAAGACATCTTGCCGATACCCCATCAAATCCATTTTGTTGACAGCCAGGATTATGTGCTTGATGCCCAGCAGTGACACGATGAACGCATGGCGTCGTGTTTGCGTGGAGATACCTTTGGTCGCGTCCACGAGTATGATCGCCAAGTCCGCCGTTGAAGCGCCAGTGGCCATGTTGCGAGTAAACTGCTCGTGCCCGGGCGTATCGGCAATGATGAATTTGCGAGTCGGAGAGGTAAAGTAACGGTAGGCTACGTCGATCGTAATCCCTTGTTGCCGTTCGTCTTCGAGCCCATCCAGCAAAAGCGCCGTGTCGATGAGATCGCCAACGGTCCCGTGTTTCTCGGATTCACTCTTCAAGGCGGCGATCTGGTCGTCGTAGATTGCACCCGCTTCGAGTAACAAACGTCCGATGAGCGTACTTTTGCCATCGTCTACGTTTCCGCAAGTAATGAACCGCAACAAATCCTTGGCGTTGTGGTGGGTAAGGCAGGCTTCGATAGTTTTAGCGTTCATTAGAAATACCCGTCCCGTTTCTTGCGTTCCATGGCCGCCAATTCGTCTCGGTCAATGGCTCGACCTTGACGTTCAGAAACGCGTGTCGTCAACATTTCGTACACGATGTCCTCAATCGTCGCAGCGTTCGACTCGACTGCGCCAGTCACGGGATAACACCCCAACGTCCGGAAACGGACTTTCATCATTTCGGGTTCCTCGCCTAGTTCCAATCGCATTCGCTGGTCATCGACCACGATCAGGTCGTCGCCACGGCGAACAACGGGACGATGCTTGGCAAAGTACAGCGGTACGATCGGTATTTGTTCCTGCAAGATGTATTGCCACACATCCAATTCGGTCCAGTTCGAGATCGGGAACACGCGCAAGCTCTCGCCCTTGTGCTTCCAAGTATTAAACACATTCCACAATTCGGGACGTTGATTGCGCGGGTCCCAGCGATGGTTGCGATCGCGGAACGAAAAGATTCGTTCTTTCGCTCGCGATTTTTCTTCGTCGCGTCGACCGCCACCAATCGCCGCGTCAAATTTGTAGTCGGTCAGCGACTTCTTAAGCGGCTGAGTCCGCATGATATCGGTATAGACCCGGCCGTGATCGAAGGGATTGATGCCGTCGCGAACGCCTTGCTGATTGGTGTAGGCAATAACTTCCAAGCCGAGTTCTTGACGAGCGTATCTTTCGCGGAACTCAATCATTTCGCGAAACTCCCACGTCGAGTCGATGTGCAAGAGCGGAAACGGTGGCTTGCTCGGATAAAACGCCTTACGAGCTAGATGCAATATTACTGATGAGTCCTTGCCGATAGAATAAAGTAGTGCCGGATTGTCAAACTCCGAAGCGACTTCGCGGAGAATATGAATGCTCTCCGACTCCAATCGCTTCAAGTGCGGTGATCGTTGGGTCTTCGAAGAGGCTATGAGACCGTTTTGGGTTGCCGTTTCCATGCTTATAATCCTCTCCTGCTTGCGGCCTGAACCACGTTAACACGCTCCCAGATTCCGTCTTCACTAAAACGGTAAATTTCGCCTGCTTCAATCGCTACCAAGTGCAGCCATGCACCGCTCAGCAAATTCGCGACCACTACGTGTTTGGCGATCACACGCTCGATCATTTGACGCGGAGCGGCAATCACCACTTGCAATCGCATGGGGAGGTGTTGATATGCATCGCCGGTGTGCAACGACTGCCAAGGCAATCCGGTCATCAAGTCACCGCCGTTGCCAGACAAGATGCCGAAGTCTCCGACCACATTGTGTACTGTTTTGTTCCCGCTGCCGAAGTGCTGATTGTCGACGGTCGAAGCGTAGTACTGCATATTGATCCAGTTTGCAACGATCATCGGCGCAGTCATGATCGTTTCCAAAACCTTTCCGTCTTCGTCTTGCGTGTAATCGTAACTGTGTAAGAACGAACGGGCATCGAGCGTAGCATTCTTCGTAACCGATCTCGGTGCGACAATGAACGCGGCGTTACCCGCTAGTCCCCATTCCGGTCGCACTTCCGACCAATCGCTGGCGCGCTTGAGTAAGCCATTCAGTGAAGAACTGGCAACAATCGGCAATCGCTCGATTTGCGTTTGTTTTGTTGCCGCCCCGCAGCTACTTTTGAGTTCCTTCAACGCAGCTTGCAGTCCTGCAGGCACTCCATCCTCATCGAAGAAGCGGATTGCGTCGGTCGTCGTATTGTGCAACGCGCCCAGGAAGTGGGTATCCGAAGGAATTTCAATGCCGCGTTCCGCCAACGCTTGTCGAATGGAAGACTGATTCAAAAGTAGTGCGGCGAATCGTGCATTCGGCTCACCAGAGTGACCGCCGCAAGCGCCACAGTCCAAGCCGGCCGCCAGTGGATTATTGTCTGTTTGGCAGGCATGACCACAGAAGACGACCAGTTGCCCAAAGCCCTTGGTTAGACCAAGGTTTCGCAGCATACCTTCTGCCATGTCCGCTTGTCGAGAGATCGAGATTCCCTGCTCGTGCAAGCCTCGCAGCGTGGGCCCGAGTGCTTCGTGCTCTCGCTTAGACCGTCCGTCAAACTGCGTATCGAGCAACTTCGCTGAATACCCTATAGCGCGCCCGAGCAGCTTAAATCCGTACAGCAATCCTGTCGTCTCGACAAATGAGAAACAACCGACCGCCGAAGCTTGAAAGCTTTGCCAAAACCTTTGCCAAGTCTGAGTCCTTTTGCGTTTTTCGACCGTATCTATTTCTAAGGACGAGTCACTTGTTTTGTAAAAACCTTCGTGCAACTTGAATTGAGGTTTCAGCAGCACCGGCAGTTGCGACTTTCCATGGCAATGCCCTAATTCTGCATATTCGAATGCCATCCCGAAGAAGCCTGCGAAACCGAACGTTTCTATGTCACTAGACTGTGACTCCAAATGCCGACGAATTCGTTCCGAGCGCACGTCGATGCAGAACACCATTTGACCAAGCTTTCGCTCGTTGGTACCAGTCAGTATCTGTTCTGAAAGAGTAAACGACTTGACCAATTGATTTCGATAGGCAATCTCGCTGGCTCTCAGCAATATGTACCGCACCATGGAATCATCGCCAGGAGACGTCCGCGGTAATTGGAGCGAAGTCGTTTCAATGTCGACGAGCGAAGTCCAATTGGATCGCAGCGATTTCGATTCAGCGAGTGCCGCATCGTAGGCCAGTCGTATCGCCAGCAATCCGGTGAGATCGTTGCTGGCGGTGCCCTCGGCGTTGGTCCAGTCTGTTTGATACTTGGTCCAGGCACTCCAGCCGGGAATTGAGAATGCTTGGCACAACAAGAACGAAGTCCAGAGCTGCACCGGAACATCCAGCTGCTTGAGCAGTTGCACAATGGCGGCTTCTGGCATAAACGGTAGGCCTGATACGAATTTGCGAAAGCCCTTCAAGCCAAGGATTTCAATATTGCAATCGTATTCTGCGACGGATCGCCAGGCTTGGTAAAGCGTCAGGTCCTTGTAGGGGCTCGACCAGGTCGATTGGCCTTGGTCGTAATGCATCGCGCAATGCTTCGAGACCTCGTCGACGATCGTTTCTGTCCAATCGATACCCGCCGTGGAAGTCGCTATTTCGGCGAACGTGCGGATAGAACGATTACTATGTGGAGAAGCCGTTGGCTGGCCAAGCGAGGTGCCAACCGCACCACACTGAGCCAACCTCTCTGCAATTTGGAACGCGGAAAAATGAAGCGAATGACCGGTGCCCGAAACCTCTGCAATTGCCGAATCGATGTCAGCTAACGTGAATCGTTCTCGATGAAACTCGGACGCATAGTGCGCCAACGGCATAAGCGTCTCGCAGTCCGAGAAGACTTTCATAAAGGATCGGGCATCCATAAAGGAAAGATGCGAGATTCCTGCATAGGGATTCACTGCGACGTAGTCTTGTAGCGGCCAGACCGGAGCAATCACTTCGGACACCTCGCCGATGATCGAATCGAACAGTTCAACTGGATGCAACGAATCGTAGTTCGGCAAGTCTATGACGTTGTTAATAGGAGTTTGTAGAGTTGACATTTTTGAGGTTCCAGTTTTGTTAAGAGATTGCCAATTCGGCCACATCGCGATTAGATTTTGGCTAAGGGCTCAAACACTCTGCGGAGGGTACTCTCTAAATAAAATCCGTTGGCAGCGTGGATATGCAATGAATTCAAAGTTACGGATGCACGCCCACTTGCGAGCGATCCTTGCAGTAGGAACATGCCAGCAAAGCCAGCCAAGAGAATCGTCGCAACGAGCCACACAAGTGCTGGAGCACTTGGGTTCGGTAAACTGGGTGCAACCATCCAGTCCACAGCGCAGAAGCTGGCGGAGTAAACCAAACACAGAAGTCCAGCGCTCAATATCGCTCGAATCAAGAGAGTTTGGCTGCCACTGCGCATCACTTGTCCAATCCAGTGCGTCAGAGCCAAGCAAAGTACGCTGCCCAGCAATAATCCGCCGGGCTTCGTGACTAGATTAACACCGAAAAGCGTGAGCGAAAGCCACAGAATGGCAAGCATGGCCGGGCCAACGATCGCGAGCTTGATGACGTCTACTGGATGATTTAGGGAAGTAGTACCCGAGTTTACGGCACGCTCGGCAATCACGCTGCCACTACTCAGAAACGCGTATGCTTTATAGAGCGAGTGCGCGAGAATGTGCAGCATTGCCGTTGAATACGCGCCCAAACCGCACTGCAGCAACATAAACCCCATTTGAGCGATGGTCGAATAGGCCAACGACTTCTTGACACTTGTTTGAGTCAACATGACGATGGCCGCGAAAAATGCAGTGAAGCCACCGATGATCGCCAGCGTTGTGAGTGCCCAGGGCGAAAGCGACGCCAGTGGACTGGTTCGGATAATTAAGTAGCCGCCGGCGTTGACGATTCCTGCGTGCATCAAGGCCGATACGGGCGTAGGGGTCTCCATCGTTTGTGGCAACCAAGTATGAAAAGGAAACTGTGCTGACTTGGTTACGGCACCAGCGACCAACAGGAAGCCAGCTGCGTGCATCGCTGGTGTAACGTTTTCTAGCGACCCTGCCGCCGCAAACAATTCGGTGAAATCAAATGTTTTAAACTCGTTGTAGATCAAGAACATCGCTGCCACGAGCGCCACGTCACCGATGCGACTGACCGTGAACTTTGTCCAAGCCGCTCGTTTGGCAGCGGGTCGATGGCCGTAGTGCATCAGCAACTGATGCAGACCAAGGCTGGTCATAATCCACATTGCAACAAACATCAGCAGGTTGCCCGAAATCACCATCAATGAAACCGCTCCTATCGTGACTGCGGTCCAGCGGAAGTAACGACCTTGCGTCGCTTCGCCATCGAGGTAACGAATCGAGTAGCGACAGATCACCCAGCCCACAAAGCTGACGAGAGCAAACATCAAACACGCGACGCCGTCGTAGTAAACTGAGATCTCGATCGGCGACGGGCTTGAAAATCGGACGATGGCAAAATGAATCGTTGGTATCCAGCCGGTAGCGTGGGCTAGCGCGAAACTACCTGCAACGACAAATTGGAGCCCCGCGACCAAGGTTACAACTTGCCGAAACCCATGCACTCGGGAATTTGTCCAAGAGTTGGGCAGGAAGCCAATCGCAAGCAATGTCGCCGCAAAAAGGGGCAGTAAACCCAAAGCCGCATCACTCATCACATGAACTCCAATTAGCTGCTCTCAATGCGTGAATTACAATACGCGAATAATATTGCACGACACGCATGTCGTCAATTACAATTCGTCATATTTGCCATTTTTCGTGAGTGAGACTGGGTTACGAACGAAAAAACGAAGAAAAAGCCAACGTTTTTCGCTGCGTATCCTATTTCGTGAATTTACTTTCGCGAATCGCATGTTATTCTTTAGGCGAAGCTAACGGTGTTCGGAGCGGAATTCTGACCAAAATGCGAAGGTCTTTTCGAACCATTAATCGGGATTGCAAAAATGTCCGAATCAAACGCTCAATCTACGCCAGTCGCTGCAGAAGTTCCGGCAATCGCAGAAGCTACCGCGAATCGCTGGACGTTTCTGTCCAACCATGCGCATGTGCTAATTGCCTTGTATGCAAATCCGGACTTGGTGCTTCGCGAAGTGGCGTTAAAGGTCGGAATTACTGAGCGTGGCGTGCAACGGATCGTGCAAGATCTTG
>JBGSJL010000104.1:0-3675 GCA_041741955.1 Pirellulaceae bacterium | reverse complement strand
TTTATCCAACTCGGCGACTTTGTCTTGAAGTTGACTGTTGACGGTGCTCAATTCTTCGTTTACCGACTGCAACTCTTCTTTCGATGTTTCCAGTTCTTCGTTCGCGGATTGCAGCTCCTCGTTCACCGACATGGTTTCCTCATTGGAGGTTTTGAGTTCCTCTGTCGAACTTTCCATCTCTTCGATCGTGCTGTGCAGTTCCTCGCTCATCGACTTCAGCTCGAGTTCAAGCTGTTGAACTATAGGTGAATCCTCGCCTTGTTGAGCTTCGGCCTTGTGCTCACCGAGTGATTGCTCCGCGCCTCGATCTTGTTGGCCTCGATCTTGTGGGCCTCGATCGTGAAAGACGACCAACATCAAACCTTCGGATTCCTTTGCGTCGGATAGAGGTCGCACGGTGATCGAACAATGAACATAGTGTCCGTCGCGCTTCACGCGAGCCTCGGTATCGACGACCGTTTTGCTGTCACGAATGGCGTTGTTGCAAGCGAAACGAAGCTTGGTTCGCAAGCCTGCTCTCGCCAGTGCCAACAGATCCTTCGTCAATTCGCCAAGAGGAAATTCCAAGTAGTTGACCAGTGGTCCGGTCACGTACAGAACCTCGTATTTGCGGTTGATCAAGGCCGCCGCCGGAGCGTACTCGTTGAGGACCAGATTTTCCATCAACTCCTTCAAACCCTTGCGCTGCAACGCGCGAGTCGGCTGGTGCGTCACTGAACCTCGCTGATCGGTTTTGGTGAGCGGAATGCCGATTAAATCTCGGCGTGATGGCCCGATCCTGCGGTAGACTCGCCATTTTTTGGACACCGGCTCGAATAAGTCGGTCGTTTTGCCCATCGTTTCCGACGGACCGAGCAGCAAGGTGCCGTCGACAGACAATGCGAAATGAAACAGAGCAATGACCTTCTGCTGCATCTCCGGCTCAAGGTAAATCAACAGGTTGCGACAGGAGATGAAATCAAGTCTTGAGAAGGGTGCATCGCTGATCAAGTTCTGGTGGGAGAACACAATCGATTCGCGAAGTTGCTTATTGATTTGGTAGTGACTGTCGTCGACCGTCACAAAATAACGCTTCAGCCGTTCGGGAGAAATATCGCTTACTATGCTGGCCGGATAAATCCCCGCTCGAGCGAAGTCGATGGCATCCTGGTCGAGATCGCTGGCAAAAATTTGAATCGTCGAGGACGATTCAGCAGCCGCGATTCCTTCTCGCAACAACATGGCAATCGAGTACGCTTCCTCGCCCGTCGCACAGCCAGGCACCCAAACTCGGATCGGCGATTCGCCGTTGTGCCGCGCGATTAGTGCGGGAATCAGTTCCTGTTCCAGGACCAGGTAAGCGTCTGGATCACGAAAGAATGCGGTCACACTGATCAACAGATCTTTGTAAAGCGCCGTCACTTCTTCCGGTTTCTGTTGCAGCATATCGAGATAGTGCGTGATGCTATCGATATGAGCCAAGCCCATCCGCCTTTGAATTCGCCGTAACACCATCGCCTTGCGGTAGGAACGAAAATCGTACTTCGTTTGTGAATGCAACAAAGTCAGGACTTGGTTCAGCAGATCAGCCGACTCTGCCGGTGGTGTGTCAACCTTGCCCGCGTTGTTCAAGTACGGCTGCTCGACGTAATTGACGAGCGCTGCCGGCATTTGTTCTGGCGGCATGACACAGTCAATCTGCCCCGTCGCAATCGCATTGGTCGGCATCTGATCATACTCAGCGGTATCGGGCTGTTGTGCCATCGTCATGCCGCCAGCCAACTTGATTTCGCGAACACCCAACGCGCCGTGGCTGCCCGTGCCCGACAGCACGATGCCAATCGCACGTTCCTTTTGTTCTCGAGCCAGCGATCGCAAGAAGAAGTCGATCGATGTCTGCCAAGAGGGTTGTTTTGGCGGTTCGCTGAGCTGCAGCCGACCGTTTGAAATGGCGAGGAAACGATTCGGCGGAATGATGTAGACGCTGTTGACTTCGACCATCCTATCTTGACCCGCTTCGACAACCGGCATGGTAGTCACCTTGCCCAATAACTCAACCATCAAACTTGCATGTGACGGATCGAGATGCGGGATCAATACAAACGCCACTCCGCTGTCGACAGGCATTGCGTTGAAAAACTTCTTGAACGCATCCAGCCCACCTGCCGAAGCAACAATCCCGACGATGGGAAAACTGCGGGGCGACTCCTGGCTGGGTGCTGCTTCCATATTGACCGCCTTTTGTTCACTCAACCTAGTTTGTTGCCGAATCTGTATTCTATCACTTTTCGGTCAAGAACGTCACACAAGAAGCGAGCTTTCTGGCAACGAAGACGCTCGTTTTGTGCTGAAATCTGAACTACGACGGCGCGAAGACACGAAGGACATACACTTTCAACCAGTACCTTAATCTTTGTGTCATTGTGTCTTTGTGGTTAAATCGATTGCAGACCGAATCATGGTCATATCCGCCACGGTGCTTTGTAAGGATCCTTCGATATTCCTTAGCGACCGTGATGTAACAATGCTGACGGAGGCAAAGTGAGACCTGCTTTTGCCAACATGCGATTCCTTGTTTCGCGTGGTCAATCCGATTTCCTTCCGAGACAGGCTCTCATTCCTTCAATGCTTCGAAGCCCGAAACGACATCGAACAATTCTTCGTCGATGCTGCTTTGTCGCTGACGATGAAAGGATGCGTTGAGCGTCCCAAGTAATTCTTGAATATTTTTGTCAGCGCGCTGCATGGCAGCCAATCGACTGGCGTTCTCACTGGCCAAAGACTCGGCACAGGCGCGGAACACGGACACGAAAAGGTATTCGCCCGTTAGCTTTCGCATCGTTTGAATATCGTTGCCCAAAACTTGCGGCGGACACTTTGTTGGCCACGGGGTCTGGCAGAGCTGACGACGCCACGTGTCGTCCAGCGGTAGCAGACGTTGACTGACCGGTTCATAGAGAGAACCGACCGTGGGCCGATTGTAAAACAAGAAGAGTTGGGTCGCAGGGTGTCGTGCTGTTTGCGTCTCGTAGTCAATGAGAAGCTGACCTACCAAAGGTGCGATTGCTTTCACCGTGCTCGGCACATTGTAATGACCGATTAATGGCGAGGCTGTATCGGCGAGCCGCGCATGGACTCGCTCACCAACGGCCCAAATCACGTGTTGGCCCGGCGAACTAGCTAGCGTTTTTAGCGCCTCGTCAGCAATGATTGCGTTGAACTGTCCGACGAGGCCCTGATCGGAACCAAAAACGATCGCGGCCGTGACGTTCGCGGCGGTTGCCTGACTGCTCATCAGCCGTCGTGCGTTAGCATCCGGTTGCTGCGGGAATTGGACGCTAATGCGTTCCGGTTGATCGGCTTCGCGAAGGCAGACACTCAGCGCGAGTTCAACGGTGCGGCTGTAATCGGCCAGCGCACGTACGGAACTTTCAAACTGGACGATTTTTGAAGCGGCCAGGGCCTTCATCGTCCGCACCACGGATTGAAGATCTTTAGCTCCGCGAATCTGTCGCTTGAGAGTAGCGATTGTTTGACTCATATCGCCGCTTCCTTGCTTGGTAAAGGCTTCTTATCCTGAGGCTGAAACGATTGAAGTGCTTCGCGGGCGGTTTCCAGAATTGCGTCGCGGTCCGGATCACTGAGCGCGTCCGCTGTCTGGAGTCGATCTTGAATCTCGGCGGAAAGACTTTCTGC
>JBGSJL010000103.1:0-53255 GCA_041741955.1 Pirellulaceae bacterium | reverse complement strand
CCGAATCCACCGGGGCCAACGGCTCCGCGGGCGGCGACTGCCTGTCCGCCGGGACCAACTGCAATACCGCGTGCTGCCGAACCGCCGGCTGCCCCTTGAACGCCGCCGACGACTGCCGCGCCACCCTGAGGGCCAACGGCTGCAGCCCTTCCGACGGTATTGCCCTGCGGCCCGGTCACGGTTATGCCTGCTGCTTGGCCACCCCCAGGCCCTTGCTTGGTGCCCGTGTTCACGTCGAAATTGCCTCCGAGCGTTGGCAGTTGGCCGGGACTAGCCGTCCTGCTGGCAGTCGACGTCGCATGACTCAAGCCTCCATCGGACGGTAAACCAAGGAAACCACTTAACTGGCTCTGACTTGGTGAATTGAAACGATTGGCAGCCGCCCCCTGCGACATTTGCCCTCGGCTTCCTGCAGCTCCCTGGCTAACGGCACCTGCAGCAGATCGCTGTCCAGCTCCACCTCCCGCTGCACCGAGTCCTCCCGGCCCACGATTGATTCCACCTCCGCCAGCCGTTCCAATACTTCCAGTGCTTGGACGAGAAGCTTGGCTCATCCCGCCTCCAAAATTACCTTGGCTTGGCCTCGCTCCACCACCGAATGCTGGGCTGGGACTCGGTCGTGAGCTTCCGCTAAATCCACCGCCGCCTCGAGAAACACCACCGCTGAAGCCACCGCCGCTAAAGCCACCGCCGCCACGTGCACCACCGCCGCCCCGGGCACCACCACCGCCACGCGCCCAGCATTCTGCCGATGGCAAAATCAGTACTGTCAAGCAAAGCACATTGAATAGGAAACTACGAGGCATCATGAAACTCCCGATAAAGTGTTTGATTCGTGTGACGGGTATGGGACTGAGCATTCAGCGACGGGGCTATTGAGCGACGGGGCTATTGAGCGACAGGCTTGCGCCGGATAATGACTTCGTTCGTGTCTGGAAGACCAACATCGCCGAACACTCGGTCCGTGGACTGCCAAACATAGGCATCGTCATCCAAACGTCGGAGTATGTTTACTGACGTTGTGGTAACGCCCTCAGTTGTAACTCCAGTTATTTTTGCCAACCAGCCGCCGTCAGTCGCAACCCAGGCACCGACCGCATGGCCGCCCGCCGAATTGAAATCCCAAGACTGAACGCCTCCCACTTGCGGATTCCAGCCGATAATTTGCAAACCGGTTGACGAAGTTCCGTCAAGCTGAGTTGCCGTGTACTTGCGTTCTACAAATCTCTTATTGCAAATCCATTCGCAATTCGATTCGGTACGAATGCCGTTCTCTTCGGCAGTCCAAACACCGATTAAAAACTCAAGGTCAGCCACATCATTCATTCCGCCTGATGAGTCACTCCAGATATCGCGTACCGACGCCATCAACCATTTTCCGTCCACGTTCACGTGAACTGCTGTGTAGCTGCTGATTCCAGAAGCACCAACCGGCGCGGGTTCGACTAACGCTCGCCCGTCTTCGATAGCCGCACCGCCGCTCAGCATGCGCAGCGAATCGGTCAAAATCTGAATCTTAGATTCAGGCGATGCGGCAAAGAGCTGCGTGTAGCAATCTTCGATGGCTTTACGGCCTTCATAAACTTGTCCAGCATCATCAATGTACTCGCCATCCATTGTCCAAAACTCTGCCACCGCTTTCGCGTCGTGCCTGTTGAATGCATCCACAAATGCATCTGACTGCACTTGAATCGCTGCCACTCCTGGTGAAACCTGAGCAGGCTGTTCTACCGTCTTCACTTTTGGATCTGACACGGTTTGCTGAGCCAAACCGAACTGGGCTGACGCCGCTATAACGGCAATTGCAAGGCTAGTTCTCCATCGCATGGTGCGCTCTTCTTTAGCTGGAGTTATCTCATCCGTGCGTTTGGTACGTCGGTCTCCGCCGATGTTTGATTCGAGTGTTTTGCCTCGCTCTGCCCAGAGCGACAGTCTGCCGCTCTCGGAAAAGACAACCCCGATAAGTCGGTCGCCGCTGAGACATGAGCTGCTAAGATAATAAATCACAGATCAATTGGCGAGCCGTTACGTTAAAATCAGCGTAAAGCTGCTAGCTCCAGAGTCTTTTCTTGGTTTTATAGAGCAACCAAATGTGTCAAGAAGGAGCAGAGTCGAACGCGCAATTTTCGTAATCGCACACCGCACATCCAGAGATTTGGATGCAATCAAAATGCGAACGGTTAAAAATTTGTTTGAGGACCAGGATGTATTTTTTTGCAGCTTGCCCTGGGGTCACAGCATGTTAATTAGGGTAGGATCGCACCTTCCATCTGTCCATCCGGATGGACAGTTATACCCATGCTCAAGCTGTGACCCCAGTGAGACACCAGCGAGATCAACGGTGGATGATGACGAAACATCGCCGGCAGATTCCAGGCAGTTGATGGTCGGAGCTGCGGAGCAGCGGATTGGGGCAGCCTGGGGTGAAGCAAAGTGAGCGTAGCGAACAAAGCGCAACCCCAGGAACAAACGCCCGAAGCGTTTGCGGACGAGCGGTTGACTCGACCCCCAAACGGATTCCCTTCGAGGTCCGCAACATCCCAGTAGGCTTGCGCGTGTGATCGTTGGGGTGCCAGTGGTGTTGCGACACCTCGAAAATGTTCTTTGAGTTGATGAAATCCAACGCTCGGTCGCCAAGACCAGCGAATTGGAAAACGGAACGGGGGGACGGCATTTCCTAGGGTTACGTTTGGCTCGCTAAAGCTCGCCGCGCTTCACCCTTGGCTAAAAAAAAATCCGCAGCTCCGCCGCTAGTCTGCGGTGGACATAAACGGTCCAGCGAGCATCGCAATCGGGGTCACAGGAAAGCGCGATCGGGGCACAGCTTGTTCTTGGATTATGCAGTCGAAGTCGCAGTCGGGGTCACAGCTTGTTCGAGTCGCAGTCGCGCAGTCGGGGTCACAGCTTGTTCGAGTCGCAGTCGGGGTCACAGCTTGTTCGCGGGTATCAGGCCACCCTTCCATCTGTCCATCCGAGTGGACGGTCATACCCATGCTTAAGCTGTGACCCCAGTGAGATGTACTTAAGCTGTGACCCCAGTGAGACCCATGCTTAAGCTGTGACCCCAGTGAGATGTACTTAAGCTGTGACCCCAGTGAGATGTGACCCCAGTGAGATGTAAGCTGTGACCCCAGTAAGATGTACCCATGCTTAAGCTGTGACCCCTGTGAGATGACCTCTGCGACGCCGTCGGGCTATCACCCTTTGTGCTCGTCAGCTACTACGACCGCTACGCTACGCCTCTGCTGGGTATGAAGATGTTGGTCGTTTTGTACGCATTGATGCCAGCCAGTGGCCAAATGTTCTACCGCCTCGCTGACGAGGAAAAAGCACCTTTCGTCGGTTCTTGACAATATTTCACAGTCTTGAGCGAAGATGTTAAGATATTGAGTTGAGGGCTGTGTCGAACTGCGGAGCGATGCTTTGTGACGGGCAACCCTACTATTCCACTTGGATTTGGAACGTGTCGCAATCTGAGGAAAACCCGCAGGAGATGCAAATCGACCTTGCGCTCGCCGAGTACATGCAGAAATGCGACTCGGGCGAAGTGCCGGATCGCGAGGCATTTTTGGATCGGCACCCAGAGCTGCGCGAGCACTTAGCTCACTTGTTAATCACAGCAGACTGGATCGAGGAGCTGGCGGGTCCGCGGCTGGCAGATATCGTTAGCGGCAGCGAATCGCCAAGTTACCCACTGGGGCTGGGCTCGGGTGATACCGCCCAAACCGCAGATGTCGCCAAGATTCGTCCGTTTGCGCAAATGAGCACGGTCGACGAGCCAAGCTTGGAGGAAACGCTACCACTGGCTAACGGTCTGTTCGGCTCTGGGGGGGCACCGTCGCGCGAAAATTCGCACAACTCGGGCAGTTTTGACGCCGGAGATCCACTGCAAAACACGCTTCCACTCTTTGGGTCCTTCGGTGGGGGCAATGCCGCTTCACAGGAGTTCTCGCTCACCGAGGAAAGTCCGCAGGCGACCGAATTCTTGCAGCCCTTGCTGCCCTGTCGCTTTGGCGAATATGTGCTCGAACGCGTATTGGGGCGCGGCGGCATGGGCGTCGTTTACTTTGGGCGACAAGTTCAATTGGAACGCCCAGTGGCAATCAAGATGATCCGCTCGGGTGCACTGGCAAGTCACGAAGAGGTCATGCGTTTCTATTCGGAAGCGCGAAGCGCTGCGCGGCTGGACCATCCGAACATCGTAACCGTCTATCAATGTGGTGAGTGCGAGGGGCATCGCTACTTTTCGATGGACTTTGTGCCTGGCTCCGATTTGTCGCGGATGATCGAAGCGGGGCCACTGGAACCCAAGCGGGCCGCGCGGTACGTCCGCGACGTGGCGCGAGCCATTCAATACGCCCACGATCGTGGCATACTGCACCGCGACTTGAAACCAGCCAACGTGCTGATCGACGAGCAAGATCAGGTGCGCATTACCGACTTTGGGCTCGCCAAGTCCATCGGCAGCGAGACGGGCTTGACGGCCGCAGGGGCCGCGCTGGGTACGCCCAGTTACATGTCGCCCGAACAGGCGGCAGGACGCTTGGAAGAACAGAATTCGGCCACCGATGTTTACTCGCTGGGTGCTGTGCTGTTCACGATCGTGACCGGCAAGCCCCCCTTCAAAGCGGCGGGTGTGCTGCAAACGATTATGCAAGTTATTCATCGGCCGGCACCGATGGCGCGTACGCTGCGCGCCGATGTGCCGGAGGACTTAGAGACGATCATCGACGTCTGCTTGCAAAAATCGTCGGAACGACGCTATGCCTCAGCCACCGCGATGGCAGACGACCTCAACCGCTTCCTACAGGGTTCGCCCATCCAGGCGCGGCCGGTTTCCGCCTCGCGCCGAGCTTGGTATTGGTTGCTGGGAATTCCTATTGTTGGAGCCATATTAGACAATCGAGTCGTCGAGCCGACCGAGGCACATCGCTGGGTGCAACGCTGCCTGATTTCCATTGCACTGTTATTTTTGCTGACGTGGATGACCGTGTTGATCCCCACGAGCACTTGGGTCTCGAATCGCATGCCGCGGACGATTCGAGTTGCCGGAGGGACTATGGGTGGGCACTACGACAAACTCGCTGGTGACATTGCAGAGCTACTGCTAGACCAGTCGCAGTCCAATGCAATGAATGTTGAGTCGGCTGGCTCGAACGAAAATTTCGAGCGACTCGAAAATGGCGATGTTCAACTGGCTTTGCTACAGGGCGACGCCGTAAACGTACCTAGCATCGCCGTGGTGGCGCCTCTGTTTTACGAAGCCGTCCATATTCTGGTCAAGGCGGAGCTGCCGCTGGAGTCGGTGGCCGACTTGGAAAACTGCCACGTAGTCATCGGCTCAGTCAAATCGGGCTCGCGCGGGATTGCCAAGATGGTTTTGGCCCACAGTGGGCTTTCGCTGGACGATATCGAGTTAGACGAGACCGACTGGCGCTCATTGATCCAAAACTCCCAGGCCGATGCGGCCATTGTGGTTACCAAAGAGGGCGCCGCAGATATGGTTCGATTGCTGCACACGGGCAAATACCGTTTGCTGCCGTTCGCGGATGCCTGGCAGTTTGCGATGGACGAACCGGTGTTTCATCCCACGATCCTCAAGCCGAGCATCTATCCTGAGTGCAACCTGCCGGAATCCGGAACCGCAACGATCGCAATCACGGCCTATTTGGCCGCGCGCATGGAAACACCTCCCGTCTTAGTACAGACGGTACTCAAGAAATTGTTTGACCCCGAAGTCGTACAACGCACTGGAATTTTCCCAGCCGCGCGCGCGGCGGGTTGGCAAATACATGGTTGGCATCCTGCGGCTCGCGAGTTTTTCCAAGCCTACCGCGGCAGTGCGATCGAGCCGCTCTTCACCCACTAGAACTCTAGGTTTTGTGCTCTGATTGCCACCCGACTTACCGCCGAGATTCCCGCTGCGATCGCGACGATTGCCGTGCAGGGCAGCGCGGCCTGCGAAGTCGTTAGCCGTTTTGCGGGCCTAGCTGAACCGAAAAACCTAGTACTTGGAAAAATTCGCTATGGCATTTGGCATTTCCATTCTTTGGACCTCGACGCTTCACAAAATCAACGTGCCGGAGAGCAGGTTGTCGTCTGCCGTACGCAAGATCAAGTTGTCGAGATTCATTGCCACGGCGGTGCCGCAGTCTGCCAAGCGATCCTGCAGGATTTAGCTACTGCCGGTTGCAGGATTGTCACACAAACGGAGTGGCCCAGCGAACTACTGCCGCTGCTACAGGATTGCCCTTTGGCACGCGCGGCCGAGCAGGAGTTGCTGAAGACGACTACCGACCGGGCTGCGGCGGTTCTGTTGGATCAGATGAACGGGTCACTCACCCGCGCCATTGCATCAGTCCAGAGAAATTTGGCCTTGCGAGATTTGCGTAGTGCCGAAACTACGTTGGAAGAATTGTTGGAGTGGGCGGATTTTGGACTGCATTTGGCGCGACCGTGGAGAGTCGTTTTGGTTGGCCCACCTAACGTTGGCAAAAGTAGCTTGATGAACGCGCTCGTGGGCACGCATCAAGCGATCGTTCACAGCGAGCCGGGTACGACGCGGGATTGGCTCGAATCGTCCGGTGCCATCGACGGCTGGCCGGTGGTATTTACGGATACAGCTGGAATTCGCGAATCGGTCGATCCCATTGAGCAAGCGGGTGTACACAGCAGTTTGAATTGTCTGCGTGCCGCAGAGTTGGCCGTCCTGGTCGTCGATGCCAGCGAGCTTGAACGAGCCAATTGGATGCAGAGCTCGGTTTACGAAGAGCTTTCGCAAGTCGCACCGCTGAGACGATTGGAGTGCTGGAACAAAGTCGACTTGCTTTCCGATGCTACCGAAGTGAGCAGGCGGGCTCGCGACTCGGAGTGTATTCTCTCTAGTGCTGTAAGCAAGCCCGGAGTCGGGGAACTATTGGCAAGCATATCAAAGCTCCTCGTTCCTAGGCTGCCAGAAGTTGGGCAGGCTGTACCATTTCTTCCCGCGCAGGTCGCGAGCTTGACCGCATCCCTTCGCGCTATTAGCTCCGGCCAACCGATATTGGCTGAAGATTTATTGAGCAAGTTGGCGGGGCAAGGTTAGCAGCGAGAAAAAATAGCGGCACGTTACCAATCGGCTAATTCCGCAAAGGCCTAATGCGCTCTACGCTCGCTACGGTTGGACTAGCGAGTATGACCAGCGCTCTGTGTGCTCGCCGCGCAGCATTAATTGGCGGATTGAGAGGACTGGCAAGTTATTCCGATTCGATAAGATCTGCGACACAGAGAAACTTTACGCAGGAAACTGGAGATAGTAAATCCAGCGTCTAGAAGGAGTTTAAATATGAAATCCAAATTTCAACGCACGCTACAACTATTTTTGCTGGTCGCCGGTTTTGCTCAAGTGGCTTGGCCGAGCGCGCGGGGCCATGATCTCCCGTCAGACCGCCAGCTTGCCGCATGCATGACGGCCAACTGCTTCAATTCCCCGGGAACATCGCGCATCGCTTGCTCTACTGACGCGGAGGCGGACGTGGAACTCGCAGCCAATCAACCAGAGCGTCCTTGGATGCCTCTGTCCAGTTCCGCATTTTCACTGGCGCGACCGTTCCTGAAGCTTGCAGCTGGCCTTGCGAATTCGGCACAGGACAATCTGGCAACGTTTCGTCAACAATGGACGCAAACCAACGCCAAAGAAATTGGTATCGCTTTCAGGCCGTCAATGACACTAGCCTCGCTCGACGCTGGTTTGCCGCCACGCCCTCGACAGACTGCGATCGCCGTCACGTACAGCACCACTCCGGTGCAACCATTGTTCGTCATCCAGCAATTGGCCGGCCTCCCCATCGTACTGACCATGGAACAAGCTCAAGCCTGGGATTTGGTAAAAGCCTACTTGCCGCCGCCTACAGCCAGGGCTTCCGCCAGCCGAGTCCTGTCGCAATGGATGGAACCGGCTCGTCAGCAGGTGGCTGCCGGCCTTAGCCGACAACTTAAGAAGACGGGCCTCGCCCTGCTCCAGTGGTCTCATTCGATCGAGCAGATAGGCATCGATCGCGTGGCCAGTGGCAGCTTGCCAGAATCGCCGCGCTAAGAGCTGTAGGGTGGGTCGAGCGTGCCGATAGGCCGCGATGACCCACCATTGATAGGTGACTAAAGTATCGGCGGGTCTTCATCGCTATCGCGATTTGCCCCACACTACAAAAAATCACCGTGTGCAAACAAAAAAGAACCTCTCCGCGGTCGGAGAGGTTCTCGAATTGGTTTTCAAGTCGCCGCGGCGAATTAGTTGGCAACCTCAGCTTCAAAACTAACTTTGGCCAGGGCTGCGATGGCGGCTTTGACATCAAAGTCCTTGCCCAGCTTGAGTTCGACAACGCGCTCGACAATTTCGCCTTCAGCGGTGCCCGCTGGCTGCTCAGCCAACTGAACGCCTTCTACGCCCGGCTGAGCCGCTAGGGTCTCTTGGACCTTGGGCCAGCAGGAGTACGGGCACATCATGCCAGGCACGCTGATCTTTGTGTCAGCTACAAAGCGAATCATTTCCGGCTTGCCCACCGCTGCACTGTCGGCAGCCGCAGGCTCCACAGCCTTTTCAGCAGCCTCGGCCCCTTCGGCCCCTTCGGCAGGTTCGGCCCCTTCGGCAGGTTCGTGTGTCTCGCCTTCGGCGTGTTCATGCCCATCGTGATCGTGACCTTCGCCTTCGGCATGGTCATGTCCAGCATGATCATCGTCGGTCGTTCCGCTGCTGCTCGCGGGGGCCACTGTTGGAATAGTTTCAACCGGCTTGTCACAGCCGAGGGTACACGCACCAACAAACATTAATGTCCAAGCTAACAAACGCATTTTTTTCGTCTCCCATAATGTCAAGAAAAAACGACGGCAGGCAGCCGTAATTTGCACGTAAGTTTAGCAGGCCCGCAGCGTATGCTGTAGCCCACTGAAATCTGTTATTCGCAAGACTGGCCCCCTCATCCTCAGCCGTTCTCCCCCAGAGTACTGGGGGCGACGATAGCAAGAATTGTAAGGTTCTGGCATGTGTCAAAACCACTAGTTGCACTGCAATTTCACAGCTAGGCGAATCGCTGCAAACAGGCTGTCTGGGCGGGCCTTACCTTGCCAGGCTATATCAAAGGCAGTGCCATGGTCGACACTGGTCCGCAGGACCTTCAATCCCAGGGTGGTATTGACGGCCATGTCGAAAGCCAGCGCCTTGACGGGAATGTGACCCTGATCGTGGTACATGCACACAAAAGCGTCAGTTTCGCGACGTTTCCACGGCAAAAAAGCGGTGTCTGGTGGCAATGGCCCTTCGACGTTCATACCCAGTCGGCGCGCATCCTCGATCGCCGGAACAATTAGGTTTTCCTCCTCTCGATTGCCAAACAACCCGTGCTCGCCAGCATGTGGGTTCAGACCACAAACTACTAATTTCGGTTCCTTGCCCCTAATTTTACGCAGCGTTTGGGCAGTAAGTTCAATCGTGTCGAATATCGCTTGGCGAGTCAGCAAGTTCGGTACTTGCGCGTAACCAACATGGACAGTGACAAACGTACAGGTAATCTCTTCAGAGTACTGCATCATGCACCAGCGCGTGGCCGCGGCTCGCTCGGCAAACATTTCGGTGTGTCCAGGGTAATGAATGCCTCCCGCGTGCAAAGCCTCTTTGTTGATCGGACAGGTCGTAACGGCGGCTACCCGCCCCGCCAACGCCGCGTCAATGGCCGCTTGAATGTAGGCATAAGCGGCTTGACCACAATTTGGGCTCACGCGGGCAACGTCGAATTCATGAGGTTGGATTTTCTGTAGGTCTACTACTAAAGAACTCGTAGATTCCTGGTCGGCTTGTAGGAATCTCGCTAAGTCGATGATTTGTACATCGCCGAGCGGCAAGCCAGTCATGTCCGAGCAGTGCTGTAGTACCGAAAGATCGCCAAACACCACTAACTGGCAGACCGTGCTCAAGCTGGCTTCGCCCAGTGCGCGCAGCACCAGCTCGGGACCGACACCCGCTGGGTCTCCCATCGTCAGGCCAATTTTGGGCTTGCTGCTCATAAGTTTTGCTTTGGTACGCCACTGGGCTTTGTACGCCACTAGGCATTGGCCACTGGGCCACTATTTTTGCACGGGTATGTCGAAGATCTTGCGGCGTGTCAGCTCTGCGATCACGGCTCGCGCCAATTCCTCTGGCGTATGCTCGGCGGTGTGCAAATGCAACTCGGGCGACTGCGGCACTTCGTAGGGATCGCTAATGCCGGTAAAGTTTGGGATCTTGCCTTGTCGAGCCAACTTGTACAGCCCTTTGGGGTCGCGAGCTTCGCAGACTTCCAGCGGGGCATCGACGAACACTTCGATAAAGTCGCCGGCCGCGCCGTGGGATTCCACCCACTGGCGGACGCGTTGACGATCGGCGCGGTAGGGACTCACGAATGCGGTCAGTGTGACTAAGCCAGCCGCGACGAGTAACTGCGCGACGGCTCCGATACGCCGAATGTTCTCCTCGCGATCCATGGGGCCGAACCCAAGTCCAAAACGCTCGGCAAACTCGGGTGTATGCTGCTGGGCGAGCAAGTTAGGACCAGCGCACAGTCCATGGCGAATATTGTCGCCATCGAGCAAATACGAGTGCACGCCTCGCTGGTGAAGTGCAATGTCCACCGCGTTGGCTACGGTGCTCTTGCCAGAACCACTGAGCCCCGTGAACCAGACGACGCAGCCTCGCTGGGCCATCTGTTGTTCGCGACTACTGCGGGCCACGGCATGATCGTGCCAAACAACTTTCGGATCAGGCAAAATGCAATCTCACAATCTTGCGTCTTCAAACTTCTAAGAACAGCCGCGTGGGGTCTTCGCAAACTTCCTTGACGGTTTTGAGAAAGCTAACCGCTTCGCGTCCATCGATGATGCGGTGATCGTAGGTCAATGCCAGATACATCATGGGCAAGATGACAACTTTTCCGTCCACAGCCATGGGACGTTCCTGAATAGCATGTAGACCCAGAATGGCGCTCTGTGGCGGATTGACGATGGGTGTGCTGAGCATCGAGCCATACACGCCGCCATTGCTGATCGTGAACGTGCCGCCTTCCAAGTGCTCCGGCAGCAAGCGATTCTCCATGGCTTTCTTGGCAAAATCGCCGATCGTTCGCTCGACCTCAGCAAAGGTCATGTGTTCTACATTGCGCAGCACGGGGACAACCAGACCTTTGCCGCCGCCAATGGCGATACCGATGTCATTGTAGTGCCGATAGACAATGTTGTTTCCGCGAATCTCCGCGTTGACCGACGGGTAGCGGCGTAAGGCTTCGACGCTGGCCTTTGCGAAGAACGACATGAAACCCAGCTTGACGCCGTGTCGTTCGATGAACGCATCGCGATACTTGGATCGCAAGTCCATGATCGGCTGCATGTTGACTTCATTGAATGTGGTTAATAGCGCGGCGCTATGTTGAGCTTGAACCAGTCGGGCGGCGATGGTGCGGCGGATCATGCTCAGGGGCTTGACCTCTTCCATGCGTCCGGGGTTGCCTGCGGTAGCAGCGATGCCCGTCGACGCGGCGGGCGACTCGAGCACCGGCGAGGACTTGGGCTGAGTCGCTGCTGGCAGCGGTGCAGCTCGCGCGGCCAGCACGTCTTCTTTGAGAATTCGCCCGCCGGGCCCCGTGGGCGTGACCTGATCGGCCGACAGTCCGCGCTCGTCCATCATCCGCTGCGCGGCAGGCATCACGCGAGCTGGTTCGGAAGCGGCCGCCGCTCCAGTGACTTCCTGGGCTTTACTGGCAGTAAGGCTGGAGCTCGGAGACCCTTGCTTGGTCGCCTCGATTTTCGGCGCCTCGGTTTTTGGCGCTTCGGCGGGTTCCAGTTCGCACAGCGTTTCGCCAACTGCGGCAAACTCTTCGACTTTCTTACGCAGGTTGCGCAGGTAGCCCGCTTGAGGCGCAGGAACTTGTACGGACGCTTTTTCGGTCTCGAGTTCGACGATTGTCTCGTCGCGAGCCACCCAAGCTCCTTCGCCTTTAAGCCATTGACCGATCTGAACTTCAGAAATTGATTCGCCCACCGAAGGGACTTTCACTTCCAGCATCCGCGAGATCTCCATCGCAATGGTTTGTATGGCAGTTTTTAGATCGAGCTTTTGTTTTTAGATCGAGCTTTTGCAGTGCCGTGCGCACATTCGTGTGTGGTCTTGGATGCCGCTGCGCGTGCTGCTCAGAGACCCGCAAACGCCTCGTCGATCAATTCATCTTGTTCTAGTTTATGCGCACTGGAAGAGCCAGTGGACGGGCTGGCCGATTCCACGCGTGACAAGCGGCGTATCTTGAAGTGATTGTCGGCTAAGAAGTCGCCGAAGCGAACTTTGAGGAACGTCCAAGCGCCCATATTCGCGGGCTCTTCCTGCACCCAAACGATGTCGGTACCTGGCGCGTAATCTTTCAGGGCGCCCAGCAGTACGCTCTCTTTGAGCGGATAATATTGTTCGAGCCGCACGATGGCGACATTGTCCGCTTTCAACTGCTCGCGTTTTTCAGCCAATTCATAATAGACTTTGCCGCTGCAAAGCAAAATTCGCCGCGTATTTTGTTGTGATTCTCGCGTGTCGGGCAGAATTTTCTGGAAAATGCCCGAAGTGAAATCGTCCAGCGGCGACACGACGGCTGGATGTCGCAGGAGGCTCTTCGGTGTCAGCACCACTAGGGGCTTACTCCAACGGCGGATTGCCTGCCTTCGCAACAGGTGGAAATACTGCGCGGGCGTCGACGGTTGTGTGACTTGAATATTGTCTTCGGCAGTGAGCAGCAGGAAGCGTTCCAGCCTCGCGCTACAGTGTTCGGGTCCAGCTCCTTCGAACCCGTGCGGCAGCAGCATCGTCAAATGGCTCAGGCGGCCCCATTTGTCCTCGGCGCTCGTGATGAACTGGTCCACGATGACTTGGGCCGCATTCCAGAAGTCGCCGAACTGCGCCTCCCAAATTACCAGTCCATCGGGGCAATCGAGCGAGTAACCGTACTCGAAACCCAGCACGCCCGCTTCGCACAGCGGGCTGTTGATGATATCCAGCCGAGCTTGATCGGGCGACAAGTTCCGCAGCGGCGTAAACTTTTCGCCGGTCTCGGAATCATGCAGCGCCGAGTGTCGTTGACTGAAGGTCCCGCGTTCGCAATCTTGGCCGCTGAGCCGCAATGGAAAGCCTTCGACTAGCAAGCTGCCCATAGCGAGCGCCTCGCCGCTGGCCCAATCCAGCCCGCGCTCGCCCAGCGCCATTTCTTGGCGAAGCTCCATGAAGCGCTTGAGCCTCTTATTGACAGAGAACGAAGCTGGGTAGGAGCCGAGGTCATGCAGCAGTTTTTGGGCGGTGGCCAATTCGATCGCGGTCTCGGGAAACTCTTTGGGTTCCTCGCCGCCAAAGTAGCCCTGCCAATTACCGCCCATGGTTTGCAAATCTTCGACGAACTCTTCTTTCTGCGCCAATTCGAATTCACGCTCCAGCTTGGCTTGTCGAACTTCGGCGATCGCATCGGCTTCTTCGCGGGTGATTTCGTTGAGCTTGAGCAGGCGTTTCAGGTAACTCTCGCGGACGCTGCGTCGCTCGTCGATCGACTTATACATCATCGGCTGAGTGAAGCGAGGTTCGTCGCCCTCGTTATGTCCCCACTTGCGGTAGCAGTACATGTCGATCACCACGTCGCGGCGAAATTCGCGGCGAAAATCCATGGCCATACTAACGACTTGCGCAACCGCTTCTGGGTCTTCGCCGTTAACGTGGAAGATTGGAATTTGCAGCATCTTGGCGACGTCGGTGGCATAGGTCGTGGACCGCGCTTCGCTGGGTTCGGTTGTAAAGCCGACTTGGTTATTGAGGATCACGTGCAGCGTGCCACCGGTTTTGTAGCCCGGCAATTCGCTCATATTGAGCGTTTCCTGCACGATGCCTTCGCCTGCGAAAGCAGCATCGCCATGAATCAAAATCGTCATAAACTTCGCATGGGCCGAGTCGCCGACGCGATCCTGTTTGGCGCGACAGCGACCCTGAGCAACCGTGTTGACGTACTCCAGATGGCTGGGATTGAAGCACAGCGAGATATGGACTTTGGCGCCGGTGCTGGTCATCCAATCGCTGCTGTAGCCGAGGTGATAGCGCACGTCGCCAGCCCCGCGGTGCATGTCGGGACGCGGGTCATCGAAGGACCAGAAGATACTCTGCGCCCGCTTGCCCAACACGTTGGCCAGCACGTTGAGTCTGCCGCGGTGAGCCATGGCGAGGATCACACCTTCCACATTGTGCTGGCCAGCTTTTTCGAGCGACAGATCGAGCAGTGGAATCAAACTCTCGGCGCCTTCGAGCGAAAAAGTTTTAGCACCGACAAATTTGCGGCGCACGAACTCCTCGAATACCGACGCATCAGCGAGACGCGAGTAGATGCGCGTCTGCACGTCGTGGGAAAGTTCTAGGCGATTTTCACTGCTTTCCATGCGGCGCTGCAGCCAGTCGCGGATGGTACGATTGTCGATGTGCATAAATTGCGCACCGATGGAACGGCAGTAAGTACTGCGAAGTTTTTTAAGAATATCACCCAGCGTGCGGCCACTTACGTATTGCGTGTTCTGGCACGCGAAGGGTCGCGCCAAGTCGGCTTCGCTCAAACCATAGGACTCGGGATCCAACTGCGGGTTGCCCGGTCGTTCGCGCTTGAGCGGATCGAGCTTGGCCATCAAGTGACCTCGAACTCGAAATTCGCGGACCAAGTTGTCAACTCGATCCTGCATCTCGGCCAGCCACAGCGCCTCGTCGCGCACGAAACTTGCGTGACGGCCCGGTTCGTCTCCTTCGGCCACAGCCACTCCGCCGCCATCCATTTCGGTTTGCTGCGCCCCGTTGCCACCTGGCGAGTTCAGCAGCGACTGGCTGGCCAACGAGAATTCCTCGAAGTATTTCCGCCACCCCGCCGAAACACTATTGGGATCCTGGATGTACTGGACATAGAGATCGTCGATGTAGTCGAGGCTGTAGCTGTTCATTCGATGGATACCGGATTCTAGTAGAATCCTTCTACTTTTTTTATGTGAAGTCGCGACTCATGGAAAGACGCGCGGGCGAGACACAAGTGAAGCCTGTCAGGTCGGTAGTTCGCCCTGCCAGACTGTGGGCCATTACAGATTGAGAACCGGTGCGATTGCGGCTCGTCGAACGCGTCGAGTACAACCAGCGCACCAAAGTGCCAATCGCCAGAGAGCATTCGGTACAGTGGATAGCGTGCATGGAGTCGCAGGTTGCAGACACAGGATGGAAACCGCGTTCAGCGGGGCTGAGTTTCTGGGGGCAATGATCGCACCTGGGCCTACACCCAGCATTTTTTTAGCCCTCCACATTATTAGCTCAACACGCCGGAATGGCTACCTCAACTTGGCCATATTTACCGAGCAATCGCAAAAACCTCAGGCGCTAATTCGACGGTTTCCACCGTCCCAACCAGCGTGTGGGCACTGGCATCATGAATCAGTACGGACAGCATGTGACCGGCTTGGCGCTCGTTGCCGTCCCACACCACGATGCGGTCTCCCGCGGTTCGGCCCGTCATTTGCCGCAGCGGTCCTGAATCGCCGTGCTTGAGCGACAGCTTGCTCGGTCCCTCGACCAACACTTCAACTCGAGTTCCAAGAAATTGTAGATTGTCCTCCTGGCAAATTTCGTTGGTCAGAGACAGCAATTCCATGTTGCGACGTTTTTTGACTTCTTCAGGAACGTCATCGGCGTAGAGCTCGGCGCCGCGCGTACCAGGTCGGACGGAGTACTGGAATATAAAATTATTTTTGAAGCGGCAGCGTCGGGCCATTTCGAGCGTCTGTGAAAAATCGGCTTCGGTTTCGCCACAGAAGCCCACAATAAAATCGCTGGTCACAGCGGCTGTCGGCAGGATCGTTTGGATGCGCTCCATCATTTCGTAGTAATCGGCCGTCGTGTAGCCCCGCTTCATTCGTTTGAGAACTTCGTCGGACCCACTTTGAGCGGGCACGTGCAAATAGTCGGAGCACTTGGGCAAATCGCGGATCGTTTCCAGCAGACGCCGCGTCATGTCCTTGGGATAGTTCGTGACGAATTTAATGCGCTCGATGCCGTCGATCTCGTGGATCATCTCCAGCAGGTCTGCCAAATGTGTTTCGCGTTTCCCGTCGACATAGCGATAGCTGTTGACCGTTTGTCCCAAGAGCGTGATCTCTTTGCACCCCTGCTGCGCGAGTACCTGCGCTTCGGCAAAAATCAGCTCCGGTGACCTGCCTTGTTCGGGCCCCCGTGTCATGGGTACGATGCAATAAGTGCAAAACTTGTCGCAACCAATCTGAATGCGCAAATAGGCTTGGAACGGCGTGGGCCGCATCGAAGGGTCGCGAAGCGGATCAAATGTCTCGTGACTGCGACGGATATCCTCCTGCGAGCCATCGCGGCGCCCCAGGCTGACAGCCATCTGAGCACCTTCGCCCGCATGAATTTTTGCTAGTAACTCAGGGATGCGATGCAGTTGCCCCGGTCCCACAACCATATCGACAAAGGGTGCTCGCTTGAAAACGATCTGCTGGTCTTTCTGCGCCATGCATCCCATGACACCCAACGTCTTCTCTGGGTGCTCCAGCTTCAGCCGCTTCAAACGCGCAATCGAGTTGTAAACTTTCTCCTCGGCATGCTCGCGAACGCTGCAAGTATTGAAAAGTATGGTGTCCGCCGTTTCAATCGAATCGGTTAGGTCGTAGCCATGGCGGCGCAGACTGGCAACAACCATTTCGCTGTCCAGCACGTTCATCTGGCATCCAACTGTCTCGATATACAGCTTCTTGTTCGTATCGCAAGGCAGAGTCGGAACAGTCGGGACGGTCATGCTGGGCACATTTCGTAACAAGTATCGTGAACGGCGGCGTATCGCAAGCGGCTCAATAGCCGAGTCGCCATTTTAGGTTCGATCGTCCGCAGTGCCTACTCGGTAAACCTGATAGAAAGTCCAGCTCCCCTTCATTCAACGGTGCCCGAGCAAATTTTCCTTGCCAAACCCTGGGAATTCCCACTCCCTTCGCCCGCGGTATTGCCTTCTCGCTCGGTACTTCCGAGAAGGGCTAAGGAAGAGGAGGGGGGGCTTGGGGCACAGGCAGCCAGGCTAGCGAAGAGATTCCTCCAGCTGCTGTACGCCTCGGAACTCGGGTTCTAAATCGCTTTCTTGCAGCTCTTTTTGATGCGCGGCGGCCTGTGCCAACCGCGTGGCTTTGGCTCGCTTGCGCGCCCACTGGATTTGCTGCTCCACGTAGGTCCGCAGGACTCCCATTAATTTGGCTTGCCGAGCCCGCATCAAGCTGGCTAAAAAATACAATGCCAATGCCGCACAAGCAGCCCACAAGATTGTTTTTGAGTCAAGCGCATCCACGGGCCAACGAACTCCGGAGAGAAATTTACGCAACCGGTGCGTTTAAGCGAGCACGACATCCGCCCTGCGGGGCCGCCATCACACCTCGTCGCGCACTCTAGCGGATAACGAGGTCGGGGTTGAGAGCAGATCTATTATAGGTACATATGTACACTATTTTACCTTAAGTCGTTTGACCATTTTTCGCAGATACGCCTCAAACCGGATTTGGCGAGTCGTGGACGCATGGATACAATGGCCGCATTGATCAAGACCTCGGCAACCGAGAGAGACCGACCGACCACCAGCCATTTGGGTGGTTATCAGCAACCTCTTGTTTGGCAAATGCTTGCTCTAGTCTCACTGACAACGCACAACATGGAGTCCAATTAAGTGCAAGTAAACGTCTCCGCTCGCCATGGTTCACTCAGTGGTCACGATCAGGAAGTCATACGCGAGAAATCTGAGAAGGTACGACGTCTTTTCGACCGCGTGAACGCGATTGAAGTTACGGTGGACTTCCAGCACCAAGAAGAACCGCACGTCGAGATCAATGTTTCGGCTGAACATAGCAAAGACTTCGTCGCCTCCGCCACGGCCACCACGGTGATTGCCGCTTTGGATTCTGCGATTCAGAAAGTCGAACAGCAACTTCGAAAACACAAAGAAAAACTGACTGGTCACAAGTCGACCAGCGTCAAACACATTATACCGGAACCTGTGGACGAACTCGTCGACGACGACGAGTAGCAGCGATCGGCAGGTTGGATTCCAGGCGAAATTCCGCTGGGCAGTTGGAAACTGGAAAAACGGTGACACTCAGAAAGGTCCGTACATGAAATTTTCAGATTTTATTAGTTCCAAGTCGATTTGTTCCGAGCTGGGCTCGCTGGACAAAGAGTCGGCCATCTCCGAGCTCGTTGACTCGCTGGTCGCGGCGGGCGATATCAAGGAGAATGACCGAGACGATATTATTAAGGCAATTATGAAGCGCGAGGAACTTGGCAGCACGGGTATTGGCCGTGGCGTGGCGGTTCCGCACACCAAGCATCCAAGCGTCAAGAAGTTGGTTGGCACCGTGGGCGTCAGCACGGACGGCGTCGACTTTGATAGTTTAGACGGTGAAAAAGTTCAATTGTTCTTTCTTCTCGTCTCCCCCCCAGACCGGCCTGGCGATCACCTGCGGGCCCTAGAAAACATCTCCAGGCAGCTCCGAGATGAAACCTTCTGTCGCTTCCTCAAGCAGAGCAGAACTGCGGCGGACATCATGCAGTTGCTCGAAGAGGCTGACAACAATCACTTTGTGTAAGTAAAAGTCCGACTGTTTACATCAGTCGGT
Source organism: Pirellulaceae bacterium (assembly GCA_041741955.1). GTDB lineage: Bacteria > Planctomycetota > Planctomycetia > Pirellulales > Pirellulaceae > Aureliella. The sequence goes on along the minus strand of JBGSJL010000103.1, from coordinate 34,550 downwards.
AGATTTTAGGGCGCTTTACTGCGTTGGGTTTGCTTGTCATGTACTTCGTTCTCAGGCGGACGCGGTACTCAGGCGATTCGCAATCGTGGGCTCGCCCGATGCGTTCCAAAACGCACAACGTCCGCACTGTATTCACGCTCGAGATCCAGAAAACGCGTATGGCATCCACCTGCCAGAAAATCGTGACAGTCATCAATCCCATGGGGATACACATGCGCCCAGCCGACATGCTGTCGCGTGCCGCAGGGCGTTTTCAGTCCCAAATCGAAATTGAGAAAGACGGTCATACGATCGACTGTAAGAGCATCATGAGCATCCTAACGCTCGGAGCTCGACAGGGGACTCAACTCAATTTGAGAGCTCAGGGGATCGACGCGCAGGAAGCCATGGACGCATTGTGCGAACTTTTTGATCAAGGATTCGACGAATCCGATTCGGAGGTAGCCACTCCCGCCCAAGAGCCGTAGTCGCCGGCCCACACGGCCTTTGCGATCGCGCGCGGAAGCTACTCCCACCGAACTCCCCCGAAACAAAAAACAAATGATTTCAAACCACGTAGCGCTCGATCGCCTAACAGACCTTCATCGCTGCTGTGGCCGAACAAGACATTCATGCTCGAACTGCAAGGTATTGCGGTCTCGCCAGGAGTTGCCATCGGAAAGGTTTTAATCCTCGACCGCGAAGGTTATAGGATTACTCGCTCTCAGATAAATTCCGCAGACCGCCAGAACGAATCCGAACGCTTGCGAACGGCGATAGCCGACGCGTCGACGCGCCTGGATCAACACCGCCGCGATTCCACGGAGAAGATCGGCGCGAAAAAAATTAGCGCCAAGGTCGGCGCCATCTTCTCCGCGCATCAACAACTGCTACTCGATACAACGCTGCACCAAGAGTGGTTGCAGCTTATCGAAAAAGATTGTTACAGCGCCGAATTCGCGGTCTCGACAGTCCTCTCGCGCTATGCCCAAGCCTTTCGCAACATGGGTTCGGAAATCATGTCCGAACGCGCCAGCGATATTCGCGATGTCGAACGCACGCTGTTAGAGGCTTTGGGTGGCTCGCCCATGCAGGTCTCTGGCGGCGACGGTCCCACCGTCCTGCTCAGCCACGACCTGTCACCTAGCGAAACCGCCAGCTTGGATCGCTCTAAGATAGTCGGCTTTTGCACCGAGGTCGGCGGGCCCGGAGGGCACACGGCCATCGTTGCCTGCGGTATGGAAATTCCCGCCGTCGTAGGACTGGGCAGCTTCCTACATCGCATCCAACGCGAAGCCACGGTGATCGTCGATGGCTTTCGTGGCCGAGTCGTCCTGCAACCCGACGAAGCGACGCTGGCCGCCTACTACCAACGCATGGAAGTTCGAGCGGGCCGAGCGCAAAAGTTGACCGAGATCCGCGATTTGCCAGCCGTGACCAAAGATGGTACGCAAGTGCAAATGCTGGCCAATATCGAATTTGCCAGCGAAATTGCCGCTTGCTTAGCGCGCGGTGCAGAAGGCGTCGGCTTGTACCGTACCGAATTTCTGTATCTGGGGGCCGAAACGGATCCGACCGAAGAGGAGCAGTTCGAAGCGTACCGCGCAGTGGTCAGCGAGCTGAACGGCTTGCCCGTCATCATGCGCACTTTGGATTTGGGCGCCGACAAAGTCGGCAGGCTAACCCTACTGGAGCCGGAGAACAACCCATTTCTCGGACTCCGCAGTATTCGTATTTCGCTCCGCCAGCCCAAAATGTTTCGCACGCAGTTGCGGGCGATGGTCCGAGCAGCCGCGTTCGGCAAATTGAAAATCATGTTCCCGATGATCACCACGCTGCACGAACTGCGCACTGCGCGCATGGTGCTGCGTCAAGTCATCGATGATTTGGCGGAAGAGGGCCTCCAGCTGGCTGAGAAAATTGAAGTTGGCATGATGGTCGAAGTTCCAGCCGCCGTACTGATGCTCGAACACTTTATCAAAGAAGTCGACTTCATTAGTATCGGTACGAACGACTTGATCCAGTACACCATGGCGGTCGATCGCGGCAACGAATACGTAGCGGACCTGTACGCTGCGCACGACCCAGCCGTTTTGCGTCTGCTCCGCACCTCGATCCAGATCGCCCAACAGCACGCTACCGACGTGAGCGTCTGCGGTGAAATGAGCTCTAATCCTGTGACTGCATTGCTGCTGGTTGGTCTGGGGGTGCGCATGCTCTCCGCCCCGCCGGCTTCGCTGCCGCAAATGAAACAGGCACTGCGCAATGTCAACCTCGCAGACTGCACGCAGATTGCCCAGCGCGTGTTCGAATTCGATACGGCTCGTGAAGTGGACGCGTTTCTGAAAGCCCGCTTTGCCGAGCTGCTACCAGAAATGGCCCTGGGAATATGAACACCATGAAACGCGTGAGCCCCAATCTGATTCCCGAAGGCACCGGCGAACCGAAAACACGCTTGCGCATCCGCTTCACCAAGTGCGGCGACCTGCGATGGATCAGCCATCGCGACCTACAGCGACTGTGGGAGCGACTCCTACGCCGAGCTGACTTGCAATTGGCCTTCAGCCAAGGCTTTCATCCCAAGCCGCTAATCAGTTTCCCCTCGGCCCTGGCACTTGGAGTCGAGGCCCTAGACGAAGTTATCGAGCTGGAATTGCTCGGCGTCGTCGAGCCGGCCGCCATCGAATCGGTCATTCGCCGTGAAATGCCCGAAGGCATGGAGCTGCTCCAACTTGAAAGTCCCCAGGCTGCGTTGGGCAAAGCAAAAGTCCTGGGTGCCACCTACCGCATTACCCATGGTTTGGTGAACGTCGACGGACTGGCAGCCACCATCGCTGAGATTCAGAATCTGGAAGTGCTGGAGATCGACCGCGAAGGAAAAACGGTCGCTTGCGACCCCAAACATGAAAATTTTGAACTACGGGTGGAGAACGAGTATCTCATCTTTTCCATCCCCAATTTGCCACTCGGCTCATTCCGCCCAAGCGAGTTGCTGGAGCGAGTGGGCCTCGGCAAACTTATCGAAGAGGGCGTTACGCTGCAACGCACCAAAGTCCATTTGAAGTAACACACAGAGGGCGCACTCCAGTTTTGTCGCCCCACCAAAACACCTTATCAGGAAATGATTTATGAAAAAAGAAATGCTGATCAATGTCTCCCAACCCGAAGAATGTCGGATCGCCATTCTAGAGGACGGGGTGCTCGAAGAACTCTATACCGAGCGCGCCAGCCAAAATAATTTCGCAGGCAATATCTACAAAGGCAAAATCGTCAATCTCGAACCCAGTATCCAAGCGGCGTTTGTCGATTTTGGCGTGGGCCGCAATGGTTTCCTGCACATTAGCGACGTGGAACCCCAATATTTTCGTCAAGCGGGCTACGATCCCGACGAGATCATGGAGGGCAACTCGGCCAGAGCCGATATCGACGATGGCAAAGACGACGAAGAAGTCGACGAAGATGATGATGATGCAGGACAGGGCAAACGTCGTGAAGGCAGTGAGCCAGCCAGACGTCCGCGCAACGGAGGTCGCACCATGCATAGCTCGCGCCCACGCTTCAAGCCACCGATTCAAGAGATCTTCCGTCGCGGCGATGAAGTGTTGGTGCAAGTCATCAAAGAAGGCATCGGAACCAAGGGTCCCACCCTGTCCACCTATATCAGCATTCCTGGACGTTACCTGGTCTTGATGCCCGCCCTGGGACGCGTCGGCGTCAGCCGAAAAATCGAGGACGACAAACGGCGGCGCACGCTCCGCAATATGTTGCTCGAACTCAATCCACCCAAGGGACTTGGATTCATCGTTCGCACTGCTGGCCAGGAGCGCACACAGCGCGAACTGTCTCGCGATATGGCCTACCTAGTTCGACTCTGGAAAGTGCTGGTCAAGCGGGTCAAGAGCACCTCCAGCCCCTGCGATATCTACGAAGAGAGCGATATGATCATTCGCACGATCCGCGATATCTTCAGCGACGACATCGATACCATTCTCGTCGACGAGAAGGGTGCCTACGAACGGGCCAAAGAATTCCTGAATCTGACAATGCCGCGCTACGTCAGCCGACTCAAGTTCTACGACAGCCGCGAACCGCTTTTCCATAAATACGCTCTGGAAAAGGAAATCGCAAAAATCCAGCGTCGCACCGTGCCGCTCAAAGGCGGTGGCTCGATTGTTATCGATCCGACCGAGGCCCTCGTGGCCATCGATGTCAACAGCGGTTCATTCCGCACCGACGGTTCTGCCGAAGACGCCGCTTTCCAGCTCAATATGGCCGCCTCCAAAGAAATCGCTCGACAGCTCCGCCTGCGCGATTTGGGCGGTGTCATCGTCAACGACTTTATCGACATGCGCAGCGAAGGACACCGACGCAAGGTCGAACGTTCACTGCATGACGCCATGCGCCGCGATCGCGCGCGGACCAAAGTGCTGCGCACCAGCCCGTTTGGTCTGATCGAAATGACGCGACAGCGTATCCGTCCTAGCTTGAAACGCAGCGTCTATGAAGATTGTCCATGCTGCCAAGGTCGCGCCGTTGTCAAAACGGGCGAAAGTATGGCGATCGAAGTCGTGCGCGTGCTCATGATGGCCTGCCAGCAACCGCGTGCCAGCCGCGTAACCATTCGTGTCAACGATAAAGTCGCCGCTTATTTGAACAATAAGAAACGCCGCGATGTCATGCAAATCGAGGAAACAAGCAGCGTTTCGGTCCAGATTTTAGGTAGCGAAGCCCTGTTCCCAGAGCACTTTGAATGCGATTGCCGCGACACCGAAGGCAATCTCATCCCACTGCCATTCCTGGAAAGCATGCCCTAACGAACCGACTAGCTACATACGGCGATCGAAAAATCGACAACTCGATATTTTCCCGATCTGTTCTGCTTATTCGCTAAACCTAAACTTAAACTTAAACTTAAACTTTTGGCACTGTAGAACCAAGGGTGGTTGCCAACTGTAAAAACAGAGTTCAGGTTGAGGTTCAAGTACAGGTTTAAGTTTTTGTCGTTGTAAACGATTTGTGACTGTCGGATACTTTGTTGGATCATAGGAGCGCCCCACCATGCGTAGTTTCTGGTTGAACCGGCTTTCTCTGTGGTCGCTTTTTGGCTGCCTTTCGCTGATCGTGTGCACTCAAGAAACGGTCTATGCGCAAGCTCCAGCGAAACCTCCCGCTGAGACCGAGCCACTAAAGGCTGGGACGAAGAAAGTTGTACTGATTCCCATTCAAAATGGCGGCGTGGACGCGGGACTATTATTTCAATCCGTGGCTGACGAATTGCATTGGGCGACAGGTAGCGTGGCCGGGTTTTCGCGTGCCTTTGGAGTCGAGGCAACTGGCAATCGTTTGACGACTGGGCAACTGGATACGCTCGTTCAAAAATTTCCGTCTGTCTTTTCCTACCAACAATCGCCTAGCTCGTCGGATAGTGTGCTGGCGGTCGACACCGGTGCGCTGGCAACGATGATGGCCGATAAGAAAAGCAATTTGCGTCGTTGGCTGGCCAGCGTTGATGGCGAAGCGCTCAGTTCGCTGACCCAAGTTGCCAGCACTTGGCCCAGCCTGCCGGCCACTGCCAGCGCTCCAGCCAGGATTGTGGTCGTCACACCCGGCTTGCACTCGCCGGTCAAAAGTGCCGAAGATATCGCGCTCGTTTTGCATCAGAGAACGAAATTGCCGATGTGTGTGTTTCGCTATCCCAACGACGGTCCAATCGCAGAGTCGTCGCAGTGGCTGATCGAGGAGTTGGAAGCGCTGCATGCACAGTACCCGACCAGCCGCCTAACGATGGTGACTCACAGCATGGGAGGCTTGGTAGCGCGCGGCGCGATCGAAATAGCCCGCTTGGACAGCCAGCACGCTCGAGCCTCATTCGCAACGCGCGTTGGCCTGGACCGACTGATCCAGATTTGCCCGCCCAACCATGGCTCTGGATTGAGCGACTACGGACCACTACTTGAAGGCTTCGAACAGCTCTACAATTTGACTCAGCGCCGCGGGGACGGCCCGCGTCAACGCGTGCTGGTCAAGATGATTGCGGATGGTTTCAATGAAGCTTCAGCCGATTTGAATCCCAAGTCCGATTTCTTAACTGAGCTGAATCAGTGCAATCGCGATGCGTTTGTGCAATACACGATTTTGGCTGGAGATGCGGGCCCGCTCAAACCCGCGATGACAAATTTGCTGGGCGGCGTTTGGGATCGCGTCTCATCGGCGGTCAATGGTCCAGCGGGTGTCGACGCGCGCTTGCGCGATATCCTCAATTGCGCAGAACTTCAGAACGGCAGCGGGGATGGTGTGGTCTCCGTGGACTCGGCTCGCCTGGACGGGGTTAGCGATTTTGAATTACTTCCCATGCATCACTTGACCTGGGCCGATTTAAATTCCGAAGTAGGCCAGTCCCTAGTCGACGCCGTCACCCGCCGACTGGGAATTTCGCTCTAGAACTCACTGCATTCAATAGACCCTGCGCCCCAACTTCACTTTCTTGATTTCTTGATGTCTTGCTCCCTAGTATCTATCGTACCGTCCGCTTTAACAATTAGAGTTGACGGTCGCTTCTCCCTCGGTACTCCGGGGGAGAAGGGTTGGGGATGAGGGGGCCTAGGGAAAGTTTGAAAGCTCGATTTTTCAGACTTCTCCCTTCGCCTGGGTTTTGCGGTGCGGCTGTCAACGCGCATCAGCGAATTTCCAGCTCGGTCGCGTTTCGCGTGTGAGCGGTTGGCCAGTCAAATAGTTACGGAGGACTTCAATCGGAATCGAATGTTCGTGAAGCACCGCATCGTGGAAATCGCGATTGGTCATCTGTCCACTTTGGACCAGTTCTTTGTGCATCGCCCGCAACTGCAGTCCACCGAGCATGTAAGCGGCCTGATAGAGTGGGCTGTAGCCACCCATGATCGATCTGCGCACCTCTGCTGTCGCCGCCGAGCGCTCGTGGCCCACCCGTTCCACCAGATAGTCCACGCACTGCAAGGGTGTCATCGTGCCCAAGTGATAACTGAGCGAAAAAATAATTCGAGCGCAGCGATGCTTGCGCCAAAACAACATGCCCACCCGATCTTCCGGGCCATGCGCAAAATCGAGATCCCAAAGTTGCATTTCCCAATACAGCGCCCAACCCTCCATCCAGAATGGCGTATCAAACAGTGCGCGGTAGGGACGATAGCGCGGCAGCATGTAGTACTGCAAATGATGGCCGGGAATTAGTTCGTGATGCACGGTAGCACGCGAGAAGTGCTCATTGTTGCTACGCATACTCATCAGTTTTTCGTCCTGAGTCATTGCGTCGGTAGGGAAGGATACGATGATCCGGTCGCCGCCGAGAAAATATGGATTGACTCGCTGTTGCTCGGGGCTCATCATCGTCATGGTCCAACCGTTGGCCGCCAGCGGCGGAATGGTCAGCAAGTCGTGGGCTTCTAGAAAGCGAATCGCTTCCCAGGCCAGATCGCGAATCAGTTGCGGTTGCTCGCCGGGCTGCACGTGCTTGGCTTTCACCAGTTCCATGGCTGCTCGCCAATCATCGCCGCAACCAAGCTCTTCGGAAGCTGCCGCCATTTGTTCATCGCACCAAGCCATCTCGCGCTCCGCCAGCTCTACCAACTCGGCGGGTTCGTGCGCGATCCACTCGTGTTGCAGTTCAAGCTGCAAACCTTGGCTGCCGATCGGCAACCCAACAATCGTGTCTTTGTCCGAGTCGGGTACGCCGACAACTTTTTCGCGGATCGCCACTCGATGTTTTTCCAGGGCCTTCGTCAGTCGCTGCATGGGCGTCGCGACCCACCAAGAATACTGCGGGTCATAACCGGCGTAAAATTTATTGGCATCTTCCAGGCTACGCACTAGCCCTTGAATCAGCTCGCTGGCCCGCAGACCGTTCAACCGCAATGCAACGATTTCAGCTTCCGGCAGCTCCTTAGCGGGCGACTCGACACTGCCTGCCAGTTTTTCCACTTGGCTAGCTGCGCGATCCAGGGCTGTGGCCACAGCGTCGGCCTGAATAGCCTGGATGTCCTCGCGAGATTTTAAGAAGGCGATTAAATCCGTCGTGTAAGGCAGGAGCTGGGCCGCTGCTTGGTCGCGCTTGGCCTCCAGCTCCAACTTGCTCAGTTGATATTCGATTTCTCCCCGCAGCAATAAATAGTCGGTTTGGCCGACGCGATCGAGTGCTTCAAAGTCGCGGGCTTCGAGCCGCTGAAGCCACTCGGCCATCGAAGCTTTGCGTTGCTCGATGCCGACCGTGTCCAATGGGACGCGATAGCGAAGGTCGAGCGTTCGCACATCGGCCGAGTACTGCTCGATCCACTGCGAAAGATCCATCCCGGCTTGGCTGCTGGCAGTATCTACAGTTTGTTTTTCCGAGCCGTCTACCTCTGCCAACTTCGCGCGTTCGTCCGCACCGCGACATGCGGCGATTCGCAATGCGGCCAGCGTTGGCAGCAACACAATGGGTAGCAGACAAGTTCCCAGAATCGTCGTTCTCATCGTATTGATCGTCCATCTTGGTTAAGCAATTGCCACTAGGTCCCAGCAGCCAGTCTCTAGTATAGACCAACTCCCCTAGACCATTTGGACCGACAGTTTTGACGGCCTACTGACATCGTGGGCAGTCGCCTATAATTGCTCTGCAGCGTCGTAGGGAAAGTATGTGGCATAGGCTTCCAGCCTGTGTGCTTACATTCATGTGGCATAGGCTTCCAGCCTGTGTGCTAAAATTCAAGTGGCATAGGCTTCCAGCCTGTGTGCTAAAATTCAAGTGGCATAGGCTTCCAGCCTGTGTGCTAAAATTCACAGGCTGGAAGCCTATGCGACAGATGCTCAGCCATTTTTTTCTGGCGCGAGGGCCAGCAAAAACCTGTAAAGAACGTAACATTGAAAGAAGCTAAACGGCAATGAGTGAGATTGAACGCACCGTAATTATCGGCAGTGGCCCGGCTGGTTGGTCGGCGGCAATTTATGCGGCCCGGGCCAATTTACGACCGCTGCTGTTCGAAGGCACGGCTCACCCCGAAATGATTCCCTTGGGTCAACTTGCCTTCACCACGGAAGTCGAAAATTATGCGGGCTTTCCGGCAGGCAATATCCGCGCGTTTGTCGAAAGCGCCGTCGACTCGGATCGGCATTACAACCTGCCACCCGCTCCCAAGGGGCACGTGAAAGATGGCCAACCGCACTATGCCGTGCAGGGCGTCGAACTGATGGAGCTGATGAAGCAGCAAGCGCTCAACTTCGGCACGCGCGTAGTTGGCGACGACATTGTGGATGTTGATTTCTCCGAAAAGCCATTCAAAGTCATGCCCGCGAGCGGCAAACCGGTGCTGGCTCACACAGTCATTATCGCTACCGGCGCGCGAGCGAACTATCTTGGCCTACCTTCGGAAGAAAAGTACAAGAACCGTGGGGTCAGCGCCTGCGCTGTGTGCGACGGCGCCTTGCCAACCTACCGTCGCAAGCCGCTGGCGGTAATCGGTGGTGGCGATACGGCGGTTGAAGAAGCCAGTTACCTTGCCAACTTGGACGGTGCCGAAACGATTTACTTGATACATCGTCGCGATGCGCTGCGGGCATCGCAAGTTATGCAAGACCGCGCCATGAACCATCCTAAAATTGAACTGATCTGGAATAGCGAAGTGCAAGAGGTGCTGGGCGATGAAAAGCAAGTCACCGGCCTGCGTCTAAAAAGCACCGTCGGCCAGGAATCTCGCGAACTGTCCGTGAGTGGGATGTTCGTCGCCATCGGCCACACACCCAATACCACGTTCTTAGAGGGCAAGCTGACCATGAACAGTAAGGGCTACATTCAGTGGACCGAAGCCTTTCGAACCAAGACCAGCGTCGAGGGTGTCTATGCTGCGGGCGATGTGGCCGACGACTACTATCGGCAAGCTATCACGTCCGCCGGCACAGGCTGCATGGCCGCACTGGACGCCGAACGATACTTGGCAGAAGTTGGGCATTGATTTGAATCTCATTCGACAGGGCAGTCTGTGAAAATCTGGGTAGTCTGTGAAAATCTGGAAATCGAGCGAATGTCTACGACAACAAACATCCACAAATCGGTTCAATGGCTCTCCGTGGCGACAGCCCGATCTACTTCTACAGATGGCATCGATGCGGGTAGCGTGGATGCGGGCACCAGCGTCGAAGTGCGCGGCTGGGTGCGCACGCGGCGCGATAGCAAGGGTGGCTTCAGCTTTATCGAAATCAATGATGGAAGTTGTTTCGGTAACTTGCAGATCATTGCCGATCAATCGCTGGCCAACTACGCCAATGAGATCAGCAATCTGTCGGTCGGCAGTTCGATTGTGGCTATTGGAACTTTAAAGGCCAGCGAAGGCCAGGGGCAAGCCACCGAGTTGCAGGCGACGAGCGTGCGATTGATTGGCGACGCACCCAGCGATTTTCCGCTTCAGAAGAAACGCCATTCGTTTGAAAAGCTGCGTGAGTGGGCTCATCTGCGGCCACGCACCAATTCTTTCGGCGCGCTGGCCCGAGTGCGCAACCGACTCGCCTTCAGCGTGCATCAATTCTTTCAAGAGGACGGCTTCTATTACGTCAATACGCCGATCATTACCGCCAGCGATTGCGAAGGCGCTGGACAAATGTTTCGCGTTACGACTTTGCCACTTGATAATTTGCCAATGAAAGATGGCAAAATCGATCACACGCGAGACTTTTTCGGCAAACCTACGTTCCTGACTGTCTCGGGCCAGCTTGAAGCTGAAACGTACGCGACCGCCTTGGGGCGGTGCTATACGTTCGGCCCCACCTTTCGAGCTGAAAACAGCAACACCAGCCGCCACCTGGCCGAATTTTGGATGATCGAACCGGAGGCTGCGTTTTTTGAACTAGCCGATAACATGGACTTGGCTGAACGCTTCATCAAACGACTGCTGCGCGATACGCTCCGCGACTGCGGCGACGACATGCAGTTTTTCGAAGAGCGCGTACAACCAGGCCTGCTGCCGGCGCTGCAGTTGGTGATCGATAAACCGTTCGAGCACATGACCTACACACAGGCCGTCGACATTCTACAGAAGTCCGGCCGGAAATTCGAATACCCAGTCGCCTGGGGCGCGGACTTGCAAGCCGAGCACGAACGATTTTTGACGGAAAAACATATCCAAGGTCCGTTGATCTTGTACAACTACCCCAAGTCGATCAAGCCCTTTTATATGCGGCAAAATGAGGACGGCCAGACCGTCGCCGCCATGGATGTCTTGGTACCTCAAGTAGGCGAGATCGTCGGCGGCAGCCAACGTGAAGAACGTCTGGATCGCCTGCTGGCACGTTTGCGTGAAATGGATCTGCCCGAAAAGGAGTACTGGTGGTACATCGATTTGCGAAAATACGGCTCGGTACCCCACAGCGGTTTTGGACTTGGTTTCGAACGAGTTGTGCAATGGGTTACCGGTATGACCAACATACGCGATTGCATTCCATTCCCAAGAACGCCCGGCTCGGCCGAATTCTAGTTGTAGATTTTGCAACGTGAATTTGTGTGACCGCGTTTGTTGCTCCAAAATCCTAACGATCATGAAAACCGATTGGACCAAGAAATTCACGCTGGCTCTGCAAGGTATTGCCAGGGGAACTCGCGGTCACAGCAGTTTTCTAGTCCACGTGCCTGCCGCCATCGCGGTTCTCATAACCGCTGGTCTGCTGCGATGCGAAGCGTGGCAATGGTGTGTGCTGGCGGTCTGCATCGGGCTGGTTCTGTCGCTCGAACTGGTCAATAGCGCCATCGAGTCGCTGGCCAGGGGCCTGTGCTCCGAGCACAATGAGCATGTTGGCAGGGCCCTTGATATCGCTAGCGGAGCCGTGCTAGTGGCCAGCCTAGTTGCTGCAGCGGTCGGTACGGCTATATTCGCGATGCAAGTACTGTAACCGTTCGCGGCCAAAAGCCGTGAACGATTGTGATTTTTTGTAGGGTGGGTCAAATCGCGATAGCGATGAAGACCCACCGATACTGCAATGACATAAAAATGGTGGGGCATCGTGGCCTATCGGTACGCTCGATCCACCCTACATCTACTAAAGGGCCTCTCCCCATGCTTTCGCTGCGAAGACTAAACGCCAGTCTCCAATGGACCTGTTTGTCAATCATTTGTTGTGCAGGCCACGCATGGGCCGATGGTCCAGCGGATAACAATCCACTCACCGTGCGCGCGGTCCCTCCACCGGGCATCGAGTTGTCGAGTGAGCAGACTGAAGTGTTTCATGCGGGCCTCGCGAAGCTAAAGAAAGAGTTGGATGAGTTGAAGGCAGGCGACCCAATCCGCCGCGAACTGTGCGAAGTGATTCCACACGCCGTACAAATGACACTCGATACCGGTATGTTCTACTCTGAGAAAGAGATTTCTGATGCGGTCGAGTTGCTCGCTGTGGCAGAGGGTCGCGCGGAATTGTTGCGACAAGAAGCGCACCCGCTGCGGCTGCTGGGAGTTCCCGAAGAAAACTTTGAGCGTCGGCTGGATGCCCCGCTGCCCGTCGTCGGCGGCTTCCGCTCTCGAATCGATGATTCCGTCCAGCCATTCGGATTGGTCCTGCCAGCGAATTGGTCCGCCAACTCTAGCAAACCGTTGCGTCTGGACGTGTGGTTGCATGGACGTGGCGAGAAGGTCAGCGAAGCAGCTTTTCTTCAACAGCGGCAGAGACAACTGGGCGAATACACACCGGCGGACACCGTGGTGCTACATCCCTACGGACGCTACTGCAATGCGTTCAAGTTCGCGGGCGAGATCGATGTCTTAGAAGCCATCGATCGCGTTCGTCAGTTGGTTCCCATTGACGGTACGCGCATCACGATCCGTGGCTTTTCGATGGGCGGCGCGGGCTGTTGGCAATTGGCCGTACACTATCCCGATCTCTGGGCGGCAGCCAATCCCGGTGCGGGATTCTGCGAGACGACCGAGTTCCTACGCGTCTTCCAAGATGAACAGATCGCCCCTGCCGACTACCAAAAGAGCCTGCTGAACTGGTACGACTGTCCGGGCTGGACGAATAATCTTCGCAATGTTCCCACGTTTGCATACAGCGGTGAACTAGATCGGCAGAAACAAGCGGCGGATGTCATGGCTGCAGCGTTCAAAGAACGTGGACTCGAATTGCCACACACCATCGGTGCGGGCATGGCCCACAAAATCGATGATGATTCCAAAGTTAAGATCGAACAGTTGCTCAGCCAAGCGCTCAGTCCCGAGAGACCTGCCAGCACACGCATCGATTTGACGACGTATACGTTGCGCTACAACCAACTGAAATGGCTGACCATCCAGGGACTGGAAAAACACTGGCAGGAATCGCGTGTGCAAGGTGAATGGGACGCTCGGGCAATCAAGCTGAAAACATCGAAGGTGACCCGAATGAGCCTGAATTTTCCGGAAGGCAGCTATGCCGACACGCTGTCGATCGATGGCCAGTCGGTGTCGATCGACGGGCTAGCTCGAACCATCACCCTGCAGAAAGACTCTTTGAATGGTCGTTGGTCGCGCGAGGGCAATGTTCCAGCGGATGCTGCTATCACGCTGAGCAAGCGACCCGGACTCCAAGGCCCCATCGACGACGCATTCATGGATCGATTTGCCTTTGTAGAGCCAATCGCGGCGCAGGCGGCCACTGCCGACGCAGTGGCCACATGGGCGGAACGCGAACTAGAACATGCACAGCGCGAGTGGCATCGTCACTTTCGCGGTGAGGCACGGGTCCTGGCTGCGGGCGAATGGGCGGACGCAGACTTAGACCAAAACTTAGTCTTGTTCGGACAACCCAATTCCAATGCGCTGCTAGCAAAAATTTTGGATCGTTTGCCCATCGAGTGGACGAGTGACGAACTGGTTGTCAACGGCGTTAGCTATCCTGCGCAAACCCATGTGCCGGTTTTGATCTACCCAAACCCACTGAGCCCTGCCCACTATGTCGTGCTTAATAGCGGATTCACGTACCGCCAGTATGCTTACTTGAACAATGCGCGGCAGGTCCCCATGCTGCCAGACTGGGCGGTGGTGGATATTACACAGCCAGCGGGTTCGGTAAGTCCCGGTAAAATAGTTGCCGCCGGATTCTTCGACGAACGCTGGCAATTCGCTAAGTAGTGCTTGGCTACTTTTGATTCTCGGGTAGCTGTGTCCGGCAGGGCCGATGAACGAAATGTCCTAATTTTGGTTCGCTCTTGTGTTTCGGTCAAAGATTGAGGATTCTTCCGACGATAACGACCGTAGCGGCTCTAGCTTTTTGTCTTTTGCTAGCCCCGTTGTTCCGGTTCCCCGTGCGTTGGAGAGCAGACATTGGCCAATTCCAATAGCCGCGAGTTCGCGATCGAACCCAGCACACTGTTCAAGCGGACGGGTTGGTGCGCTGTCGTATTCGCGTTGGCGGTCTTGCTTGCATTTCTCAATTTCTTGCCGCCCAGTGGCGTACAGTACCACGTTCGGTCCAAAGTTGTCGTGTCCGAGGCTCGGCTGGAGCAACTGCGCGACTTGACCATCGCAGATCGCGAAGCAGTCCAAAACGGAGAACAGCAGCGAATTCAGATGCTGTCGGTCAAGGTGCTCGATTTGGCAAATCAAGAAGACGGCATCGCCAGCCAAGCGGCGGGCGAACGAGTCGTGCTGGTCGAGATCGGGACGCTGTGGGCAAATCGTTGCACGCGCGAACGACATTACACTTGGCTAGCGCATGTTTCGAAGGTCGACGCCAAAAAAGTCGCTAACATTACAGCGGCTAAGAACGCGAGATTTGCTCGATGGGAGCTGGCGACGGCTGAGCACTACCAATCGCAATACACATTTCTAGCGTCTAAGGAAAACTTGCCAACGCCGGAATCATCAGCGCAAATCGCGGTGGTGCCCGAGCGCCGCGCGTTTGAGCTTGCGAGCTATCGCAAGCCTGCAAGCGATTCCGAGCCCAGTCCAACTGCGCTGGCGTCGATCACGTCGGCGCCTATCGTTTCAGGCGATGCAGATTTCGGCCTGCAGCTAACCGAGCAGATCGAGCTGGCAAAATCAAGAGTCAACGAAGCGGAAGTTCAGCTGGTGCAACAGATTGAAGCCACCTCTGGGAAACTTCAGGTCGCAGGCGTTCCTGTTATCTCGCCCCGGACAACATCGATTCCATTTTGGATGGCTGCCAGCATCATCGTACTGGGCGTCGCCTCCGGAGCTTCGGCTGGCTGGTTTCAATATCGTCGCTTGGCCAAATCATCGTCCAGTCTACGGCTTCTGAGATGGAGCGAGTGGTCTGTTGCGTTTTGGACGGTACTGCTGATAGGGCGCTTTCTGCTGGATTCCGTTTGGAGAGATGTACTCGTTTCAAGCCCCTTGGCGGCGATAGGCCGCCTCTTCGCGGGTATGCCCTAGCCTGCCTGTGTTTACCTCAGATTCATTTACGACTTCCATCCGCACATTTGAGCCATAGCTATGCACGAAGAACTTTTCCATTCGCCAGAACGTCCCTTCCGTGCTACGCCCGATACTCGGTTCTACTATCCGCACGAAAGTATTGAAACGGCTCGTCAGACGATCGTGCGGGCGATGATGCGTGCCGAGGGGCCCGTAATGGTCATCGGAGGAGCTGGACTAGGCAAGAGTTTACTCGGCTTAATAGTCACCGAAGATTTGTCGGCCCGCTTCGATGCCGTCAAACTGCACGCCGCTAAGCTCTGTAGCCGGCGGGCGCTGCTTCAGAATATTCTGTTTGAACTTAATTTGCCGTATCGCGAGATGACCGAAGGCGATTTGCGATTGTCAATACTCGCTCGCCTTGAGCCCTCTGCCAAGCATGCGCCCGAGGGTGTGGTCATCGTGGTGGATGAAGCGGACACGTTGCCTGCAAAATTGCTAGAAGAGTTACGCTTGATCACCAATTTCACACGCAACAATCAGCCCAGGGCGCGGTTGGTGTTGATCGGTGGCATGCGGCTAGAACATACGTTTGCCGAGCCGCAACTGGAGTCGTTCAACCAGCGCTTGGCTGCCCGATGCTATTTGCAGCCGATGAATCGCCAGCAGACCTGTGACTACGTACGCCATCAATTGAATATCGCCGGCGTCAGCCCGCGCGAAATGATTACCGACGATGCGCTAGCTACGGTCTATGCGGCCAGCGAAGGAGTGCCTCGTCTGTCCAATCAAATTATGGATCACGCGTTGGTGCTCGCGATTACGCGTAGCCAGTGCCCCGTATCCTCAGCGTTAATTGAAGAGGCGTGGGCCGATCTGCAGCAGCTCCCAGCGCCCTGGCATTCCGGCGCCGACAAGCTTGCCGCCAATAAGGCATCGGCTCCGATCGAGTTTGGTTCACTGGATGAAGCTGAAGACGCTCCAGTGGACAGTCGCGAAGCTATTGAAGTGGCCAGCGTGAGTGGCAGCTTCTTCTCGGCCTTCACGCCACCCGACGATGACTTTAGCAGGGGCGTCTGCGTCATGCTGGGCCAGGTTAACGAGCCAGAATCGCGGGTGGAAGAACCACCCTTGGCAGCCGCGTCTTACAGTACCGACAAGTATGTCTTTGTCGAATTTGAAGGCCCCGTGTTGGAACGGCCCTCCGTGGTATTCGAAGACACACACGATCCAAGGACGGCAGGCAACGCGGCTTCTATACCTATGCATCTGACTGGTGCGCTAGATGACGTCGAACTACTGCCCGTGGACAGCTTCTTCTCCGACCGCCCGACAGACGAACGGTTGTTTGCCTTCGATCTTGAACAGCGAGAGTACGATTCGATGGGGGTCTGGGAAAGCGATCCTCCGCTGGCTGCCTATTCGCAGTCTGAAGAAATGCCGGGGGCATCTGCCAGTTCGGGCGTTGAAGCACACGTGTCTTCGATCAACCTGTTCGGCGACGATTTTGAAGATGAAACTCCCATTCCAGACACGGGCGCTGTTGATAAAACTCCGTTGGTCGCTCGCTTCAGCCGGCCCACTGCGAATTTTGAAGTGTCGCCAAAGTCGAACCCAAGCGAAGGTCCACTTGGCATCGAGGAACAGCATACCATAGAGTTTGTCGCTAAAGCTGTTGCGAGCTTCAACGAAGATCGTAAGCATGCCGTCGAAGCGGCTGACTATGTGGCCCGCATTCAGGAGTATGCCGACGCACTCCATGCGGCCAATGCTCGAGTGCCAGGTGGACCGCTGCCAACAGTCGACGAAGTTCTGGCTCAGTCCACACAGGAACGTGCACAGGAAATGAATTTCACTTCGATCGATACGTGGTCGGTCGATGTCGCCTCACTGGACGTAGAGGAAGAAGTCGCCGTGCAGCTTGAAATTGAGGATCTCGTCTCGCAACTCAATTTCTCCGCCTTCTCCGTAGAACCCTTTAGCCTTGAACAAATTTCGCTGGAACCCGGCGATAATCGCCCGCGTCGCACACAGGACTTCGTCCGCAATGGTGCCAACGACGAGATCTACACACTGCATCGCCCCCAAGGACTTTCCGAAGAAGCCGTATTCAATGGCTGGACCGCCAGCGATTCGGCCCAATATGACGACGACCGCGATCTGCTAGTCGTCGAAGAGGATGTTCCAGTGAGCACTAAACCCACCGAGGCTAGCGAACAATCCATCACTCAGATGGCTCCCTACAGTCAGTTGTTTGCCAAGCTTCGCAAGTAGTCGATGTATTGTTCAGATGTGCAGAACGCACGCACTCGCTAGCGCGTCGCGCCAGGTTTGCGGGACGTGTTTGCCGTTTGTTCTGTTGGGATATGTTTGGATGTGCCGAAGGCACTAACGCCGAAAGCCCAGGGCAACGCCCTGGGAAGCAATTCCCGCGTCACCGCATGCCCCAACGGGGCAACATCCAGGGCGCGTAGGCTAACAGACCGTCCGCCCCGTTGGGGCTGCGCAATGGCGTGGTTCCAACTCCCAGGGCGTTGCCCTGGGCTATCACCGTTTGTCCCGTTGGGACAGCTATGCCGTTTGTTCAATGGGGATATGTTTGCAGGTCCCCTAGTGCTGGGTTCGGTATCCAGTTCCCGTTGCGGAATTGCTCGAGTTCGTTCCAACCTGGGTTGATACTTAAAAAAGTTGGCGTGTACATCCTGATAGGTAGGCCAGCTTCTAAATCGCTTAGAGCACGCTCGAGTTCGAGTGCCAGCGCGCGTTCGGCCCGCCAGCGCAGTGTCGGGACCATCCGCGTCGGTCCACTCCACGTTGAATGCGCGATTTCATTCCAGTTGGCTGGGCTTCGCAGCTCGGCCACTGCCAACGCACTCTGACTTCTTAGCCAATCCTGCATCAGCGATTTATCGCGAGCTGTATCTTCGGCTGCGCGGACGCGCAGTTCGTCTTTCAGGGCAGCAGGTGTGTTGCTTGCGTTTTTCAGATCGCCACACAGTATTGCAGTTTCCCTTCGGGCTGGCAGGCTAAGAGGGAAGTAGTTGTGCAAGTCGAGCGCTTGCAGTCGTTGGTTGCACTCCAGCGCCAGCGCCCAGCATTCGGCTGCGGTTTGCGTGTTGTGCGGCCCAGTGGGCGCAACAGTCCGCGCCCAACGAGCGGTCTCCGTGATTAGATTGCTGACGTTTCGCGCATAGGCCTGCTGTCTATCCGCCGAGATCGCTTGGGCCGGGGACTTGAGGTCAGCTAACAGTTTCTCAAGTCCGACTTTGATCTGTCGCGGACTGGCCGTGCCGCCATCCAAGACATTCGCAGCCTCGGGCGTTCTCTGCACGTAGCTGATTTGCAGCGTGGGCCCGACAAAATCGACGGCCGCGCGCTGCTCCAGCTCGGTCACGGTCAACCCGCGCCAGGGAACATTGGGCAGCCACAAGAAACCAAATAGCGTTGGAATCAAAAATGGGAGGGCGAGCAGACAGACATAGATCCAAGCGAATCGGGGTTGGAGCCGCGGCTTGGAGCTGATCATCCATTTGGGTGCCAGCCAGTACGTCGCCAGCACCAATAATACAGTGGATAACGGAGACCAGGCCAACACTGCGTTGCCAAACCAACCTGGGTAGATGTCTAGGCATCCGAAGGCGGAGACCAGCAGCAAACCTACCGGTGCGATAAAACCAAAAATGCAAAGCAGCGTGACCAGGAACGAGAATAACGTACGGTCGAAGCACAGTGATGCTAACACACCGACGGCAAATGCCGCCACACAAGCGAGTAGTTCGATACCCAGTGGCGCGAGCTGAATGGCCGATGAGAAGTGCATGTATGTGGCGATGCTCGTTACAAAATAATGCTTGAGCCCAACCAGTAGCCCAAAAAAGGCAGCGAGCAAGGATGTGGTCAGCAGCCGCGCCGTCACGAATTTCCAAGGTCTCGCGCCACGATCGGCATAAAAACGAAAACGCCCGAGGGTCTGGTCGGCTTCGAAGGTCGTTATTCCAAGCAGGCCAAACAGAAGTGACTGCAGCAGGGGTACTGGTCTTTGAAGTAAGTTGAATACTACGAAGGCCACGACAATGGCCAATCGCAAACCCAGCGAAGATCGCCAACTCTGTAGGAACAGCGCCGCAAATTCGCTGGGTGTCGGGGCTCGACGGACCGGACGCCATCGCGTTAGCGTGACGCTCGGGTTGGGCCTGAACAGCGACAGGGCCGTGGATTGACCGACGCCCCAGCGCCAACGGTACAGCCAAGACATCAGCCCGCATGTCACCAAGAAAAGCACGGCCAGTTGCGAAAGCGAAATGATCGACTCATTCCAGTCCATTCGCCCATTGCTTGTGTCTTGCAAGCCCAGCCAGCTCGTGGCAATGTAGTAGGTGCCCGCGGACAAGAGCAGAGTCTGCACGAAAAAACCCCAGACGCTGCCGACGATCAGGCCTGTCAGAGATTCGCGAAAGATGAGCACGCTGCAGGTCAGCGCCGCGCCGACATTTAGCAGCATGAGTATGGTTATCGGTGCGGCAAAAATATCTGCCAGCCAAAAGTCTGGCGGCACGCGGCAGCCAAGTCCTACTGCGACCAGCGGCATCACGGCCAATGGCACTAACATCAGCCCGCTGGCCAACAGCGCGACGCAAATTTTGCTGAGCATCGACGTGCGCCAACTCATCGGTAGCGAACTAGACCACGCCCAACTGCCCGACTGCCGTTCTTGGCCGACCAGCAGGCCCACGCAGGCGAGGATACCGAACAGAGGTGCCATGAAACCCAGCGCGACGGTCCACTCTAGTGCACGGCCCTGCCGGTCGCTGCTGAACAGTAGCTGGCAGACCAGCGCGAGCGCTTGAACTGCAACTAGGCTGCCCGTCAGCAAGGTCAGCGCCGGTTTAACCTGTTGGAAATCTTTCCACAGCAGCGCTCGCCAGGCAGTGGGTGCAGTGAGTTGTTGGATCTGCATCGATGGGCTCCTGAACATGAAAGATTGGTAACCGTTCCGACTGTTTTCGAATTACACAGGTTTTGGCCAGTGGGATTCCGCAAGATCAATATTCAATCCATTGCTTGTTGGCCTATTTTTTAATTGCTCAGAAACCAGGTTGCCATTTGTATTTTCTGTCCGCTTTGGGGCTTGTCCCCGACGGACACCGCTTTGGCGTCCTAAGCAGGGCGCGGAGCTCACTACGACGGTTTGCTATTTGCATTTCCTGTCCGCTTTGGGGCTTGCCCCGGAGCGGCTGCAGTCAATGAGTCAAAGCGGCGTCCGAAGGAGGCTTGAGAGGAGGCGAGCTCGCCGGCAAACAATCGGCTACCGGCTGTGTGAAGCCGATGTAGAGCTCCTCCAAACTCGGACGCATTTCGCTAACATCAAACAAGTTGGTTTCTTGCCGTAAGCTGTTGACAAGCAGATCGGTGGCGCTGCGGACCATCAAGCGCACCGTACGACCGGTCTGAGACTGATGTAAGATCTGCAGCTGCGACAGCGTTTCGGGAGGCGCTACAAATGGATCGCGGAGCGAATACGTTAGGATGCGCACATCATTTTTAAGCTCCTCCAGCGGCGCGACCACTTGCAGACGACCGGCGTGCAGGATGGCCACCCAGTCCGCCACGCGTTCGACTTCGTGAATTTGATGCGAGCTGAGGAATACGGTTTGACCATTGGCAGCTCGATCGATCATGCTTTCCAAGAATGAACGTCGCACGAGCGGATCAAGTCCGCTGGTGGGTTCGTCGAGTATTAACAAGGCTGGATCAAAGGCCATCGCCAGAGATAGGGCCACTTTGGCGCGCATACCTTTTGACAAGTCGCGGATCTTGGCTTCGGGTGGCAAAGCGAATTCGTCGGTGAGCTGGTCGTAGCGCGTCAAGAAGCCGGGCGGATAGAAACCGCTCGCGTACCAACCCGCTTGCGAGATGGTCATCCATTCATAGAGACTCGGTGCATCGGAAACGTAGCCCACGGCCCGCCTTAGCTCCAGGGGCTGGGTGACGGGATCGAAGCCACACACGCTGAGCGTACCTTGCGTGAAACGATGGTATCCGAGCAGTCCGCGAATCAGCGTCGATTTGCCAGCTCCGTTTTCGCCAAGTAGTGCGAACACAACGCCGGTTGGCACACGGAGCGATACGTCATCGAGCACGCGATTTTTACCGAACGATTTACTGGCGTGTTGAATCGAGATGGCATCCGTCATGATCCTTTTCCCCATTTTGATGAGAGTTTGCGAGGGACTGTTCGAACATGGTGCGCAATTGGTCCGCTGCCAGTCCGCTGCGAAGCGCTTCGTCGACGACAGCCGAAATTCGCTCGGCTAACATTTGCTGGCGATCCGAGACGCAGCGTTTTTTTGCGTCCAGGCAGACGGTCATTCCCAGCCCGCGCTGCGGCTGGAGCACCGCTTCGTTTTGCAGTTGCAGATAGGCTCGCTGGACTGTGTTCGGATTAATAGCCAATTGTTTGGCCATCTCGCGAACGCTAGGGACGAGCTGGCCTGGGACCAAAATTCCCTCGGCCACCGCGAACTTGACCTGCCGGACCAACTGCTCGTAGATCGGCAGGCCGCTATTGGGCTCGATGGATAGCTGCATCGTTGAAAGTCTCCTACCTGCGAACCTGTGTACTGCCGTAATAGTACAGTACACCACCTCGACTGTCAAGTAAGCAAGTTTTGCTTTTCGTTTGCTTTTTCTTAGCCAGGTTGTACTTTTGCGTGCCCCTCGGAAGTTTGCTGGAATGGTTTGCCCCCGATGAAAGTTTTAGTCGTCGACGATTCTAGAGTGATACGTAGCATTCTCGTGCGAGTATTGCGCTCCATGGGTGTGCGCCGGATTATCGAGGCCTGCGACGGCGAGGAGGCCTGGGTAGCCTTCAACGCGGGCGAATTTCAGTTGGTCATCACCGACTGGCACCTGGGAGCTCTGAGCGGGCTGGAGTTGACCCAGAAAATTCGCGGCGTAGACACGAGGGTACCGATCGTAATGGTCACGATCGTGGATACCAAAGCCATGATTATGCAGGCTCTGGAAGCTGGCGTGAGCGACTACATCTGCAAGCCCTTTGAGCGGGACGAATTGGAAAGCAAGCTCGACAAGTACGTCCCTGTGGGAGAGTAGCGCGGCTCGATCCTAAGTGCGGGTATGGACTCGGCGACCTAGGCAGTCTGGACGGGGAGGACTTGCGACTATACTTGAGATTGGCTTCAATCCGTGAGCCTGTAGAGTGCCAGTATCTTCAGAGTGCCCGTATGACGGCAGTGATCTACTATCAGTTTTTCCAGCACGCGCGGCTGCTGGGCGAAGGCAGCGTGGTGGCTCCGTTTACGGTTGGCAGGCAGACAGACGCCGAGAACTCGCCACCGGTAAGCGTCTTGGACCTACCGCAAAATACTCGGCAATACATTTCCAACGAATGCATCGGTCGAAAGCTGGTGATTGTGCCGATCAGCAATCGCAGCGTGCCACGTCTGTCGTTGAAAATCGATCTAGACGATAGTGGCAACATCTCGGCTCGCAATCTCCATCGCGCCGTGGAATTGCGATTGCGATCCGACGAGCTATTGCGACCGAACGAACAGACGCTGTTGGGCACGTCGGGTAGCATCTGTTTTCCGGACCAGTACGAACTGTGTTTGATGCGCAACGAGCCATCATCGAGCGAGTATCGAGACCAACCGACAACGCCGGCTTTCAAACAGAAGACAAATTCGCGAGCTGAGGCCCAGGCCCACCCGCAAGCCGCCTACTCGACCGGCACTCCACCCAATGTACGTCTGCCCGAATTGGCAGATGGTAGCGATAGCAGCCACTACCTATTCAGCGAATCGGTCGGTGACTCTGCGGATCTCTCCTCGACGCGACTGCTGTCGATGATGGGCGGTAACCGGGCGGTCAATCATCAGGAGATCGCCATTCGCCTCGTCCGTACGGCACTGGAGGCGTTCAAGGAGCCGCCGGGCAGTAAAGAATTTTTTGCGGCTGCAGGACGAGCCGCAATCCAAATGATCGATCTGGATCGCGTGGCGGTATTGCTCCGCCGAGGCGATGCTTGGGAGTGCCGCGCATTATCATTTCGTAGCGGCCTGGATCAATCTCGGGCTGCCGCCCGCGAGTTCAGCCAAACTCTCCTAAAGCGCATGGCCGCCAGCGGTCAAACGACCTGCGTCGACCCCAATTTTGAGGATCAAAGCATGTGGCGCTCGATCACGGAGATTGATCGAGCTGTCGCTTCACCCATTTTTGGCAACAACAAAGAAATTGTAGGCGCGCTTTACGGAGATCGACTGATCGGTGAAAGTGAAAACAATCAGCCGATTGGCGAGCTCGAAGCAGCCCTGCTAGAGGTCCTCGCCTCGGGGATATCGTCGAGTCTGGCCATCAAGCAGGAGCAGCGACTTCGCAGCTCGATGGCCCAGTTCTTTTCACCGGTCGTGCTCGATCAGCTCCGCGCGGATCGCACGCTACTGGACGGCCGAGTCGCGGATGTGAGCGTATTGTTCTGCGACATCCGTGGCTTCAGTAGCGTATCCGAAAAACTTAGTCCGGCACAAACGATTGCTTGGATCAACGATGTCTTGACCACGCTTAGCGAGTGTGTGCTCGCCCACGACGGAGTTCTGGTCGACTACATTGGCGACGAACTGATGGCCATGTGGGGTGCACCGGGCAAACAAGCCGACCATGCCCAGCGCGCCTGTCGGGCGGCGCTCGATATGCTGGCCCAAATCGAACCCCTGGGTGCAAAGTGGAACCACATCTTGCCCACACGCTTCGGCTTGGGAATTGGTATCAATAGCGGTCCTGCCAGCGTGGGCAATACGGGATCGACAAAGAAGTTCAAGTACGGTCCGATTGGTAACACCGTCAACGTAGCCAGTCGAGTCCAAGGCGTAACAAAGCAGATTGGCGTACCGGGGCTCATTACGGGCGAGACGGCACAGCTCGCAAAAAGTTCGGCCCACTTTCAGACCCGTCGCTTGGCCAAAGTGCGCGCGGTGGGTATCGACAAACCTATCGATCTCCATCAGCTCGGCGGCCGCGAAACCGCCCCCGATTTGTGCCGTCGCTACGAAGAGGCGCTCGATGCCTACGAGGCCAACAATTTGAAGCTGGCGGCCGGACGGCTGGCGGCCATGGTACAAGACTACCCCGACGACGGCCCAACGATCATCCTGCTAAGCCGCACCGTAGAAATGCTCACCCAGCCCGATCGCAAATTTGATCCCGTTTGG
This sequence comes from Pirellulaceae bacterium, assembly GCA_041741955.1. Lineage (GTDB taxonomy): Bacteria > Planctomycetota > Planctomycetia > Pirellulales > Pirellulaceae > Aureliella. Next base: position 10,006 of record JBGSJL010000103.1, on the reverse strand, counting down.
AGCCTCACCCAAAAGTAGCGAGCAGTCACAAACTCGCCGTAGCCCCCGTCGCCAGACTTCGGTTCTGGCGGCCTGAAGTCTGGCGACTCCTGCTACGTCTTTCGGTTCGAGACACTGCGATATTGCACCTATCAATAAACCATATTTCTAACCTACAATACAAATCCGCACCCTGCTACCGATCTCTGACCTGTTGCCAGTACGACCGTATTGCCGGCTGTTGTGAATACTTTTCGACGCTCCCAGACGCTGGAACACCGATGAAACGCCTCAGTCTCAACGATATCCAGCTTGGTCCGATGCTTGGCGCGGGAACGGTCGGCGAGGTCTTCTCGGGGCGCATCAAGCAGTCCGGTGAAGAGGTGGCTGTCAAGCTGCTGCTACTGTCGCTGTCGCAGGACGAATTGGTCCGCTCGCGCTTCCAGCGCGAAATGATCATTCTCGAGAAGCTGCAACATCCCAACATTATTCGCTACTTTGGGGGCGGCAACCATGAAGGGCGTTTGTTCTATGCCATGGAAGCGGTTACCGGCGGCACGGTGAAACAGTTGCTGGAGCGCTTTGGCACTTTGTCCTGGCGCGAAGTCGCTTCGATTGCTCGCCAAGTTTGCAGTGCTCTACAGCATGCCCACAATCATGGCATCATCCATCGCGACCTCAAGCCCGGCAATCTGTTCCTCGATCCGCAAGGTCAAATTAAGCTCGGCGATTTCGGCATCGCCCGCGACACACACTCCGCAGACCTTACGCACCAGGGACTGACGGTCGGCACGCACGCCTACATGTCGCCGGAACAAATCGTTGGATCGGGGAATATCAGCGGCAAAGCGGACTTGTATTCGCTCGGCTGCGTCTTGTTTGAATTATTGACGGGCCGAAAACCCTTTCAAGGGTCGAACTTTGCGGTGCTCTTCGAGCAACACCTCCGAACACCTCCGCCCAAAGCGACAGACTTTGTCGCTGCCTGCCCGCCGGCGTTGTCCGATATCATCGATCAGTTGCTCGCCAAGCGGCCCGAAGATCGGCCCTTCAATGCTCGAGCTGTACAAGGCGTCATGATGGAACTGCTCGCCCAGGAGGACGACCCGAGCGCGGCGCCTGTGGCTACCGCGGTCAACAGCTCGATTGATTCCAAACAGGCTCGCAAGCCCAGAGTCAACCCGGAAACTAAGCGGCCGACTGGCTTAAAAAAGGACGTTGGTGCGGCGGCAGTCGTCGATCCAGGCATGGCGTCGCTGGCCCGCAAGCTCCATAATACCCAAGAGCGAGCTGTATCCTGGCGAGCTCTGGCCATCATCGGCCTGGCAGCCATCGTCCTGATTGTTGTTGCCGTCTTCGCGTCGCGCTAGCGACTACTGATCGCGTACACGGCAGCATAGGTGCGGAGGTAGAGCGTACCGTCGGCGACCAACGGAGATGCGGTGATGGGTTCACCATCCATCGGATTGGAAGCCACGATTTCGAATTGACGCCCAGCCTTCACCACGGTGCAAACACCATCTTTGGCGCAGAAGTAAATATTTCCATCGACATACAGTGGACTGGAGCGATGTTGCACCGAGTGGGTTCGCTCGAAGTAGACTTCCTTGCCACTGGCCAACTCCACGCACTGGAGCTTGCCATCCTTGTGTAACAGGTAGACTAAGTCGTCGACGACCAGCGGGATGGACACATCGGGGGTCTGTGGCAAATGCCAGCGAGCCACCTGAGTGTCCGCGGCCACATCGCCGGCGAGCAAGCGGTCGACTTTGATGGCGACCGTGGGACCATCCTTGGCCGTTGGAATGACGATATGACCTGGAATCACAGCCGGCGAGGCCACGAAGCGAAACGTTTCATCGCGTTTGGTATTGATCGAACTGGGACCGTTCAAGCCTGTAAATCTCCATAGTTCCTTGCCGGTATCGAGTGCATGGCCCGTAGTGCAGTCCGCGCCATGTACGACCAAGAACTTCTGCTTGCCATCGCTATAGATAAACGGCGAAGCGTAGGAGTGTTTGCATTCGAAGAAGGCCTCAGTAACGCGCTCGCACTCCCATACGACTTTTCCGGTAAGCTTGTCGAGCTTGACGACTTTGCCGGTGCGGGTGTCGTTGTCCTTCTTCATGGCGCCATGGATGAGTTGTAGGTAGAGTCCATCGCCTTCGAGCACTGGCGTGGAGGCCATCCCAAACTGGATGTCGATCGTTCCAAATTTCTGCCCCACATCCTGCTTCCAAATTTCGTTGCCCTCAAAATCGTAGCAAGCCAAAATCCCTGTCGAGAAGAACACCCAAACGTGCTGTCCGTCGGTCGACGGGGATGGCGAGGCCGAGTTGCCTTCGCCCGCTCGTGCGTCTTGATTGCCGGAGGCGACTTTGCGCTGCCAAACCTGAGTACCATCGCGGGTGTTCAAACAAATCAATACCAGATCGTCGCCATCGGCAGACGTCACAAACATTCGATCCTGCCAAACCACCGGTGTTGCACCACCCTGGCCAGGCATCGCGGCTCGCCAAACCACGTTCTTTTGAGTGGACCAAGTTGTCGGAATGGCTTTTTCAGTAGAGATACCATCGCCACTGGGCCCGCGCCATTGCGGCCAGTTGTCTGCGCGAACCCTATCGACCGGCAATATTCCGCCCAGTACCAGCCCCAGCCCCGTAGTCAACAAAACAGAACCAAACGACAGTGACTCGGATAACCACGAGAAAGAGACGCTGTGGTCAATTCGATGAGTTCTATGCATTTCAAGACTCAAATTAAATGTTTCAGAAATTTTTACGAAAAATAAGTGGGATTGGCTTCCAGCCTGTCATGTGGGAATCGACAGGCTAGACGTCTATCCCACGTTCAGAATCAGCCAGAATTTTCCGCACGATCACTAGTTGACTTCTCACGCAGCGCACTCGTCCGTCTGGACGCCAGCTCCCCGCCAAGCAGTATAGCCGAACCACGACCCCGTAGCTCGCTCAGACTCGCCAGCGTGGACGAAACATATTTCACCCTGTAGGGTTAAGACTGAGGCGCTTCAGCGCGGCTACAATGTTGGCTTGGCGATATCCGTCGATCGCTGGCACATCTCAGTCGTTCTTTGGCCTAGGGAGCCGTGTACCGTGCGAAGTCAAATCATCGATACTCCGGTCGGCCGCATGCAGGCCATTTGGAACGACTCTGAGTTGCTGCAGTCTTGCTCCTTTGCCAGCCCGAGCGACGAGGCAGACCAAGCCTGGGTCGATCCGGCTGTCAGTCAACGATTTTCCAGACAGCAACGGTTGCAGCACGCACTGGACGATTACTTTGAGTCAGGCAGTCTCGCTTGGGATCTAAATTGGCTAGACTGGAAAAAAATTCCTGAATTCCATCGCGCGGTGTTGCGACAGTGCTACCAGATCGCGGCGGGCCACACGTTGACTTACGGCGAATTGGCGATGCGGGCCGGCCGTGCAAAGGCCGCCCGAGCTGTCGGAGGCGCGATGGCTAGAAATCCGTGGCCGATCATCATTCCCTGCCATCGCGTCGTGGGCGCTGGCGGGCGACTAACGGGCTACTCGGGCACTGGTGGCCTAGTAACCAAACAAACACTGCTCGATTTAGAAGCCCGCGCAGCTCGCAACTTGCCGTCCGCCATGCTCGCAGTGGGCAGGTGAGAACCAAAAGAGTTATGCTGGAAATGAATCGAACATCTAGGTCATGCCGTTGGGTGCTGTGTGCTTGCTTGGCTTGGCCAATTGCCTCGCTAGATGTCACGCCATTGCGTGGCGGGCGAGCCTATGCCGCCGACTATTTTCTGACCATCGGAGGCGGCTACACCCGCGAAGCCAACCAAGCCTCGCTGGAAGCCAACGTGTTGTTCTTTCAGCAGGTACTGATCGAGAAACACCATGGACCTCGAACCCAAGCCACCTTCTTCTCCGACGGCATCGACAGTACGTCCGATTTGCAAGTCCTCGCTAAAACTGCGTCGACCGGAAATTCATCTGCGAGTAGCACGCCAGATACCGGCATGCCAGATACCGGCATGCCAGATACCGACATGCCAGTTACGGCATTGCTCGAGCAGCTCTATTCCTTTCGCGGCGGTGGCCAATCCGTCGAATACCGGAATCATAAAATCCCCAACGTTTCGGGGGCAAATATTCCTGCAAGTATTCATGCGTCGCTTCGTAGTTTCTCTAGTAGCCTATCCGCTGGCGACCGATTGATCGTCTTCGTGACTGCGCACGGGAGCGAAGCCAAGGGACGCAACCCATACAACACCACGATTAGCTGCTGGAATAACCAGCAGATTAGTGCGCGAGAGTTCGCGGGTTGGTTGAACGATGTCCCACTTACAGTGCCCGTCGTCATGGTGATGGCGCAGTGCTACTGCGGCGGGTTCGCGCATGCAATTTTCAGCGAGGCCGATAGCCGCCAGAGTTTTGCTGATGGCGTGCGCGTCGGCTTTTTTGCTCAACAACATGACTTGCCGGCTGCGGGCTGCCGACCGGACATCGAGAACGACGAAGAGTACAGCAGTTTCTTTTGGGGCGCGTTTGTGGGACGCACTCGCAATGGCAAAGAACTGCCCAGCGCGGACTACAATCGCGATCAAAAAATCTCCTTTGCCGAAGCCCACGCACAGGCAGTGCTGTTTAGCGAAACCATCGATATTCCGCTGCGAACCAGCGAAGCCGTCCTGCGGGCCTTCAGTCGTATTGCGGGCTATGATCATCGGCGCCGCGATGACGAGCGAACCGACGAGCGACCCGACGAGCGACCCGACGATTCAGCCGACGACTCAAACAATGAAGAGCCCAGCGACACGTCGGCTGCTGAGTTGGCAGCCATGGTGGGCACGCTGAGCCAAATTATGGCTTCGGCGGGTCCCGAGCTGAAATCGACTGTGCGCGGGTTGGCGCAGCAGCTTGGCATCGATGAAGGTGCACAAGTGCCCGAGGTTTTTGCTCGCTTCGAAGAACTTAGGCAGCGCGGCCGAGAAATTCGCCGAACTGGATTCGGTAGCAGGCGCTCGCGCGGCTCGGGGCGCCGCGAGCTGCGCGAAGAGATCTCCCAGTCCTGGCCCGAACTGGGCGAGGACGACTGGCGGAATGCAGACGTTTTACGAAGCGATCAAGCCGAGCTGATGGTCAGTATCCGCGATCTGCCAAGCTATCCGCGATTTCGGGAAAACCAACAGCGACGCGAGGCGGCAGCCACCGAGTTGGAGCAGTTGGAACTCCGCGAAGTCAAATTCCAGCGACTGATCAATACGCTCGAAGCCATCGTGTTGGCCGAAAATCTACCAAGAACAGCCAGTCCCGAAATCGTCCAGCGCTACCAACAAATGCTGACCATCGAGCAGGGCACGTTGGCAAAATAAGCGATCCGTCAAACACTCTCACTAGCGGTGAACTAGCAAAAAATTCACGCAGGAGACACTCCAATTGCTTTACCGAGTACCCCCATATCCAGTAAGATGATGGGGCAAGCTGGGGAGCTCGCAACCGGAATGGGTAGGGCCAAATGAGTCGTCGAGACACAAATCGAGGTGGACGCCACCATCAACGCAATCCTCTTGTGCCCTTTCGTTTGGCGCTCGAGGCCCTGGAGACACGTCGTTTGTTAGCGGGCGTGCAGGTGTCAGTGTATGTTGACCATGACGGCTCCCGCAGCTTTGATCCGACCAGCGATACCGCTGCCCCAAAACGCTTGGTTTACGTCGATCTGAATCGAAACGCCGTGCATGACACCGGCGAGCCGGTGGCGGTAACGGGCGATGATGGAGCGGCATTCTTCGCGGATCTGGAATCGGGAGACTATTCTTTTGGCCTGATCGTCAACGCGAGAACCCAGCCCCAAGTCGAACCGGTCGGGCTAGGCCTACCGCAGCTTTTCGCATCGCCAGCCGCCAACCAAACTTTTCCAAGCCAGTTGCTGGCGACCGCCGATCTGGGTTTGGTGTGGTCGCTAGGTGCCGATGGCAAGGCGGAATTGGTCTCGGGACCAGCCCACGTTCCGGTAAGTGTCCAGTTGGGAACGGTAGAAACTTCGACCCAGCAGGCCGATCGCCTGTGGGCTGTAGTCGCGGGCCCCACCGAGCGTAAATTGGCTCAGTTCAATTTACAAACGGGCCAGGTTGTGGAACGGCCCATCGTGAACGCGCCCGCTGGTGCAGCGTATCTGGCTCTGGCTCAAACGAGTTCCGATCTGGTAGCCCTACTCAGTGGTCCCAGCAGCGGCCCCAACGCCAATTTGCTGACCAGGATTTCACAACAGTCCGAACAGCTTGTGGCTTCGGAGGCGAAACAAACTTCAGCCTTTGCCATCGCCGCCTCGCCCGGTTCAGCTCAGATTGCCGCATTGTCGTCCCCCGCGGCAGGGCAGACGCTGCTGTCGCTATTGAACCCGCAAAGTGGATTTGCCGTAGTCAAGTCGTTGACGCTCGACGGTACGGCCAGCTCGGTGACTCTGTCTCATAATGGTAAGTTTGCGTATGTGGTGATGACTGCCGGCGGAGTGCTGGCGGTCAATCTACAGTCCGAAACACTTTCACTGGCGGCCATCCTGCATGAAGCGGTTTTACCCATCTCCGCCAGCTCGAGCGACGGTCGCTTAGTCACCGGCAGCAACCGAATCGCTCGCGAGCTGATCACTTGGGATACCAACCAGTGGCTGCCCGTGGGACGTATCCAGTTGCCGCCGGCGGGCACCGCTACCAGTATTTCTGCAGTGGCCACGGATCGTAAGGGAGACAAGCTGCTGGCGGTCACGTCGGCCGGAATGTATTCAGTCAACTTGGCCGTGCCCGCTCCGCGGCGTGTCATCGTCAATGCCGATGATCCGCTGCGGCAAAATGTGCGCATTGGAGTTCGTAACACAGCGCACAATTCGGCACCCAGTGTCGGTCAGCTAGCCGTGCGCGATGTCAACGAAGACTCCTCCGATTCGTTGGCTGCCCTGCTGACCAGCGTGACCGACGCGGATGGCGATTCGCTATGGTTTACTTTGGAAACTCCGCCGCAGTTCGGACGAGTTGTTTCATCAGCCACTGGCCAGTGGACGTACATTCCGAACTTGAACTTTAGTGGCCTGGATTCGGCTAAATTTTTAGTTTACGACGGTCAGACTTCGAGCGAGCTGGTGCTGCAGTGGAATGTTCTACCTGTCAACGATTCGCCCACGGCTTTTTCTGCGAGCGGTTTAGTGCTCCGCGAGAATGCTCAGCACGGTACGGTCGCCGGTTCGCTTGTTCTGGTCGATCCCGATACCGACGCGCGCTATGTGTTTTCGACATCCGACTCGCGCTTTGACGTAATCAATGGTCGGTTGGTTTTCGTGGCCGGAGGTTTGGATTTTGAAGCCGAACCTTCGATCCGCGTCGATATCACGGCGACGGATTACTACGATCCATCGATCCGGATTTCAACCACCGCTACCATTGCGGTGCTCGACGTAAATGAAGGTCCGTCTTCGATTCAGTTGAGCAACCGCACAGTCGAGAACATACCCGGTGCTCTGGTTGGGCAGCTCAGTATCGTCGATCCAGATACTAATTCGGATTACGAATTCTTCGTCTTCGATCCGCGCTTCGCGATAGTCGGCAATCAGTTAAGACTCGCCGCTGGTGTCTCGCTAGATCTCCAGTCCGAATCAGACATTGAGCTGGCCATCGCAGCCACCGATGGAGACTATGAGCTGGAAGAATTGGTTACCATTCATGTGCAGGGCTCGGCCAATACAAACTTGGGAATTACGCTGAGCCGAAAGACGGTGGACGAACGCACGCTGGGTGCCAGCGTGGGCGCGGTGTCCGTTATCAACGGCGGCTCGGCGACGTTCAACATCGCCGTTTCCGATTCCAGATTTGAGGTGGTGTCGGGCCAGCTCAAACTGCGCAGTGACCGGCAGCTCGATGCCAAATCCGAATCCGAAATCTCCTTCACCCTGTCGGCGACTAGCAGTGACGGCAGGTCGGTCTCGGACTCTGTGACGATTACGGTTGCCAGCAAGCAGTCTCCGTATCAAAATCCCGACAATCCCCATGATGTCAATGGCGATGGAGTTGTCTCGCCGATCGACGTATTGATCGTTATCAATGACCTGAATCTCAATGGCACGCATCCGGTACCCGTGGAAGGCCTTGGAAACGGGGAGCCGCCGACAGCGCGACCCGATGTGAACGGCGACGGCATGATCACGCCCATCGATGTGCTCTTAATTATCAACGAATTAAATGGCCGTCTGGGTTCTCGAACCTACGTCCCGCAGAATGCCAACGGTCCGCTGACACCCGAAGGCGAGGGCCCCAGCGATGATTCGGGACCACGGATCATTAGCTTGCCCCAAGTCGACTCGCCCGAAGAGCGGCGCCGACGCGAGAATTCAAACATCGATGCCGAGCTCGAATTACTGCTAGATCAGATCTCGCGTCAGAGATCGATTTAAGCCTGGGCAGCGGTATATTCGCGCTATCTACTAAACTCGCTAGAGTCGAGTGTTCCCAGCGATGCGATTCGCTCCGGTCTGGACTCTATCTTGGAGCACGTTGGCGTCCAAGTTGTAGGATTCCATGATATGTCGTAGCCGCAGTCGCCAGATTTCAGACCTCCATGCGTTTTGCCGGAGTCTAGGCTGTAGCCTGGACTGCTCAAAGTTTGTGGTCGTGAAGAATAACGGCTGGGGTTCTGAGAAATAAGCGCTGGGGTTGTGTGGAATAAGGGCTTGCGCAGGTTTTATCCCGATAGGGATTCGAGCAATTAGCCGGTGGTTGAGCGCAGCGACACCACCGGAAACAGTTCCGTCGAGAACACGCCGACCCTGAAAGGGTCGCAGAATCTGCTTTTTTAAAACGAATAAACACTATGCAGATCGCTTCAGCGCTAGTTGGGACTGTCCCCGCACCAACAATAGTGTTGCCCCTGTCTAAAGCCATCACGCCCGCAATTAACCACGCGCCCACTGCGTCGTTGCGAGTCCTGCACGTCATCAACGGCGAACACTTTTCTGGTGCGGAGCGTGTGCAACAGTTGCTGGGCAAGCGATTGGGACAATTCGGTTTTGAAGCGGAGTTTGCCTGTATCAAGCCGGGCAAGTTTGCGGAGCTGTGCGAGCTGCGCGATGGCCAAGTTTTCGACGCGTCGATGCGTGGGCGTTTTGATCTCAGCGTGGTGGCTCGCTTGATGCAGCGCGTGCGAGATCGAAACATCCAGTTGCTGCATGCGCACACACCTCGCTCGGCGCTAGTCACTTCGCTGCTCGCTCGGCGCACTGGACTGCCTTGGGTCTACCACGTCCACAGCCCCACGGCTCGCGATAGCACGCGAGGCTTCGTCAACCGCATCAATAATGTGATCGAAAAGATCTCGATCAGAAGCTGTAACCGGTTGGTGACGGTCAGCCGCAGCTTGCGACGCGAAATGCTGCGCTGCGGTGTTCCCAGACAGCGGCTGGCCGTTGTGCCCAATGGTGTGCCCGCTATCGACCCCATCGACTCGGACCTGCGTCTGCACAGCTCGATCTGGCGTATCGGCATGATCGCGCTGATGCGCCCGCGAAAGGGAGTCGAAATCGCCTTACAGGCCATGCGATTGATTCAGCAGCGCCGCCTGCCGATCCAACTCGAATTGATCGGCGGCTTCGAAACCGAGTTGTACCAAAGGCAGATTCTGCAAATGGTGCAAGCGATGAAACTGGACTCTTGCGTTCGCTGGAGTGGATTTACCAGCGACGTACCCTCGGCGATTCGGCGACTGGATGCCTTGTTGCTCCCGAGCCTATTTGGCGAAGGCATGCCCATGGTGGTGCTCGAAGCTCTGGCCGCAGCCGTACCCGTGGTGGCAACTCGCGTGGAGGGCACACCCGAAGTCATTCGCGACGGTATCGAAGGCTACTTGGCGGCGGCTGGCGATGCGGCCAGCTTGTGCGACAAGTTGGTTCAACTCACCAGCGATCGGACGGCTTGGGCAGCGATGAGCCAATGCGCAATGCAGCGGCACCGCGCGGGCTTTAGCGACCAGCACATGGCCGGCCGCTTAGCCGCCGTCTA
>JBGSJL010000102.1:0-13706 GCA_041741955.1 Pirellulaceae bacterium | reverse complement strand
TCCCGGGGGTTCGCCCACGAAATTCAGTCGAAGGAAGAGATTTTAGACTCTTCCGCTTGACTAACCAATAGACGGTCGCTTCTCTCTCGGTACTCCGGGGGAGAAGGGTTGGGGATGAGGGGGCTGGTCTTGCGAAAACTCCGACTTAATCGCGATTGAGACCGCCTCAGATTGGCGAGCAAGTTTGCCCTGGCGGTCACAGCAATTTTCGGAGAATAGAACCATGCCTTCCATCCGTCCATCCGGATGGACAGCTATTTCCATGAGAAATGCTGTGACCCCAGCGATTTATGTGACCCCAGCGATTTATGACCCCAGCGATTTTACTAACCATCGCCGTTATTGTGGTCGTTGTCTTGCTGGCCGTAGCTCTGTGAGGAATCGAGAACCAGAGGAACTCAGGCAAGCATCGCCCGTCGCCTTTCTTACCCCTGAGCCAGCACAGCCAGTTAGTCAAACCACGCTTCGCCAGCAACAGCTTGACGAAGAGGCCACCGCTGTCGCTTCCGAGTATCAACGTCGCGCCGACGCTGTCTGGCTCGACGAGGTGCGAGGAAAAGCGTCGAAGCTGCTAGGCTAGGCTATCCAATGCGCTGCGCTGGCGAAAAATTGATCTTGTGAAGTGGGGGATTTCCCACCTGCAGACGAATGGACTGGAAAACCGTAGATACTTCCGGGGCCAACACCTTCAATCCCTTAACCCCTTGAAGCATAATCGTTCGCACGTTATCCAATCGGAGTTGCGACGTCCACATTGGCCAACTGAAAGTCATGTCTTCGCTCCGATTCCAACCAGCCGATTGAAGCCCCTTTGCAGTCGGAGCCGACGGTAGAACTTGAAGTCCATGATAGCCTAGGAGATTGATGGCCCAATTCGTGAGCGACTTGTTGTCTGACGCGGTGGGATCACTCCACATTAGTGCATAACGACGATCTTCGTTTGGGTCCCACCGCATTGAAAGCTTTTCATCGGCGGGAGGTCTATCCAAAGTCAATGCCGTTTCGATACGACGAGCCGTTACTTGTTCAGTCAACTGCCGAGCTGTGTCGAGAAAGTATTGGTGCCCTGATCCAGTCACGAAGCATAACGGATTGGGTTCCATGCGATCGCTCTTTGGAAGAAGGCATTGATCTGACCCAAATGCTGTCAGCATATCGGCCGTTACTCTTGAACTCGAATCCGCTTCCTCTGCCGCGAGCCGCATGGCGTCCCGCAATTCGGACTGTTCAGCATTGAGGTGTTTTCCAATCGCAAGCTCTGATGAGGGTACGCAGGCTTTCAACGCCTGGAGCCATTCCGTACGTAGCGTCGTAACTTCGATTTCAAGCGGACCAATCGAAGCAGTTCTCTCTGCATCACGCTCTTTGCCACGGAGTTTTTTTCGCTTCAACTCGTCGATTGCTCGTTTCAATTCGGTCCGCTTTTGGTCAAGCAACTTCTGTCTTGTTTCGCGAAGTGTCTCGGCTGCTGGATCGGGCGCGAAGGGGCAACGGAGAATCGTGGCTAATTGCGTTGAGAGTTCCGTGATCGACGGGTAAATGGAATGGATAGTTGGATTCCAAACACCATTAGATTCTTGCCACGAGAGTCGCGCTCTTGCGTTTTCCTGAGTCCGACAAATAGTGGCCAAAACCCCGAGAGATGCCAGAAAGCTTGCTGGGTTACTGCCATTGAGACCCACTAGCCTCAATGGCTTCTGGTCATTGACATTGGTTCTATTTTGAAGAATCATTCATTGCCTCCTACATCAACTCTTGGGTTTGTATGGCTACGTGCTTCTGCTTTAGCGCTGGCTTGCTGATCCGAAAGGCGTAGGGTAGCTTCGAGAAAAGCTAATCCCCACCAACCAAATTCGCGAGTCAGATTCCAGAAACGCTCAGGGATACCGGAATCAAATCGATGGCATGGGTTGGCCATCCGTTCCTCACCTGAAACGGTAAGCCCAAGTACTTCAACATCTTGCGATTTCAGGTCGCTAACCACAGGCGCTAACGGGCGACAGTATCCGTGATGTGATGCGATGGCGTGAAGCACAAGTTCTTTCGTTAGATCGTCTTCTGGAAGCATTTCTGACCGCTCGGCTAACAGGAGCGACAGCAACTCGTGCCGAAATCCATCGGGCAACTCGGCTCGTTCGCGCGCTTCCGCGGAAGCTTTGCGAGATAGAGCCTTGCCTTCATGCTTTGCGAGTAGTGAGCGATCGTCTTGCCAATACAGTCTTGGATCTGAACAGCTAACTCGACGTAGCATTGCCTGAAACCGAGGATCGGCTTTTCCTAGATCATGCAAATCGGCAGCTAACGCCACTGCCTCATGTAGCTTCTCAGATAGTAGCTGATCACATGCTTTTTTCGTAAGCTTGGTAACATCAATCGTATGTTCGGATAAGGTAACTCCCTTTCCACCAGCGAAATAGGATGAGTCGTCATTGCCGTCGTCTAAAGTTGGCAGGAACCAAACATGGGTTCCCAGCCTGCGACGGTTCATCAACACAACTCCACCGCGATTGGGATAGTTTTGAACATCCAATCCAAGCTTTGAACTTGCCAGATTTGTGAAACGTTTTGCTAGTGCAACGTCGGACTCTTGAAACGCTGCGCTCGCCTGCCGCAGAATCTCCCTCCATTCGTCGATTCGCAGCGGTTCGGCTGATTCAGTTGCGGCAGAAAACAATGCGTCGATCGCTTCGCCTTGTGGGAAAACCTTGCGAGTCGCTGGGCAAATTCGCATGGCTTCACGATCCTTCGCTTCACGCCACGCATGTTCCGCAACGTCAATCGTTTCTAACATGCTAAGCTTTGCGTCACTCCTAATCGGTTCAGTCGATGAATTGGAATCAACGCTAACTGTCTCAAAGACTATGTGGCCAAGTTCGTTCCAGCCACCAGCATATTCGGGAATTACTACCGTATCACCTGGACGCAATTTCCCTAGAGTTCTAACCTTTGTTAACGCAAGGGACTGCTTGTTGCCTCGCCAGACTATAAGTGGGTAACGCGCGCTTCGGCGGGGATCAGATTTTTCTTGACGTTTCTTGGGACTTTCGTCATTGAGATTTGCCAACATATCCGAATCCGGTGCAGAGGATTGATCGTTTCCCGCAACCCACTCGCGAAAGCGTGATATTGGAACACTCATACACTCGGCCGATGTCGGCGGCATCAGTGATACAATATCTATCCAATCTTGGTTTACCCTTTCACTGCTCTCGTCGGAATCAGATGCCAGATCTCTTCGCCAACAAACACGTATATCGCTTGATGCTTGCTGCTCGCCGTGGATGAACAAAGACACCTCGGGATCAACCTCGGGCCTCGGCGACGTCTGGCTCCAAAGATCTACGTACGCGGGCATCATCACGGGGGCATTAAGGTTTGCAGACGGTGAAAGCAGTTGTTGTGGTGGCCTGCCGTGAACTTCAAACGAATCGATTCCAAAATCGATGACCTCGTCATTCGCGACTTCGATCAGCCAATTCCAAGTCTTGGTGAGAGCATTTCCATAGATTGGGTCAAGTGGATCATCATCAACTATCTTTTCTTCGTCTCGAACCATCTTTTTTTGAATAAGAATTTCAGCTTTGGCTTGGATGTCTCGACCAGCGCGATTTAATCGCCCAAAGCGCTGTCGCAAGGCATCGAGAGAAGCACACTCCGTGATCAAATAGTCGAAATCGTAATCTGCACCTACTTCCAAACACTGGGTTGAAATGGTGACACTGCTGGTTTGTGTTTTCGCTGGGCGTTCTGGACCAATTGCATTTCGGAGTCGCATCTGCTGAAGATCACGGTCGACAGGTCGCATGGAGCCTATCACCAATTCGACGGTTAGTTCGGGTTGTTTCTCGGTTTGTTTTTGCAACTCCGCGAAAATGGCTCTGGCTGTGGCAACGCGATTGACAATGATGCCAACCGCAATTGGTTCGACATTTAGCAAACGCTTTACCGATTTGATTGCCGCTACCGCAACATTGTCAACAGCTTCAAGAGTTGCGATCTTTCGAGCTTTCAGTCGACTGACCAGTGGATACTGTTCTGAGCGGTCATCATCGTCGAGTTTGATGACACCACGACTGAGCATCTCTGCTGTCGGCGTTGCCGTCATGGGTACAAATATCATCGGCTTCACACCGATTGATTCGTGCGTCCACCGTGTTGTATCCAGAAACTTCTGAACTGAAGTGACAGATTGACGAAAGGGCTCGCTAATGTGGGCTTCATCCAACAGAACCAGACTATCGTAAGCGAGAAGTGCAGCCTGGATGGGCGCGGCCCCTGACGAGACGCCATACCCTCGAAACAATAGACGCGATCCAATCTGATCGATGGTCGAACAAATGATTGTTGGCTGTAAAGCAGATCTTGCCCAACGATTGTCGCGATAGATTCCACCGCGTAGTTCTAAGGCATCCAGTGGCGGCACATCCGTCGCAGATTCGATGTTTCCGGCAAGCTTACGCAAGCACTTGGCGACCGCTACCAAAGTTGGCTTTTGCAGATCAACGTTCTTCTCAGCCAGCCACAATGCTTCGGCGATCTTTCGTGAGCGATCGTAAGCTTCATCCACAATGACTCGTCGATTGACGCAGAATACGATTCGGCGCGGGGCGGTGCGATCGTGGACTAAACGCGTTGCCTGACAAGCCATCGCAAAAACAGCAATATCGATGCACGCCGTCTTGCCGCTGCCCGTTGGCAGGTCGATCGCTCCAGGCCAATCGCCTTGAACGGCGCGTTCAGCAAGACGGCATTGCCATGGATAGGGATCTGGACGCTTCTTGTCGGTTGCGTAAAGTTCGCGAAAAAAGTCCTTGAAATGGTTGATACTCAGTTCAATCATCGCGAACACCTCCAAGGCGAACAAAGTCCATAACCGAGATACCTACCCGCGCCCAAAATCACTGGTCCGATCACTGGCTGTGAAAAACGCAACCACACGTGTACCTGAGGCTTTGCGGCTGTACCGTTCTTAGCAGGAAAGACGGGATATCCATCGCCTAAATCGCTATGTACGTGGTTGGCTGTCTGCTGACCTCGAAGCGGCCTTTGCTTCTGCAAAGCTCGTGGAGCACCAGTTTGCCATGACGTTGTATCGATATCAATTTCAACCGGTTTTGGCAGCCCGATGTTGACACACGCATTTGCAACTAGCTCAATTACTTCTTCTGTCCATTGAACGCGATGTTTAAATCTATCGGCTTTGGGGAAACGATCTAGCACTACTGGAGTGACGCTGGCCCAAGTGTCACTTCCCTGAGGAAAAGCCGTCCAAGCTTCAGATTTCAGTGCGATTCGTTTCTCACTCCAATCGCGCCGAATTAGAATCAATTTCGCAAGACGAGCGTCAACCCGATCCAATCGCAACTCGATTGCTTTGTCCGAGCCGTCATCGTCAATCAACAACGAACGCATCGCATTACCACGATCTTGTCGGCTAACAGTACGGGGAAAGACAATGCCCGCTCCCATCAGGTGGCCATCGGAATAGGGAAAGCCTGCCGAAAGGAGCGGAATGCATGCGATATGGCCAATTCCATCACGTAAAGGTTCGCCATGCGTTTGATGACCACTAATCCAACTTGGAATCGGTTCGTCGCAAACGCTCATAATTGTTTTGCGAAGCGTTTGGGTAATCATCAAGGTGCTTGCAGCAGACAATCGAATTCCAGCTTGCGCGACTAGTACAAGCACATCCTTATCAAACCCGGTCTGAATCGCAGTAGGTTGCTCGTTCAGGGTCCGTTTGCGGTAGCTGGTTGAGCGAGAGATCGATGGTCGAACTACTGGACGTGGTGACACATGGTTGAGTTCCGTCTCAAGGACTTGAATCTGTTCAGCTATCTGCGCCTTAGCTTCCTTCGCACCTTTTCCCTGAATCCGTTTTTGGTCTTCTTTCAACCCTTCGATTTGCGTCCCAAGCAACTCATGTTGATCGCGAGCAGCCTTCCCGTAACATTCGGTTAAATAGTCAAGGAATCCATGCGGGACCGAACGCATTCGCTCGTCGACAGCGACTGTATCCGGAACTAGCCAATCCCTTTCTTGAGGAGGGATCTCCTCATCGCTTGTGATCCACATTCGCACAAGCGAACTTGAATGTCCTATCCGAGTCACTTTCTCACACAGCCGTGCAAGAGCTTCTTTATGTTGATCAAAGAGTGGAGCACTTGGCCACTTCAAGACGCACGGTTCGTTACCCACGTAGATGCGAGGAAACGATCGTGGTTGTTTGTCGCGTGTCAGCGTTGACGCGGACTGAAGAATCGACGCCGATGGCCCAGCTGAGTCGTTAATCGGTACAAACACATCGACGATCGAGCGCTCGAACTCATTCTCGACTTGGGGAATCGAAATGTCTGGATCACCCAAAGATTGAATCCACCGAAGAGCGAGACCTTCGGCACGATGTTGCTGCTTTAGATCTTCATCGTTGCCGCTTGGTTCGGTTTCGAACCAAGCGGCTGCGATTGCCATAAAGATACGTGCTGGATGCGGCGGCCATTCTACCCGTTCGCGACGACTTGCATGACTGGTAACGCAATAGCCCGTGAGGTACTCCCACGCAATAGCCAAGTCACTCATTCTTCCGCTCCCTTCTGGATTGCCAGAAGCTGACTCTTTACTACAAGCTTGACCAGCTTATCGCTCGGTTGCAGTAATAATGGTTCCTCTCGCCAAGGCAGGCCGACCTTCTTGGCAGTTTCGACAGCCTCCTGCAATAAAGTGATCGACTCGTCGGCAGTCAGCGAAAACTCCTGGGGGTGCTTTCGATCAAGCAGTGTCCATGTGAGAGGCTCTTCTCCGTAAAGAACGCATCGAGATCGCAAGTCGAGCCCCGATTCGTCTGCTAAGCTTGCGGCGCATAGCGCAACAGCAACCAACACCGCTCGGGCAGCCTGATCAACTTCATTCGAGTACTTTCCGTCGATGGGGAATCGCAGTCGACGTAATGCAGCCAGGGAGATAACGCTAGTCTGTAATGCGTGATCAATCGTCACACCGCCATGGTAAGCTTGCCCCTTTTTATCCTTTAGATCCGGAGTGACATTACCGTGGTTTGCTTCAGAAGGTTTCCCATCCTTGCCCAACAACACGGGCTTTTGCTTCTCGGTCTTGGCCTCTGCTTCGTTAAGCGTCCAACCACCTTCTTTACTGGCGTACAGAACCGCCGCTTCTTTCTGAATTCCTAATGGATCGATGCGGCTGCTCGATCGTACGCCCGTTGTCGCATTGACGCCAATAATCTCACTAACCATCGCACGCTCGAACTTCGCGCCCAGGCCTCCCTTCGGGCCCGTCGAATCCCACATACCGAAGATCAAAGCCGTGGGGCAAAGTTCGAACAAGACGGTTGCGTTCTGGTTGGAAACGCGTCGAAGGCGTTGCCCATGGATCGATTCCGCACTCTCCTTGGAAGCACGGAACGGTTTGTTGTCTTCGACGACAACGCTGTCACGAAGGATTGCGTCAGCAATTCGGTGCGGAGCTTGCAAAGAAGTTACTTTTCCGACGGGATCGACCAATCGCAGATCTTCAGCTTTGTCGTCACCGGGATAGAATGGCGTGAAGTCAACCTCAATAATAGGTATCTTCAATCGCCCTTGATCGATTGCCTGCTGCAAAGCCTCCTCCAGTCGATTGGCTTGCGACTGGACAGAGTCCAGAAGCACACAATCTACCGGAGATTCAAAACCCTTGACGCGACGTTTTTCTGTAGCATAGACAGCGTTCGCGTAAGTTGGAGGAAAGACTTTGTCACCTTCTCCGCCTGCGGGCTGAAGTTTGCAACGCGAACGTATTGCAGCCGCGCTTTGCACTGCCTGCTGAAGTTGTAACAAACTGATCGCTTCAGACATTTTGATACCTCATTGTTGGAGTTAAGTTTTTACGGAAGCAGAAATGATGACCTAATGCCGTGACACCTTTGGTCACAGGGTCAAAATTATTTTCGTGATTTTGAAAGTTCTTTTCTCTTTCGAAGCCCCATCAACTCCCAAAGAATTTGCTTTTCTTCGATCTCCGGTGCATTGAGCTTCAAAGAACCAAGAAATTCAGCGCGGAGCTTTGGGTCGCATATCATTCGATCGACGGAGATACTTCCATGCTCACGCTGAAACATGCTCCAGCTTTCGATTAGATCTTGCTTGTTCATGATTCACCTCGGGTTATCAACGCTTGTAGTGCGGGCGATTGTGCGAGTCGCTTTGGGAGGCGACAAATCCAACCGTTTACCGTGGATCGTTTTATTCCTAGCTCTTTCGCGACTTCTGTAACCCCGCGGTCGAACATCAGAATTTCGGTGATTGCAAACTGTTTGGCCGATCCGAACGCAGCCAAGGCTGTTTCTAGAGCTGCCAAGGCTGATAAACCAGAAATTTCAGGTGTTTTAGCGTGGCCTTCGATTTGAGGATCTTCGCCGTAGTCCGACAGTGGCTCTCGACGGCATGCTCTGACCGACCTGGACTTTTCCAGCTTTAGGCGACGGGCCGTCGATAGAAGCCATCTAATCGGCGTCCCTATTTTTTTATTGTGTACTTCTTTCGCTGCCCACGACGCCTCGATCGACTCAGCTATAATCTCGTCCGAGTCAACTCCGCTGGGCCACGTCCAAGATGCCAGCTTTTGGGCAAGCTCCTGCTGAAGATCAGCAAGCATTCGCTCCGTTTCCGGTTTTGCGATGGTCATTGTTCACCGTCCTTTCGTCATGTAGTGAATCGGTGACGCGCTTTAATCGATGATTATGTGTAGACAACACCTCGGCCTTGGGCTAGTATATCAATTGCTAGGGCCAGAGACAACTCTTCAGGAGGTTAGTTGGCCACCTGCCGTAAGTAGCGAGGGGTAAACGGGCCAAGCATCACGCTAGCTAGCCATGACTTTCGAAGATTCGGCGCAGGATGGGTTGCAGTGCCCGGTTCCCCATGCCTAGACGAAAAAGAAGACATTCCGCGTCTTTGAAACGCCGCCTCATTGAAGAAATCGCTGATTTTGTGTTCGCAAAACGCTGCCGAAACTTTCCGCGTTCAACCGAACGCGGCCTCATTGATCGAATTCGGCGGGGCGACCTAAACCTTGCGAAAATGCAATTTTTTTGGAGAAGATGGATGGCTTGAGCTCAAAAGTACCGCTAACTCCCGCTGATCTCCGTCGACTTCGATTAGCAGTTCGGCTTGAATTTCGTCTGTAACCAAAGAGGCCCTGGAAATCGGCTCCCGAAGAATACAGAAATCAGGGCCAACCTGGGCAAGCTCACGCTGAACACCGTCAACGACCAGCCATCCGCGGACTTGAGATGAATAGCCGTTTGATAAAGCGTTTTTGAGCATGTCCAAACTCCGTGAGCAATTATTGGCAGTTGCAACCAGCTATGCAGCGAATCGCGAGCGTTCGCTGCTGCGCTTTCTTGGGGACGGAAATGACGGCGCAGTTTGGGAGTCCGACCAGCAAACTGCCATCAAAGCCCTCGAACGTCGCGACTCTTATCTTCGCGAGCGAGACGCCTATCTGCGGCTTCAAGATCTCGAAATCGTTGACATTCAGGGGTTCGCCGTCCCTTGGCTTATCGACTTCGATGATACCAAACAAATCGTGGAAATGACAGTTGTCTTTCCACCGTGCATTCTCGACTTTGCCAAGGCATACGTGAATTCTCCGCCCGATTTCTCGGACGAAGTGCTACGGGATTGGCAAGAAGAGACCGCTGATCTGTTTGACGCAAACTGGGACCAGGTCGAAAGTCTGCTCAATGAACTTCGTGGCTTGGACATTTTCTACTTCGATGCCAAACCGGGCAATATTCGATTTGTGCCTTAGGCGCTTCGTCCGCAAGCTGTCGTTTCTTTATTACAGACTCGCACGACCCATCCACCAGCGAGTCTGATCGTCCTAGCGTAAGCTATTCCGATAGCGAACCGCCGAGCGAACCTCTTACGTCCGACAGCAGCACGAGCGAGCCATGCAATACGACATGGATCTGGTCCTGCGTCTGAGGGAACATAACTTCTTGCTCTACATCATGCTCGAGTCTCCACTTGTGAACGCTGCGTTCCAAGGTTCTTCGCAACGTGTCGGGAACCGCCAGCTCAGACGGTTCGCAACCTGGCAGATTGTGTTTCTGCTGGAGCCGACCGAGCAGCGTAGCGGGCTTCAGGCGCGGGTCAGATTCCAGCAGCGCCTCGACCTCGGGCCAGAACGCTTCCAGTGGGTCGACCCTCGTGCGATGGGTTCTCGGTGCACGCTCCACCTGACTGGGCATTAAGTCATTGTCTGGATAGGCTCGAATCGTCGTCTCACTCACCGGTAGCCTCTTTGCTTTCTCTGCCACCGCGCATCCATTGCTCAGCATGGTGAACATTTTGCGCGCCTGAAAATCCTTGAGCATCGCAAGCCTCCTTTGCGTAAGAGCTTGCGATAGCCTGACTTATAAGTACCTACCAAGGGAATTCTAATTGTCACGGAAACCTGTGCTGCAATTGCTAGCTATCCCTGCGCCAGCCAACTGGCACCTCTTAGAATCAATCACAACCCGGTAATTCTAATTGTCGCGGGCGGCATTTATAATTGACGCTCTACAGTACCATGCTTTACGCAAAGCAGATTGCGAAGAGAGTTACTGAGCAAGCTATCAAGCGGTGCGGTCGTCGTTTGTTCTTTGGTAATTTGGTAGACCGTCTTCCGGCGCGGGGGGGCACACCCAATGGCAACACAGGCGTGAGCCGCAAGCGCTAGCTTCGGGTCGGTTGAATTTAAGTACCTCACAAACATGGAACCCGCGGCTAGCGCCGTCGGCTCACTAAGAACCCGCGGCTAGCGCCGTTGGCTCATTCCAGTGGCAAGCGCGAGTTCACTCGTTTGAATGCTTTTATGCTTGAAGCTACGATTCTGCGTAACTAACGTGGAGGAAGTCGCCACGGTGATCAAGCGGTCGATCCCGACACTGGACTGGCAGACCATAGCGAGTAACGTGAAAGGAGTCTGCTCAGCGAACGCACAGGGGGCTGCATGCGTCATTCATATATCGTCACTTACGACATCTGCAACGATCGACGACTGCGCAAAGTCTTTCAAACCATGCGCAATTGGGGCGATCATCTACAGTACAGCGTGTTTGAATGCCAGTTGACTAGTTCGGACCTGCTGCAGCTTACCGAACAACTGCGAAAAATCATCCACCACGACGAAGATCAAGTGCTGTTCGTCAACCTGGGACCGAGCGAAGGTCGCGGGGAACGTGTCATCGAATCGCTAGGCAAAGCCTACTCGCCCATCGATGCCCCCTGCCTAGTCGTGTAGTCGCCACAGCAGGCGATTAAAACCACTCTCGACGGACTGCGCTCACTTTCCCACCCTGGTTACCAGCCCCATGATAAAACCTGCCAGCCAACCCGACCCGCGCGAGCTCGATGAAAACGACTATCTCCCCGCGCGGATGATCAATGAATTTACCTATTGTCCGCGGCTGTTTTATTTGGAACATGTCGAAGGCCTGTTCGCGCACAACGCAGATACCATCGAAGGTGTCGCTAGGCATGGACGGGTCGACCGCAAAACCGATCCTCTGCCAAAAGCCAAAGGGAAGCGGAAGGCCGCTGCCGAACCGGCCAGCGAGGCTGCTGCCGAAGCGATCGAAAAAATCCATGCGCGCAGTGTCACACTCGGGAGCGAAAGCCTGGGGGTGCTTGCCAAACTTGATTTGATCGAAGCTCAAGGCGAATTGGCAACACCGGTAGACTACAAACGTGGTTCACCCAAGAAGCTCGACGATGGCTCGCTGGGCGCCTGGGATCCGGAGCGAGTTCAATTGTGTGTCCAAGCGTTGGTGTTGCGCGAAAACGGTTATCAATGCGACGAAGGTGTACTATTCTTCTGGGAGACCCGTCAACGCGTGCGCATCGCTATGGACGAAGAGCTGGTCGCGTTGACTCGGCGAGCCATCGAGGACGCGCGGGCGACGATGGCTAAGCGCGAGTTGCCGCCGCCACTGGTCGACAGTCCCAAGTGTCCGCGCTGCTCGTTGGTCAGTATTTGCTTGCCGGATGAAACAACTTTTTGTGGTCGTACGGCGGCGGGTAGTGGTAGCCAGCCAGCGCAGCCCATGTTGTTCGATATCGGCTTGCATTTTGAACGCAACACTGCCTTGCGGGCCGCTGCCCCACGAGCCGTGCGACAAATGGTGACGGCCCGCGACGAACGGCGACCGCTCTATTTGAACACGCAGGGCTATGCGGTGGGTGTCAGTAGCGAAGTGTTGCAAGTCAAAGAGAAGGGGAAAATCGTCCAAAAGATCCGCTTGAACGATGTCTCCCATGTGAATTTGTTCGGGGCGGTGCAAGTTTCGACGCAAGCCATTCAAGTGTTGCTACAGAAAGAGATTCCACTAATTTATTTCAGCTTTGGTGGTTGGTTCCATGGCATGACGCAGCCGGTGGGTCTGAAGAACATCATGTGGCGGCGCGAGCAGTTTCGTATGGCCGACCGCCCCGATTTCTGTTTGCGGTTGGCACGGCAGTTGGTGGTCGGAAAAATTCGCAATCAGCGGACGTTGCTCATGCGCAACCACGTCGAACCGTTGCAGGAGGCCTTGCGGTTCCTCAAGGCTTTAGTGGGTGAAGCCGAGCGGGCCAAGAATCTGTTGGAGTTGTTGGGCTACGAGGGGCTGGCGGCGCGGACCTACTTCGAAAATTTCTCAGGGATGATTAAAATTCAGAAGGCCAGATTACCCGGAGGCCAGCTAGAGCTGTTCGACGAGCCCGAGTCCGTTACGTCGGACGCCGCCAGCGATTCGATAGGCTTGAGTTTCGATTTTCAGCGTCGCAATCGCCGCCCGCCCCGCGATCCCATCAATGCATTGCTTTCGCTTGGGTACAGCTTACTCGCCAAAGATTTGACGGTAGCTGCTGCTTCGGTGGGTTTAGATCCCTACCTTGGCTTCTATCATCAACCGCGATTCGGTCGCCCGTCGCTGGCCTTAGATTTGATGGAGCCCTTTCGTCCGTTGATTGTCGATTCGGCCATTTTGAGTGCGATCAACCAGCGGATGGTCACCGAGCAGCATTTTATTGCTGCTGGAGATTCCGTCGCCTTGACGCCTGAAGGGCGAAAAGGTTTCTTTGGTGCCTACGAGCAGCGGATGGACCAATTGGTGACCCATCCGTTGTTTGGTTACCGAGTGAGTTATCGACGAGTACTAGAAATTCAGACTCGCCTGTTAGCCCGAGTTCTCATGGGAGAGATTTTGGAGTATCCTGTTTTTGTGACGCGCTAGCGTGCGAGCAGCTAGATGCTGACGAAACGCCCAGAGGTGCTCGCAAGCCAGTGAATTGCTTGAGTTTTAGGTGCTAGGAGGTGTTTTTAGGTGTTCTGGAAATGGTCACGTTGCCGCGACATGGCTAGGGTGCTCGCAAAGTGCTTCCTAACCCCTTGCCCTGCAATAACTTACAGCGGCGGACTTTCCGCGACGTAAAAATCGCGGCCTCATTGAAGCGTGCAGACAATGCTTCTATCCTATCAATCCGACTAACTTTCCGCGACGTAAAAATCGCGGCCTCATTGAAGCTCCCTTTGGTGTTTCGTCTGTGTTGCTATCTGTGTCTCTTTCCGCGACGTAAAAATCGCGGCCTCATTGAAGCTGGCACCTCCGTGGTAGCTACTCCACTTATGCCTATCTTTCCGCGACGTAAAAATCGCGGCCTCATTGAAGCGTAATA
>JBGSJL010000101.1:0-1706 GCA_041741955.1 Pirellulaceae bacterium | reverse complement strand
ATCCTACATTTCGCCAAAATTAGTACACACTTAGATCAAGTCGTCGACGTCTTTTACGTCTCTGACATGCAAGGAAAAAAAGTCGAAGAGAGTACGCGACTTTACATGATCCGGCAGCGGCTCTTGCAATCAGCCCGCCCTTCGCGAAGCTAGACAGCGGGACAACCGTTACGTTCGACTTCACTAAACTCATCGGAATATTGCTCCACTTCCGCACGTTAGGCACGCTCGACCAAGTTTGTGAAATACGGGCCACCCGAACTGTCGTCGTGCGCCACACCCCTCCGCGTGAGTTGGCGCGATAATTGGCAGCTTAGGTGAGTCCATTGCTAGCCAATGGCGATATTGACGCTAGCGCACCAACGATGCCCACTGCGACACCAGCCTCGCAGCTCTTTATGGTTCAAGTTAGCCATCACCTTGGGATCAGTTCGTGGTGCCCTTTTGATGCGACCAACGCCAATTGTTTTTGGCTTAACAGACCGTCTCGCCTTTAGGGTACCCACATGAAAAAGCTCACAATTTTTGCAACCGTAGCGTTTTCATGCTGCGGCCTAACATCGACTGTTGCTCAGGTTCGGATTCTGGGATCTGGGCAGCCAACCTTGGCTCCAATGCTTGTCTCCGACCAGACACCCGTGACTGAAGTCCCCGCACTTCCACTGGCCGCGCAGGACGCACTGGAGGCTGTTCCAAATCCATTCGACTACTTCGACCAAGGCAATGCCCTCGACCATCAAATCGACAGCGGAACGGCTCCAGTCGGTCCGAGCGACTGGACCGGACTGCTTGGTGGCGATTTGGACGCACCCGCCCGTCCAAGTCCCCAGGGATTCACCCATGGCAGCGACCCGACCTCCCTGCCTGTCGCAGCCGACAAACGCCCTCAAGTGGTCGATACTATCATCAATCAAGCCATGTTGGGCAATATCGCCAATGCCTCCTTGGCTCCGGTCTACTGGGGTGGTGTACCGCAGACTCCCAACCCGATCGCAGAGTGGTTGTTGCGCGAGGAGTGCGCCCAGGGACTGTGGGCCAATTACCCGCAGCAGCGTGCCGCTGAATGTGCCGCCATGTGGAATTGCATCCATGGACATGGTTGCTGCCAAAACCCGGGTACCGTAGCTGGTCCCTGCAGCGCCTGCGCCGCTCCCAAAGTGCGGAACCGCTATACCGAACACCTTCAGCCAACTTGCGTGGCGGCTCCCTCTGGCTCGACCCAGTGCGACCAGTGTGCAGTGAATCAGGTCCCAACGACCCCGAACATCGAAGGCCAGCAGACCATGCAAGCCAGCTCGCCCAAGAACATTGCCAGCCTGCCCGCAGCCCAGTATCACTAAATTCCAAACCAAACCCGAATGCACAAGCGAGGGATTGCAACAATCCCTCGCTTGCGCTATTAAATTCAGCTCGATCAATGCGACTGACTGGCGACAATCGCTTCGGCCACTGACATTTCGCCCGCTGGTTGCTTGTCGTCAAACGGACCGTCGGAGCCACCCTTTGGCCAAGTAGCCGAGTCGGCGTACTTGCCATCATCTTTGAATTCGTGCTGCAAGCGAACAATCTCCGCCTTGAGCTCTTCGAACTTAGCTTGCACCTCTTTATCTTGCAACTCGCCGCTTAACTTTCCATCGACCGAGTAGAGCAAATTCCGCTGCTCGGAAGGGTCCTGCTCTAAGTCGAACATCTCATACGCATCTTTG
>JBGSJL010000100.1:0-4497 GCA_041741955.1 Pirellulaceae bacterium | reverse complement strand
ACCTTAGGCGAGTCGAGCGACTACTACGATGATGTGACGATGGACGGTGAAGGCGGCAGTGAAGTTGTCGAGGGTGAGATTATTTTCAGCGACGAGTTTGATAGCCAATATGCAGATGGTGGCGTGTACTACGAGGGCGATGGGTTTGAGGAAGAGTACGTCGAGGGCGAAATATACGAGGATGGCAGTTATCCGACACAGGTCATTCATTCGCAATCGTCGGATCCTTTCGCTGACTGGAGCGCGATGCGACTCGACGACGACGGCATGCACTTTACATTATTGCAGCGAATGTTTGGGCGGGCCGTCCAGCGCGGCCCAGACCCACTGGCTGCCGACCCGTTCGATCTGAGTATGTCGCAAGGCACCGTTCGCCCCGCTTCGCCAGCGGCTGAAGCTATTATGGGGCCCAGTTACGTTGGCCCCGCTCAAGTTTCCAGTGGCGGTCGGCTGCGCGAAAGGAATCGACCATGGCGCGATCCGCGCTTTTTACGTAACCAGCGCACGGGGCTCGACGGGATGCCCACGTACGCGCCGTCGGTGTCGAGCTTAGACCAAGGAAATTTGTCAACCAGTCTCGTCGCCATTGAGCCAACTCCGCTATCCCCCAGCAGTCTGCCCAGGGGGATTCCAACAGCCCTTGTCAGTAACCAGAATACGAACACTACGGCGTTTAGCGGAACTGTTAACCCAAGTGAAATCGATTGGTTTGGGATCGGAAATGCCGCAAGCGCTGAGCCGATCGTCGCCACGGCATCCGCTCAGGACAATCTAGACCTCAATCAATTGCAATTGACGCTCAGCGAGACTGTAACGCAGCCGATGCAGCTTTGGAGCTTCCAGCCCATCTACGAGCGAGCAAAATATTATGTCCAGCACGGAAGCTCAGCCATCGAACGCGGTCAAGCCAGACTGTTGATGGAACGTATCGAAGAATTTGCGAATCTGGCTGCTGGCAGCGGTTACATGGCCCTCAATCGAGCCAATGCGATGCCCAGTACGATATCCAGTGGCCAAGTGATCTTCGCTGGAGCAACCACTTCCTCATCTCAACCCGCAGGGTCGATCAACACCGCCAGCACAACGTCCAATTGGAATACGACGAGTCCAAATCTGCAGACGCCTCAAGGCAACTCGATATACGATGCAACGGGCTGGCTGATTCCAGTCATGGCTGCTGGTCCAAATCAGCCTTCGCATGCGCTCACTGATGAAACGGGCCGTATCCTAGCCTATGTCAGTGGAGTTCCAGGTCTCAATTTGGAGCGCTACCTCAATCAGGCTGTAGGAATTTCGGGCCTGCGGGGCTATTTGCCTCAGTTGCAAACTGGTCATATCCAAGCTCAACGATTGGTGCGATTGAGGTAGTGGCCATTGCCCTTGAGAAGCGTACTATACTGGTTCACAGTACGTGATTGCATTAGTCGGTCTTCCTCTGAGTATTTACTTTGTTGCATTCGAATGTTGATCCAGAGCTCGGCTACCTACTGGTTGGGCACGGTACGCGGCGACTGGCCGGCCAAGATCAGTTTCGCAAAGTTTATGAGCAATTTGCCAGCTTTCTGGCCCCCAGCCGCACCGAGCTAGCGTTCCTGGAATTGGCAGAACCGACCATCCTGGTGGCTATGCAGCGGCTGGCTGCGAGCGGAATTAGAA
Organism: Pirellulaceae bacterium; assembly: GCA_041741955.1. Taxonomy (GTDB): domain Bacteria; phylum Planctomycetota; class Planctomycetia; order Pirellulales; family Pirellulaceae; genus Aureliella. The sequence goes on along the minus strand of JBGSJL010000100.1, from coordinate 2,841 downwards.
AAGTTGTCGGAGTCCCTGCCCTGCTGTTTTCCGCAGGACATGCACTCCAAGATATTCCAGACGCGCTAGATCAAGCAGCAAAAAAGACGGGAATTGAAATAGTGGGGCAGTCTGCCCCGTTGGAATCGAGCCCCTCCATCCTGGAACTGTCGGCACTCCGCTTTCGTCAAGCCGTTTGTCAGATCGGGACTGCACCGATTTGCTGGCAGGCCTGCGAGAATAAGCGTTGCGGAAGTATCGCCTTGATCATGGTAGGCCGGGGTGGTCGTTCCAGCGAAGCAGCGCAGCAAATGCGATTGTTCGCTCAACGCCGAACGCAGCTCACGCCCGTCAATCGACTGGAAACGGCGTTTATCGTGGCGCAGCCACCCAGCGTGCCCGAAACCCTCGCAATTTTGGCCGAGTCAACTTACGAAACGATCGTCGTACAGCCGCATCTGCTGTTCGAGGGTGAGTTGATTGACCAGCTTAGAGAGCAAGTGGCCGACAAGCAATCTGCAAACAAATTCCAAAATTGGATTATTTGCTCTACACTTGGTACTGATATTGCACTGGCAGAGACTTTGGCGGACTTGGGGTCTGCGGTCGCGAACCCTTCGTAGCTGGAGTTGCCAGATTTCAGTCCCTTGAGGATTCTTCGAAGTCAGGCGACCTCGGCTTCGGACACTTTGTCAATTTTTGTGTGGCAGTTTATTGCGCGTTCACAGCAACATTTGCCCGTCGGTTGCAACATTCCTGTTGCCGCAGGGTCTATCATCTTCTAACATCAACGGCGCATTTATCGGTCGTGGCGTATGCTACCCGTATTACCTGTGCTCTCTGGATTAGCTCTACTGAAATTTGGAAGTGGGTTCATGCCTAGAAATACAACATTCGCGTCGATAACTCTGTCTGCAACGCTGTCTGCCTTGACCGTGTTCTTACTGACGCAAGTCAACTCATTGGCTTTAGCTCAGAATCGAGAGAACCCCCGCGTGCAGGACATGCAGGCTGGCCGGGCGTTGGATCGGACGATCATTAAAACGATCGCCCAACTGATGAACGGACAGCATTTGTCTAAGCATGCGTTGGATGACGAAATCTCGACCCGAGCTTTCGATAATTTGCTGAAATCCCTGGACCCAATGAAGGTTTACTTTCTGCAGAGCGATATCGATGACTTTAAGGCCAATCGCACTCGGCTGGATGAATTGGCCAAAGCAGGCGACATGAGTTTCGCGATTCAGCTTTTCAAGGTCTTCTTGACTCGCAATGATGAACGCGTGGCCCAGGCTCACGAGTTGATCGATGCGCCGCATGACTTTACTGTCGACGAGAGTCTCACTATCGACGCAGATGATTTGAATTACCCGCAAACAGATGCTGAAGCCCGCGACCGCATGCGAAAACAGATCAAGTATCGCTTGTTGGTCTATGAGAGCGACAAAATCCGCGCCACCAAAGATGAAGAGGCTGGCAAACCACGATCTGGCCCAGCCATCGCCCTAGGTGGCGATCCCAACGAAGATCCCAGGGAGCGACTGCACCGCAGTTTTCGCACTCAACAGAAGCGCTGGCACCAGACCGATGCGGACGAGTTACTCGAATTGTTTGTTACATCACTAACATCCAGCTTCGATCCACACACGTCCTACATGTCGTACGACACGCTGGAGAACTTCCGCATCGTTATGAGTCTGAACTTGGACGGTATCGGAGCCCAATTGATGAGCGAGGACGGCTACACCAAGTTGACTAGCATCGTACCCGGAGGCGCGGCAGATAAAGATGGTCGTCTGAAACCCGGCGATCGGATTGTGTCGGTAGGTCAGGGAGAAGAGGGATCGATGCAAGATGTCATCGACACGAAACTCGATGATGTTGTTGGCATGATTCGAGGCACGGCCGGTACAGTAGTCCGCTTGGGAGTTCTGCCGGTTGGTGGTGGTGAATCTACAACGCTTAACATTACACGGGCCAAAATCACGCTGGACGATAGCGCTGCCCGCAGTGAAATAGTCGAATTCGGCCAGAAAGCCAGCGGTGCGCCTTTCAAATTCGGCTACATCGATCTGCCGAGTTTCTACATGGATATGGAAGCAGCCCGCGATAGTTCCAACGAGTTCCGCAGTACAACTCGTGACGTCAGCAAGATTTTAGCAGACTTCAGGTCTGCCGGCGTCGAAGCAGTAGTGCTCGACTTGAGCCGCAACGGCGGCGGCAGCTTGACCGAAGCCATCAACCTGACAGGGCTGTTTATCGACCGTGGCCCGGTCGTGCAAGTCAAGGATTCTCGAGGACAAGTTCAAATCTACGACGACGAAAATGGCGGCGTGGCTTGGAGCGGTCCGCTTATCGTAATGACCAGCAAGGGCAGCGCCAGCGCCAGTGAAATTCTGGCCGGTGCGATTCAAGACTACAAGCGTGGGCTAATTATTGGTGATCCGTCGACCCATGGAAAAGGGACAGTGCAGAGTCTAATTGATCTAGGTCAACAACTGCTGGGCAACCCAGGAGAAATGGGTGCCTTGAAGATTACCATTCAGCAGTTCTATTTGCCCGACGGGAAGAGTACGCAGCGCCAGGGAGTCATGTCAGATATTGTGCTGCCGGCCATCACAGCAAGTTTCGATGACTCTGAAGCCGACTTGGATTATGCGCTGCCCAACGACCAAATTCGTCCTGCACCCCATACCGACTACAAAATGGTAGACAATAAATTGCTTGCAGATCTTCGCACCAGTAGCACCACTCGCATTCGCGAATCGGAAGGTTTTGATCGATTGCTACGGCGAATCGAAACCTTCAAAGTACAAAAGGAAGAGAAGTCGGTATCACTCAACAAGTCTGAGTTTCTCAAGC
>JBGSJL010000099.1:0-24726 GCA_041741955.1 Pirellulaceae bacterium | reverse complement strand
GGCAAGCCAACTTTTTGAGCAATATTCACAGCCCCTTCGAGCTGATGCCGCTGGATCTCCAGGTTGTTGTTCATGACTTCGATAAAATAGCGGGAACCGAAAACGCCGTGAAACCACTGGGCAATTTCGATGGCTTCCCTTTCCGACTTGGCCGTGTCTTGATTGTTCAGCACGGCTCGCGAAAACTCGCTCGACACACAGCCGCTCAAGCAGATAATGCCCTCGCTGAGCTCCGCCAGTAGTTCGCGGTCGATTCGCGGCTTAAAATAGAAACCTTCCAGCGATGCTTTGGAGGCCAGCTTGATCAAGTTCTTGAAGCCCGTGCGATTCTGAGCTAATAACGTCAGGTGGTAGGCCGCCTCTTTCGAGCTCGACGCATCTCCGCGCGAGAAGCGGCTCTTGGGTGCCACATAAGCTTCGTAGCCTATGATTGGATTGATCCCTGCCTCTTTCGATTTCTTATAGAACTCCAGGGCTCCGTGTAGGTTTCCGTGATCCGTTAGCGCCAGCGCGTTCATACCGTGCGATTTGGCGCGGTTCACGAGCTTGCCAATGGAGCTGGCCCCATCCAGTAGGCTGTAGTGGCTGTGGCAATGCAAGTGAACGAAACTGCCGTTCATACGGATACTTCCTTTACGAGTGCAACTTCCTATTGGGAACTTTCCCAGTTCGGCGGCGGGCAGGTTGACTTTGGAACGCGACTGAAGTTGGCTGTACTGTTCAGCCGTTGGTTGCGAGCCGCTGCGGCTATGCTGCCAGCATACGCCCAGCAAGATGCCCGAAACAGGGTGCAGCCGTCCGGAGGCCTGCGAGAAACACTACGTGAGCAAGTCGAAAAAACCGCGAAAAAACCGCTTGCCGGTTCATTCTAAGCCGCGAAATGCGGCCCTAGATACGCTTCGTGGATTGGCCATCCTGCTCATGATCGTGGATCACATCGCCTACTTTATTCTAGATATTCCGATTGCTCTCGATACGCTCCGGATTGGCACACGATTAAGCATGCCCCTATTCTGCGGATTGATGGGCTATTTCCTGGCCCAAAAAGAGACCATCCACTGGAATCGACTGTATCAATTGCTGTTGGCTGCCTTCGCCATGAACTTGGTCTTTTTCACGATCTATCGCAAGTTTGAAATCTTGGCCAGCCTATCAATTTGTTACGCGTTGTACCTGCTGTGCGGACGTAAGATGGCCTTGTTAGTCGTTGCAGTTTTTTTCGTGGGACTGGACCCTACGGCGCGTTGGTTTGACTATCCACTGCCGATTGTGCTGAGCTGTGTAGCGCAGGGCATGGTGATTCGTTTGTACGATTGGCCTGTGTCGTTGGCTGCGGGCGTGTTGGTGACATGCGGCATTGCGCTGGCGCAGCCGCCCGCCGAATATGTGCTGTACTTCGTTCTTCCGTCAACGCTATTGATTGGATGGGCAGCTCGACACCCGTCATGGAGGTTCCGACCCCTGGCTTGGATCGGCCGCTATCCGCTAACCATTTATCTAGCACAGTACTTCATCATCTTAGCCATCGGTCGGCAAACTTAAACGCGCAATCGCTATGGGTTTTCGGGAGGGTCTCCGCCACCACCCTCACCCTCATCCTAATCCTCACCCTCATCCTAATCCTCATCCTCATCCTCAGCAAAAGGTTCATCCGGCGGCACGCCAAGCTGAATCGTAGGTAGATATTGACGACGGATCACAGGAGACTCTTGAGTCGTTTGGAAGCCATCGAATCGATAGTCCGTGCGATCCAAAAGGGTTGGCGTCGGACCAGATGGTTCCAGCCGCCACAGCTCTACAACGGTCGCTTTGACTCCCATGCCCAATTCGCTGCTGGTAGAATCACGTTTGCCGACGTAAGCGTAGACTAAGACCCGAGATTCTGCGCTGATTTGTTGGTGCCGAGTGATGTGCACGTTCCACCTCCAAGACGCGTCCGTAAAGTCTTTTCCTTTCGTAAGCAGGAACTGTTCCCGAGCTGTATTCTGAGCTTGGTCTCCAATTGCCATTAACTGACCGGCGTTCGCTTGTAATTGGTTCCAGATCGACAGCGGTACTCCCAGCTTGTCATCCGTTCCGAAACCTTGAGAACCCTGCGAAAAATCTGTTTCGCTACCGTTGTCAAAAATATAGAAGGCTTCGTCGGGTTCTTGCGGTTCTTCTTGCAGAACGATTGGAACTGCGACCAGCGAAACCGCCTCAGCAGCCGGTGCCGAAGCATCAACGATTTCATCGTCACTTATCGGTGCCTGATGAATGGGAGTGCTTCGAACCAGCCAACTCACCGCCATTGCCGCTCCCAGGGCCAATGTGACCCAATACAATTGCCGTCTCATAACTTCTTTCCCATTTCAATTTTGGCTGCGGATGACCCATCTCGGCCGTTTGAGATTTCTGTTGGCAACGCATGGATCCGGCACTGATTGACCGTTAATGTCGTGCGCTTCCTGTACAACGTAATCCTATCTCTCCTGCATGCCGATTAGACTAATTATGCCATCGAAATTATCACCATAGCACTCAGACACGTTCCCGCTGCCGCAGCCTCTTCAACCATTCGTTAGAAAACATATGTCCGATCCAACCACGCAACTTGAGGCTATCGACCCTACATCTGCTGGAGCGTCCGCTGCCGTGCTAACCCAAGGCCAGCGGCTGCAGCGATTGGCGATTCGCTTGTTTATGTGCTTTATTTGCGCAGCCGTGCTGATCGACACCGCGCCCAACTCGCTACGGTTTTTATCGGGCGCCAAACTCAAGCTGACTCCATGGCTGAATCGAATGGGTTTGTGGCAGGGTGGCTGGACGCTATTCGCTCCCAATCCAGGCATCAACAATACGTGGATCTCTGCCGAAGTTTACGCGCCGGACGGACAGCTCGATACTTGGAACTCGACCTACTGGGCCGATACAAACGGCTGGCAGCGCTTTCGCGGCTTCCGCCACATCAACTACACCAACCGTATTCAAACTCAGGGCAAAGCGGCAGCCGACGACTATGCCGATTATTTAGCCAGACAACTTATCTCACCCACGGCAAGTGCCATCATCGCCGAGCCCGAACAATTGGCAACTTCGATTGACGCCGATTCCCAGTCGCACTGGCGATTGCAACTGGCCCGCAATCGAATGAATATCAGTCTGCCCGACGATGGAACGTTGCCCAGCCGAGAAGAGACAATGTGGATTTCGTCGAGCGAAAACCTTACGGTTCGCGAGTACTTGCCATGATGTCGCGACTGAAGAAATGCCAGTCCGCGCTAGACCGCTTTCTGTTCGATACCTGCGATCCGCGAATTTGTAGCCTGCTGCGGGTGGCGTATGCCTGCGTGCTGTTGGTGTATGTGAGCATGTGGATGCTCGAATCCGATTTGTGGTTCAGCAACGCCGGCTTGCTGCAAGCCGAAACGGCACAGGCAATCGGCAATTATGAATTTAAGTCGCTGTTGTTCTGGCTGCCGACAGATCCGTTCACGGTACGCGTTTGCTTGGTAATACTTTGGCTACAAGCCGCGCTGCTGCTGCTCGGCTGTTGGTCGCGATGGCAATGCCTGTGCATTTTCATTTGGTTAGTTTCGTTTCAACATCGCAATGGACTTATCTGCGACGGCCAAGACGTATTGATCCGGCTCATGTCGTTCTACATGATGTGGATGCCACTGGACTATATGTGGTCGATTCGAAACGTTGGATCGGTTCGAAAGTGGGTCGGCAAAAAATCAAATCGGCCTGTATTGCTGCAAGTTACTAGTACCGCCGCTGACCACTGTGAGCTCGCTGCCTGGACGGTGCCCTCCGCCTGGGCACTGCGGTTGGTGCAATTCCAAGTCACCGTCATTTATGTTTCGACGGTTGTTGAGAAACTACATGGTGTGACCTGGCGCAATGGGACGGCGCTGTACTATGTGTCGCGCATGGACGACCTGTTCGGGCGCTTCCCGCTGCCCGCCTTTATGTTTGAATCTCCGCAGATGGTCGCCTGGACCACCTGGAGTGTCCTGGTGGTGGAATCGGCATTGCCCGTCCTGCTCTGGTTACCGCGATTGCGCTGGCTGGGGGTGGCGTTGGCGATCGGTTTGCACTTGTCGATCGAATATGCCATGCATGTTTTCCTGTTCGAATGGCTCATGCTTGTCAGTTTGCTTGCGTTTGTCGAACCGCAGTGGTGGCCACTGCGCCTGCTGCCAGGTTTCTCTTCGTCAAGGCGGTCCAGAGAAGATTAATTTAGGATTCATAGTTGCTTTGTTGCAATTTGCGATAGAATGAAGTTCAATCAATTTGGCCGGATGGGCAACTGTAAACCTCGGGCGCTAGCCGTGGGCACCAACCTGCGGCGAGGCCCAAGGTTATTCGGCGTGCAGATTTAATCGTTTGACGTCTAGGCGTAGGTGCAATCGTTTGACGTCTAGCCGAAGGCGTAGGTTTCCGTAAACGGTCGCCTACGGCTTGTCGTCAAACGATTGGCCAATGTGATAGGACTAGTCCACGGCTAGCCCCTAAGGTTTACTAGGAAATATAAGCGGACATAGTTTCAGGTTTTTGGCGCTCGCCACTGGCGCATTAAAATTGCCCCTTTTCGATAGTTTCAATCCACTTTAGTTTCAATCTACTTTTATCTTTTCATCATCGGAGTTGTGTCATGTTGCGCGTCCATAGGCGAGTTGGCTTTACGCTGGTCGAACTGTTGGTGGTGATTGCAATCATCGGAATTCTCGTCGGCTTGCTATTGCCGGCGGTGCAAGCGGCTCGCGAAGCCGCGCGGCGGATGCAGTGCAGCAACAACCTGAAGCAACTCGGCTTGGCGATTCATAACCACGAATCGACTTTTAAGTATGTGCCCGCTTGGGGCAAGGAATTCCTGACTACGGACACCTATGCATCGCAGGGTAATCCTTATTTCGCACTAACCGGCGACGCAAGGAAGCCGTTTGGTGCGCTCGGACAGCTACTCCCCTACCTTGAAGCAGGCAACGTATCCAACTTGTTCGACTTGAAGAAGCCGCTCGTCGATCCGAAGAATCTTCCGCCACCGTTCCCAGGCGGTACAAACAACCCAATGTGCTTTACAACACTTCCCTTTTTCATTTGTCCGTCGGGTCCCGAGGTCTCATCGAACTATGGACCGTACTTCGCGCCGCTCGGGTTCCCCGCTGGGCAACCCTACAACTTGCCCCGCACCGACTATGTACCCATGCGCGGTCTCCACGAATCTGTGCCGGTATGTGTGGGGCTACCTCGCACACGAACTCACAATGCGATGTTAGGCTCGGATGACATTATCAGGAAGTTCACCGTCAAGTTTGGCGAAGTCAGCGATGGCTTGTCCAATACGATTTGTTTCATTGAAGAGGCCGGAAAACAGAATCGCTATTTCCGTGGCAAGCCGGTACCGGCCACGGCGGTCGGTGGTGCCCAAGTGCTCAATTCGTTCTATGGAGATTGGAACATCGCACGCCATGTCCGTGGGCTAAGCGGTGCCAACATTCTCGACCCTCGCATCGAAGGATGTTCGGTGATCAATGTTCTCAACGACGACAATCCCTATTCGTTCCATACTGGTGGCGTCCAAATCGCACGCGGCGACGGTTCTGTATCGTTCCTGTCCGACAACGTTGACTTGCTGGTCTTCATGGGAATGACCTCGCGTAACGGTGGCGAAACATTTGCGAATCCAGAGTAGTCGTTAGCTAAGCACGCATTCGAGGAGGGTGGGGACAGATGAATTTTTCACTTTGCCGTCAATTCGCCAGATCGTATTTTTTTAGTACTGCTGGCGTGGCCATGTTGTCAGCAACCATCCTGGCCGGATGCAACGCAAGTGGATCGGGACTGGTACAAGTCACGGGCAGCATCACAGTCGATGGAAAGCCCGCTGAGGGAGCCGTGCTGCTATTTCACCCAGAACAACCCGGCAGCGTCGCTGCCGGTTCTGCTGATGCCAATGGCAAGTTCACGCTCGTCACAGACATGCAGCCAGGCATTTCACCGGGTCGTTATAAAGTAACGGCCACATGGCCAGATCCGAAGTTAAAAACCACGGCCGAGGATGCCATGATGGGCAAGTCCCGAGATGCACCTGACCTGCTTAAGTCTCGCTTTGTAATGCGGGATCGCTCTGGGCTGTCGGCTGAGATTACTTCCGCCACGACCCAGCTCCCGCCTTTCGAGCTTAAATCCAATTAGCGCTCTTCGCAGCATAATATAATTTTCGTGTGGCGAGATTCGCTAGAATTCCCACGCCGCAACGAGTCTGGCATATCCCGCCACGGCAGTCAACGAGCATCATCCGCTTGGAAAGCGTTCCAACATGCAATCGGGCTTTGGTTTCGTCCCATGCAGCACGCTGGCTCTGCTGCTGGCCTTTCCTGTTTGCGCCTCAGACGAATTCTGGGTGGGCACGGGAAAAGCAATCATCACACCAAACCCCTTGCTGCCGATTTCGGGCGGGATGGGACCGTCCGTGGCGGCCAAATCGGCTCAAGGCGATTTAACCGCACGGGCCGTCGTGTTTCAAAGCGGCTCAACGCGGGTTGCCGTGGTCAGCTTGGATCTGCTGGGTTTTCCACGTGTGCTGGGCGATCGAGTTCGAAAACAAGTCGATCGAATCCCAGCGGCGAATATCCTGATCTCGGCAACTCATACGCACAGCGCACCGGATTGCTATGCATTTCCCGATGGCAGTGGCGGACACAGTGGCGATTTGCAATACATCGAACACGTATGCGCGCAAACGGCCAAAGCCATCAATCAGGCGCTGGACAACCTGCAGGTCGCCGAGTTGAAAGTCGGTACCGACGTTGCCCATGGAAGGATAGCCTACAACTACTACGCGCCCGATCTTTACGACCAGCGGATGAGTGTGATCCAAGCAGTTGGAAAAGATGGTACTGCGATCGTCACGCTGGTGAACTATGCCATTCACCCCGAAGTCCTGGGTGCTGATGAGGGTATCCTAAGTCCGGATTTGATTGGCCCGCTGTGCGATAGCATCGAAGGCAAAGTCGGCGGTATGGCGATCTTTGTCAACGGTGCCCAAGGGGGCATGATCACCGCCGACAATCGCGAACTGGATCGTCCCAAAGATACTCAGCCCGGCTACTGGCACGATAGTCGCTCGTGGAGCGAATGTGTCCGCATCGGCAAGACAATGGCCGATGAAGCATGTCGGATTATCGCGGCGGCCCCAATACAGAAGCTACCCAAACTCGCCTGCAAGTCGCTGGAGGTTGAATTTCCCGTAGAGTCCGATACGTTGTGGGCGGTCGTGTCGCATTCGCCGCTCAATTACCCACACAACGAAAATCGCAGCATCACGGCACAAATCAATTGGGTCCAATTGGGAAATGCGGACATACTAACTATCCCTGGGGAAGCCCTACCGAACATTGGCTTTTATCTCAAAAGAAAAATGTCCGCTGAGCACAATTTGTTGTTCGGACTGACCAATGACGCTTTCGGATATATCCTGACCAAAGTCGACTTCAAGAGCTTCCCAAGATATGACTACGTTTCGCGAGTCTCTTTGGGCGAAATGACCGGTGAAATTCTGATCCAGCGTTCGCTCGAACTCATCGACCAGGAATCTGAAAACAATCGTTAGTAATGACCCTGAAATGGTGGCAGAACCACTGGATAATCGCGGGCTCGATCGGGACTGGTTGCACCATCATAGACATCGACTTGTGCCAATCGCTGAGGTGCCAGACTGCTCCGAGCCAGCTCGGAATAGTCATCCGACGTCTGTTCTTGTGAGGGCACTTGGACGGCGGGCAACTGTTCGATTAAGTTGCGTGTCCAAGTGGGTTGAGCTATCGCGACGATGCCGACCAGTGTGGCGACTTCGATCAACACCGCCGTGATTAAATTCGGCGATCTCTTGGCTGCTCTACGTCGTCTCATAATTACCAACCTCCATGTAATAACGTCTTAAGGAACGCGTGTACCTTTCGCCGTAACGGTTCACTGCCAAAGGCCCGAGAACGGTTGTGATTTTTTATAGACTTTTTGTAGGGTGGGTCAAAACGCGATCGCGATTTGACCCACCGATACTGCGATCACATAAAAATGGTGGGTCATCGCGGCCTATCGGCACGCTCGACCCACCCTACATCAGACTTCGGTCTGAGGTCTGAAGCCTAGCTACGCAGGGCTGCGTTTCCAAATCTATCCTTAGCACTGGCTGAAGCAAAAGCGGTGCCGCTGGTGCCAGGTTGCTTCGCAATGTCGCAAGTCGTTCTGCAATAGCATGTTACGTTGGGTCTAGATACGCGGTATAAAGGTGCTTGCCTTAGAGACATTTACAATCCGCATGCAGAATTGACAACATTCCAGATGCCTCCTGCCAACCAGCCCCCAGACTCGGCAGCTCCTGTCGAAGTGGCATTGAAGTCGATCGCGACCGACTCTGCCCCCATCGACCGAGACTCGATTGCGGCTGAGTACTTCGAACGTCTGCCGTTTGCTCCGTATCCTGTCCAAGAAGAGGCTTTGCTCGCTTGGTTCACGGCTGAGCAGGGCGTCCTGGTGTGCGCACCCACCGGTACGGGCAAGACACTCATTGCCGAAGCGGCTGTGTACGAGGCCTTACGGACTGGAACGAAGGCCTACTATACGACACCGCTGATCGCCCTCACGGATCAAAAACTCCAGGAGCTCCGTCAATCGGCCGTGCGTTGGGGTTTCAAGGAGACCGATATTGGCCTGGTAACCGGTAATCGGAGTGTCAACCCAGAGGCACCGGTGCTGGTGGTCGTCGCCGAGATTCTGCTGAATCGATTGCTGCAGCCGGAGATCTTTGATTTCAGCCAAGTTGCCTCAGTGGTGATGGATGAGTTTCACAGCTTCAACGACCTCGAGCGCGGCATTGTCTGGGAGATGACACTAGGGCTGCTGCCCGAGCAAGTGCGGACTCTGCTGCTGAGCGCGACGGTGGGCAATAGCTACGAATTTACCAGTTGGCTGTCGCGGAGTTGCAATCGCAGACTTCAGTTGGTCGAAGGCAAAGAGCGCAAGGTACCGTTGAGCTTCCAGTGGATCGACGACTTTATGCTCGACGAGTGGGTTGAGAAAATGTTCGAGGGCGGTGAGCTTGCGCGCCGCACACCAGCCTTGATCTTTTGTTTTAATCGCGACGAGTGCTGGACCACGGCGGAATTGCTTAAGGGCAAGAAGGTTGTCGACAAAGTGCAGCAAGCGGCCTTGAGCGAAGCGCTCGAGCAATTCGATTGGTCCGAAGGGGCTGGACCCAAGCTTAAGCAACTGCTGCAGCGAGGCGTGGGCGTGCATCACGCGGGCATCCTGCCTAAGTATCGAAGAGTGGTCGAAGAACTCTTCCAGAAAAAGCTACTCAGCGTGACGGTCTGCACTGAGACTCTTTCGGCCGGTATCAACTTGCCCGCGCGCAGCGTTGTGTTGCCAACGATCTTAAAAGGCCCTAAGGACAAACGCAAATTGATTGAGACGGCTAGCGCCATGCAAATTTTTGGTCGCGCCGGTCGCCCCCAGTTCGACACAGAAGGTTATGTCTATGTCTTGGCTCACGAGGACGATGTCAAACTGCTGCGTTGGCAACAAAAGTATGATCAGATCCCCGAGGACACCAAGGATCCGGGCTTAATGAAAGCCAAGAAGGCGCTCAAGAAAAAGAAGCCCAAGCGGCGCGAGGGTGAAACGTATTGGACCCAAGAACAATTTGAAAAGCTGAGACTAGGCGAAGCGGCCAATTTGGGCAGCAAAGGCGATTTGCCTTGGCGTTTGCTGGCTTACATGTTGCTCAAGAACCCAGAGATCCACCCGCTCCGCAACTTGATTGGCAAGCGTCTGCTGGATGCGCGGCAGATCGAGGTTGCGCAAAAGCAGTTAAATCGCATGTTGATCACGTTGTGGACGGGCGGCTATATCGAACTAGACCCCAAACCGCAGCCGAAGACCAAGAAGGCTTCCACTCCGCCAGGCACTAAGTCGGACGGCAAGTTTTCGCCCGTTGACCCAGGTGGTCTGCTCGAAGCGGCTGGCCTGGGGAAGCTGGTGCAGGCCGCCACGAGCCAGACGACCCGCGCGACAGAAGATCAAGTTTCCGATCAGTCGGCGGCTTTTGAGGCGGCGGCCCGCGGTTATGAAGTCGACGATTACTTGCCCCAGTATGCGCGGCCCACCGCTCGACTCGAATTGCTGGTGCGCCTACGTAGTATCAATCCTCTGTACGGCGTGTTCTTAGCGGGCCACTTAGATATCGCCGACGACACTGAGCGTTTGCTGGCTCTGGAAAGCGCGCTGGCCCTACCGGGCACCGTGGCACGTTATGTTCGCGTGCCAAAATTGGAAGAGCTGCCAGCGGGGCCACTGGCCACCACGCGATTGGATGATCGACTGCTGGAATTGGGCTTGGCGGTTCAAGCCGAATTGGTCGGTCAGCAGCGATCCGAGGAGGATGATCAACCGCAGAAGCGCACCGGCGATGGCATCTTCGAAGAGGAGCGGGTGTGGATCATTAGCATTGGAGAAAAACTTAGACGTCTATTTAATTTCGATTTCCCCAATGTCCACGACGTGCAAACGGTAGCCGTCCATGTGGCTGGTGAAGTCCTCCAGTTCGGTGGGCACTTCAACAAGTACATCGTGGCCAAGGGTCTACAGAAACAAGAGGGCATTCTCTTTCGGCACTTGTTGAGATTGATATTGCTGCTGGACGAGATGGCCTCGATCCCGCCGTTAGAAAGCACGCAGGAGGAATGGGAGGATCGGATTGACGACTTGATAGATCGACTCACCGCCTGCTGCCGCGAGGTCGACCCAGAGAGCACCGATGAAACGATCGACCAAGGCCGAGGCGGAGATGAACTGACAAAGCAATTGCCACCACTGCGACCTCCCACCGACTAATGGTTTGTCAGCCTTGAATTTTAGGGTGCAGAAAATGGGACTCGGTGGTCCACACCGAGAATTTAGGTTGGGGGCCAATGTGCCGCAATCTAACCTACCCGAAGCAGCCGTCCGGCCGCTAAAAATCATGCAAGGCAGGACTAAACGCTGTAGAATAGTCATTAACAGTCAGTTCCTACGCGTTAATCCAAGACTGATGTTGGTATCTACAGGGAGGCAATTATGTCGGATCGAAAGCGCCGGACATTCTTACGTACAACCGCGGGCGGGCTCGGGTTAGCAGAGCTGCTGCGAAGTTTGGGCCCACTTCGGGCGGACGAATTGAACATGGGGCACGGCATTGCTAAGCATGCAGACGAGATCGAACCGCTGGTCCGTTTCCTCGAAGATACGCCGCAGGAGCGTGTGATCGAAGAAACGGCGCGGAGGATCAAGGCCGGTTTGAGCTACCGACAATTGTTGGCCGCATTGCTGTTGGCGGGCGTTCGTAATGTACAGCCACGTCCTTCGGTAGGCTTTAAGTTTCACGCCGTCTTGGTCGTCAATTCCGCGCACTTAGCGGCTTTGAGCGGAGTCGATGAAGAGCGATGGCTGCCGATCCTATGGGCTATCGACAACTTCAAAACTTCGCAAGCTAAAGATGTCGAGGAAGGGAATTGGACCTTGCCTGCGGTCGACGAAGCGGCTCTGCCCTCGCCGCAACACGCCGAAGACGATTTGCGACAGGCGCTAGATCGCTGGGATGAATCCGCTGCCGATGCGGCCGTAACCAGTGCGGTTCGCTACATGGGTGCCAACAGACTGTTTGACCTGTTGGCCGAATATGCCGCTCGAGATTTTCGAAGTATTGGTCACAAAGCCATTTACTTGGCTAACTCGTTTCGCACATTGCAAACGATCGGCTGGGACTACTCCGAACCGGTGATGCGGAGCCTTGTGTATGCGATGCTGAATCATCATGGTGAAGCCAATCCGGCCACCGCAGACCTAGCGCCCGACCGACCAGGGCGTTTGAATTGGGAGCGCGCAAAGCAACTGAGCGAACAACCTTGGAGCATCTCGATCGACAACCAAGCCACACTCGATTTCGTGCGCACGCTGCACACCGCTGAGGCGGATGAAGACAGTGCGCAAGCGGTGGAGTTGTTGGGTCACGGCGTGTCGGCAACATCGCTGTGGGACGGACTGTTTGCTTCGGCTGGCGAGCTGCTCATGCGGCAGCCCGGGATAGTCGCCCTGCATGCAGTGACCACTACCAATGCCTTGCGTTATGTCTTTGAAACTACTAGTAGTGAGCAGACACGGCGATTCTTGATATTGCAGAACGCTTCTTTTCTGAGTCTTTTTCGCCAGGCCGCAGAAGATCGGGGTGAGCTGCAGGATGTGAGAATCAATGAGCTGGAAGTGGCCGCGCAGGATACCGCGATTCTTTCGGTACCCGATACCTTCGATGCCATGGTCAGCAGTCGCCGCAAAGCTGCCGAGCATGCCTATCACTTTCTGGCACACGGCGGTGATCCTCAGTCCATTGCAGACCACGCGCGCCGATTGGTGTTTTTGAAAGGCAGCGATTCTCACGACTATAAATTTAGCTCGGCCGCGCTGGAGGACTATCGCAGACTCTCACCCCCATGGCGAAATCGGTTCCTGGCGGCCTCGATGTACCAGCTTTGTAGTCCGCACCAAGCTACCCGCCCCCTAGTCAAGAGAATTCGCGAAGCTATTGGCTAGCTGGCTTTTGGTAGAGCTTCAATCGCTGCAAAATTAATCGAAACCTTCTCCGCCAGAGGCCGTGAACGGTTTCGATTTTTTGTAGGGTGGGTCAAATCGCGATAGCGACGAAGACCCACCGATACTGCTATCACATAAAAATGGTGGGTCATCGCGGCCTATCGGCACACTCGACCCACCCTACAGCTGGCTTTTGGTTGTGAACCTCAGTCAACGTAAAATTAATCTTTCGCAAGACATCCATCCGTCTGGTCATTTTTTGGCTCGGGGCCATTTCTTTTACGGGCTTCAGCAATCAGAATGAACGGTCCCGCCTGTGTTTCCACCCTCCCCAAAGCGGTGACGGTTCGATCGTTCCCGTCGCGCAACCAACTCATGATGTGCATGAGGCTCATTGCTTATGTCGACTCAACGCTACCGTATGTGCCCGAAGTGGCACCACACTGCCCATTGGCCCATCCTGCTGGCCGTGCTTCTGGCCGCTGGCTGCACGGGCGCAAAGGGTCCGCCAGGTGCTGACAAAGGCGGTCCGCTGGCTCCGGTCGATGTGAGCGGCGAAACAATAACTATCCAGAGCGTGCCCTGGCCGACGCTGGCCCGCGTGCAGGGTAGCCTGTCTGCCGACGAAGTCACCACAATGGCCGCCAAGATTTTTGGACGTGTGGTCGAGGTCCACTGCGACCTGGGGGATGCTGTAGCGGTTGGCGAGCAACTCGTCAAAATCGACGACCGCGAGTTCAAACTGCGCGTCGTTCAGGCGGAAGCGCAATTGGCCCAAGCACGCGCGGCGGTTGGGCTGAAAGCTGGCGACCCAGTCAGCGGGCTTGATCCACTGAAAGCTCCGCCGGTTCGCGAGACGAAGGCGCTGCTCGATGAAGCCAAACAACAGGTGGCTAGGCTGAAGACCCTGTTCGCGCAGCGAGCCATCGTGGCGACCGACCTAGAAGCCGCACTGTCGGCAGAACAAGTGGCCGATGCCCGCTTTAATTCTTCGCTGAACGCCGTGCGAGAAAAGATGGCCATAGTTGATGTTCAAGCCGCACTCCTGGACTTGGCTCGCCAGAGTCTTAGCGACACAGTGGTCACCGCGCCGCTGGATGGCGTCGTGCTGAACCGCTCGGTGGCCGTAGGCACTTATATTCAAGTCGGCCAGCCCATCGTCGAGCTGGCTAAAACCAGCGTGCTTCGATATCGAGCCGCCGTTCCCGAACGTTTTGCGCAGCAGTTGCAAATCGGTCAGCAGGTTCGATTAAACATTGCCGGCGAACTGCGTGAGACCACGGTTTCGAGGATTAGCCCCGCGCTCGATCCGCTTAGTCGTTCATTGGTCTTTGAAGCTTTGGTAGCGAACGAAGACCGACAGCTTCGCAGTGGCCTGTTCGCGCAGGCCGAGATTGTTCTCGATGCTCAGGCCGCGACGATTGCAGTCCCCGAGTCCGCGCTGGTTCGCTTCGCTGGCGTCGACAAGGTCTGGCGGGTTGCAGGAGGCAAAGTCAGCGAAGCACCTTTGCAAATAGGCCGCCAAGTGGCCGACATGATCGAGGTATTCGAAGGTCTGTCCGTGGGTGATCAGATTCTACGGGTTGGCAGCAGCGGTCGATCTGGCAATTACCTAGGTGCCGAGCCTCAGAAAATCAACGCGGTGAAAAACTCGGAAAAAGCTCCAGAATTGATCGCGACCAAAGTTTCCAAACTCAATGAGCCGGAAAGCCGAGACACCGGAGGCAGCGGTGCGACCAACATCGAGAAAGTTGCCACCCCAGCCAAGGACTTATCTGGCAAACCTTCCTCCGTAGCCAAATGAACGTTGAACGTTTTTTGACGAAGTGCGTATAAGGCCGATCCATGTACTGGTTAGCTGAGATCTGTGTTCGCCGGCCCATCCTGGCCTTGATGATCATTGCGGCCATGGTCTGTGCGGGACTCACGGCGTTTCCGCGATTGGGCGTCGATCGTTTTCCCAATATCGACTTGCCGACCGTCTACGTTCGCACTTCGTACCCTGGTGCGGCCTCCATCGAAGTCGAATCGGAAGTCACGCAAGTATTGGAGGACGCGGTGGCCACGGTGGCCGGTATTCAAGAGTTGCGATCTATTTCTAGCGACGGTGGATCGTTCGTCATCATAACTTTTGGCTTGGACCGCAACGTGGATGCGGCCGTCCAGGATGTGCGCGATGCCATCGCTGGCACACTCAATCGCTTGCCCCCCAACGTCGATCCCCCGATCGCCAGCAAGAGCGATTTAGACTCCTCGCCCGTCATGACCTTGGCCGTTTCAGGCCCGCGCAAGCCCAGCGAATTGTACTACTTGGCAGACCGTTTCGTGAAGAGCGTGATCGAGTCGTCGCACGGCGTGGGCGAAGTGGCCATTGCGGGCTCGGCAGACAGAGCTGTCCAAGTGCGCATCGATGCCAATCGCCTCGCCGCCTACAACCTGTCGATTCTCCAAGTCCGCGATGCGTTGGCCCGACAAAATACCGAAGTACCCGGTGGTCGAGTCGACGAAGGCAGGCGCGAGCGCTCGCTGCGAACACTCGGCCGCGTGGCCGACAGTCGCTTTTTTCCACAATTGGTTGTCGACACGGTCGGCAGTATGCCCATTCGCTTAAGCGATTTGGGCGTCGTCGTGGATGCCACAAAAGAGCAACGCACCATGGCGCGCCTGAATGGCGAGGCGGCTGTGACCCTGCGCGTGCAAAGGCAAGCCGGTGAGAACACCGTCCGGGTAGTCGAAGGCATCAAGGAGCGATTGAAACGCTGCGACGCCCTACTGCCCGACGACGTGCGCGTGACCATCATCCAAGATCAATCGCGGTATATCTTGGCGGCCTTACATGAGATCGAGAGCCACCTTATCTCGGGCTCAATTCTGGCCTGCTTGACCGTACTGCTGTTCATGAAGTCATGGCGTTCTACGTTGATTGCGTCGGTCGCCATCCCAACTTCGATCATTTCAACCTTCGCTGTCATGGGACTGTGTGGGTTCACACTGAATAACGTGACGATGCTCGCCCTGGTGCTGATGGTCGGCGTGGTTATTGATGATGCTATCGTCGTGCTGGAAAATGTGTTTCGCTGCATTGAAGAAAAGGGTATGGACCCAGTCACAGCCTCGATCGAGGGGACGCGCGAGATCGGACTTGCCGTTTTGGCGACCACCGTTTCGCTGGTCATTGTTTTCTTACCCGTCTCGTTTTTATCGAGTGTGACGGGACGCATGCTGTTTGAGTTTGGGGTGACCGCCACGGCGGCCATCCTTTTGTCGATGGTTGTCAGTTTTACGCTCACGCCCATGATGTGCAGTCGCTTGCTCAAACCCGCCAAGCCACACAGCGGGGCTGCACCGTCGTCGCGCCGCGGTTTTTACCATCTGGTTGAAATGGGCTACATGGCCTGCCTACGCTTCTCGATGCGTTATCGCTTCTTGGTGTTGCTGCTAGCCATAGGCGTGATCGCCACGAACATCCCTCTCTACAACCGACTCAACCAGGACTACATTCCTACTAACGTGGATGAGTCGGAATTCGAGCTGCGAGTATCCGCTCGCGAGGGTGCTAACCTGAAGTCGATGGATGAAGCCATGCTGGTGGTCGAAGCCGAACTCAAGAAGATCGAAGGTATCGAGTTTGCGCTGACTGCGATCGGAACTCGCGGCACAGGTGGCGTCAATAGCGGAGAGATCTATGTTCGCTTGACCGACGCGGATACGCGCAACTTTTCGTTCCAGCGGCTCTGGAGTGGCTTGCTCGCTGGCCAGCCCGGTGCGGCCTGGGAAGGCAATTTCACGCAGCAACAAAAGATGGGGGAGCTTCGGAAGCGTTTGGGCCGCCTGCCAGATATTCGCGTATCGGTTCGCAATTTGACTTCGTTCCGCCAAGGCGCGCCGGTGGATATCGATTTCTCGATCACTGGCCCCGATATTCAGGCGCTGGCCGACTACAGCGATAAACTGCGCGAGGCTGCGCTGAAAATTCCTGGCATCGTCGATGTGGATACCACGCTACGGATGGACAAGCCCGAGATGCTGGCCTCGATCGATCGCGAGCGCGCCGCCGCCCTGGGTGTTTCGGTCCAGGAAATAGCCGATACCCTACGAGTCGCCGTGGGTGGCGATGATCGCGTCTCCCGCTATCGCGACGTTTCCGTGGACGATGCTTACGATGTCGAACTTCGACTCGACGGCATCGACCGCCGCGATGCAGAGTCCATCTCGCAGCTCTATGTGCGTTGCAATCCTTCGGCTGGCGCGCTCAACCCTGTTTCGCTCAATCCAGTTTCGCTCAATCGCAACATGCCCAGCCAGTCCCTGACGCGGATCGACAATGTCGTGCGATTCAGTTACGGCAACGCTCCCGCCCGCGTCGATCGCCTCGATCGGCAGCGGATGGTGGCCATCCGCGCCAATGTGGAAAGCGGTTACGCACTATCCGATCGAATCGCAGCCTTACAAACTGTGGCGGCAGAAGTCGGACTGCCTGACGGTTTTGAAACGCATGTGCTTGGTCGTGGAAAGGAATTGGAAGTTACCCTGGATGAATTCCGCTGGACTTTTATGCTCTCGTTCGTATTCATGTACATCGTCCTGGCTGCCCAGTTCGAACACTTGACGCATCCTTTTACGATACTGTTTTCTCTGCCGCTGGCCGTACCGTTTGGGCTGCTCAGCTTGTACTGGGGCGGGGAGACTTTGAATGTGTACTCGGCGCTGGGACTGCTGGTCTTGTTTGGCGTCGTTAAGAAAGCGGCCATCCTACAAGTTGACCACACCAATGCCCTACGAGCCGAGGGCATGCCCCGGGCGGAAGCCATCCTACAAGCCAATCGCGACCGCTTGCGACCGATTCTAATGACCACTATCTCATTCGTAGCCGGTTTGATGCCGCTGCTGATTGCCAGTGGTCCCGGTGCCGAAGAACGTCGCAGTATCGCGGTGCTGGCTGTCGGCGGACAAACCATGTCTCTGGTACTCACGCTCCTAGCCGTACCCGTGATCTATTCCTACCTCGATGATATTACTCTCCTTTTCAAACGCGCTCCACTAAACACGGATTCTTCGAGAATAGGCGACCAACCACAGAGTCCAGCAACTTAAACCTGAACTTGAACTTGAACTTGAACTTGAACTTAAGAAAACGAGTTTAAGTTGAAGTTCAAGTTGAAGTTTATCGCTAGGAAAATTGGATCGTTTTGCGATGGCTTCCAAGAGCGACCCAGAAAAACGCTTCCGCCCGACCGGACTTTGGGGTAGAATCGCGGCACCAAAACAACTTTAGGTTGAACGGTTTGCCTTAGATGACGATCTCAGTGAGGCAGTTTTTTCTTCTTTTATAGAGGCTGGCGATGATGAGAAGACGTGGATTTACACTGGTCGAGTTGCTGGTAGTGATTGCGATCATCGGAATTTTGGTGGGTCTATTGTTGCCGGCTGTACAGGCGGCGCGCGAAGCAGCGCGACGCATGTCGTGCGGGAACAACCTGCATCAACTGGGTATCGCGCTGCACAACTACAGTTTGATGGCGAATCGATTCCCTACTGGCGCGATTGGCCGAAGTCCTGTCAACGGCAACTATGTCAACGACAATCGCCAACCGTTTACCAAACGCACACCCTTCATCCGACACATGCTGGCCGTGCTCGAGCAGGGCAATCGCGGCGCCGTCTACGATGACCAAATCAATTGGCACACTCAACCAGCATCCAATCACGAAGTTGTCTTTGGTTACCTATCTGTTTGGAATTGTCCCAGCGATACTTCGCAACGCATGGAAACCAACGTACAACGGGACTACAAAGGCAACTATGGTGTGAATTGGGGTGCGGAGACTCAGTTGGTAAATGTTGCCAGCCAAAAAGGCCCGTTTTATTGGCTGTATGGTGCCCGCTTTGGGGACATCACCGACGGAACTTCCAACACTTTTGCCATGCTGGAAATGCTCCAGGCTCCAACGCCTGCTGGCGGCGCAATTGACCGACGCGGGCGTCCATGGAACGAGGATTCGTCTTGCTATCAAGTGAGTACCAATCTTTCACCCAACAGTCGCGCACCGGATCGAGGAACTTGCTTCGATCAACCCACGATCAAGCTACCCTGCATTAATGGCGGATCCGTCGCGCAGTACACCATGGCAGCTCGTAGTCGTCATACCGGTGGTGTTCAAGTCATGCTTTGCGATGCATCGGTTCAATTCATCAGCGAAAATATCGACATTCAGGTCTATCGAGCCTTAAGCACGCAAGGTGGTGGGGAAGTCGCCCAGGTTGATCAGTAATGACGTTCTCCATCGAAACTGATTGAAGTTTGAAAGACTAGGTAGTTTTGATTAGGACACCAGAACCTTTGAATTCCTTGCTCCCTTCTCCATCGGTACTCTGCGGGAAAAGGGTTGGGGTTGAAGGGGCGTCCGTCTGAGGCGAGCTCCAAACCGACGTGCGCGGTTGTCGATAATTCTCTAAATAACACAAACAGTAAAACCACCACACTGACCCCCCATTATAGCTACATCGCTTTCAGGCGAGAGGAACCAAAGATTGTTTATTCGCACGTTGACCCTCGGGCTCCCTCGATTTTGCGTGCCTGCCGCCTTGCTGTTATTGTTTGCAGGCTGTGCCGCCGAGCCCTACAAGCCCATGGCAGGCAACGTGACCGCTGATGGCAAACCCTTGGAAAAGGGTGTAATTACGTTCTACCCAATTGGTTCGGGAACGACGGTTGGAGGTCAAATTATCGAGGGCAAATTCTCCCTGTCGACCGAGAATGGTGCTACGCCTGGCAAATATCGCGTTGAGATTATGGCCTACCGACCCTCGGGCAAAACGGAGTTCGACATCGACACCCAAACGCAGGTCGACATCGAAATGCAATACTTGCCGCCCAGATATAACGTCAAATCTAAGCTGGAATGCGACGTGATGGAAAAGGGCCCCAATGCGTTTGATTTCAACCTGGATACTAAGTAGTTCGGGCTGCTTTCTCCCTCGGCCCTAAGCGACTCAATTTCTGGTGTTGGACTAAATTTTTGCATTTAGTTATTCCCACGCCCGTACAATCCGAGTATAAATAGGGAACGTTGTTGACACTGAGTCTCAATTCCAAGACGTAAAGATCAATGATCGCTCCCGCCACGCCAGAATCAATACTGCCACTCGAATTGCTGCAGGCTAATGAAGAAGCCAGCATTGTCGAGCTGGTCGGTGAAGATTGCCAAATCCATCGCCTCGAAGAAATGGGCCTGCGAGTGGGTGCTAGCATCCGTATGGTGCGCCCTGGCTTGCCCTGCCTGTTAGCGCTTGACGGCAAGCGTTTGAGTATTCGCCTAAGCGGTATTGTCGACATTCTCGTATCCGCCGCAGCGGTGCCAGCCTAACCTATCGGGCGAATCAATGCTGACGCTCGCCGATATCGCTCGCGGCCAAGCGGTAACCATAACGGAAATTACCGGCGAGGATTCCATCTCTATCCGATTGATGGAAATGGGGCTGACCGAGGGAGAAACTGTTCGTTTGATCGGTGCGGCTCCTCTGGGTGACCCACTCGAAGTCCGTGTCCGCGGCTACAAACTTTCACTTCGAAAATCCGAAGCCAGTCGCATCCGCGTTCAACCGCTTAGCCCTCCACCCCCAACTGTCTAAATGGATGTCCGTCAGCTTCTTCCCACTCGCTTGTCGACAGACCGGCTGACCATCGCTTTGGTTGGCAATCCCAACACCGGCAAGAGCACTTTCTTTAGCGCGCTGTGTGGCGTACCCGCTCGGATTGGCAACTATCCTGGCGTGACCGTCGAAAAAAAGCTCGGCCACTACCGCGACGATGCGGGCATGGTTACGGTCGTCGATCTGCCAGGCACCTACAGCCTCTCCGCCCGCACGCTGGACGAAATGGTATCTGTGGACGTCCTACTTGGCCGACACACCGACGTGCCATGCGTCGATTTGATTGTGGCCATCTTAGATGCGACCAACCTAGAGCGCAACCTTTATCTGTTCACACAATTGCGACAGCTCGGAAAGCCCATCCTGCTGGTGCTGAACATGTGGGATCGCGTGCTGGGCCAAGAGTCATCGATCAACCTACCCGAACTTGCAAACCGATTGCAGGTACGCGTGGTGCCCGTTTCGGCCAGCCGCAAGCAGGGCCTCCAAGAAGCCAAAATGGCTATTCGCGAAGTGGCCATGGAAGCCGTACCCGACCCACCCAAAATATTTAGCTCGCTATTCGATGACGAGGTGCGAGAACTAGCCGCTTGGCTTAAGGCGTCGGGCGACACAGACTTGCAGACATTTTTGGTTGAGCGATTGATACTCGATGCGGGTTGCGTCCAGTGTATCGAGCTCGCGCATAAACGCGGCCTGAGCGAACTGCATTCCCGTGTAAATGCGATTCGCGAGCGCTTGGCGGCAGCCAACCAAAAAGTGCCAGCGCTGGAGACGCGCGAGCGGTACAAATGGATTCGCTCCCAATTGGCGGGTATCGTCTCAAAATCTGAGGAGCACGTAAATTCTTTGTCCGACCGGATCGATCACGTTCTCACGCATCGCATTTGGGGCTTCCTAATTTTTGCGGCGATCATGTTCGCCGTCTTTCAGGCCATCACCTCGGGTACCGTGTGGGCGATGGATTGGATTGCGGGCAACGTACAAGGCTGGGCGGTTGCGGTCGTCGAATCATGGCTCGCTCCCGGTACGCTAAGAAGCCTGATCAATGACGGTGTTATCGCCGGCGTGGGCTCGGTGATCATCTTTTTACCGCAAATCTTGATGCTGTTTTTCTTCATCGGAATTTTGGAAGACTGCGGTTATATGGCGCGAGCCGCCTTCGTTATGGACAAACTGATGACTAAGCTGGGACTGAGCGGCAAGTCCTTTCTGCCACTCATGTCCTCGTTCGCTTGCGCAGTTCCAGGCATCATGGCTACCCGAGTCATCGAGGATCGTCGCGACCGGATGGTGACGATCCTCGTGGCACCGCTCATGAGCTGTTCGGCCCGATTGCCCGTCTACGTACTCATGGTTACCGCTTTTGTGCCACCCGTAACTTGGCTCAGTGGCTGGATCGGCCTGCAAGGCACCGTGCTATTTTCGATGCATGTGGTAGGTATCGCCGTGGCAGTACCCATCGCTTGGCTGCTCAAAAAATTCTTTTTCCCAGGCGATGTGCCGCCCTTTGTGATGGAGCTGCCGAGCTACAAATTGCCGTCTGCGCGTGTTGTGTTCTATCGCGTTTGGGAACGAGCAGAAGCTTTCATTACACGGGCTGGCACGCTGATTTTTTGCACAGCCATTCTCGTCTGGGCGGCTGGATATTTTCCGGGCGATCATTCGCAAGTCCATCAATTGACCCGCCAAATCGAAGCTGCGACCGAACAGCGATTAGCCCAAGACCAAATCACCCAGCTTGAAACCGCGCGGCGTGCCGCTAGCGGAAGTTTGATCGAAGGTAGCCTGCTGGGTCAAGCTGGAAAGTTCGTCGAGCCCGCTGTCAGACCGTTGGGTTGGGACTGGAAAATCGGAGTCGGCGTCATCGCGTCATTTCCCGCTCGCGAAGTAATCATCGCCACACTGGGAACCATTTACTCGTTGGGCGGCGACGTGGATGCCGAGGATGAGGGCCTACAGGCGGCCATCCGGCGGAGCCGCTGGCCGAACGGACAGCCGGTGTATACGCTGCCAGTAGCCCTCTCGATCATGGTGTTTTTCGCATTGTGCGCTCAGTGCTCAGCGACTCTGATGGTGATCAAACGCGAGACCAACTCCTGGCGATGGCCAGCCTTCACATTTTTTTACATGACCACCTTGGCCTATTTGGCCGCGCTGATTACCTTTCAAGTAGGTAGCCTGTTTGTGCAGTGATCGGCCGTATCTCTTTGGCAGCGACAACTCAACAGCAACTACTCAACTGGGAACCGAATATGGACTGGCAATCTTGGACCGCAGCCACCGCAGTTGGTCTAGCAGCAACCTATTTGCTGTACCGAGCGTTGCATCTGGTCGGCGGCCAATCGGTGTCGGGCTGCGGGGCGTGTCCCAATCGTCGCTCGAGCAGCGCTGACGTGCTGCACACAAAGGAATTGCCGTTGGTACAGATCGCGGACAATCACTCTTCGCGGCCCAGTTGAACTGAACGGTGGCCGCGCGAGTCGGCTGAGGCCCGCGACATACCGGGCGTATTGAATTCGAAGGCGACATGGCCCCGTTGGTCGACGGCGATCACTCCGCCGCAATCTTCGGGAAGTTTGGCTACGGCTGACTTCGCAGCTTCCGCTAGAGTCTGTTTGGCATACCGCATGCGCGCGGCAATATCCGCAGCCAAATTGTGGCGAATGAACTCTTCACCCACGCCCGTACCGGAAACGGCACAGGTTGCATTGTCTGCATAGTTGCCTGCCCCAATGATGGGCGAATCCCCTACCCTGCCCCAGCGCTTGCCCATCAAGCCACCCGTGCTGGTCGCGGCAGCCAAATTACCGCTCTGGTCGAGGGCCACGCAACCGACGGTCCCCAAGTAGAGTTGTTCGTCGCCGGGCCGGACATGCTTGGGTCGATGCAGCGACACGTCGGGAATGTTGTTTTTCCAACGCTCCCAGTTTTCAATCTGTCGCGTGGTTCGAAAATAACTTTCATCGCGAAGCTCGACGCCCAGCGATTCCGCAAACTCATCAGCGCCGGTTCCGATCAGCAGCACGTGTTTGGTCTCCGACATGACCTTACGAGCTAGGCTGATCGGGTTCTTGGCCTTGCGTACGCCAGCCACTGCGCCACAGGCCAAGTTTTTGCCATTCATGATCGAAGCGTCCAATTCATGTTCGCCTCTGGCATTGAGCACGCACCCGCAGCCCGCGTTGAATGTTGGATTGTCTTCCAGCATCCTCACAACCTGCTCGACGACATCCAAGGCCGAACCGCCCTCCTTGAGCGTGGTGACACCAAGCTCCAATGCGGCAGTTAATCCATCGCGTCGTTGTTGACGATATTCTTCGCTCCAGTTGGCCGGATCGCCGCCAGCCCCGCCATGAATGGCCAGTGCGAACGATGGCGAATCCTGAGCTGCTACATTCGTAGACATAAGTAGAACCGCTAGGCAAGTCATGGCGTTAATCGGAAACTGCAGAGGCATTATATTTCTCCGTCGATAGCCTGAAGAGCTGGTCTTCCCGCGAAGTCGCTTAGCAGCTTCTAACATGCGGAAGTTGTTCGCTCGTGTAGGATGTCCAGCACATTTTGAATATCTGCCGGGAGGGGTGCTTCCAATACCGTCGCATCGCCTGTCACGGGATGCACAAACTCAATACGTCGGGCATGAAGCGCTTGTCGCTCCAAGACGACTTGGTCGTCGCCCTCCTGGGCAGGCTCCTTACGCGCCATCCGCCGCAACAGTTCGCCTCGCGTCACCCGCGCATGACCGGCGTAAAGTCGATCGCACAGCACCGGAGCACCCACATGATCCAAGTGAACACGGATTTGATGTGTGCGGCCCGTCTTGGGCTGGACTTGCACTGACGTAATTCCCTCGAAGCGTTCGATGACATCGTAGCGCGTTTCCGCATCTCGACTTTGCGGATGATCTCGCCGAATCGCCATCTTGTCGCGTTGGAATGGATGAGGGCCAATCGGCTGACGCACGACATCGCGGTCCAGCTCGAGCTTGCCAACCACCAGCGCAAAATACTCTTTGCGCACCAGCCGCTGTTCGAATTGTTCAGACAGTTTCATATGCACGGCATTGCTCTTGGCCACCAATATGACGCCGCTGGTATCGCGATCAAGGCGGTGGATAATGCCCGGTCGCGTCGGACCGCCCACGTCGCTCAAATTTTGAAAGTGAAACGCCAAAGCGCTGGCCAGAGTCCCGCTCCAATTGCCCTTGGCAGGATGGACAACCATTCCCGACGGTTTGTTGATGGCGATCAATGATTCGTCTTCAAAGATGATATCGAGCGCAATGTTTTCTGGACGCGGTCCATCATCGGGGGGCGGCGGCAGTTGCAGCTCGATCTTTTGACCCGTTTGCACGCGGAAGCTGGGTTTGACCAGCTCGCCATCGATCTTGGCTCCGAGCTCCTGGACCACTTTCCGCAAAAACACACGGCTGTAGCTGTTGAGCAACACGGCCAGCAA
>JBGSJL010000098.1:0-38891 GCA_041741955.1 Pirellulaceae bacterium | reverse complement strand
GAGTGGCTGTCTGGGCGTCCCGAGAGGCCATATGAGAAGCTGCATCACGGCGAGAAGCTAACGGCTCTGCCCGATGATGAACAAACACTGGCGGAGACATTACACGGACACGGCTATGCAACCGCGAACTATGGCAAGGCTCATCTGAACAAAGACCCGAAGACTTACGGGTTTGATGAAGCGATCACGGGATGGGTCAAATCCTATTATTATCCCTTCGGCGGCGAGTATAACGAAACGCTGCCCGCAAACGAGGGTGACTACTTCACCGATAAGCTGACAGATGCCGCCATTGATTTCATTGAGCGAAATAAAGATCGGCCGTTCTTTGTGCATCTTGAACACTTTTCCGTTCACGATCCGATACAAGGCCGCAAGGACTTGGTTCAGAAGTACGAGAAGAAACTTGCGACGATGCCGCATCAGGAAAGCCCGAATTACATCCTCGAACCCAACCCGGATGGCCCTGCGATCTCAGGGGAAAAGCTCCAAGCCCTTGAAGAAAACGACAACAGTACATTGCACCAGAATGAGCGAGTGTGGTGGGTGAAGCAAAAGCAGGACAACGTCGAGTTTGCTGGAATGGTCGAGGCGACGGATGAAAGCCTTGGTCGAATCCGCGCGAAGCTAAAGGAACTCGGACTGGAAGAGAACACCATCATCATCTTCACGTCCGACAACGGAGGCATGTCGGCCTCGAACGGGTATCGCGGAATCCAACATCCTCGCGAGAAACTGAATTCGCAATTTGCAAGTTCCAATCTGCCACTTCGCGGTGCCAAAGGTTGGAACTACGAAGGCGGAATTCGAGTGCCGTTGATTGTCCATTGGCCCGGCGAAATTCAACCGAACTCCACTTCACACGCGGTCGTCACAGGAACGGATTACTACCCGACCCTGCTCGAAATGTTGAACCTTCCTGCGTTACCAGATCAACATGTCGACGGCCGAAGCTTTGTTCCTGCTTTGAAGGCTGAAAACTAC
Organism: Pirellulaceae bacterium; assembly: GCA_041741955.1. GTDB lineage: Bacteria > Planctomycetota > Planctomycetia > Pirellulales > Pirellulaceae > Aureliella. The sequence continues at coordinate 37,907 of JBGSJL010000098.1, read as the reverse complement.
GATCGTGGGCCGATCTACTGGCATTTCCCCCACTACAGCAATCACGGTTTCCAAAGTCCTGGAGGTGCCGTTCGTTCTGGGCGATACAAATTGCTCGAATACTACGAAAACGGAACCGTTCAGCTCTTCGACTTGGAAAGTGACATTGGCGAACAAAACGACCTTGCGGAGTCGCATCCAAAGATAGCCCAAAAGCTGAAGAACATGCTCCATGAGTGGCGCGACGAAGTCGACGCCAAAATGCCCTATCTCAAGAACGCAACTTCAAAGCCCGCAGCGGGATCTCGAAGTCCCAGTTCCACAAAAGTAGGCTTCCCAGCAGTGTTCGAAAAGTTCGCTCCCGGCTGAAAGGTCAAAAACTGGGGTGGCACAGCGATGAAACCGGGTTTGCGTCAGAAGTGGCAGGGCCGCGCCAATGTTCTGCTGACCCACCCGCGCAGTCCAGAGATTCCCGGTGTTTTGTTTCGCACCCTTGAGATACCCACCTGCACGACAACCGCACTCCAGTTCGCAGCCAGCAATCATCCGAAAGGAAATTGGACACTGATCGTACCAATCAATGGTGACGAAGTTTTGAAAAAGTCAATCGAAGACTCCACAGGGCAAGAGTTTCGACTTGATCTAACGAAGCACGCGGGAGAAAGAATCAAGATCGAAGTGGAAAACCGATCGAGTGATTGGGCCTTCGAAGCAGCATCTTGGAGTCGGATTGAACTACATGAAGAATGACGAAACGACCTGGGAATCATTTCTTCCCGACTTTGCGTCTCTGAACGAGCCTTCTCCCGCTCTTTATGTGCCGCATACGACTTGGACAAAGCTCCTTGACTAGGATAGACCCTGGCAACCGAGCCAGCAATCTGCGGCGCATGCAGTCTGCAGTGGTGAACCACACCGACCGCATGAACAGCGAATTCTTCGTGAAGTCGGCGGGCATCGACTGAATGCTGGAACGAAGTGCCTTTCGCCGCTTCGGTGTAATCCACAGACCGCAGCAGGAGGCCACAAAATGCGCAGTCAATCTGATAACGCTCGGCGGTTTGCGCCAGGCTTAGTTAGTGCGTAAGGTCGAACCGACGAATGGGTCATGAACTCAAGTTCGGGTATGCGGTCCCGAGAACCAGCGGTCTTGTGCCAACTCCTAATTCAACCGACCAGAACGCATCACTTTTCATTTGCACTACTCGGGAACTTCCATGCCGTTAGGATCGATAAAGAACGATCGGCCATTGTGTGTAACTTTAGCTTTGCCCCGATCAAAGACTTCTGCATAGTCGTATATCACGGGGACTACGACCTTTGCATGTTCGTCAAGGAATCCATGACGTTCATTCCTGACAACGGGGATGCGCTTGACCGCAGGATCGTAGTAGCCCACGTAATCGTAGATCAGCTCCCCGATCAGATTCCCGTTTAGGTCTACAAAGCTGCTTCGATATTCCTCTCCCTCAATCTTGGTCACTTGCCAACACCATGGACTTTGCGGGTTGACTTGGTCGTAGTTCAAATCTGCAACCGTCTCCCCATGAGTGTCGATGATTCGGTAGCGCCCCACATCTTTGATCAATGCTCGATCATGGTGAAAGGACTCTGCAAATTCGAAATCCGCGTTAAACGCTTTTTCAAAATTGGCGTCAATGTAGAAGCGAGTATCTTTGACACTGACCAAAGCGAATCCACATCGGTAAGGCTCGGCATATTGAAAGCCCTCGACGCTGTCGAGATCGCCAGAGGAAACGAATCCTTGATTCAAAGGGACAAACAAAAACTTGTGTTCCATCTGCACCAAGGCAAGCTGATTAGAAATATCGATGACAAGGATACTCGAACTCGGTTGAACCACTTCGTTGCCATGCGCGTCAACAATCCCTTCATAGTAATTGTCTCGTTCGCGAATAGTGATCTTGGCAAAACCAAATTCATTTCGAGGACCGGTTTCATATTCTTTCGAACTTGATGATTGCATACCTACCTCGACACGGTTGCCCGATGGCTGGACCTGGTTACCGCTGCAGCCGACGACTGCTACGATGATTGGAACGATCGCAAAATACCAGCGGTACAAGTTCATACTATGGGTTTCCAGGCCTCGTGAAGATCCTTTTCAGGGCGATGAGAATCCACTTCAGAAATCCCAACGTGTAGCCAACAACATACAACAACGTAAACAACGTCAGGATGCCACCCATCAGACCACCAAATTTCCAATTCGCTAATGCGAAGATCGTCGTGGATTTTTCCTTGGTCGAGGTCAAGAAATGATGGGCCTTACCGACAACACTTTCAAGGCTGGCGGGCGAAACACTCACCTCCACTAATTGAGCACCAGTGCCGTGAATCTGCAGGAACCCTTCGCCGTCAACGTGGACAGTCTTGTTGGTGGTACGACCGAATTCACGCTGGCGCTCGGTTCGGCCAGCACGTTCTCGATGCCCGACATCAAGCACTTGATCAACACGCTGAATCTTAAACGGCACGATGAAAAACGCGCATGTCCGGGACGTACAACTTACCCTTTCGTCGATGCGCTTAAAGGTGAGCCAAGTCGCCGGAGCCATCAAGGTAACGCCACCGGGAAATGCAACGCAGACCAAAAAGACGATCACGTGTTGCAATACCATCCCACCAAACGTCGGACGATTTCCGTTAGATTGCATTCCAGCCAGCCTATGCGGAGCGATTGAAGTAGAATAGTTGCCAGTAACCAGTAAGATGAGCAAATTCTAAACAAAACGAACAGCTCATGCCCCGGGACGTGAACGAAAGCTATCTCCAGAAACTTCGAGAAAAACTTGGTGCCGCAGTCACTGACGCGATACCCCTCGCGATAGCGGGAGACCTTGACGGAGCTGAGTTCATGATCCGCGCGATTGAAAGCGACGTCGATGGCAGGTTAGCTATGGCCCGTCTGTACATTGCTGCGATTGCTCGATTCGGAGGGGAAAAGGCCGCCGCTACCGATCGCGATCGCGTCCGTGCAATGTTTGACCGCGCGGTCGCTCATCTTGAACATGCCTATCCAATGCCACACACGCAAGACGAGGCCGACGCCTACGAGCAAGGCAAGGCTCAAGATAGAGACCGAGTTGCGAAAGAAGTCGGCTTTGATCCAATCCAATGGCCAAACGCCGACGCATAGTTATTCTGAGAAAGCAAAAATGAAAACACTCATAATTCTTTTGGTCCTAATCGCGGCATTCATCGCAGCCGGGATTGTTCTTTTTGTCTATCGGATGAATCGAGTCGTCACGTCCTCCAAAGAAACTCAATATGGGCCATTTGTGATCAAGGCGGATGCCAGCACGGCAAAGACGTTCAATATGAACTATGGCATGGTGGATCAGACGACGGTGCGGTACTCGATTTGGTTCGACGGTCAACCAATCCAGTTTCCGGAAGATTTGCAGACAAACACGGGGCTTCCGTTCTTATGGAAAGTCTACGTTCTGGCAGACGCTACAGAACCGACTTTATTGGCGGGCAGCCAAAGCTTGTACCTGATCTACTTAAAAGAGGCGAAACCCTTCGTTGAGCCACTTCTAGTGCAGAGCAGTGATTTTGCCAGCCTACAATTTCTCGATAGTAACGAGGGACATCCTGGTAAGAGATTCGAGGTCTTTATGTCGAGCGACGCAGACGGCATGGAAACAGTGGAGTCGCTAAAAGGTGGAGAATTACTGCTCGTAAGTGATCACCTGGTTTACGACGTTGTAAGTCGCAAAAAATGGCTCGTCAACCAAAGCAATCAACGCATCGACAATTATTACTTTCCTTCTCCGCAGGGTGTTATCGCCCTTTCTCCTGACAGAAAGAGTCTCGTTTTCCGTGGCGTTTTTGAGTCTTGGAACACAGCAACCGAAGACTTGCCAGATTCAGAGCACGCCATCGTGGTCTATGATTTTGAGCTGGATACTGGCTACGTTGTTAAGTACGACGACACGGAGACTCGCATGACCAACGCAGACGAAATCGACATTCATTGGTTGAATACATACTTTGATTGGAACAGAACCGCCGACGCGAGTGACAGGCTGAAACTGAGAACACCAGAAAAGCCAACTCCTTGGCGGGGGAGATACAAGGAATCCGATCACTATTACTACTTGTACCCAGTCAAAGCATCGATGCTACCCGTGTTCCTGGACTTTGTATTGTCGCAGATGAATTGGAACAACTCGAATATCTTGAGTGACGAAACAGGAGATTTCACAGGCCGCCAAATGGTGCTCGGCGATGCCCGCACGAAACTGGACATTGTTTTCAAGGAGGATGAGCAAGAAATTAGTTTCAGCAAGCATCTTTACTTGCCCAGTGACCCTAACGATACCTATTATCCGGCCTTGGTGAAGCAAATCGCTGATGCCTTCAACGCTGAGCTGTCGGAGGGCAAGTACCAGGCGCACTTTGGGAAGATCATAAGTGAAACGAAACGCATTCGGTCGTTATGAGGCTTCAGGATGGCGTTTCGCTGCAAATGTCAGTTTGTCGCAGAGTTTGGTTACGACTCGACGTCGGTTAATTCCTAGTCCCAGCCCATCATCTTTCGCCAAATGAATCTTGTAGCTAACGCATATGCGTATTTCGTGGGCAGATCAAGCGCCGAGCAATTCCGATTACTACCGCAAGACCTCAGGGAGCTGGTTTGCACTCTGGACGCGGAACTTCATTGCAGCCGATCATCCGCGTGACAGCAAAGGCTTATCGCAGCTCTATCGCCAACTATGTGAGGCAGCGTTGAACGACGATCAACATCTCGATTCGATCGCTGCTATTCAATTCGCTATTATCACGGCACTCCAAAGTGGTGCCTCATTTCGCACGTCTCACAAGGAAGGAGGCACGAACATTTACTGGAAGAGCGGCCATTTTATGCGTTCCGATTAGGGTGATGATCCCGACGAGCGACACTTCGAGGACAAAACCGAGTTCCTCAGGATGCTTTGCCAATTTTGCCAGTTTGACGTGACGCGTAGTTCTGGCAAGGACCAACTATCCGAAATCGATACGTGGCGGCTGATCCTGCGTCGAATGGATCCTAAATGAAACAGTATTCTGGGAATCGGGATCAAAGATTTGTTGCCAATAACCGTGGCGGCGATCTCGATGTGGCGACGCATCGTTTACTGGTAGCTCGGGCTGCGGACTGTGCCGAACATGTTTTGCATTGGTTCACCGGAGTCCACCCGTGTGATACTCGACCGAACCAGGCAATTGCGATCGCTCGTCAATGAACTGTTGGCAACGCTACAGTCGCTCAGTTCAGGCTAGCGTCTGTCCTCGCTCCGCGACTAAAAACAAAGTTGCTCTTCACATCGTGATGGAGCAAAAGCAGTTGAATGATTCTTAAAGAATTCAACTCAAACTGCTGTTTTTCGCACGGCCCAGGCTCAGCCTCCCAAGCCAGCATGTCGACATGGACGCGATGGCAGGAAGAGCCTGGGAACCAGATGTTGGAGTTCAGCGAGAAGCACCGCACGTCATTCCAATTGGATCTCGCATTGCCAGTGTTCAACAAGCAGCATTTTCTTTAAAATGGCGTTTGAACACCCCTTTCTCTCTCTAAAAAAAATGCAATGAAAAAAGTACTTAACGTGGCCATGGTTGGGCTCGGCTTTGGTTCGGAGTTCATCCCCATCTATCAGAGTCTTCCCAGCACCAACGTGCTGGCGATTTGCCGTCGCAACGCAGCCGAGCTTGCTAAATCGGGCGACGAATTTTCGATCGAGCGTCGCTACACCAGCTACGATGAAATGCTGGCCGACCCGGATATCGACTTTGTGCATATCAACAGTCCGATCAGCGATCATGCCTGGATGTCGCTGCAAGCCCTAGACGCGGGCAAGCATGTAATGTGTACAGTGCCTATGGCAACCACCCTACGAGAATGCCAATTGATTGTCGAAAAAGTCAAAACGACTGGCTTGAAATACATGATGGCCGAGACGGTCGTCTACAGTAGGGAATTTTTGTACATCCGCGACATGTACGAGCGAGGTGAATTGGGAAAGATTCAGCACTTGGCTGCCTCGCATCCCCAGGACATGGATGGTTGGCCTAATTACTGGCAGAAAATGATCCCCATGCACTACGCGACTCACGTCGTTAGTCCCTGCCTTGGACTAGTCGACGGGCTGGCAGAGTATGTGAGTTGCTTTGGTTCCGGCTCCGTGCGTGAGGATATCGCAGCCCAGAGCGGCAATACATTTGCCGTGGAATCCTGTCACATTAGAATCAAAGACAGCGACTTGACGGCCCACGTTTGGCGTTTTCTTTACGATGTTGCTAGACAGTATCGGGAGAGTTTTGACGTTTACGGTACCAAACGCAGTTTCGAATGGACGTTGGTAGAGAATCAGCCACACGTGATTCATACAGCCAAAAAGCCAGAACCCGAGATCCCGCAGAAAGTCGAAGTACCCGATTTTGCGCATCTGCTACCGCCGGAGATACAGCGGTTTACGCTGCCGCAGGAAATACATGACGCGCAACATCTATCGTTTGTACAGGGTGGTGGTCACGGCGGTTCGCATCCACACTTGGTCAACGAATTTGTCAGTGCGCTGCTTGAAGACCGCGATCCCCGCCCCAATGCAGTTACCAGCGCCAACTGGACATGCGTCGGCATTTGCGCGCATGAGTCGGCAACCCGCGGCGGTGAAATTGTCCGTTTGCCCGAGTTTACATTGGGGTAGTATCAGCATCTTCGGCTCTTTGGAAAATCAGTTTCGCAATTTGGATTCGCTGTTCTTTGACAGCCAACTTTCTAAAGAGGCGATACACACTGCCTGTCTCTCGTTGGGGCATAAGTTTCGAGAGTGAGTCGATTCACCGGCGATCACGTTGTGGATGTTTATCGGTCAGGTTCTCTCGTCGGACCCGTCGTGTCGCGATGCCATCGCAAGATTGAATGTGAGGCAGTGGATTCGCAATCGTACGTGGGGGTCACTGCGCGTCTTCGGGTGGTTTGATATCGCCCCCGCTATCGCGATACTGTCTCTCTGGCATCGCTATCGTTGTGTCCCTGGCATCGCCAAATTCGGGAATGGACCCACCAGCGGAAATTTAGTCGATAGAGTCTTCTTGCGTTGGACGTTGCGTGTGGAAAGGCGAGCTCCTTCATCAAACTGTGAAGAAGATCGCGGGGGTTTGTAATAAGCTCAATGAAGGTGCGATACCGAGCTATTGACAGCTATTCACCAAAGCTAGTATTGGACTACACTTACGTTGTTTTACATTGAAAAAGAAGCCTAGAAACTTGGGTAATGTTAAGGGCGCTAGCCATGGGCTCTGTGTTCTAGACTCACGCCCCACGGCGAGCGTATAAGGTTTACTGGGAAAAAAAGGAGTTCAAGTGGATATTGCCGACCAAATTGCAGAGTGCTTCCGTCGCCGTGGCAATTCAGAATACGGCGGAGAACGTGTGACGCAACTCGAACACGCCTTGCAATGCGCCCACTTGGCAGAGCAAGAACATGCACCGGTGGAATTGGTGGTGGCTGCATTGCTGCATGATATTGGACACTTGCTGCATGATCTGCCCGACGATGCACCCGATCGTGGAATCGATGACCATCACGAAAACTCGGGATACCGCTTCTTGGAAAGTCATTTCGGGATTTCTGTGACGGAGCCAGTCAAACAGCATGTCGCCGCCAAGCGTTATTTGTGTGCAGTGGACTCGAATTACGAAAGCCAGTTGTCGGAACCTTCGCGGGTCAGCTTGCAATTGCAAGGTGGAACGATGTCCGCTGAAGAACTTGAAGAATTCCGTCGATCCGCCCACTGGCAGGATGCGGTGCGGCTTCGCAGATGGGATGACACGGCCAAGGTTGCCGGCTTAGAGACTCCCACACTTGAGCACTACCTTCCTTTGATCTCGCAGGTCGCTGCGAGCTAGAGGCAAAACGCAATGACTTCGACGACAGCCACTCATTTTGATGTTGGCATTGTAGGCGGCGGCATAGTGGGACTCGCTCACGCCTGGATGGCCGCCGAACGCGGTTTGCGAGTAATACTACTGGAACGATCGGCGATCGCTGAAGGCGCCTCGATCCGCAATTTTGGTATGGTCTGGCCGATTGGCCAATCTGTCGGAAAGCACCATGCGCTGGCCATGCACTCCCGCGCACGCTGGATGACGCTGGCCAAAGAGGCGGCCATCTGGGTCAATCCCTGCGGTTCTTTGCACTTAGCCCATCGACCGGATGAATGGGCGGTGCTCGAAGAGTTCGCAGCACTTAGCCGACAATCAGGTTTGCAGTTGGAGTTGCTGTCTGCTGAAGAAACTACCCGCCGGACGTCTGCCGCCAAAGTGCAGGGACTCCTAGGGAGTATGTGGAGTCCTGCGGAACTTTGTGTCGATCCGCCGCGTGCCGTGGCTGGCCTAGCGGGCTGGTTGGCCGCGCGTCATGCGGTGCATTGTGAGTTTTCGACAACGGTTTCGGCTATCGAGCGCTTGCCAAGCGGGGATACGCGGCTACATGCGAGCGATGGACGCAATTGGCGCGTCGAACGCGTAATTGTTTGTAGTGGCATCGATTTTCAAACGCTGCTACCGAGTGTATTTGCCGATTCGGGACTGCGGATATGCAAACTGCATATGCTGCGCACCGTAGCGCAGCCCGATGGCTGGCGTATCGGTCCGCACTTAGCCAGTGGTCTCACGCTGCGGCACTATGCTTCGTTTGCTGCCTGTCCGTCGCTGAAGACTCTTAAGCATAGAATTGCAAATGAAACGCCCGAACTGGACCGATTTGGCATCCATGTTATGGCTTCGCAAAATGAACTTGGACAGGTGGTGCTGGGCGATTCGCATGAATACGATGCTGACATTATTCCTTTCGATCGCGCCCAGATCGATGAGTTAATCCTGCGCGAGCTAGAGAAGCAATTTGTCTTTCCCGACTGGACAATTGAAAGTCGCTGGCATGGAATGTACGCCAAGCATCCGCAGGAAATAATATTTGAGAGGGAGCCCACCGAGCGGGTTCATGTGTGTGTGGCCCCAGGCGGTGCGGGCATGACGATGTCTTTCGGAATCGCAGATCGTTTTTGGAACAGAATAGTCTCATGAGTGAAGAACCTTTCACGCAACTTAAAGCTATCGTCTTCGACTGGGCTGGCACCACGATCGACTACGGAAGCTGTGCGCCGGCAGCCGTCTTCCAGAAAGTCTTTGCGTTGCGTGGCGTACCAATCACTGCTGCACAAGCCAGGGAGCCCATGGGGCGAGCCAAACGCGATCATATTGCTACCATTGGCAAGATGCCTGACGTCCAGCAAGCCTGGCTCGAATTGCGTGGGAGCCTGATGACCGAAGCCGATATCGAGGCGATGTATATTGAGTTTTTGCCGCTCCAACTGAAGACACTTGAAAACCACAGCCAGTTGATCGAGGGAGCTGCCCAAATCGCGGACTGGTGTCGACACATGGGACTCAAGATCGGCTCGACAACTGGTTACACTCGCGAACTGCTCGCCGTCGTCGCTGACGCAGCCGCCAAGCAGGGCTACCAACCCGACTGCGCACTCGCCGCCGAAGATGCGCCCGAAGGACGGCCAGCGCCTTTTTTATTGTTCGAGGCGGCCAAACGAATGGGTGTCTATCCGATGTGGAAAATTGTTAAAGTCGACGATACGCCCGTCGGTATCGAAGCCGGCCGCAATGCCGGCTGCTGGACCATCGGCATTACTCGAACTGGAAACTGTGTCGGCCTATCCGCCCTAGAATGGGAACAACTCAGCTCTGCTGAAAAGGAGCAACGATTGTCTCACGCCGAGCGCACGCTCAAGGCTGCGGGAGCCCATGTGACCGTGGAAAGTGTCCGAGATATCAAGTCCGTTCTGAAACATTTCGATCAGCAGTTGGCGCTCGGCCACTTGCCGATCGCCAATCAGTAACAATTCTGTTTAGCTAGGCAATGCAAACTTGCACCACATTCATCAGATCTCGTTGACGATTGCTTCAACGATTATCACGGCCATTTTCTTTGGCAATACCAGTTCGCAGGCTGCAGAGCCACCGAGCAAGATTATCGACTTGCGCAATTGGAAACTAACGTTGCCCTTCGACACTCCGCGCAGTGGCAGTCCGGATGAAGTCACTCAACCTGCGTTGTCTACCTTTTCAGACGCCACCTGTTTCTTCGTGTCTGACAGCTCAGATGCGATCGTCTTTCGCGCCGCTTGTGGTGGATCAACTACTAAGACCTCCAGCTATTCACGCGCCGAGCTCCGCGAAATGAAACCCGATGGTAAGTCAGAGATAGCTTGGTCTACCGAAGATAAAGTCTTGCACCAAATGGAAGTCCAACAAGCGATCCTGGCCACTCCCGAGAAGAAACCACATGTTGTCTGCGCGCAGATTCATGATGCCAAGGATGATCTATTGATGGTGCGACTGGAAAAGCAGAAGTTGTTCATCGAACGCAATGGAGCCGCTGAAGTGATCTTGGATTCGCAATACAAACTCGGAACGCAGTTCAAGCTCCACATCACGGCGGGTGAAGGTCGCGTCCGAGTAGCATTCAACGGCGAGGAGCGATTGAATTGGGAGGTTTCAAAGAAGGGCTGCTACTTCAAAGTTGGGTGCTACACCCAGTCCAATGTCAGTAAGGGAGACGCACCCGAAGCCTACGGAGAGGTGGCGGTATACCAGCTATCGGTCAGTCACTAGTGGACTGTACTAGAAATCAAACTGCAATCGACTCGCCAATGTGTTGGAAACACTACCACCGAGCGTCGGGTCGTTTAAGCTACCATTTATCCACTCGAACTGCGCTTTGGCATTGGTCCACCAATACCAATTCAGGGCCAAGCTGTACGAGTCCAAGCGGCGTGTCGGCCCCGTTACGCTTGGTAGTCCAAAAAGCGGGTTCAGATTGATCGTGCTCATCTGCCCAACCACTTCCCAGGCTCCCATGCTACCGTTGGAAAGGTCCAAAGGATTGTCGGGCTTGATTCTTGTGAACACACCACCCGCTCGATTGTACGGAATCGTCTCGCCGGTCAACATGAAACGCAGTGTGATATAGCCAGCATTGACGGTTGCACGCTCACCCGTTGGCAGCGCCAGCCTCGACCAGCGCTGTTCGGCTTGCACCAGTCCACGTCCCCAAGAAGCGGCACCTTCGATGTTGAAAAGATTTGCATGATCGACATTGAACACGCCCGTGTTGACAAACGGCGGAACAAAGACGATCGGTGAAACGCTCAACCCCGTCGGACCCAGGTTTGGTTGCTGGCCAACAAAGACTTCATCCTGACTCGCGATTTGGACTTGGTCGCGAGCAGGATCTATGTAACTGTGATCAAGACCAAAATGTACCAGTCGCGAGTCGCCGCAATCGAGCATCAACCATGTCAAACGCTCAGCCGTACCGATCCCGCCATGGTCGCCGTAGACATTTCCAAAGTTGTCCGAAAGTGTTCGAAAGCCAGACACGGCCCAGGTGGCTTGCTCCTCCAGGACAACGTCCGAAAACATGATGCCCGTCTGACGAAACGGCGAAAGTGCAAACGCAGTCGGACGCTCGAGTGTTCCCAGTTCGCGGATACTGGTTAACTCGGACATACCAAATGGTTGTCGAAAGCGCCCTATGCGCATCGTTCCCAGCGGCGTGTCTTTGACCTGACCCCATACATCTACGAAGCGGGCTTGGGCTTGAGCCATGTCGAATTCCATCATGTAGGAACCCCGCTCTGAGATGTTGCCCGTCGCTGCCAAACGAGCTCGACGAAATCCAGCACCGTCTTGCACATCACCCACAGTCGCGCGACTCTCATCGGACTGCGCGAAGCGCGCCGCATCCAGATGAAAGAAGCCCGTCATTTTAAAATCTGGAAACGACTTTTGGACGGGTTTGGCCGCTGCTGTAGTGGCTACAGGCGAACTGAAGGTCATGGCAGGCAGCGCGGACGGTGGAACAGTCGGTACGCCGGCTAACGGATCTTCCGGAGGCGCTTGATACCACACAGGCCGTGGCGTTCTACTCGTGCCTACTTGGTTTTTGAGCTCGTCCAATTGCTTTTGTAGCAATTCTATGTGCTCGGCCGTCGTGCTCTGCGCAAAGCCAGCCGCGTTTGCTAGCAACCCAATAAGGGCTGCGATGAACAGTGTTTGACGTGGTAAACGCATGAAGTGGCCCCTGCGAGCGGCAATCCGACGGACGCTTCCTGAAACGAAATGAGCGCACAGTCTCTGTAATCGGCAAGGTCGCTCGCAGTTGAGTTACGATTTATCGAAAAATTCGAATATTGGTTTAACCACTCAAGAAATTATGATCGAAAGCGAAGGAAGCAAGAGATATGTGGTGCTGTCGGACCACTACCCGTCGGGATCGTTCAGCAACTCTTCCAATCGCAATCTTAGGTCAGGACCGACTTTTTCGAGCCAAGTCGCGTCGACGAGTCCGACAGAAATCATGTCAAGCAAGTGCACTTGGTCCTTACGTCTGTAAGATGTCAGCTTCATCGTAACGAGTCGGTCAAGTGGCAGCGTGCGAGCGTCGTCCATCAATTCGTAATGATCGATTTCAGGTACCGGTGCCAGATAGTCGTCTCGGACTTTCGTACCTGCGAAAACGGCGTGGACTGCATCGCGCGCTTTGGCATTGGGCCCATCGAGGAACATGGTGACGCCAGCGGACCGCCGGTAGATGAATCCTTCGGTTCCCAGAGCGGAGATGGCCCTTTCCAGATCGGATTCGTTAAGAATAATGTCTACGTCGCGCGTGTTGCGAACGACTGATTCGTCCACTTGGGCAACCCAATGCTGAACCGCATTGCCACCAATAATGGCGTATGGAATGTCGGCTCGATTGAGCGCTCGAACGACGCGCCGCAATCGATCCCGTACTATTTCCACGGCGTTTTCGATCCTGTTCCAGAGTGCATCACCGGTATACTTGATGTCGACCATTCTTTTTTAAGCCTCTGGAGCAGTTTAGCACGACGCGAACCTACCCGCGACAGGCAGGGCCGACTTTGCAGAACGAGCCGCCGTTGAAACGGAGTTAAGGTTGAAACGGAGTTAACTGCGAGCCGACTCGGTTTCTACGCTGGTCGGATCGAGGCCATCCACAAAGCTCATAAGCGTCTTGTTGCGGTAGGGTTGCTGCAGTTTACGCACGGCTTTGCTTTCGATTTGACGTACACGCTCGCGGGTTACCGAGAAAATGCGACCCACTTCCTCCAGTGTGTAAGCATAGCCGTCAGCTAGGCCGTAGCGGAGGCGAAGAATTTCGCGTTCGCGGTAGTTAAGTGTCTGCATGGCTTGATCGATGTGATATTTGAGCGACTCCTGGTTGGCTTCAAACAAGGGGTCGTCGTGGCGATGATCTTCGAGGAACTCACCGAAATAGCTATCTTCATGATCGCCGACAGGTTGATCGAGCGACAGAGGCTGGCGAGCCATTTTGATGATTACGCGAGCGTCATCGAGCGACAAGCCGGCTTTGGCGGCAGTCTCTTCGACAGACGGTTCGCGTCCGAGTTCCTGCACAAGCTGGCGTGTGACCAAGCGCACCTTGGTCATCGTATCGATCATGTGAACCGGCACGCGAATGGTTCGACTTTGATCTGCAATAGCTCGCGTGATCGCTTGGCGAATCCACCAGGTCGCATAGGTCGAGAACTTAAATCCGCGCTCGTACTCGAATTTGTCCACGGCTCGCATTAGGCCCGTGTTACCCTCTTGGATCAAATCTAGAAAGCTCAAGCCACGATTGCGATACTTCTTGGCGATCGATACAACCAAACGCAGATTGCCAGCGCTCAAGTCGCGCTTGGCCGCATCGTACTCGACGCGGTGACTGGCCACACGCTCGACGCGGCGACGCAGCGTGCGTGGACTCTCGTAGGTGATGCGCATCAGGTAGCGCAGTTCTTCTAGCAGTTGTTCCAACGAATGGCCGTCGACATAGCCCGATTCGCGTGCGACTTCGATTTGGTTCTTCAGCGTTCGCATTTGCGTATCGATGCTTTCCAGTTTTTCGAACAGAGGTTCGAGGCGATTGGTACGCAAGTTCATTTCCTCGACTAGGCGAACGGCACGATTGCGTCGGCGTGTCAAGCGTTTCCAAGCGTCGCGGCGCGTCTGGGCATCCAGTTTGCCGTTGATCGCCATGAAGTAGTCATGGTGATTGAGGATCAACAGATGTCGCAGCGTATTGATGTTGGGCACAATTCGCTTCATGATCGCTTTTTTCTCAGCCGCGTTGGTGACGCTAACTTCGATGGTGCGATCCAGCCGAAGTTTGCTATCGCGAACTTGCTCGAGCAGCTTGCAGGCACCCTGGAGCATGAAGTCGGTCGCGAGAATCCAGTGGCGATAGTTGCTGCGCGTGCGCTCAATTTCCTGTGCCGACTCAATTTCTTGTTGGCGGGTCAGGAGAGGAATCTGTCCCATCTGCATCAAGTACATGCGAACAGGGTCGTCGGTCGTTTCTACTTCGTCCTTAAGATCTTCCAAGTCGCCTTCTTCGATCAGTTCGCTGTCGAGGTCCTCGCCTTCCTGTTCTTCATCAGTGTCTTCCTCGTGCAGATCTGCCGCTGGCGAGTCCGAATCATCGCCGAAACGTCCCTTGGCGGCACCCAGTATACGGCTGTCGGCGCCATCAAAATCGCCGTCGAAACTGTCGTCTAACCCAGTGTGGTCTCGAAAACCCTTTTTCATCGTATACCCTCTGTAAGGCAATGTTTCGGAGGTGGAGAAGCGGGCTTTTGAGCTGGCCTCTCGCGGTGCGGGACGAGGGTGTAAGAAAGCACAGAGGGTGCCAAGCGGCCTAAGGGTTTAGTTGTTTCGCTCGTAAGTTCATACTGGGTAACGGTTTACGCGCAATGTGGCTTGGCGGCTGATTGTGGCGATGTTTCAATTAGTCATCGACTTAGATGCGGCAATCGCGAAAATGTTGCCAAAATTCACCAAAGATTGACTAGATTCTTTGGATTCTCGAATTAGGAAATCGGTGCCCAAGAGTGCCCTCTATGGTCGATCTTCGCGGAAACCTGCTGTGGGTTCAGAATGCTCGTAATCTTTAACGAGCCAGCGATTGTTGTGGAGCAAAAAGTAAACTTTTACGAATCGTCGTACGTTGGCACGCTGCCCCTGCGCCTCCAATCCGACGGCCACATTGAATTCTGCCAATGCGGTTGGCGTCGCGTTACGTCGTTGGACTGAGATCGATTTTATCCGCGTCACTCGAGCCTCGTTGAACTTCAACGCCTTGAGTTCGCCGCTGGCATGGCGAAGTCCTTCTACCGCACTGGGATGCATATAGCTGAGTGCTTTATCGAAATTATTGGCTTGCAGCGCAGCCGCCACTTCGTCGATCGTTTGCCGAATCTGCTCTCGGTCGGTTTTAATTTGAAGGCTGATTATCACCAAAATAGTGGTCAGGGCGGCCAATCCTAAGGCGGACCAAGCAACCGCTCGTGCGCCAGTTTGAGTCCACACGACTGCCGTCAACAGCACGCTCAAAGCACCGCAAATTCCCAGCGTCCAGGGCATTTCCAGCAAAAACTCGTCCATCGCTTCGCGCTCCCATTTGAGAAGATCGCACACCCAAATCGGCGTCGTGCCACCAACGCCAATTCCGCATCGGCTTCAGGTCGTTTGCTGGCTTGTATTACGCCTGGGTACTTCTATGGGTTCAGTCCGCGAGCGTTCAACTGCGGAACACAATTGTCCCAACGGATAGTCAAAGATAAGTGTTAGGCTTTGAACGCAGCCCTATCGGGTCGCAAGAGTGTCGCGAATAACCAGTGCAATTGGCCTGAAAAAGACTGTAGAACCGCGGGAAACCTAACCTGGGGAGTTTCGCTCTGGTGAACCTTGGGCCTACAATGCTCCCTTCGCGAGGGGGCGTCGGCTTCCGAACCAATCTTGATTACCGGAGATGATCATGGCAGACTGGCCTATCGGCGTTTTTACGAGTATCGACGCTGGGCTGGGAGTAAAGCTCGAAGTTGTTCAGGAGCTCGGTATCCCCACGATCCAGTTGCATGCACCGCATCGCACGACGCGAACGCCAGAGAATGCCGAGCGTTTTATCGAGAGGCTGGACGCATTGAAGATCGAGTTGAGCGCCGTCTTTGGTGGCTTCGAGGGCGAGAGCTATGCCGATATTCCGACGGTCTCAGAAACTGTGGGTTTGGTGCCGCCAGCCAAGCGGGCAGAACGCCTGCGAGAGATGTACGAGATCAGTGATTTCGCAAGGCTGTTGGGCTGCGATGTCATAGCCCTGCACTTGGGCTTTGTCCCTCACGACACTTTGCAACCCGCCTATCTGGATGTATTACAAGTGACTCGGCAGTTGTGCGAGCACGCATCCCAGAATGATCAATGTGTGCATTTGGAAACCGGCCAAGAAACGGGTGATGGCCTACTGGCGTTTATCGAAAACACCAAGTGTGGCAACCTGTTCGTCAATTTTGATCCAGCCAACATGATCCTTTACGGTACCGGCAACCCCATCGAAACTTTAAAGCAAGTTGCCAAGTATGTGCGGAGTGTTCACTGCAAAGACGCCATGTGGAGCGATCAACCTGGCGTTACTTGGGGGCGAGAAATGCCATTGGGAGAGGGTCAAGTCGATTTGCCGCTATACTTGCAAACTCTGAAAGAGATCGGTTATCGCGGTCCATTGACGATTGAACGCGAGATACCCCAGGAACCCGAACGTCAGAAACAGGAAATCGCACACGCCGCAAACTTGCTGGCTGAGCTCAAGAAAAAACTGTTAGCGTCGTAACGCCTGGAACTCGCTGTCCAGCTAGTACCTGCGAACAAGACACTATTGGTTGCCGGACTGGACGTTGATCCAAGCCACGTAGGCTAGCCAAGCCATCCATCCAGCATAGATGACTGAGAGCACAAGTACTGACTTTGGCCAAGTCGAGAGACGGGATTTCTTCGACGCGGGCACTGGTGAGAGAGCTCGTTGCTTTGGCATCGCTTCAGAAGGCTTGGTGGAGGATCGAACCGAGTGATCGGCGATATCCTAGCAGCAACACTCCCCACAGCCAACTCCACCTAAGCTACAAGGTATAAGCTATAAGCCTTACTACTTACTGCTTACGCCTCAGGCGTCGGTGCGAGCACGGCTGTCATGCGACTGGGCTTCCCATCGCGGTAAACGAGCATCAAGACACTACGCCCGACGGGTGTCAGCCCAACCGTTTTGACGAGGTGACCGTCATTCTTGATCAGCAAGCCGTCAAATTCGACAATGACATCGCCGACTTGCACGCCCGCACGCGCCGCTGGCGAATCGGCCAGAACAGATTTGACGAGGGCACCGGCGTTCGATGAAAGCCCTAAGCGCTGCGCCGTCGCTTGGTCGAAGGCATATTCGAGCTGGACGCCCAAATACGAGCGGATGAGCTTACCGCGAGTGACCAGTTGTTCGGCCACGATGACGGCCATGTTTATCGGGATGGAAAAACCGATACCCTCGTTGCCGCCCGAGTTGCTGGCGATAGCGGTATTGATACCAACAATCTCACCTCGCAGATTTAACAGTGGGCCACCGCTGTTACCGGGATTGATGGCCGCGTCGGTTTGGAAGAAGTCCTGAATTTCGATCTCTTTGGAGCCGAGTTCCAAATTGCGACGCCCCTTGGCACTGAGAATTCCATAGGTTACCGAGTGGCTGAGACCAAACGGGCTGCCAACTGCCAATACGAAGTCACCTATCTCCAACGCATCGCTGTTGCCAAGCTTGGCGTGAGTAAGGTTCTGTTCTTCAATTCGAATCACAGCCACGTCTGTCGATGCATCTGTCCAGACGCTGATCGGCCGCAGGCGTCGGCCATCATTGAGTTCGAGTCGGATGGAATTAATGTCTGCGGGATAGATCACGTGCCGGTTCGTCAAAACGTGCGAGTCACCATGCAGACTTATGATCACTCCAGCGCCTGCCTCTTCAACTCGGCTACTGGCAAAGCCCTTGCCGGGCTCAGTGGCTTTGGTCGCTTCGATGTGGACGATACTGGGGCTAGTGAATTTTACAATTCTCCGGACTAAGCCGAGTTGTCGCTCCAGTGCGGTTGCTTCCTGTAGCAACTGCTGGTACTCGCTTTCGCGGTCCGGCGCACCGCCTGCGACAGGTTGGCGGGCACCGAGCGTTTCTATCGGCGTTGCACCGCGAGAAACCGGTTTCTGTCGACTGCTGGTGTCGTCAGACCCCAAGCCCGATTGGAACGCATCCTGCGACGGTTGCAGCATGATTTGGGCTTGTGCCGTTAGGGCACAGCACGCAATCGTCCAGAGACAGGTAGTCGCGAGCAACCACGGTCGAAATCGACTTAACTCTCTCATCATAAAAAACCTCGGTTGGGCCAGTCCATTATCCAACTTACTTTCCAACCGGCGGCTCCCAACGAACAAAATTCGTCGAAGCACTACGCAGAGGAAAATTGCAACTGAAAAAGGAAGTTGATGACTTCGCGGGCTTTGTCGCCAACGAGTCCACAGCCAAAGCGTGAATGCAGTTCACGCGATTGGAAATCGTATGAAATCGTAGGGTGTGGAATCGGCTGTCCCGCCTAGACACACCTAGGCGAAAACGCTAGCAAGCCAATGATAGCTGTGCCGCTCGCCTATATGCGCTTGTAAATCGTCGTGTACAGATAGACGCAGTTATGCACACGCGTCCGATCGCTCCGGTAGTAACTTTGGGAGGGCTAGCATACAACCTGTCAAAGCTGGCGTCGCCAGAACTCAGTTCGCAAGAACGGCCACCCCATTAAGACTCGACGGCATCATACGCATCGTCCGCCTGTTCGGACCAGTCTTTGCGACCCGTTTTTTCGAAGTTTATTTGACACTTGATGCATAGCGTGGCATACGGAAGTGCTTCCAATCGGGCCAGCGGGATGGGCTTTTCGCAACTTTCACAAGCACCGTAGGAGCCCTGGTGGAAACGTGAAATTGCTTCATCAATCTGCATCAGCTCGCGAGATTCAACCTCCGCCATTTGGCTGGTCAGCTCTTCGCAACTGGCATCTAACGCAAAATCGGCAAGGTCCCCCGATGCCAACGTCAGTTCGCGGAGGGCGGTTAGGTCCCCGGCGAGTGCGGACCGGAGCCCATTGCGGCGATCGACCAGAATGGTTTTCAGCTGCACTAACGCATCGTTTCGACTCATCTTTAAACCCTCTCTTTTCAAGTGGCAAACGCATGGTGATTCGGTCTGGAGAAAACAATCCACCGCGCTGATCGACAGCGTTCTATCTTCCGTGTGATAGCGGTTGGCCAAGCACTGGCATTGGCATTGGCATTGGCACGGGCGGAGCCCATGGGGCCTCCAGCCTAGTTTCGGATTCGAGAGGTTCCTGTCGCTTTACAAGTATGGTTTCTGGCCGTATCCACGCTGGCCGTTGGTTCTTCAGTGCCTTGGCGTTGTAAAGTGTTTCCAAAAGACTTTCATAGCCTGTGACCATCGCCTCCAAACTCCAGTTCTC
This sequence comes from Pirellulaceae bacterium, assembly GCA_041741955.1. Lineage (GTDB taxonomy): Bacteria > Planctomycetota > Planctomycetia > Pirellulales > Pirellulaceae > Aureliella. The sequence continues at coordinate 18,443 of JBGSJL010000098.1, read as the reverse complement.
GCGAACCAGTTTGCGGCCTTCGAGCCCCATGTTCTTGGCCAGTTGTGCGTGGCCGAGCAAGCCTGCGATGGCATCGGCTGTTGCTTCCCAACTATGGGGCGTAGTGAGCAAACCGGTTTTCGATGGTATCACAGTTTGGCCAATGGACCCCACGTCCGGTGCGACCACTGGAATGCAGCAGGCGAGGGCTTCAAGGATCGATACGGGGTTCGCTTCGTTTCTGCTGGTTAGGCAGAAAACGTCCAAGCCAGCCAGGATCTGTTGCGTATCGCTGCGATTGCCCAGCAGATGGACGTGCGCATTGAGTCCATTTTCGTGGACGAGCTGCTGTATGGCACCGCGCTCGGGGCCTTCGCCAACAATTACAAAATGAGTATTCGCATGCTCGCGGAGGATCTCGCGGGCGGCCAGCACAAACTGGGAATGGTTCTTCTCTGGACGCAGGGCGGCAACAATACCCACGACCTGGGCCTGGTGTGAAATTCCCAATTCGTCGCGCAGCCAAATCCGCAGGGTATGATTGGGACGAAAGCGATCCGTGTCGACTCCATTGGGAATCATAAAGACTTTGGATCTCGGCAGCTTTTCGTGGGTAGCCAGATACTCGGCGTGCGGTGCTGCACAGGCGATGAACCCGTCGGTAAAGTCTGTCAAAAACCGATTCATTCGGCCTATTTCGTCCGGCCAACCCGTCGAGTGCAGCGCACTGCAGATCACTGGCACACGCGCTAGTCTAGCGGCCAAGCGGCCCCAAAACATTTTGTCGCCAGCCCCTACGGTGACGACTGCGTCGGTAGGGCTTTGGTGAAACAGCCTTGTCAGGCGCGACAGTACGCCGATATCCCATTTGGAATGAAGCAAACTGCTATAAAGCGGGACTTGCTGTGCGATCGTTTCGCCCAACTCTCCAGGTTTCTTCAGGCAGACGACCTCTGGCGCAAATGCTGATTTGTCCATCTGCCGCATCAAATTCACTAGTAAAGTCTCGGCGCCGCCGACCGGCAGGCTCGTGACTACAAACTTGACATTCAGCTTGCGGGTGCGATTGTATTGAATATTGTGGTGCATCATAGAGTCGCTAGGCTGTTGGGCAAGCCAACGTGGATAATGGAATAACAGGTTCTGAAAACGGCAATACGGCTCGGTCTTGAAGTTTGCGAAAGTCGAATGTGAGCCAGTTTTTCAGTTTCTCGATGCCTGGGTCGGCGTGAATGCGGCGCAAATGAAAACCTTCGCTCTCAGGCCAATTCCATGCACCGTACGCTGTGCAAAATCCATCAAAACCATGTTCGCGAATCACGTCGACGGCTAACTGAGATGTGTTTTCAGGCAATCCAAAGGGAAATGCAAAATAGCGGACTCTTTTTCCTAACCAACTTTCCAGTTCCTGAGCGCTATCCACGATTTCAGCTCGTATAGCTGCGATGTCGCTGAGGCTGCCTAAATCTGCGTGGGAGCTAGTGTGCGCACCAATTTCAATTCCCTGCTCGGAGAATTCTTGCAACTCGGCAATAGAATTCGGAGGTAGTGGTTGTCCACAACGCTCATCATGTGGGAAACACCTGCCCTCGCGCACGAACGAAGTGGAAACAAAGTAGGTCGCCGTCAAGCCACGGCGAAGTAGCTCGGGTATGGCAAACCGAGCGTTGTCAGCATAGCCATCGTCAAAGGTGATGCTGGCAGTAGGTTCCTTGCATTGGCCAGTACGGATCTGGTGTTGGGCTTCAGCTAGCGATACGACACGATAGTTTTCTTGCAGCCAATCAAGTTGGTGCACAAAATCCTGTCGCTCAATAGTCCAAGCGTTGGGATACGAATCGGCAACGCGATGGTAGAAAAGAATCGCCACCGGAACTTGAGCTCGTCCTTGCAACGTCGACAGCAATTTTTGGCGTCGCTGTTGGGTCAGTCTTTGGTAAAGCCAAAGCGCTGTCTCGCGCATTTCGCAGCCTCGCTAGTGTCCGCAGCTCGTTCAGTACAAATAGGTACTTGAACCTTGCTTCAGAAACTCCTGCAAAGCGGTCACAGACGCTCCAAGATTGACTCTCATTTGCCTAGATTGGGCAAATCTGACGATTGCAGCGATTATTACAGACGCCAAAGAATGGCTGTGAGGTCTCCACCGCGAACTTCGGTAGATTCCGATGCAAAAGTGACCCCTATGGGAATCGAACCCATGTTGCCGCCGTGAAAGGGCAGTGTCCTGGACCGCTAGACGAAGGGGCCATGCTCATTGCTTGGCTTGTTCACTGAACGAGCGAATTTTTTAACAGGAGCCGCACGAATGGTCAAGCCTAGTGTCAAAACAATGAGAGCCCATATCCAAAGGGCTGAAGTTCAGCCGACCGGATACAGGCTCTGATTTTCTATGAAAATCGACTCGCATTGTTGCGTAAATGCGGCCGACTTGTTTTAATCCTGAGTAGCCTCAGCGCTGTTGGAAGCATCGTCCGTCTGCTGGCTGCGTTGAATCGCGTCGTAGACTTCTCGACGGTGGACCGGCACCTCGCGGGGTGCCTCGACGCCAAGACGAACCTTGTCGCCACGGATTTCCACAACAACGATGGTTATATCGTTGTTGATGACGATGCTCTCGTTCTTTTTGCGAGAAAGTACTAACATCTGACCCTTCCTTTGGTTTATGGCCCTGGGCCGATTCCTATTCTTGGATGCTCGGCTTGCAATTTTTTTCTGCAGATTGCGGTTTTTCAGCCAGACTACTACCGTGGCTTACTACATTCACTCTACGCACAATGTAGCCCAAGTCAAGAAATCCAAGCCCCTCTTGCCTACTTTTTGTTGTTTTTTTGCAACTTCTGGTGCGAATAGCCCACCGAAACTTACTACAACCGTTAAAACCCCCTAATTGAGCGAGCCTATGATTAGCCGCAGCGAAACGGTTGCAGCCAAGAATTTGTCCCGATTCGGATCCAAAATATGCGCCTCAGCCAATCTGCTTTTGATTTTTTTATGCGCCGGAGGAGGGGTGCCAGGGATTAACGAATCCCATTATCTTCCCAAAGCCAAACATTTATGGGATCGCAGTTTTGCGTCGCAGGATTTTTTTCTTCAGTCGCATGACGCGCATTTTTTTTCCAGTTGGCTGGCCGGTGGGCTGACAATGTGGTTGCCGCTGGCCGCCGTTGCCTGGCTCGGCAGACTCGTCAGTTGGTGCCTATTGGCGTTCGCTTGGGGCAAACTTTGCGCTGCCCTTGAAGTCTATCCGCTTGTCATCCCACTCGCCTTGCTTGGCTGGTTATTCGGCGTGCAATACGGCCACTGGGCTGGTGAATGGATCGTGGGTGGGTTCGAAGCCAAGACTATCGCCTATCCTTTCATCTTGCTGGGTCTGTCGAGCCTCGTTGTCGAGAATTGGAAATGGGTCTGGATTTATATGGGCTGCGCCGTGGCCTGGCATCCGGTCATTGGGGTTTGGGCCGGACTTAGCGCGGGCATCGTGTGGCTCGCTCAGCCCGATTTGAAGCATCGATGGTTTTCGCAATTGCCTTGGCTTGGCACCGCAGCGATCATCGGACTGCTGGGGATTTTGCCAGCCGCTTCCGGCCTGAGCGGACCCGATATCGTGGAAAAAGTTAGTGCCGCCCAAGTCCATGTCTACATGAGGTTACCTCATCATCTGAGCCCTCAACTGTTCGCTTGGCAACGGCATGTGGCTGCTGCTACTAGCCTTTCGGTATTGACGTTGCTGACGATTTGGTGGCGGTTTTCTGCGAATCCATCGCGCCACCGTCAACTCACCGACATTTCGCTCGGGCCGGGAGCGCTGCAGCTACGCGGACTCGGGTTGTTACTCTCCTGCGCTTGGGTAGCGGTGGGATTTTCCCTGATCGGTTTAGCGCTTGATTGGACCCTAACTCGCTCGCGTCCAGATCTGGGTGCCAAGCTGTTGCGATTCTACTGGTTTCGTTGGTCCGACATTGCAGTGCCGCTTGCCTGTTCGCTGGTCTTTTGGAAATTGGCAGCACCGTATGCGCCCAATGGCGATCGTCGTGGGCCGCGCGTGTTCTCTTTACGGCAGCACGTCCAAATCGCCTTGGCGACGCTGAGTTTGCTAATAGTTGCTGGCATACAATTTGATCGGAGTCTCAAACCGATGGTTCCCGCCGCAGATCGATTGGTAGTTGAAGCGGTGGGTCGCAACGCGATCGATACCGATCGCTACGTAGATTGGCTGGCTGCCTGCCAATGGATTGAGCACAACACGCCAACCGATTCGCTTTGGTTCACGCCAAAGTATCAGCAATCCTTTAAGTGGCATGCACAAAGAGCAGAAGTCTACTGTTGGAAAGACGTGCCGCAGGACAATGCGTCGGTGATCCAATGGTATCACCGCGTGCAGCGATGTGCCCCACCCCGAGATACCCATGGTGTTATCCAAGATTGGTCTACTGAGCAGTTGCTCGACCTGAGTCGCGAATATGGCTTTCGCTGGGTCCTACTGGACCTGTCGTATCAAACAGTTCCCCCTGCCTTGGAATTCATGTACCCTACAGCAGACAGAGGGAAATACGTTGAAAATAAATCTTTCGCGGTCTTCCGAATTCCCGAAGGACTCCTACTAAAACCGTAGCGCTTTCGCAGTCTAGTATTGCAGTTGTCCCGCTGCCTCAAGACGACTGGCTACTGGCTCACCCAAACCCAACGCGAAACAGTAGGCCCGTCCTCATCGGTCGCGACCGTGCCGGCCGCTTTTCCGACCGCCGAAAAGCAATCCCAAATTTGCAGCACATCATTGGCAGATGGCACGGGTCCGGGTGCGGGGAATAGGGGTTCGTCTGGTGGCATCCCAGCCGTGGACATACCGTACTTCATCCACGGCCGAAGGGCGCTGACAACCCCGCCGAAATCCCAATAGGTCACAGCCGCCACGGGGGTTTGAGCAGTCACCCAGGCTGGACGAGTTGCCAGTGGTTTTGCCGCGAGCATGTCTTGCGTCTGTCGATCGCTGTAACCAAGAACGACGACTTGGTCGTTAATTGACAACTGCGGCTTGAAACCTGGCAGCGGAACCGCATCGAGCGCTTCTTGATAGTAATAAGTAGTCGTGGTCCCGGATTCGTCGGCTACTGGGCGTGGAATTTCATAGTCGCTCGGTATGGAATCGGGACTCACGTCGCGGACCAATTCCACCACTTCATCAAAAACTGCATAGAGCTCGCCGCAGCCCTTGAGAAACAGTTCTCGGTCATCAACTTTGCAGGTTACCGCTAATTCTGGCAGTGGGAGTGGTTGATCAGATGGCGGCAAACTTGGGCCGAGTTCCCGGGTAGTCCATGCGGCGGCAATTGATACAAGCGTTTCGTTACTCTCCATGGATTCAGCTATCGGGCCACGCAAAATATCCACGGTGCGCTCCAGTAGCGGCCAACTTCGACTCAACACATCCAGAGCTAATTCGCGATCCTCTGGGTCCCGCTCGGCGGCAGCGATAAAGCGTCGCAAATGCTCGGGAATGCGGTCGAGCGCATAGTCGATGAGCTCGCCGAGAGCCGGATTGGTACTGCCTTTATAGCCCACGAACATAAGTGATTTCGAACCCGCATGTTCCAAGATTTGAAGCGGGCTAGCGTTCTCCCACATCCCGTTTTCGCTCCAGTCATAGCCAAAGCCTTCTGAGCCCGTGGGTGTGGCTTGGCTCCAGTTGAGCAAATCGCCGTACTCGGGGACCATGTCGCCCAGTCGTTCGTCCACCCACGTCGCATCGCGGAGGATCTCCTCTTTCCATACTTGAGCGTCCGGAATTTCTTCATCGTCGACATCCAGAGCCACTGAAAACTGAAGGCTTAGGTTGCGAAAATAGTGGCTAAAATTCGCGTCCCACTGGCTTTGACGCCAACGCTGCGAAGCGAAGCTAATATTTCGCAATTCGTTGGGATTGGCTTGTTTGAGGACGTCCATGGCTGCGTGATCGAGTAGCTTGCTATCCGATTCTCCAACCGATTCGATAAGCTGTTCATTTTCACCAAACGCTATAAGCAACAGGTCGGACTTGATACCCATCGAAAACGCGATGCGACGGCCCTCGAGCAACTCGATCACCTTATTGACTGCGGCCAATTGCTCTTCGGACAGGTCGTCAATCGGTATGAGCGAAGTATCCAACGTCAATGTCAGCGTCTGGCCATCCTTCAGATCGTTCCGCTGAAGTTTTCTAAGGAACGGTTGGAACTGTTCTGCCTGTCCTCCGACCAACCGCAAGATGCCTTCCAATGCATCGAGCTGCATCCCAGCATTCTCTTTGTCCTTAATGCGGAAACCCAGCACGGTCGTCGGAATGTGAATGCTGTCGATGTCGCCACGGTCTAAGTTGTTAAAGAAATCCGCCATGGCTTCTGGATCTTGCTGTAGAGTCGCCATCATCTTCGTTTGGAACTCGACAAGTCCCTCGATCATTTCGCACCAGTCGCTCTCGCCGTATACGAAGAACTCCTGGCTAGTCATATCTCCGGCAAGTTTCAATAGATTGCGGATATTGGGATTCTCGATGTAGCCGCGAGCCACGCCGATTTGCCCATTCTTACTGTTCCATTCCTTCATGAATTCGCGTTCAAGGGTCTGCACATAGGGAACGCTGCGCAGTTGGCTGACAAATGCTCCACGTGCAAAATCGTCCCACCCGCGGCCCATATGGATCGAAGTTGCGAAAAACGCAACGTCCTCCGGCACCAGAGCCAGCGCTGTACTGGAAAGCTCCGTCTTGCCTTGCGAAAAAGCCACGCGCTCTTCGATAACACCGACATTTAAGATCGTGACGCTAAGCGAAATGCAAACGATCGAAATTCTTCTCCAAGCAACGGCCGCACGCATTTCCATTTGCTCCAACTGAGAGATATTTTTGTCAAACCTTCAAGACGACTCCCTGAATCTAACAAATCCAAGGCGACTTTGCATACACCCCGTTGCTAGAATCCATCGCTTCACTGGGCCTCAACCGTATCCACTGCATAGAGTGGCTGTAGGACGTGCGTAAAGAATCCGCCGCCCAGTACGGCCCCAAGTGTTGGTGCAACAATGTAGACAGTCAACCAGCTCCAGTCGCTACCCAGCGGCAGAGCAACGGATCCCCAGCCTGCTAAAGCCGCAAATAGGCGTGGTCCAAAGTCGCGTGCAGGGTTAAAGCAGGCTTGGGTCAAGGGTCCAATCACCGATATCAAAATGGCGACTGTCAAGCCAATAAAAATGGGTGCAGTATTATTGAGCGGTGCCATCGAATTTCTTTTCTCACCCAATGCAAAAACCATCATGGCCAGGAGCGCTGTGCCGATCACTTCCGACACAAAAGCGATTCCGTGCGGCACGAGCTTCTTAAGCTGTAAATGCTCTTCGGGCGAGTAGGGCTCGGTGCCACTGGCCAACCCGCCAGGCGCCGGGTAGAACTCGCCGTAGCAAGTCGCCGTGATTTCGCTTCCAGGCTGTCCGCGCACGACACCTTTCCGTGCCTCAACGGCCGCAAGCATTGGCGAAAACATCATGAACAAGCAAGCGGCAGCCAAGAATGCGCCTAGGCACTGAGCGGCAATAAAGGGCAGCACCCGCTCGCGCGCAAAACCATTCCAGCAGAACATGGCCACGGTGATGGCAGGGTTAATGTGAGCGCCGCTGACAGCTCCGACGGCATGAATAGCCAGCATGATGGCGATACCCCACACGACCGCAACCTGCCAGACACCGGCCTGTGCACCATACAGAACGGCCGCGTGCACAGAGCCGCAACCGAAAAAAATTAATATAAACGTGCCGACTAGTTCCGCGATAAAACATTTTTGGAGCGCGGGCTGAAGAGATTTGTTCATCGTAGGGTGGCACTTAGGGTTAATTATTGGTCGCTCTGACGCACGGCTTCTAAGTAGCGCGTCAGCTCGGATCGAACTCGCGGTGAGAGCAGCAGCAGTCCGATCATATTTGGAAACACAAGCGCGAGAATCATCGCATCGGAGAACTTAATCACCGCGTTGAGCGACGAAGCGGCACCAATCACGACGAATAGACAGAAAAGAACCTTGTAGCTGAAGTCGGACAGACCGCTGCGGCCGAATAGGTACTTCCAGGATTGCAGCCCATAGTACGACCATGAAATCATCGTGGAGAATGCGAAGAGAATGATCGCAATGGTCAACACGTAGCGAAAGTACGGCAGTGCGCTATCAAAGGCTAGCGATGTGAGGTCCACACCACCCACGGCCTGCCCCGATTCAATAATCGTAACTTGGCCGCTCTTACCATTTTCTGACGTGTAGGCAAAGGCACCGTTGATGTTGTATAGCACTATAACTAGAGCTGTCATCGTGCAGATCACCACGGTATCGATGAATGGCTCGAGCAAAGCGACTACGCCTTCGGAGGCTGGGTAACGTGTCTTGACCGCCGAGTGGGCAATGGCTGCGGAACCCGCTCCGGCTTCATTCGAAAATGCGGCCCGCTGAAATCCCACCATGATGACGCCGACGAGGCCCCCTAAACCTGCTTCGGGACGAAATGCTCCATAAAAGATCTGCATGATCGCTTCCGGAAGATAACGAATATTGACCAGAATGATTAGTAACGCAGCAGCCACATAAAGAATGGCCATAAAAGGTACAACTTTTTCGGTAACTACAGCGATGCGCTTGATACCGCCGATGATTACGACGGCTACCAGAGCAGCCATGATCAGTCCAATGATAGCGCCCGACGATTGCTTTAGCCATTCGCTGGAACCCTCTGCGGCAGCCATATTGAGACCGAACAGCGATTGAACTTGCGCGGTAGCCTGGTTGGCTTGAAACATATTTCCACCACCGAATGATGCCCCAACGCACAGGATTGCAAAAATAAACCCCAGCACTCGGCCCAGCGAACCAAACCCGAGTTCAGCCAGCCCTTTTCGCAAGTAGTACATCGGCCCGCCATGCACGGTGCCATCGGGAGCGATGTCGCGGTAGGCGACACCCAAGGTGCATTCGACAAACTTGGTGGACATACCCAGCAGCCCACACACGATCATCCAAAACGTGGCACCAGGACCGCCTGTCGCTACCGCCACAGCCACTCCCGCAATATTCCCCAGGCCCACGGTGCCCGACACGGCCGTCGCGAGCGCCTGGAAATGCGACACTTCTCCAGTTTCGCTTTCATCGCGAATCGTATCGACAATATCCCCATCCGCTACATTGATATCGCGAGGAATGACTTGCTTGGCCCCTGCCTTTTCGATCCCATCGTACTTGCCACTTACAACGCGTATCGCAAGAGGAAACAGACGCACGTTTGCGAATCCGAATAGCAGTGTGAAAAACGCCGCACTGACGACCAGCAACAACAAAACAAAGGGCATGGCCGGAGAGGAAGTCAGTACGAATCCCTCCCACCAAGTTGCAATCGGGTCAAATTTTTCGTCGATCTGTTTGTCGAGTCCTTTTTTAGGCACTGCCGCCGAAGGTGCCTCCGTCGCACTCGCTACCGCCGAACCGGAACCATTCGGCATCTGACTGGCTGATTCTTGCGCACTGGCGACCGATTCCACGCAGAGCAACATGCTGGCAAGCAAAAGTGCTCTAATGAAATTGCCGAATCGCAGGCTGCCCTTGTGGCCAGCGGTTTGCCGTGCGGTGGAGGACACAAGTGAAATAGGATCGGCCACTCCGCCTGCAACAGCGAAACTCACGGGAGTCAACAAAGTGTTCATCAATGAGTTATCCTGGTGGTTAGGAAAATTGCAGAGTCAATGCCAGCAAGCTGTCGAGTGTAGCGTAAGCCGCGACCTCCAACAATCAAGCATGCAGTTTCTTGCGCATTGCGATTGCAATTCTAAAGGCTCAGCAACTTGGCTGACACAACTAGGTTCTCCAATGGGTTAACTACAAAATGAAATCAATAGAAGCGGATCGACGATTCTTCTTGTCCAGGTCGGCTGCGGCCCTAGGCCTGGCTTGCGGTTTGTCCCCTGCCCTTTCCTTGCCCGCACAGTCGGAGGCTACGTCGCAAAAGCAAAATGCCAAGTTCCGCTATTGTCTAAACACCAGCACGATCAATGGCGGCAAGGTTCCGGTGCGCGAGCAGCTACAGATCGCTGCGGACGCCGGCTATGATGCGGTGGAATTGTGGTTGCGGGATATTGCCACGTTCACCGCCGGTGGTGGCAGCTTGCAGGACCTTGCAAAAGAAATCTCAGACCTGGGGCTCGCCGTCGACAGCTCGATTGCCTTCGGTGCTTGGATTGCCGACGACGATGCGCAGCGAGCAAGCGGCTTGGAAGAATGCAAACGGGATATGGAAATCATCCGACAGCTTGGAGGGCGTCGGATTGCAGCTCCACCATCGGGAGCAACCAAAGAACCCAAACTGGATTTGAACGCTGCTGCGGACCGCTATCGAGCACTCTTGGAAGTCGGTGAAAAAACAGAGGTGACGCCACAAGTTGAACTGTGGGGCTTCTCTCAAAATCTTTCCACCTTAGCCGAAGTGCTCTACGTGGCCGCTGCCGCTAACCACCCCAACGCCTGCGTGTTGTTGGACGTCTACCACATGTACAAAGGCGGTAGCGACTTCAGCAATATTGGCTTGGTGCCCGGCGCCAAGATGCATTGCTTGCACATGAACGATTATCCTGCTTCACCCGTCCGCGCAGACATTGCCGACAAAGATCGCGTTTACCCAGGCGACGGTGTCGCACCCTTGAGCACGATTCTAAAAACGCTGGTCGCGGGCGGGTTCGCAGGCACGCTCAGTTTAGAACTGTTCAATCGCCAGTATTGGGAACAGCCTCCCCAACAGGTCGCCAAGATTGGACTCGAAAAAATGAAAGCCGCTGCCCAGATCTAGGCCAATCCCCGCAGTGATACGAAGTTCCCCGTCGTAACCGTTCCGAAATTTCAAACGAGCCCAATATTGAAAACATCAATTCTCACGCTGGCCGCGATGGTGGTACTCGCTTCGCCTGTGTCGGCACGCCCAAACATCGTACTCATCATGGTTGATGACTTTGGGTACGAATGCCTGACCGCCAACGGCGGACAATCGTATCAAACGCCCAATATCGATCGCTTGGCTGCGACCGGTTTGCGCTTCGAAAACTGTCACGTTCAACCGCTGTGTACGCCCACGCGTGTCCAGCTAATGACGGGGCGGTACAACGTTCACAATTACATCAACTTCGGTACGCTGCTGCGCAGTGAGACGACGTTCGGGCAGCTCTTTAAGCGTGCTGGCTATGCGACGGCCGTGTGTGGCAAGTGGCAATTGGGTCGCGAGGCGGACGCGCCTCAGCATTTTGGTTTCGACGAGTCGTGCCTATGGCAGCAAACGCGTCGACCACCGCGTTATGCCAATCCTGGACTGGAATACAACGGCCAACCAAGAGACTTTTCTCGGGGAGAATACGGTCCCTCGCTGGTGAATGACTTTGCGCTGGATTTCATAGCTCGTCATCGAGACAAACCATTTTTCCTCTACTATCCTATGATTCTTACACACGATCCCTTCCAGCCCACGCCAGACAGCCCAAACTGGGATCCAACCCTCAGCAGCGAAGCCGCGCAGCGCGATGTCAAACACTTTGCAGACATGACAGCTTACATGGATAAGATGGTTGGCCAGGTCGTCGCGAAGCTAGACGAATTAAATATTCGCGACAATACACTGTTGCTATTTTTAGGAGACAACGGCACGCATAGTTCCGTCACCAGTCGCTTTCACGGCGAGGCGTACCAAGGCGGTAAGGGAACAACGACCGCGCATGGCACGCATGTTCCGCTCGTAGCCAGTTGGCCTGGGGTGCTGCGCGAGAGTCACGTGAGCAGCGACCTGGTCAGTAGCACGGACTTTCTACCTACCATTTGTGAGGCTGCAGGCATTGACGTGCCCGACAACGTCGATGGCATCAGCTTCCTACCTCAATTGCACGGCAATAGGGCCGCAGCAAGACAGTGGCTTTACTCTTGGTACTCGCCGCGTCAGACCCAGGATCTTACGGTCCGCGAATGTGCGTTTGATCAGAGCTTCAAGCTCTATCGGAATGGGAAATTCTTTGACTTAGTCGCAGACCCCCTCGAAAGAAAAGATCTTCAGAATGTTAGCCTCGACAATCGTGCGCAGAATGCGAAAGACAAACTGCAACTGGTCCTGAAACAATTTGAGAACGCTCGACCCAAAGAGCTTGACCGGCAATTCAGCGAGTCTAGCGAAGCAAAATCTGTTGACGAGAAGAGAGCGAGTCGTAGGCAAGTCAAGCAAGGAAACAAAGAGTGAACAGCGGCCTAAAGCGAATCAATTGGTGGTTGATCGGATTGTTCTGCGCGGGTCTCGCCCAGCCACTTCGGGCCGGCAACCCAAATATCGTTTTGCTGATTTGCGATGATCTAGGCTACGGCGATATTCAGTGCCTGAATCCAGAACATGGAAAGATCTTGACACCCGGTGCGGACGCATTGGCCGCCCAAGGAATGATATTTACCGACGCCCATTCGGGCGCGTCCGTTTGTAGTCCCACGCGGTATGGATTGATGACGGGTCGCTACAGTTGGCGCTCCAAACTACAGTCCGGCGTGGTAACCGGCTTTGAACCGAGCCTGATTGCCGAGGATCGCCCCACGGTGGCCAGCTTCCTTCACAATGCGGGTTACTTTACGGCGGCGATTGGCAAGTGGCACCTCAACTTCGAATACCTAGACCCAATCAGCGGCCAGCCCTATCGGGCGAAGGATTTCGCTAAACCTCCGAACGATAAACCTCCGATCGGCGCGAAAATTCCCGATGGGCCCATTGATCGGGGCTTCGACAGTTACCATGGATTTCACCATGCGCGCGATATGGAGGCTGTGATCGAGGGGGATACGGTTGTCGAACATGACGTCGTAATCAACATGTTGCCACGCTTAGAACGTAAAGCGGTCGAGTTCATCGATTCCCGCCGCGGTAGCCATCAACCCTTCTTTCTCTACTTGCCGCTGGGTTCGCCGCATACGCCAATCGTTCCATCTCCCCAGTGGCAAGGCAAAAGCGGCCTAGGCGAATATGCTGATTTTGTGATGCAGACCGACCAAGTGATCTTGGCTGTTTGCGAAGCGCTGGAGCGCAATCAGATGACTGACAAAACACTCTTCATTTTCACCAGCGATAACGGCTGCTCCAAGGCGGCAAGAATTGATCAGTTGGCATCTCTGGGTCATTTCGTCAGCGGACCGTACCGTGGTTCCAAAGCCGATATCTGGGACGGCGGACATCGTATCCCCTTTATCGTGCGTTGGCCAAACGTCGTATCGCCCGGTTCGCGCTCGGATCAACTCATCTGCTTGACCGATATTTTTGCAACGACCGCTGAGTTGCTGGAGCAATCGGTTCCAGCCGGCAGTTGCGAAGACAGTGTCAGTTTCCTGGCTGCGTTGCGTGGTGAGTCCATTGAATCGACCCGACATGGGGTCATACATCATTCGATTAGCGGCCACTTCGCGTATCGGCACGGCCCATGGAAGCTCGCACTGGCCCGCGGCTCAGGTGGTTGGACCTCGCCGACTGAGGCAGAGTCTTCCCGCGACGCACCGCGTGGCCAACTCTACAACATGGTCACAGACATCGCGGAAACCCACAACTTGTTCGATTCCAAGCCAGAAATTGTGGCTCGCCTACTGGGTCTACTCAAAGCGGATATCAACCGCGGTCGCAGTACCGCCGGTCCCGATTCAGCCAACGATTTTTCAGAGATTGTGCTCTGGAAGAGTGAGCCGGCCGTGCCAACAAATACAAATTAAAGTCAGCCTTCGCTTCTGTCCAGCTTGACTATACGGTGCAAACTGCGGATTTGTGAGTCGACAGCGCTAGCTGCGGCTATCGGCCGATTCGCGAGCCGAAAACACTCGCTGCGCATATCATTTTGATGGAGCTTTCCCGTCTGAGACCCGCGGCTGGCGGCCAATGGCACTCATTTGGTTGTCACATGACTCGCCTCGCACGCTCAGAACGAACTCGACGTACTCGCCGGTCGATAGATTTAGAAAACCCTTGTCACTACAACGCGCTGAACCAAAACAAATCCTCTATAAGGTCGCTAATTCAACATTGCGAATTCGCGAATCGTACTACGATTTATATTTCACCTTGCGTTCCAAGTCTTGAATGATTGCTTCGGTGAAGTCGACACCAGTATGCTGCTGTGCGCTTCCTAAACCGCCTGGACTGAACACGTTAATCTCCATCAATTTGTCATCGACGATGTCAAGTCCCACCAAGAACATACCGTCTCGAATCAGCTTGGGGCGAACGATTTCGACCAGCTCAAGCATTTGGTCGGTCACTTCGGCAGGCACGCTTTCGCCGCCGGAGTGCATATTGCTGCGCGCGTCGCCACTTTTGTTGACGCGTCGAAATGCGGCGTATTGATCCTGATATCGCAGTGCCCTGCTGTTCATTACGAACAATCGCACATCGCCTTCGACCGCAGCAGGCAAATACTCTTGCACTATGCAATAGCTATCGCGAATCACAGCGTCAATCAGCTGATTGATGTTCGCTTGCTCGACTTCGTTGATCAAAAACTTGAAATGCGAGATTGTTTTAGCAGCGCCCGTGCAACCTGCGCTGCGAATACTATAGCGATCTACCAAGCGTGCCCAATAATCTCGGTCGAGCGTGCCTGTTCCCAGGTTTACCTCTGGGTTCGCCACCGGATCTGCTGTCTCGCCGTTCGCACCGTCGCGCTTGTGGTTGTGATGTCAAAAACGACAATGTGCCTAAACTCGCTTGTTAAGTCGTCAAGCAGTTCCTTGACGTCCGCGTGAAACAGGTCGTACTCACATCTCCTTGGTCGATTCCGTCCGGAAAGTTGTTGCCGACCTATCACGACCTGGAGCTATTTTGAGCGGTCATCATCGAAGGTAATTTGAATTAGCAATCGCTTGTGTTTGATGGCTAACTTCTGCCTGCAAGCTTCGATCGATTCGCTAATTTCTGCAAGTGATCCCTCGAGCGTCGTTGACATTTTGTTCATCGTAAATCCGATGTGTCGTTCATCCAGAGTGTCGCGAATGTCTTGCATGTCATCTTGCATGTGCGGATCGTCGAGCGTCCAAATACTGAAATCGGCGAGCATGTTTGTGGTCCTTGAATTTGCTGTAAACTATTTGCGTTGGACATCAACTTTGCGTTGGACATCAACGCGGACGCCGCCCACGCCCACTTTGACTTCCACGCCGTCAACTAGAACACGCTTAGCAAATGCCGCGCCGCACATGCGCTGCGGTCATTGACTCAGCGCGACAAGTCGTCTTCAATTTACGACCCAAGGGCGTTTACGGCCCCCGGAGGGCTATTGTCGCAAGCAGACGAAAAGTGCAGGTCCAACATCATGAACGAGTACTTCTCTAAGTTTCTTGATACCTCCGACTTTCCCGCGCGCTGGAACTGCGGCAACTGGTCTGCTTTTCTCGGTTGGCTGCACGTCCTTAGTGACCTCGCGATTTTCGCGGCCTACTTTGCGATCCCCGCTGCGCTCGTCTACTTCGCTCGAAAGCGGGACGATTTTCCATTCACAAAACTGTTCTGGTTGTTCGCCGGATTCATTTTGGCATGTGGTTCGGTACACCTCGTCGAAGCCATCATTTTTTGGCATCCGATCTATCGCGTTTCGGGCTTGATGAAATTTGTGACCGCCGTCGTTTCATGGGCGACGGTGATTACGTTGCTTCGATACGTTCCGCGCATCCTTCATCTGCCTTCGCTGGCGTCGTCCCACGAGCAACTGAAGGTCGAGATGGCACAGAGGCAACAGACAGAGGCACGATTGATGCAAAGCGAGGCGGCGGCGTTGGCCGCGAATCAATCCAAGAGCGAGTTTCTGGCGAACATGAGCCATGAGATTCGCACCCCAATGGCTGCTGTCATGGGCTATGCCGATGTGTTGCTGGGCCACCTAAAAGACCCAGACAATCGCCACTGTGTCTTAGTGATGAAACGCAATGGGGAGCATTTGCTGGAATTGATCAACGACATTTTGGATTTATCGCGGATCGAAGCAGGCAAAATGGATGTCGAGTTTGAAAAGTGTTCATTACCACAGTTGGTAGCGGTCATTCAATCGCTAATGAACGTTCGCGCTGATGAAAAGTCGCTACCTCTGAAAGTAGAGTTCGACGGCAAAGTTCCTCGGGTGATTTCCACTGACGCGACGCGACTTCGACAAGTGTTGATAAACCTTCTTGGCAACGCGATCAAATTTACAGACAAAGGCGAAGTAAGGTTGACCGTTCGATGCATCGGTGAGGCGACCAAGAAGTTTATCGAGTTCGTCGTCTCCGATACTGGCATCGGGATGAACGGCGAACAAATGGAGCGATTGTTCACACCGTTTTCGCAAGGTGATTCATCTGTCACTCGCCAATACGGCGGTAGCGGGTTGGGTTTGGCGATCAGTCAGCGTTTGGTGCGGATGCTGCATGGTGAAATGAACCTACACAGTTCGCTCGGAAAGGGATCGACGTTTGTGGTTCGAATTCCGATGACGCTTACGGACGACGTCGAATGGCTCGTGCCGGATCTGACGGTCGAAAAGGCTAGGTATGATTTGCAGGATTCCGAATTCCGCAAACTGGCGTGTCGCGTGCTAGTCGTCGACGACCGCCGCGATGTCCGACATATCAGTCAGCACTTTTTGGAAAAGGCCGGTGCCGATGTGATCACTGCCGAGAACGGTCAGCAGGGGATCGACGCAGTGATCGCAGCACGAGACAAAGGCCAGCCGTTGGATTTAATCGTTATGGATATGCAGATGCCCGTGATGGACGGCCTGTACGCCACGGCTCAACTGCGTTCTGCCGGAATCGAATTGCCGATCATTGCCTTGACTGCCGACGCGATGAAAGGTGATCGCGACAAATGTCTGAACGGCGGCTGTGATGACTATTTATCCAAGCCGATCGATCATAGAAAATTGGTCATGATGGCGGCTAATTATACGCAAAACATTTCGATTGAAGAGTTGCGCGCGAGACGACGTGACCGAGCGTTGGCGATTCGAGCCAGCTTAGAACAGTGACTCGATACATCTCAGTGCTATAAAATTCTGCGAGTCCATCGTCAAAGCTTGTCCGATTCGAGGTTTGGAATTATTGCGATATCAATTGGTAGCTAACAAATGCCAGATTGCGACTGTCCGGCGACCAAGAGGGGACATTCATAGTACCCTGGCCGCCAAACAATTTCGCAATTGTCCTGATCTCGCCGTCCGCCAGCGACATCAATCTCAGCGAGACGTCTTGGTTGGCCGGATGTCCTTCGACATCACCCGCGAAGGAAATGAATACAACCCAACGCCCGTCGGGAGACGGATGTGGAAACCAGTTATTGAACTCGTCGTTGGTAAGTTGTGTCTGCTCGCTTCCGTCGACATTCATTTTCCAGATGTGCATTTTTCCGCTGCGATCTGAATTGAAGTAGATCGATTTCCCATCCGGCGAATAGTCGGGGCCGTCGTCCAGCCCTTCACTAGTTGTCAATCGCGTTTCTACTCCTCCGCCAACCGGTACAGTATAGATGTCAAACTCGCCCGCTCGCGAAGCGCAATAGGCTAACGTCGCGCCGTCCGGGGACCAACCATGCCAGTAGGAAGGCGCCAGCTCGGTTATCAATTTCGGCATACCACCTTCGATTGGCAGCGTGTAAATGCGTGAACCGCCGCTTTTCGTTTGGTCGCTAATCACCAGGGTGTTGCCGTCCGGCGAAATGCCATGGTCATTGTTGGCTCGATTCAGGGTATCCGTTGGTATCTGCGTTGGGTCTCCGCCGGCGACAGGGATAGAAAAAATGCGTCCGGTTTTATTGAAAAAGATTGTTTGGCTATCGGGATGCCAGTTGGGTGCCTCGATGTGTTCGGCGGTATGATACACCACTCGACGGTCCGTTGAAGCGATCGAAATAGTCTCAAGCGTACTTTCCACCTTGCGGCTTTCCGAGCTGGGTTTACTCGAAATATCAGGTGCCTTCTTCAGGTCAACATTCGAAAATACTGCGGTTTCGAGTCGTTCGTTATTGTGAGCGCAAACTCCTAAACCCACATAATAGGGTTCCTGGAATAGGATGCGGAACGAGCCGCCTGAGGGTCGCATATTGTCTTCCCGGTTGCCGATATAAAGCGACGCGTAGTCGCCTCTCTTTTCGAGTCGCACGCGACTGGGCGCTGACACATTCGACTGCACTTCGTGCGTGGTATCGCCGTCGAATTCTCGGTATTGGATGGAGCATAGTCCATCACCGTGGCAAGCCACGTCGACGTAGGCTGAGTCGGGTGAGAGTGACTGACGCAAAATAAGGCAAGCTTTGCGATGGGGATCTCCATCTTGATCTTTGTTTGGCCAGCGGATGTCGGCTGCGATCGATACATCTCCACTCACCCGTGTCGAGACGAATTGAAATGCGTCTGCTACGGACCACATATTTGCACCCCCACCAGAAACCCA
>JBGSJL010000097.1:0-24978 GCA_041741955.1 Pirellulaceae bacterium | reverse complement strand
CGGCACTTGGTAACCGTCACAGGACGAGTCACCGTGTCGGCACGCATCTTGGTCACCGTATATGTATACGGCTGTGCAATTTGCTCAGTCGTGTAGGTCGTGTAAGCAACTTGCTCGGTAACTACGTTGGGAACCCAAACTTGACGGCTAACGGTTGTTGTGCAGCCGCCCATAGCAACTCCACCACCGCAAGCACCACAACCGCTGTTGCAACTTCCACAGCTATTGCATCCGCCGCAGCTGCCGCACGTGCTAGCTGCCTGGCATCCGCCGCAAGCACTGCCACCACCACAAGCACTGCTGCCGCCGCACGAGCTGGCAACAGGTACTTCAACGGTCTGGCACTGATAGCTGCCCATGTCTTTGGACACGGTACGGTACTGAGTCACTGGAACGCGCTGGCAAACCGTACGTGTTGCAGTCATGGTTTCCTGGTAAGGAACATTCACCGTGTAGGTCTGCTCGACGGTCTCGGTGTAGGGAACCTGAACTGTATAGTTCTGAGCAACTTGTTCGGTGTAAGGCACGCAAACTTGATAGGACTGTTCGACGTTCTCAGTATAAGGCACGCAAACCTGATAGGACTGTTCGACAGTTTCAGTGTAAGGAACGTTTACAGTATAGGTCTGCTGTAGCGTTTCCTGGTATGGAACTTGCACAGTGTAAGGAACCTGAACTTGAGTCTGGACAGGCACTTGAACTGAGTAAGGAACTTCGATGGTCTCCATACGTGGGACCGTAACTGTATATTCCTGGGCAACCTGGGTAACGACGGGAACTTGTAGTGTGTACTGTTCAGTCGAAACCTTAGGCACCATCACCGTGTAGGTCTGCTGCTTGGTAACCTGGCGTGGAACCTGCTTGCTGACTGTACGGCTACGCTCTTCTTGGCGAGCAACGCTGCGATTCACGGTGACGGAACGCTGACGTGTTTCCTGCTGCATGGTCGTTACGTTGACCATTTGAGTCTCAGTAACATACTGCGGAACCATTACCGTCTTCGTGGTGTACGAAACACCACAACCGCAACCACCAGCCATACCGGCACCGCCAGCATAGCTTTCACCACTACCACCACACGACGAACAGCCGGAGGCTGCTACAGTACCACAGTCACTACAGCCACCACAGCTGCTGCACTGGGCTTGGACGGAGCCAGCGACTAACATCGCGGCTAGCCCCATCAGAGCACAAAATGGGCGAAACTTCATGAGGAACTCCTCTAGAGGGAACTAATTGGCCGATCAGCCAGTACGATCAACTCCGATACACAGCGTACCGAAGATATTTCTAAATTTGAAAAGAGCCGAATGGCCGAATGAACGAAAGGTAGCAAACGCCGGTTTTAACGCCCGTATCCCGCTAGCATAGGTCTTGGCTCGCTAAGAGTTTAGCTAATTCTGAAGGCATAGCGAGGGTCGCCGGTATATTTTTCTTATTTTTTCTGTTTAGCGCAGTCGTTAGAGTCGGTTTGCCGCACGATCCCCGAAAAAACCTGCGGAAACCTGAAAATGCACCGCGCGGACCTAGTTCCTACATGTTTGTCGTTTGCGGCTTGCAGCGCTTAAAACACGCTGGTGCTTTGTCAAAGTCAAATCGTGTGTGAGACGTTTTGGCGATAGCGGCCTGTTGTTTTAATCGCGTTCGGCGAAATAGCGGTTGTACGATGGCCTTCCAGGGCCGTCGAATGGCGTGGACGACGGCCTTGGAAGGCCATCGTACATTAAATCAACAGCCCGCTCGTCACTTTGACAAAGCACTAGTCATTCTCTGCTGGGGCTTCCGGTCAAGGGCCAACTGGCCACCAAAGCAAACAGACAAGTCTAAAGTCAGGCAGCCAGGGCGTATTAGCGATTAACGGCTACCGCTAGAGCATTGTGGCTCGATGGTCTCTACGGAGACATGGTATTACCGTAACCGGAGTCGCCGGACTTCGGTTCATTGGGACTCAAGTCTGGCGGCCCCAGCTAGGACGGATAGAAAGTCAATCGCCGGTCGTCTAAGACAAAAGCCGTTCAGGACCGACGGGCCACGCTAGACAAATCGTCATCGTTGCCGTTGCTGCTTAAAAAGTGGCTCCGTATACTACGTTGTATCCACATGCGAAATCTCTATGCATCCGCTACAAGGTCTCGAGCGGATAATAGTTGGGGACACTGGAAGCAAACTATTCGGATTCCATGTCAAATCTCACTGGGAACCTTGGATTGGAATCGCTGCAAAAAATTTTGTGGATCGGGTCGCAGACCGTCGACGAGAAAGGCGGTTGCAATGGCAACTTGTCCGAGAGCTTCGGAAGCAATGTCGATATCGAGCAGGTTGAGAATCCTGTCGAAGCGATCAGCCGGCTATCGCGCACCGCATACAGCGGTGTGTTCTTGGATGGCGAGCGGATTGGCGCTGAGGAGAGCGTAATTCGACTTCTGCAAAGCGAGCGGATCCTGGACGGCATGCCCGATGGGGTGGCGCTGGTTAACGCAAACATGGTGGTCACTTGGGCTAACAAATGTTTGCGGAGGTGGTCGCCGCTGGAAGATCCGCACGGCTCGAACTTCTATGCCACGCTGGGCAACCCACAAATTATGGGGCCTGACTTCTGCCCGTTTCACACCGCGCTGGCAACTGGTTCTTCCAGCAGCAGCACATTGCAGACTGAAGACAATCGCTACTACCAAGTCCACGTGGCACCGTTGACGGATGCTGCGACTGAGAATGCAGCGCTGGTCGCAACGGTCAGCGACATTACGGCGGAGATCCTGCAGCAACAGAAGCTGGCTGCAATCCACCAAGCCGGACAACAGCTCACCGATTTAAAACCCGACGAGATCTTCGCCATGGAGACTCAGGCTCGAATCGATTTGCTTAAAGACAACATTCGACACTATACAGCAGACTTGTTGGACGTCGAAGTCGTTGAGATACGGTTGCTCGAGCAATCCAGTGGAAATCTTATGCCACTGTTGAGTGTGGGCATCGACCAAGCTGCGTCGGATCGGCAGCTATTTGCATGTCCTCAGGGCAATGGCGTTACCGGCTACGTGGCCGCTACAGGCAAGAGCTATCTATGCGAAGACGCGAGTCAAGATCCGCTTTACTTGGAAGCTTTCGAAGGTGCAGCCAGCTCGCTAACGGTACCGCTCATTTTGCATGAGACGGTCATCGGGACCATCAACGTCGAAAGCAATAAAGTACGTGCCTTTGATGCGGGTGACATGCAGTTTCTGGAGATTTTTGCGCGCGACGTCGCTGTTGCGTTGAACACACTGGAGTTATTGGTCGCCCAGAAGAACAATGCGGCTCAACAAAGTTGCGAAGCGATTCACAGCGCCGTTGCGCTTCCGGTCGATCACATTCTCAATGATGCGGTCAACGTGATCGAAAAATATATCGGTCAGGATCCCGCCGTGGTGGAGCGACTGCAACGCATCCTGCAGAATGCCCGCGACATTCGTCGAGTCATCCAGCAGATTGGCCAGCGGATGGCCCCAGCCGAAGCATTGCCTGCAGGCTGTACCCAGCAGTTGCACGAAAAACTGCGTGGCAAACGCATCCTAGTCGTCGACCACGAATTGCAAGTACTCAACGAAGCTCATGCGCTGCTCGAAAAATTCGGCTGCATTGTCGAAGCGGCCCACGCCGGAGACGAAGCTGTCAGCATGGTCCGCAATTGTCCACGCGACGCGCCTTACGACGTGGTGATTTCCGCAGTGCACCTATCCGACTACAGCGGCTACCAGTTAATGCTGCGCTTGCAGCAAATTACGAGTGTTGTCCCGATGGCCCTAATGACCGGCTTCGGCTACGACCCAGGACACTCGATTGTCAAAGCTCGACAAGCGGGACTACACCCTAAAGCTCTACTCTATAAGCCATTCAAACTGGCACAGCTTCTGACGGTTGTCGAGACCGTCCTCGATGCACAGCCCATCTAGCCCGAGTCGAGCAGAGTCTGCATGGTTTCTCCGCAGCCTTGGCTGATCTGTCTGATAGCGCTCATTGGCAATTGCGGCTTCTGGCTCTTCTGCTTCAATCAAGTCAACGCGGCTGGTCTACCGCGCAACTGGACGAAGCGATTGGAGAAGCTCCTGGTGCTGTTGTGTTTCTCGGTGCCAATCGTCGTTGCAGTCGTCGATCGCGATCCGCTCGTCTTGTGGCTCAACCAGGCAACGACTTGGTGGCCGAATCACACGACACTGTTTGCTGTGTGGGCTGGCTGGAGCCTGTTGAGCGCGTGCGTACTTGGGCCACCTTGGTTGGAATCGCGGCGCTGGATCGCTCCTCCTCGTCAACTTATAAGCAGCACGGCCCAACACTTTGATGTGTCAAGTGAATTGTCTGGCCCCTCGGTGGGAAACTGGTCGACTTATCTCCTGAATCAAATCCCCTTCAATGAAATCACGAAACTGGAGCTCAATCGCAAAGAACTATTGCTCGATAGGCATGTGCTTGGCGTCGAGGGTCTCACGATAGGTCACCTCTCTGACTTGCACTTTACTGGGCAGTTGACATTCGATCACTTTCGCTTTGTACTCGACCGCTTCCAAGAAATGGAACCGGACCTGATCGTAATTACTGGTGATATCATCGACCTTCACGGCTGCCTTCCGTGGATTGAGAGCCTGCTGGGAAGCTTGAGCGCTCCACTGGGCTGCACGTTCTTGCTTGGCAATCACGACAAACGACTCGGTGACCTGGACGCGCTGACAAGCAATCTGTGCAGCCTGGGATATTTTGATTTGGGAGCACGCAACCAAATCATTTCACT
Organism: Pirellulaceae bacterium; assembly: GCA_041741955.1. Taxonomy (GTDB): domain Bacteria; phylum Planctomycetota; class Planctomycetia; order Pirellulales; family Pirellulaceae; genus Aureliella. The sequence goes on along the minus strand of JBGSJL010000097.1, from coordinate 20,213 downwards.
TTCCTCCGGCAGTCAGATCCTGTTGTACGGCAACGAGCTCCCATGGTTAGAGCGGCATGCGGACGCTAGCCCGCCAGCGGCTCCAGACTCGCTCGCGGGTCCGTTGCCACCGGCCTGTCTGCGACTGGGTCTAAGCCACACTCCGGACCAAATTGCTTGGGCGCGGCGACTGAAGCTCGACCTGTTGCTAGCGGGGCACACGCATGGTGGCCAGGTTCGCATACCTGGAATTGGACCGCTGGTATCGCCAAGTCGCTACGGATCGCGTTTCGCCTCAGGCGTGTTCTATCGAGCCCCCACGCTGATGCACGTTTCGCGAGGTATTTCCGGCACGCATCCGTTGCGTTGGCGCTGCCTACCAGAAGTCAGCATGCTCACCCTGCGCAGCCCGCCGGCTTAGCGCGGTATTCACGGCGTCCACGCCCCGCTGGCTGGCGCGCCACTGCTGCGACAACTCTGCCAGGGCACCGGAAAACATGTCGCACGGCATGTCGGCCAGCGATGCTTGGCGATACTTGGCAGCACCCATTACCGGACCGGGGCGAACCTGAACCGGATCTATGCGGATCATTCTTGGAATTTCGCGCTGCGATGGGCGAATCGCGAGTGGCGCTGGCACCGCATCTAAATCATCCAGGATCGGCACATGATCCGCCGTAAGTTCCGCTAACTTTTCGGCAATCACCGACGTTATTCGCGGTAGTGCAAACGTCGATTGATGGCCGCTTGTCTGCAATTCGTCCATAGTGAGCTGGCCCAGTTGACATATTTTTTGAGCCAAGCAATTGCTGCTCACGCCGTGGACTGTATGCAACAGCTGGATGTGTTCCAAGCCGGACTCTAGCCGCGCGGGCAGTTCGCGGGCTCGGGTGGATCGGTCGCTCAAAGTAATCCACAACCAGCGATTCCTGGCCGCACGATAAACGAAGTCCTGGCTACTGGCCGCTTGTTGAAGCGTCGTGTCGGTTTGATCGGCGATGCAGTCGGCACCGCGCACCGCGTAGACTTCGACGGACTTGCGGCTTCGATCTGCTGGATTCGTCCGCTGCCTGGCATTCTGCAACAACCAACTTCGAACCAGCGAGTGATAGTTGTCCACAGGTAGACTGATCCGAAACGCTGTGCCACCGCGATGCCGGCGCTGTACCTGCAGCGATCCCCCGATCGCTCTGACCAATGCCTTGGCTGTCCTGAGCCCAATGCCGCCTGCACTCTCACCCGCCGTCGGCCAGAGTGTTGGAGCGTTAACACGCTGCATCAAATCTGCGGACATTCCACAGCCTCGGTCCTCGATGGTGATCACAAGCTGCTGTGTAATTTCGGTCTGCCATGCTACGCGAATGGCGACTTGGCTTCCCGCCCTGCTAGCTTTGATCGCATTGGATACTAGGTTCAGTACAATCCGCGATAGGTGGTTGGAGTCCAGGTACAGACGCGGCAGCGAGCGATCCCAGCCAATCCATTCGAGTGCCACGCCTCTTTGGGCTGCGAGCGATTCAAAAAGGGGAGTTACGCCCCCCAACCATTGCAGTGGGAAAAACCGCCTACGCGTGTTGACAGGCTGGCCATGGGCCAGGCTTTGGTCGAGCAGAATGCCTTCGGTCCATCGCATGGCCTGAGTTAACCGTACCTGGGCCTCTTCCAGCATTTCCAGCTCGTCCAACATCGCACTCGATCGATACTCAGCGCGTCCGCTAAGCGACCGAAGTAACTGCTGAGCTACCGCAATCGGCGACCGAATGTCGTGCGCCGCTTCGGCCAGGAGCTGCTTAAATTGCGCTCGCTCGCTGCGCTCCGAATTTTGTACACTCAACACTGCATCGACTGGAGGTGTCGAGGCAGGGAGGCCAGTCCTGGTTACGGGTGACGGCGAAGCAATGGGTCTGTCGAACTTTGGACTTGGGCTGGGGAGAGGCGGTGCGGACAATTCATCTATGGAGCGATGCCAACCGATTTGCTCGCTCCATGGTGTGAACAACGATGGCGTCGGCAGGCTATGATGCGCTGTATCAAACCGGACGCTGATCGAGTTCTCATGGCAGCCGGAGGCTACGGATTTTGCTTCCTGGATGGCCACGATCGTTTGCCACACCTGCGGCATAAGATTGGGGGTTCTGGGAACGTATTGAGATGGCTGAGTCGAGATGGGTTGAAACGTATTCATCGGCATTCCATGCTGCTTTCGTCGATCTCCGGCTGAACTGTACGCTCGCTAAATTCGCCAACGACACGCGGACTCGCCAACATCGCGGCTCACGGCAGCGAACTTTTTATCGATCCGCAATATCCATCGTCAATGTCTATCGACGGGGCGAGCCCAATGGCTTGGGCAAACCGGCTACAATAGGTCAGGCTTTCCGATTATGGCGGTACAACGATCGGTATTTACCGGCTAATAGGGTCGGTCCGAATTTTCAACCGCTTAAGCACACGGCCAGAGGCTGCGACTATGACTTCGCCAATTCGTTTGATGTCTTACAACCAGCAGTGGCAGCAGGATTTCGAACAGGCACGTTCGCTGGTACTTTGGGCTACCGATGGTTGGGTACACGAGGTGCAGCATATTGGCAGTACGGCACTGGCCGACGGCATCGCGCAGCCGATCATCGACATGGTGGCTTGTTTACGCGAAATGAAGGGGCTCAATGAAGCGGCCACGCTGATCGAGGGCCTCAACTACGTGCGCGTCGCATCTCCCCAATGGTGCTGCGACGAACTGACGGCTCTGCTGCACAAACCGCGCACCGGCGCGTTGACTCATACGGTCTTGCTCGTGCGACACGGTGGTACGGCCTGGCGGCGCAGCCTTGCGATCCGAGATTGGCTTTCGGCCCATTTGGGCGACTGGCAACATTTTCAGAACTTGAAACGCGAGCACCATACCACTGGTTGCGACGCTGGGCTGCGATATGCTGAAGCCAAGAATGACTTTTTCAAAGTGCTCGAACAACAGACACAGTAAGGCAGCCGGAACAGATGACACTTGCTTACTTGGATACCCACAGCGGCATTGCTGGCGATATGCTGCTAGCCGCGCTGGTTGACGCGGGTGCCGACAGGCATGTCATCCTCCAGCAGATCAGATCCTTAGGCGGGTTGGAGCAGTTAGAACTCGATTTTAGCGAAACTCAGCGACATTGCTTTCGGGCTTTGAGGCTCGACGTGCAGCACCCGCCCGAACACGCACATCGACATTTAAGCGATATCGAAGCCATGATCGATGGCAGCCGGCTCGATCCACGCGAACGCGACATGGCGATCCGCGTCTTTCGGCGACTGGGGGCTGCTGAAGCTAAAGTCCATGGCACCACCATGGAGCAAGTCCACTTTCACGAAGTGGGGGCCGTCGACTCGATCGCTGATATCGTAGGTATCGCAGTTGCTATCTGCAATTTAGGAATCACGCGCATCGTCGCCTCGCCCACGCCAACGGGTTGCGGAACCATTCATATTGCCCACGGACTGGTCAGCGTGCCTGCGCCGGCTACGGCGGAACTACTGCGCGGTGTCCCCCTGCGCAGCACAACAATCGAAGCCGAATTGACTACGCCAACGGGCGCTGCGATTCTGGCAACGCTCGTCGATAGTTTCGGAACCCTGCCGGACATGCAGATCCATAAGATCGGCTACGGTGCCGGACATAAAGAACTTGCCGAACAAGCCAATGTGCTGCGAGTCCTGATTGGCAAGCCCTTGAACTCCAGCAGCGATAACTCCAGCAGTGATGACGTCGTCGTGTTGGAAACCAATCTCGATGACATTTCCGGCCAGCAGCTTGGCTTTGCCATCGAACAACTATGGCGCCAACAACCACTCGACGTTTTTACCACCGCCATCGGTATGAAGAAAAATCGGCCCGCTACGATGCTGTCGATCATCTGCTTGCCCCAGCAGCGCGCCGGAATGGAGGATACGCTGTTTCGCCATACCGGCTCGCTGGGTATTCGTCGCACGACCATGGCCCGCCGCAAACTGCGGCGCGAGAGTTTTAGCGTCGCCACGCCGCTGGGTCCGGCTCGTGTGAAAGTTGCCTGGCTTCCGTCGAGTCCACTAGCGGGCGATGTCGGCACTAATTCAGAGGGAGATGCATGTCAGTTTTCGCCCGAATACGAAGACTGCCGCCAGTTAGCTGTGCAAAGTGGACACCCGCTGGACACGGTCTTTCAAATGGTCCTCGATGCCGCCAGACAGCAGTTGAGTCCAGGCCAAGCCCACACGAAGGAGCACCGGCCCCGGCCCATCGATCGGCCCCCGCCGCCGCCACCGCCCCCGCCTCCGCGGCATGACCACCATCACGATCATCACCATGATCATCACGATCACCATCACGATCATTAAAATGGACAGGCGCAGCGGCCAGCGCCCGCAAACTTTGGCACGTTGATTAAAATCGCTAAATTTTTCGGCCACGGCGGGTCGAGCGAAGTAGAGCAAGCAGAGTCCTACTTCCCATAGTGCAAAGCCGGATGTGAACATAGTCAACCAAAACATGCAGCAGTTCATGCTAGTGGCCGGTATCGGCCTACTGTGCTGGATGCTAATGCGCAATCGGATGCGGGGACGCAAGCGCGCCGAATTGCCGGTGTTAACTTCGCTGGGTCACAATTCCAATACTCAGATTCCGCCGCGTAGCTTCTCTGGTACGCAGTCGCTCGGTGCACCGACTGAAGTTCTAAAGTGGCAAGTCGAACTGTACGATTTGGGGCGAGAGCTCAAAGGCGAACTGGATTCAAAGTTGATCGCCGTGCGCTCGATGGTCAGCGCCTACGATCAAGCTGCCAAGCGACTGAGCGAATTGATCCGCATGGCCGAGCAAACCAAGCTGGCATCCAGCAGCCCCATGGCGGAAGCTCGCAGACTGGCACAGTTGGGATGGACCACCCCTAGAATCGCCACAGCTCTGGGATTGTCCGAATTGGAAGTAGCGCAATTGGTTGACGCGGCGAACTGAGCCCTATCGTGCATAAACAGTAGCAGGCACAGCCCCACATCTGCAGCCCCTCATCCCCAGCCCTTCTCCCCCCAGGAAGTACCGAGAGCGAAGGGAGCTAGCTCTGTGGCTGCTCCACTTCCCAAATAGCGTGAGGATCGAACATGATCGACGCAATCATACTCATCAGCACGCATAGGACGAAGGCTATGACTGCTGGGCCAAGCTCGAACGACACGAGCTCGCCCAGTTTTACGAGTGTGACCAGCAGGGCCAGCAGCAACACATCCATCATGCTCCAGCGGCCGGTCCATTCCACCACTCGGTAGGTCCATGCACGATGTCGCTGCTGGGTTAAGCCGATGTAGCTGAGCTCCAGTAGCGCGAGCAATTTGACAAACGGCAGCAGGATCGAGAACACCAGCACAATCGCGCCGACGAAATAGCTACCGTGCCAGATCAAGTCCAGCGTCCCTCCTAACAAACTCGTGGCGTGATGATGTCCCAGCTTTTCGATATCCAGGATCGGCAGCAAGATAGCGGGGAAGTAGAGAATCAAACCACCCAGCGCAGCCGCAAAGCAACGCGCGGAGCTTTGTTGACCCGAGCGTCGCCCCGAATCAACCGTGCTTTGGCAGCGCACGCATTGCGCTTCCTGGTTGCATTGCAGCGGTTCTACTTGATGCACTAGGCCGCAACAATGGCAGGCACGTAATCGCATCGCTGCTGACATAATGCTAATCGACTGAAGGTAAAATGATTGTCAGTTCAAATGCTGACGTCGAGATTATACCCGAAGCGGACTTTGCAAAATTTGCGATTCATAGGAATCGATGGATAGCTTTGCACGCGATCTGGCCTGTCCGGGCAGCGACGGTGCAGCCTGCTGCGCCTGCGTGGCTAGCCGAGTCAACCGGTCCAGCCAATTCGAGTCGGAGTACAGGAGATCGACGATTTTTTCTGAATCGGCACCAACCGCATTGGCAATGGGGTCTCCGTTGCTGGCCAAGTGGAACTGCAACTCAAACGGACGATCGATTCCGTTGTCTAAAAGCCATCCGCGAAATTCTTCAGCCAAGCTTTCCAACTGACCACCGAGTGACTTCGGGCTTGAATCAGCCCCCGCTTCCGTCCCGGCCTGACCTAGCTGCGTCAGTACCTTGAGGAACCCCTGCCCCACATCGTGCGCCGCATGCACCACCGATTGAACCGATTTGACCGCCACCGGGGCCGCTACGGATATCAGAAAGGGGTTGAGTTGCATCGTCGTCTACCAAAACGAAAACATTTGCAAACGCTATAGAAGGTAGCTATCGTCAAAGTCGCGCTAGTTTATCCAGCTTCATGCGATCGAATTCGGTAGCAGCATCAAAAAATCTCGTGTTCGGACCCACAAAAACTGGACCAACCAGGCAAGTCGCACCTGGATGGTGCACTTAGGATCAAGCGGAGAATAAGTGGGATAGGCTTCCAGCCTGTCATGCCGGAAGCGACAGGCTGGAAGCCTATCCCACGTTCAGAATCAGACAGTCAATTTCCGCACGATCCTCAATGGTGAAGCAGTTTCCGACGTGGCGGCGCGACGTTGGTAATCCGTCCCAGCAGATTTTCCATCATTCGACGTTCTAAGTCGCGATCGCGGCCAATTTCGTACCACCCCAACGTGACAGGCAGTTGTCTCAGTTGATTCTCATTGCGAACGATGGTACCGTCGTGTCGCTGAGTCGCTGCGCCAGCCGTTGCAAACTGCGACTGATCCACGTCCTCCTGCTCTTTCACGACTTGGATGTCGACGACGTAGCCGGTGGTTTCTGGCATAACCTTCACGATCGCTTTGCGGCGAATGGTTTGAATGGTACTTTGCAAACGTTCAAAACCACGAGCCGTATCGCGCCGCCAAGGTTCGAAACTGGTACCGCTAACTTCAGGGTACGTGGTTAGGCTGCCTTCGAGCCAGTTCATATTGTCGCGACGGACGGGCTGTTCGGTATCGATGCGAAAATGATCATCCACGGTATCGACGAGCTGCCGCCACAGGAAATCGGGGTCGACGTTTCCAATGTGGGCGGGGTTGGATACGGGCAGTTCAATGGGCGGCGGCGGTGCGAGGACGGTTTCCAACGCCTGGTCCATATGCACGGCGCCCCAGTGGCAACCGGCTCCGTTGACGGCTAAGCTCAAGCCGACAGCTACTGCTAAACAATTTTTGTAGTTCGCCGTTAGCATGGTCGCAGAAATCTCTCTTTCGCCAAAGCGAACCCAGTGTGCGTCGGCCTGCCATCGAATTCCTAACCAACCGCCGCACAAGTGCGGTCGTTAGGCTGCTCGCGCGGAGACGCTGCCGGACTGAGCCCTGTGCGCTTGGCCAATAGCCAGTCCCATCATCTCGCGCGCCAATGCGCGATAGTCCTCCGCTCCGTTGGAAGTGGGTGCATAGTCGAGAATGGATTGCCCAAAGCTGGGTGCCTCGGCCAGGCGAATGTTTCTGCGGATGCGCGTCTCAAAAAATTTCGCCCCCGACCAGACTCCATCCCCTTGCGATTGAACCTCCAAGAACTCGTCCACATCGCGAGTTACCTCGGCGGCCAGCCGCGTCGACGACTCGAACATGCACAGCACCACACCGGATAAATGAAGGCTCGGATTGAGTCGCTTGGCCACGATTTCAATCGTCTTGAGTAGCTTGCTTAGTCCATGAAGCGCCAGGAAATGCGGTTGCAACGGCAAGAATACTTCGTCGACGGCCGTCAAGGCGTTGATGGTCAATACGCCCAGCGAAGGTGGGCAATCGAGAATGAGATAGTCAAACTCCTCAGTGTCCATATCCAATTTGTCGCGCAAAATAACTTCTCTTCCCACCTCGCTTGCCAACTCCATCTCGGCAGCCGCCAGGTCGAGATTGGAGGGTACGATCGCCAAGCGATCGTTGACCCAGCAGCGCGCTTCGGCAATGGAAGCATCACCGCAAAGTATGTCGTAAACACTTGGCTGGTCGTCGACGACCGAAAGCCCCAGGTGTAGGGAAGCGTGGGCCTGCGGGTCCAAGTCGATCACGCATACGCGGCAACCTTGTTCGGCCAAACCAGCGGCCAAATTCACCGCCGTCGTGGTTTTGCCCACTCCGCCCTTTTGATTGATAACGGCAATTGATCGCATCGTATACGCTCCTTGGCATGAGTTTCTAACCGCGCACCGATGCGGGGGACCGGCTACGCAACGCAATACTAGAAAAAACTAGGCTTGGCTCGCTAGACCGGATTTGTATGAGCCCCCGTCGTACTCCGCCGCCCAGCTATCTCAATGCATTCATTGCAGAAGTAGCGAATAGTCGTTGATTCCATTGGCACTAGACTGAGCGCCTGTAGGAAGTGTGACGAAAGCACCGCCCAGAATGCAGGTTTCTTATCGTAGCACTGTGGCGGCCATTCCCGCCTGCATGGGGTCCCGCGCCAGTGGCCCCGTCGAAGATGACGCCGTTTGCAGCGGGGCATGATACCCAGAGACGAAGGGATTGATCGGCCGCAGGCCACTGCTACCGGAAAAACCCAGGTTGTTTCCAAGGGTAAAGCCTGGCCATGGCGAAGACTGTTGCCGCGCCATGTACGCCGCCGGCATCTGCGGCGGCGATTGAGGTCGGGCTGTTAGCATCGTCTGAGACGGCCCACCCGAGGCGCTGGGTGCCGCTTGAGGAATCTCCCTGGAAACGATCGGCTGCTGGCTTACCATTCGCTGGACCGGCTGTTGCACGTAGACGATCTGCTGTTTTGGAACCCACTCGACGCCAGCCACGGAACGATTCACCGTTTGAACTTGTGGCTGCCAGGAAGTCACCGGCACAAATTCATAGCCCTGTACAGGCTGCTTTAAGGGGTTCCACCAACCCCTTAGCCTCGGTTGCATTACATACTGGGTCGTAGGCGTATAGACCGTATGCTGGCTCGGCTGGACCCTTACCACGTTTCTTGGTTCGTAGACGGTCGTGGTGGTAGGACGAGTTTCCCACTGAGTTGTAGGAACATTAACATTGACAACGTCCTGCTGAAAAACGCGACCACTTTGCGGATCGCGCACCAGCCAGCTTGATGGGCTGCCGCTTCCACCCGGGGCCGTGGCTGCCGTCACCGTCTGCGAAGCTGGCTTTTTAGCCTGACCCGAGCAATAGCTCGCCGGCAGCCAGCCCATGGCTGCGGAAAATACGGCAACTCGATAAAACGCTGGCATGGTGGGCTGTCGCTGGAACGGACTGTTGCATGTAAAGTTCACCCAATTCGTTGGTTCGTCCACCTGATGTCGAGATCTTGAACAACTTTTCACCTTTAATTCAACATTGTGTTTTGATCAACATCGTGGAAATCGTCGCAACAGGCCAGCGATTACATGGCGTGAATCCATTTCGGCAACTATCCTTAATTGATGGGTGAGCGGGTGGATTGGACCCCGAATTTAGTGTGGCAAATGCAAATGCAAACGCCGAACATAAATGTGATTGGCCGCAAGCTATAGTTGGGCAACAGCTCCCATGATGAAAGATAAATCAACCGCGACGAAGACGGAGAAACGCTTCTCCCTCGAACAGGCTACGGCCATGTTGCCGCTGGTGCGTTCGATTACGCTCGACATTTGCAACGTCTTCCGCACTGTATCGGGCCGCCGCGCCGACCTGCGCCGCATCTTGCGGAAGGGCGCCCTCACCTCGGGGCAACAGTATGATGATGAGATTGCGGAGAGTCGCGCCGATCTCCAAGAGGAATACGATTTGATTTGGCAATATCGCGAAGAACTCGAGTCCCTGGGCGCTCTGCTACGCCAGCCCGAAGAGGGACATATCGAATTCCCAACAATTATTCTCGGTCGCGAGTCTTTCTTTTCGTGGCATGTTGGTGAAGAGACTATCCGCTTCTGGCGCGAAGCAGATTCACCCAATTCAACTCGCAAACTCATCGCATCAGTCGAAAACACCAACTAGCTTGCAGCTCGTTTTCGGCTATCTTAGTTAAGCGGAAAAATAAGTGGGATAGGCTTCCAGCCTGTCATGCAAGAATCGACAGGCTGGAAGCCAATCCCACGTTCAGAATCAGTCAGTAATTTTCCGCACGGTCCTTAGTTAAACCTACGCAGGGTTGGATAACGCCTGGGATCGCAGACGCCAGTCCGAGCACCAGTGCGAGCCGAAGGAGAATTATTGTGCGAGTTGACAGCCACCACCATTTTTGGAATTACTCAGCCGCCCAGTATGGGTGGATAAGCCCGCAGATGGCCGTACTTCGACGCAACTTTACTGCGGCGGATCTTAAACGCGAAATCGACGCGGTCGGAATCGACGGCGTTGTCTCGGTACAAGCCCGCCAGTCGGTAGCTGAAACTCAATGGCTGCTTGACATCGCGGCAGCTAACCCTTTTGTGCTGGGTGTCGTGGGTTGGTTGCCACTAGCCGACGAGCGCGTGCAATCGGAAATGGAAAGGCTGTCGCATTTTCCGTTGCTCAAGTCTGTGCGACATGTCGTGCAGGACGAACCGGATGACGCGTTCATACTCGGAGCTGAATTCAACCGTGGCGTTGAGCTGCTGAAGGACTACGGTTTGGTCTTTGATATCCTGATCTTTGCGCGGCAACTCGCCAACTCAATTCAATTCGTGGACCGGCATCCTGAACAAGAGTTTGTGCTCGATCACATTGCCAAGCCGACGATTCGATTGGCGGAGTTCGATAGCGTCTGGGAGAAGCATATTCGCGAATTGGCCAAGCGCCCGCACGTGACCTGCAAATTTTCGGCCTTGGTAACCGAGGTCCGCGATGCAGATTGGACAGTAGAATCATTGCGTCCCTATTGGGATGTAGTGCTGGAGGCTTTCACGCCTGCGCGGTTGATGTTCGGTAGCGATTGGCCCGTGTGTTTACTACGCAGCCAGTACGTGGCCTGGGTCGACGCGGTGAAAGAACTTTCCAGCGGACTCACCCGGGCGGAACAGGATGATCTGTGGGGCAACACGGCGACTCGCGCCTACCGACTCTCTCAGCACTAGTTGCGACTCGCCCAGGATCGCTCCTGCGATGCGAGCGCCCTTCTATAGCCATGCATCCAACACCAAAGGAACAGCCATGCTCTCGAAATCAGCTCACCAACCAACAACTGCCCACGCCCTACGTCGGCGGCGGCAACCCAGTCCGAGTGCCATGCTCACTTGGTTCCTTTGCCTATTCTGTCTGACGGTGGGGCTCGGTCCACACTCACTAGCGACTGCGCAAGAGGCGCTACCCAAGAAGCCCAATATTCTGTTGTTATTTGCAGACGATCAGTGTTTCGATACGATCGCTGAACTTGGGAACAAGGAAGTTATTACGCCCAATCTTGATCGGTTGGCGCGACGCGGCGTCTCTTTCAGCAATGCCTATAACATGGGTGGTTGGAACGGTGCGATTTGTGTGGCTAGTAGGACCATGATGAATACAGGCCGGTTCATTTGGAGGGCTCATGCCGTCGATGACACACTCAATCAGGAATCCGAAAGCGGACGTATGTTCTCGCAGTTGCTGGGCCAGGCCGGCTATGAAACGTATATTTCTGGCAAATGGCACGTCAAGCTCGACGCGGATAAAGTCTACGATCACGTCGAGCATATTCGACCTGGCATGCCCAAAGACACTCCGGCCAGCTATGGGCGCCCCAATGACAAGGGCGATTGGCAACCCTGGGACGAATCGCTAGGCGGCTTTTGGGAAGGCGGCAAACACTGGAGCGAAGTACTTGCCGACGACGGCAGCCAGTTCCTGCAAACGGCTTCGAAAAGTGATAAGCCGTTCTTCATGTATTTGGCTTTTAACGCACCGCATGATCCGCGTCAGGCCCCGCGTGAATTCGTCGAAAAATACGATCGAAGTCAACTGGCAATTCCAATCAATTTTTTGCCTGAGAATCCGTTCATGGAAGAGATGGGAGCGGGCAAGTCGCTGCGCGATGAAAAACTTGCTCCCTGGCCACGCACGCACGCATCCGTGCAGCTCCACAGGCAGGAGTATTATGCACTGATCACTCACTTGGATGAGCAGATCGGAAAAATACTGGCCGAACTGGAGCGTACCGGGCAAGCCGACAACACCTATATCGTCATGACCGCAGATCACGGCCTAGCTTGTGGCCGGCATGGACTATTGGGTAAACAGAGCATGTTCGAGCACAGTATGAAGGCACCCCTGCTGGTCGTTGGGCCTGGTATTCCCCAGGGGAAGCGCATCGACACGCCTGTGTACGTCCAAGACTTTATGGCGACCGCGCTCGATTGGGCCGCTATCGAGAAACCCGAGCACGTCGAGTTCAAAAGTTTGATGCCGTTGATTGAGGGCCAAAGCGACCAGCAATATCCGTTGATCTACGGTGCCTATGAAATGAAGAAGCAGCGTATGGTACGCAATGGCAATCATAAATTGATTTACTACCCAGCCGCTGAGAAGTACATGCTCTTTGATGTCGTTAACGATCCGCACGAAGTCCAGGATCTGAGCGAATCACCGGATCACTCGCAGCTATTGGCCAGTTTGAAAGTCGACCTGCAAACCATCATGACTGCGATGGACGACCCCATGTTGGCCGAGAAGCCCACAGCAACCAAGAGTGCAAGTAGGCCGGCGGAGACCGACGTCAAGACAGTCCCCTAGTCCCGCTGCCGATCCGAAGTTGCAACGTCCCGTTAGGAAAAATGAGTGCCAAGCGCAGCTCTCTATCCGATTGTCATGCTCATCGCTTTGGGTTGCGGAGCATGGTTGCTGCGACGCGCTCAAGGCGGACTGGAGCTCTCTAGCGAAAATCGTTTGGCACTGGGTATTGGTGCTTTCTGCGGTGCCATGTTGGGTGCCAAGCTACCCTTTGCACTGAGCGACTGGAGCGGATTACTGGATGGGACTGCCTGGTTTAGCAGTGGCAAGACCATCATGTGCGGATTTGTGGGTGCCTACTTTGGTGTTGAGCTGGTCAAATGGACGCTGCAAATACGCACAAAAACTGGCGATACATTCGTGGTTCCCGCAGCGGTAACCATCGCCATCGGTCGACTGGGCTGTCTAACAGCGGGCTGTTGCTACGGCGTGCCCACTGATTTACCGTGGGGGTTGCGCTGCGCAATTGTTGATGATCTGAGACGTCATCCTACGCAGATCTACGAAGCCCTGTTCCACGCATTGATGGCATTGCTCATGATCCAGTTGCAGCAGCGACGAATCTGGACAGGCCAATTGGCTAAGTTCTACATACTCAGCTATTTCGTTTATCGATTCTTGACCGAGTTCATCCGACCCGAGGCCCGTAACATGCTCGGACTGACCGGTTATCAATGGTTCGCACTGGCGCTGACCCCTGTCTTCGCTGCGTTGTGGTACCTCGACGCAGCTCAAATGAAGCGAGCCGCACAGGCAAGACAAGGTGTGGCCTAAAGCAACGGGACAACGACTTCGTGATAACGCTCCAAAACGCTACAGGCCGCACAGCCGTAGGGTAACCTAGTCGAAACCTTGTGTCCAATCGGTTACATTGCCACGGGGAAACATCCATCAACGGAAATGGCATTTCAAACTTGGCTTACGCAAACTTCCAAATCTTGCTCGCTTTCGCGGTTATCGCAGCCGTTTTTCTGACGATGCAGTTGCGCCGTAATGCACCAACGGAGGTGTTGTTCTGTTGCGCGCTGGTTGTTTATGTGCTGTTCGGACTGATCGAACCCTCAGAAGCTTGGAAATGTTTTGCCAGCGATGCTGTGATCGCCATCGCAGGCCTACTGGTGGTCTCCGCAGCCTTACGCAGCTCGGGTGTGCTGGATGCTGTAGGCCGTTCGCTACTGGGCGGTGTAACCAGTGAGCGGGCCGCACTGGGTCGATTGTCTGTCGTGGTGGTGGCCAGCAGCGCGTTCTTGTTGAACACAGCCATCGTAGCCATGATGATGCCGCTGGTGATTGGTTGGTGCCGCCAGCGACATGTGGCACCGTCACGATTGCTGCTGCCGCTGAGTTATCTGGCGATCCTGGGTGGTATTTGTACGTTGGTGGGCACCAGTACCAATTTTGTAGTCAACAAGATGCTCCTGGATATTTCTGGCGGGGTTGCGGATTTAATCCAAGTCGAAGACGCCAATCTGCTGCCGCCCGTCTATGTGACCGAGCTGAGGACGCAGTTTCGCAGCGAATGGTTGCGGGCTTACCAAGACCAATTGCAGCCGATGGTGCTGACCGACATTTCTTACGTGGGCATCCCGTGCGCTGTGGCCGGAGCACTACTTCTACTGCTAATGGGTCACCGACTGTTACCTAACCGCACCGAACTACTCGATAGTCTGGAAGAAAAGCGACGCGAGTATCTGGTCGAAATGCTAGTGACGCAGGGTTGCGGCCTGATCGGTAAGACGGTGGAAGAGGGTGGGCTGCGTCACCTGCCGGGCCTGTTTTTGATTGAGATCGACCGCGATGGCAAGGTCATCGGCCCCGTTTCGCCGTCGGATCGTATTTTCGAAAACGACCGGCTGGTCTTTACTGGTGTGGTCGCCACGATCATCGACCTCGAAAAAATAGCAGGACTCGTTCCAGCGGCAGATATCAACTACGAGATCGCGCCCGCCAAGGCGGCCGCACGCTCGCTGGTCGAGGTCGTGCTTAGCCCGACGTCGCCGCTGGTGGGAAGCACGATACGACAAGCCAATTTCCGGCAGTATTACGGCGCGGCGGTGGTTGCCGTACATCGCAACGGAGCCCGCCTGCCGACCAAAATTGGCGATATCGAATTGTCGCCAGGCGATACGTTATTGCTGCAAACTCAACAGGGTTTTGTCCGAAGTTTTCGCAACCGCCCAGATTTCTATCTGGTCAGCTCGGTGGAAGGCAGCGACGGTCGTCGGCACGATAAACTTCTGTTGGCCGCTGGGCTCACCGTCGGCTTGATCGCCTGGCTGTTCCTCATGCCGCTGCTGCAAACGTGGGGTGCGCCGCCTTCGCTGAGGTCGCCCGAGCTGGCAATCGTCGCCGTGGCGCTAATCATGATCGTCACGCGTTGTCTGTCCATTGTCGAAGCCCGCCGTTCTTTGGACATGCCCCTGCTGCTCACCGTTGGGGCTGCCATCGGAGTAGGCAAGGCGATCCACAGTTGCGGAGCAGCGGATCAAGTCGCCAAGCTGATGATTGGGCTGGTTGGCCACAATCCTTGGATGGGTCTGATCGCCGTATTCCTGTTGACCGTGTGTTTTACCGAGATGCTGAGCAATGCGGCGGTCGCGGCGATGATGTTCTACATCGCCGTGGGATTGGCCTCGCAGTTGGATGTCAGTCCGCGACCATTTGTGATGGCCATCACTCTGGCCGCCTCGCTCAGCTTTATTTCGCCAATCGGTTATCAAACGAACTTGATGGTCATGGGGCCTGGTGGCTACCAACCGCGCGACTACATTCGTGCCGGACTGCCTTTAACTATTGTCGTTAGCATGCTGGCCCTGGTCCTAATTCCCTGGGTATGGCCGTTCTAGTTGTTCGTTCAGCGAAAAGTGCCGGTAATTCCCATGCAAAACAACTCGGATTTCTTGGTCGTCGGCGGAGGTATCGTTGGATTAGCAACCGCCTGGCGATTGTCGCAGCGTTTTCCTGATGCATCCATTTGTGTACTCGAAAAGGAGCCTGCAGTCGCGCAGCACCAGTCGGGTCGCAATTCGGGTGTGTTGCACTCGGGTATTTACTACAAACCCAGATCTTTGAAAGCCACAACCTGCCGCACTGGCAATTTGGCTATGCAGGAATTCTGCCAAGCAGAAGAAATCGCCTACGAGATCTGCGGTAAGCTGATCGTGGCCGTAAGTGCGGACGAAGTCGAGCGACTCGACGCGATCCACGAGCGAGGGCAGCAGAATGGAATCGCTTGCCGCATCATCGATACCATTGAGATGCGGGAGCGCGAACCCCATGTCACCGGTGTCAAAGCGATTCACGTGCCCGAAGCGGGCATCGTCGACTATCCAGCCGTTTGTCGCCGCTTGGCTGACAAATTGACGCAGGCCGGACATCGCGTGGTCTGCCAACAGCAGGTTGTCGGGATTCGCGCGGGGCAAGCCCAAGTGGAAGTGCGCAGCAGCAGCGAAATCTTTCGAACCAGCTTCTTGATCACCTGCGGCGGCTTGTACAGCGATCGGTTGGCCAAGCTGGCTGGACTGAAGCCTCCAGCGCAGATTGTTCCCTTTCGCGGCGAATACTTCGAACTTAACCCAGAGCGACGCGACTTGTGCCGCCATCTGATTTACCCCGTCCCCGACCCCAAGTTCCCATTTCTCGGTGTGCATTTCACGCGAATGGTTAGCGGCCAAGTCGAATGCGGACCCAATGCCGTGTTTGCACTTGCCCGCGAAGGCTACTCGTGGGGCCAGATTCGTTGGGGTGAACTGGCCGAGTCGCTCGGCTATGCTGGGTTCCTGAAGCTGGCCGCGCGACATTGGAGGATGGGGCTCGGCGAAGTCCATCGCTCGATTTCCAAGGCCGCGTTTGTACGGGCTTTGCAGCGTTTAGTTCCCGAGATCCAAGCGCATGACCTGCGTCCTTGCCGCGCAGGGGTTCGCGCCCAAGCGCTAGCGCCCGACGGTTCGATGATCGACGACTTTTTGTGGATCAGCTCCGGACGCATGGTACACGTCTGCAACGCGCCCAGCCCAGCCGCCACTGCCTCACTCGAAATTGGCCGAATGATCGTCGACCAAGTTGACCGACAAATTAAGTCGCTGTGAAATGACTTTGCGGCAACTCGGACAAATAAAGGCCAGCGGCTGGCCTGATGAAACTTTGGGTCGCTATTTTTTTGCGATTATTCGCTCAGCACTCCATCCAGTGACCAAAGTTGTCCGCAGAACTGCGATATCCCTGGTATCGACGGGCCGCTGGCTGCGTCGCTCCTGTTGCCAAACACCAATCCAATCCGAAGGAACCTTCCATGGCCAAGTTCTACGTTCAAAGCGGTAATGTACGTTCGATCATCGCGGCCGACGACGCGGAAAAGGCGGCTTTGTGGGCCATCCACTGTGCGATGCGTCAAGTGGTTCCAGTTTACGAGGACGAAGAGCTCTCTCCGCAGGAAAAAAGCCAAGTTTCCGTGGTCGAAGGCGTCCGCGTTCTAGGCAACACCATCAAAACCAGCGAAATTGGCTTCGACCGCCCCGACAGCACCGAGATGGATACTTTCGAGCTACTAGTACACTGGCACCAACTGATGATCGCCCTGGCTCGGCTCGAAACGATGACCCGTTGAACGTGTCCGTCCAGCCGATGGAGACTTATGACCGAGCAAGCCCCAATTTCACTGAAGGTCGAGCTGGCTCTGCGAGCCGCTCGCGCGGCCCAGCCAGCTTGGGCCACGACGCTGCTAAGGCAGCGTTTGCGCGTCATGCAGAGCGTCGCCGCACAAATCGCCGACAACTCGTCCGCTTTGCTGGAACATATCGTACGCCCGAATGCGAGCCCAGCCGAAGTGTTGGCCTCAGAGCTATTTCCACTGGCCGATGCGTGCCGTTTTCTGGCGCGAGTTGGGCAACGCGTACTGTCCGCGCGAACCCATTCGTTTTGGGATGGTGCATGGTGGATGGGCCGCATTGGCGTGCGCGTGGTCCGCGAACCCTGGGGGACGATCCTCATCCTGGCCCCATCCAACTACCCGCTGTTTCTGCCAGGCGTGCAGATCGTACAAGCCCTAGCGGCTGGTAATGCGGTGATTGTCAAGCCAGCTCCCGGCGGCGCGGCGGTGCTCGATCGATTCAAATTGTGCTTGATCGAAGCGGGTTTGCCCGCGGACATTTTGCAAGTCATCGACACGTCAGTTGCTGCCGGACAAGCCGCCATGCGGATCGGTGTCGACAAAGTCTTGCTGACCGGCTCGGCATCATCCGGTCGCAGCGTACTAAGCGAACTGAGCCACTCGCTGACTCCGTCCACGATGGAGCTCAGCGGTTGCGACGCCGTCTTCGTATTAACTAACGCCGACTTAAAGCGCGTCGCGAGTTGTCTTAACTATGCACTCCACTTGAATGGTGGCGGCACCTGCATTGCCCCACGCCGCATCTTCGTCACACCAGCGACGGCCCAGCCACTGCGGGAATTGTTATTGACGGAACTGGGCGCTAGCGCGGGACGAGCTTACTCGATTTCGCCAGCGACTGCTCAGCGCATTGCGTCGGCATCCGTCGAGGCGCTCGCGTCTGGGGCCAAAGTGCTCTTGGGCCAGCCACCGCCGGCTGACGCAACGCACATGCAACCGCTAGTTCTAAGCTCGGTGCGCGCCGACATGCGGATCGCCCAGGATGACTTGTTCGGACCCGTGACATCGATTCTAGAAGTCAGCGATTTGAGCAGCGCATTGGAACTGGATCGCTTGTGTCCCTACGCACTCGGCGCGTCTGTTTTCGGTCCACAGAGCGAAGCTGAACACTGGGCCACTCAGATTCATGCGGGGTGTGTCGTGATCAACGACATCATCGTGCCGACTGCAGACCCACGCGTCTCTTTTGGCGGCCGCGACTTGAGCGGTTGGGGCGCGACCCGTGGTGCCGAGGGGTTGCTGGAGATGACGCGTCCCAAAACCATTTGCACTCGCTATGGCAACTGGCTGCCACACCTCGATACCCGCCGCGCCTCCAATCCAGTACTCATGCGCAGCCTGCTGGAGTTGGTGCATTCGCGCTCGATTCGCCAGCGGTTCTCGGCCCTGCGACGCATCGTCAAAGAAGTCTGTACAATGCGTTGATAGTGTGTGAGCGCGCATTCCCACGCAGTTCACAGGCTGGCACAATTCTCTCGCCGGAGTTCGCTCATGTGTTATCGTCTAAGTTTTCTTCCAATCGCAGTGCTGGCCCTGTGTGCAGCTTCTGCGTCTATCCGCGTTCCAGCACAGGAAAAGCCAGCTGTCTCGGCAGCACAGCCCTCGAGCCTGCCCGGGGTCACGACAGACACGCTGGTGCTGATCGCGCCGCTGGAGAGCGAGTTTGTTTATCTGGTCAATTCTGCAGGCAGAATCGTCCACCTATGGGCATTCGCAGTCACGGGCAGCAATGCGTATATGTTTCCCGATGGCTCTCTGATGCGCAGCTCGCAAGAGCCAGAAATTAAACTCTTCGATGGGCGAGGATCGGCGGGCCGTATTCAGAAAGTCGACTGGGAAGGCAACTTGCAGTGGGATTTCAAATATGCCAACGAATCGCACTTGCAGCACCATGACTTCGAACTCCTGCCCAATGGCAACGTATTGCTGATTGCGTGGGAGAAAATCTCGAAGTCAGAAGCGTTAGCCGCTGGTCGCTTGGCTGAAAAGCTGGAATCCGAAGAGCTGTATAGCGAGAAGGTGGTCGAGATCAAACCGCAAGGCAACTCGGGCGGCAACGAGGTTTGGAGCTGGCGTTTGTGGGATCACCTCCTACAAAACTCCGACCCCAACCTCCCCAACTTTGCCAACCCCGCCGAGCAACCGCGGCGCGTTGATGTCAATTACGCGCGCAATGGGAAAGCCGATTGGATACACATGAATGCCGTCGATTATCATCCACAACTGGATCAGATTGTCGTCAGCGCCCGCTACAACGACGAACTGTGGGTCATCGATCACTCGACCTCGACGGCGGAGGCGGCTTCATCCCGAGGAGGGCGCTATGGACACGGCGGCGATTTGCTATACCGCCTGGGCAATCCGTTAGCCTATGGCCAGGGCAACCTCAATGACAAGCTGCTGTTTGGGCAACACAACTGCATGTGGATACCAACCGGCTTCCCGGGTGCGGGCGACATGACCGTTTTCAACAATGGTACCTCGGAGCCTCGCACAGGTTATTCGTCGGTGGAGCAATTCAAGCTGCCGATCGATGCGTCGGGTAATTATACATTGCACGAAGCTGCCGGCTTCGAAGCGCCGCAAGTGGTGTGGAGTTACTCGCGCGGACCTGAGATGTTTTCATTTCGCATTAGCGGTGCCGAACGTTTGGCCAGTGGTAACACGCTGATTTGCTCGGGCGATCAGCCCTGGCTAATGGAAGTTACTCCGGACAAGCAAGTAGTCTGGGAAAGTCGTCATCGCTATGGCGGCCCGGACGGCAATACTCCCAATTTCGAAAAGGGAGCGATGTTTCGCGCTCCCGGCTACGCAGCCGATTATCTGTCAGAATCTCTCCGCCAGTAGTAGCAGGCACACTGAGTATCCTGTAGCCCACTTAAACTTAATTGGACTGTCCTAGATTGCTCTAGGCGCCGCAAGGTGTTTCGCAGCAAGATGTAACGCTCACGGAGCGTCAGTGT
>JBGSJL010000096.1:0-3884 GCA_041741955.1 Pirellulaceae bacterium | reverse complement strand
CGTTTGCTCGCAATGCTCATCGCTCTGGCAAACGATCAACGAATCGACTCGCCCCGCGTTCGCAGACTTCAAGACTTCCTCCAAGTCGTCAGATGCCTTGGAGTGCGCCATCGCAGTACCGAAACGTTCACCGAACTCGCTATGGTCGGCCTTCAATTGAGGTGCAATCGCCTGGTGAGCGTGCTGGCGGAGTTCGTCACCGGTCCATTCGGACGGGCTGCCATCGACGTTCGCGTCCACGTGAACCTTGGTCGTTGCCTCGAAATGCCCTGTTACTTCGCTGGTGGCAACGACCAATAGGGGCAATCCCGTGTTGTAGATTGCACCCGCCACTTCATGCCCGACGAGCGATAAATACTGATCGCGGTTGGATTCGATCTTGTCTTCGCCCTCACCTTGGCCATGGAACATCGCGGTCGATGTTCCAGCCGTGTTGCCGACGCTGCGATGACTGGTGTTTTGCAGGCTTTCTTCCGGATCACTCGGCAAAACTAAATCATCGAACTTGGCTGGCAGTGCGGCGGTTTCGACCAAGCTGAGCGATTCTCCGGTAGCACGGAATAACTTGGCTTCGTCCCAGGAAAGCGAAAGCACGAAGTATTCGCCACTGGAATTGGATTGGCGAATCAATGGCTGAACAAAGAACGATTCGCCGACGCAAACCTTTTCGTCAACGGTGCGATTGAGCCGAAACATGCGGCATTCTTCCGGCGTCAAGTAGATCGCCAAGCCTTCGCCTTGGTGTTGCCAGAACTCGTTTTCGTTGGGTTTGGAACGAAGACCCTCAAGGATGCTGTCGTCACGCCCAGCCGCTTTTAACTTGTCGCTGGCCTCTTTGAGCAGGTTCTTCAGTCGAATCGGCCCCTGCTGAACCTCGCGACCGCTGCGATGCGTTCGCAGCAAGATGGATACGCAAGGATCTCCGGTAATTGACGCCAATGCCTTCAAATCGTCAGCTTGGAGAGCCTGTAAAGTTGTTGCGTCAGTCGTGGTGGTCATAAGAAATGCCCTTGTAAATGTCGCTGTGGTTGACTCAACCACGATCTTTTAACAGTGCGGTTGTGACAACCGCGACTACCGAATACTTAACCAGTGCAAACTTGATGCCGCTGGACCTATTGGAACATCGTTTTCCTAGACTGAATCACTGGCCTGATGGGCACTCGCGGGAACTATTACACCGGCGGCACACCATTGGCGGCCGGCCGACGGATCAGGGAAATGTACTTTAGGCCTGCATGGACGTATTGGTCAAAAGAGCGAGCGACCAAACAGGAACAACACCAGCAGCGATGGCAAGCGGGGGCAATACTAGCAGAGTCGAGCGCTTCCGCTATTGAATTCCGTTCGTTGAATCCCGCGAATGCCATAGCCGATGCCTTCTTGGCCGATGCCTTCATAGCCACGCTAGCGCCCCACTTGGCTCGGCGCTTCCTTAACGTGCTCGGCGGGTCCAATAATAACCGCCACCTCCGCCGAACAACACGAATAGCACAACGATTAAGACGATCCACCCCATGGTACTCATAGTATCTCCTTCACATTGGTTGAAACAAAATTTCACTTTCAACGCCGTTTGATTCCGGTCGTGCAATCCGGCGGCTCGGCTTTAACGTTAGAAGCAGTCGTTGAGGACGTGTTCCGCGAGCAACTTCTTGAGCTGTTGGATATTCTCGAGCTCTGATAAAACCATCCTATTCCGCGGCAACGCCTTGTGAAATCGAGTATTCAACCAAACGATCATGGTGGAAAGTACCACCCGCATCCTGCGTGATGACGTCAGCACAGTCACCGCAGAAGATGTATTTACTTTTACATCGAGCGTGTAGCCACTAGCCGATGAAACCAGTAGTCGGAGTTGTTCTTATGTCCCGCCAAAGTCGTTATTGCGATTGCGTCGCCAGGCAAACTCGAACGGTCGCAGGTATTTCGTGAAAGTCCACGTCAACGCCCTGGGTGGCCAGGACGCTTTTCGCTTTGTCGATGTCATCTGCAGCTCCATAAACTTCCAACGAAAGTTGTTGATAAATGTGATTATCCGAAACCTCGACGTTTCTGAGTATCGGGGCATCGCCGAAAGCAACATGGCGGATTCCACTAGTGTGCGAAAAGTTTTTCTGCGGACCTCGCAAACGAATGGTCGAATCCGCCACTTCGTTATCAGGTCATGCTCGATGGGTAGTTCAGTCGTTGCTTCTTACAATTCAGCCACATACGGGAGTATGTTCGACAAAGCAAGAATTTGCGCATGGAGAAACAAGTGATGACTTCTAGGATCATCTCGATCCAAGAAGTTCTTTCAAGGTCGATATTGGCGGCCAGGGGTAGCAGGTGATTTACAAGCAAATGAACCTAATTGTTTGCTTTCAAGGCGGACAACAATTGAAGCTTATCGTATGAAATGGTCCTGGAAAATCGGCGAATTTCGCGGCATCGGCGTGTACGTGCATGCGACGTTTTTGATCCTCATCGGCTTTATTGTCCTGAGTCACTGGTCGGCGGGCTCCAGCCTGGCGAAGACACTCGAAGGGGTGAGCTTCATCCTCACGCTGTTTGCGTGCGTGGTGCTGCATGAGTTCGGCCACGCGCTAATGGCGGCACGATACGGGATCAAGACACGGGATATCACCCTATTGCCGATCGGCGGTCTGGCGCGCCTGGAACGGATGCCCGACAAGCCGTTGCAGGAGTTGTGGGTGGCTCTAGCCGGACCGGCCGTCAACGTGGTTATCGCGACGGCCCTCTTTGTCTTGCTCCAGATCACCAATGGCTGGGCGCCGCTAGAACAACTCAGTGTGGCGGGCGGTCCGTTTCTCCAACGGCTGATGGCGGTCAACGTCATTTTGGTCGTTTTCAATATGCTTCCAGCCTTTCCCATGGATGGCGGACGAGTGCTGCGGGCTCTGCTGGCGACAAGACTTGAGTACACGCGAGCGACGCATATCGCTGCCAACATTGGACAGGCGATGGCGTTGCTGTTCGCATTTATCGGATTCTTCTACAACCCGTTTCTAATGTTCATTGCGTTTTTCGTTTGGATCGGAGCGGCGCAAGAGGCGAGCATGGTTCAATTGAAATCCTCGCTCGCCGGCATTCCGGTCATGCGAGCGATGATCACCGACTTTCGAACGCTGACCTCGCACGATCCTCTAGCCCGTGCCACCGACCAGATTCTGGCCGGCTCGCAGCAGGACTTTCCCGTGGTGGACGACGGACAGGTCGTGGGCATCCTGACGCGGCACGACTTACTCGTGGGATTGACACAGCGCGGCCACGAAACGTTGGTTGGCGAGAGCATGCAGCGTGAGTTTGAGACCGTCGATGCATCGGAGATGCTGGAAACTTCCTTTCGCCGTTTGCAAAGTTGTCAATGTCATACGGCTCCCGTGCTGCGGCGCGGGGAACTGGTGGGATTGGTGACCATGGACAACGTCGGCGAGTTCGTGGCCATCCAGGCAGCGGAGAAGGACTTCGCTGCAGCCCGCAACGTACGCCCGGGATGAAACGAACAGGACGCCTGGTGCAAATCCGTCTCTCACGATTTTGGTAGTTATCCATGAACGTGTTAGTGGATGCTGCTGACATTTTTATCGCTTTGCTGCTTGTGAGTCATAACGTCCGCGAGGTCAAGCCCACCCGATGACCTCACCGAATCAACGAATTGTCCACTTTTCCGCTAGGATTAATAACGCATGAACACATTTGTCATTGCCAAGAAGAACGCGTAGTTTCTAGACTCAGGCAGTCTTTCACGCTGGCGAAACGGGCGGTGAGGAAGCGATCGCGGTGTTTACGACGCGTGAGCGGGCCACCCAGTACATCGACGATGCCGGCTGGAACGGGGACGAAGTGGGTGAACTGCGACCGATTCAACTCGTCCGCTG
>JBGSJL010000095.1:0-57075 GCA_041741955.1 Pirellulaceae bacterium | reverse complement strand
GGAATGAGTGGGCCACAAACCACTAGCCCGGAGGGCGACACATTGCGATTTTGTGTCGGCCTCCGGCCTTATGGCGATGCTGTCGCCATTGGTCCGGTGGCTCACGCCACCGGCAGTTCTTGTTGCGGCCTCCGGCCTATCCCTTTTGCTAGTAAGTCCGCAGGCTCTAATTGCTTGAATCCCTATCGGGATAATAGACAATGCATGCGGTACCAAATCTGAACCGATGCAAATCTCCAGAAGGGCGTGTCAACCCCAAACTTTGGGCAGCCCAGGCTATGGCTGTCAGATCTCCATCGCGAGAATTTAACATAAACGTGCCGTAACTCGCCTCGCTTTGCGATATACTGACGCGATCCACTACCCACAATGAGGATCTGTGTATGATTCCCTGCCCGTCCCAGACCAGCTTTAATGCTTTCGGCGTTTTCTTGTGCAAATTCGCTGGAGCGATTCTACTCACTTTGGCGATCGGCGTCGGCTGTGCTTATTCGCAGTCGCCTCTACAAACCGTTCCGCTCGGCGACCATCAGTTGGAGCTGTGGAGTGTTGAAACAGATACATTCGTGAAGCTCAGGATCGAGTTGGCCTAACGAGCGAATAGAATCCGATCTGCTGCTGTGCGAACAACTCCAATATACCGTGGACGATCCGTACTTGTCCTTGTTCCCCGTTCAGATTGCTAAGGGAGCGACTCGACTGGAGAGCGTTCAAGGCTTCGCGTTCGAGGTGCCGGTATCGCGCCATGTTCTGCAATTTGAGCTGGCTGAAATTCAAGGCAAGTCAAGGAAATCTGCAGGGCTGGTCACGTTGGTTCCGTTGGGAATTGAGAAAGCCAACAATCGATTGACCGTAGGCTTTCAGTTGTTTCGCCCCACGCCGGAGTTAAACAAGAGTCCTACGAGGAAAACAGCACGTTCCCAAAAAGATGATGCACTGGCGGCGGCCAAACAGAACATCGCTGAGCGCGAATCGAGCTCGAACGTGTTTGTGACTGTTCGCGGTCAATTTGGGAGTGGGCCCAAGATTCCTCCCAGTGGATATCAGAGCGTATCCAGTTCGATGCAGAAGTCGTCGAGCAAACAGTTGGTTTAGAAACCATCGCGAAGTTCGAACAGACAGGCGTAGACATAGAGTCAACCGTCAGCCGCAGTGAACTCGGCAACTATTTTGCCATGCTTGAAAGTGCGCCGCGCGAAGTTAGCCTAACCTCAAAGAACCTCCGTACCTGGAGCGATACGAAGGGGCAATTCAAAATTGACGCAGAGCTCGTCTCGTACAAAGGCACCCAAGTCCGGTTGCGCAAGTCCGACGGCACTGAGCTTACCGTCGACACGGCCAAGCTGAGCGAGCCCGACCTGGCATATTTGCAAGGTCTTTGAGTTGATTATTTGATTGCGATCAAGCGTTTGGTCGAGCGAATGTAAAGCACGTCGGCCGAGATGGCTGGGGTTGCGAAGCACGGTTCTCCGATTGAATTTTTGGCTAGTACTTCGAATTTCGGCCCGGGGCGTAGGACGTATACCGTGCCATTCTCAGAAGCGCAGATAACTTTTCCATCGGCTGCGACCAGCGAGGCAATGACACCTGCGGCTGCTCCTAGTCTTTCTTCGTAAATTTTTTCGCCAGTCTTGGCATGGAAGCAGCGCAGCACACCGTTTGAATTGCCCAGATACAGATAGTCGCCGTACACGACGGGCGTCGACATGTAGCAACCACCCTGATCGTTGCTCCAAACAATGGCATCCGCCGACCTTTCAGCTCGACTCGAGTCGCCCAATTCGGCTGCCGACAGATCTCCACGGGCGTCGGGTTTTATGACGTAAATGGGTGCTTTGCCGCCGTGTGCATTGGTGATATAGATCCAGCCATGCGCTTCAAAGGGTGTCGGCACGGGATTGTCTCCGCCGCCTTCAATTCGCCAGAGTTCTTTTCCAGTCGCCAAGTCGTACGATACGATCCATGGCCAACCGTTGACGATCATCTGCGTCGTGTCGTTTTCGGTGTGCAAAAGTGGTGTCCCCCAACTGCGCTCGCAAATCTCTGAGCGCGAGACACGCCAAAGTTCTTGGCCATCTTTCAGGCTTAGAACGGCCGCGTAGGGCTGCTTAGGATCGTCACAAACGATAGCGATTCGATCTTTGAAGAGGGCTGGCGAGCTGGCGTAGCCCCAACCGATGCCATATTTGCTGACATCGATGACTCCCAGATCCCGACTCCAGCGCAAATTGCCAGCCATGTCATAGCAATACATTCCTTCGGAACCAAGGAATACGAGTACGTTTTGGCCATCAACACATACGCTCGTGTTGGCATGCGTGGCTTTTGTGTGGCGCGTTGCCTTGGGGGGACCCTGGTGTGCGGTTTTACTCCATATCTCCTGTCCGGTCGTCTTGTCGAAACAGAAGACAACCCAACTCTGCGAGCCGCCGTCTTCGGCAGCGTTCGTATTTCCGCCGGGACCCACCTGGAGTTCTGCTTCGCCTGCGTCGGCAATCGCGGTTATCAAGAAAACCTTATCTCCAAAGACTACGGGACTGGAATGACCAAGGCCGGGGATGGGTATCTGCCAGAGTACGCCTTCCAGTTCCCCGCTTTTGGAATCTGCATTCCAAGCCGTTCGCAACGGAAAACCTTCCGCCACTCCGCGAGCCCCCAGCCCTCGAAAGCCCGGCCAGTCGGTCGCTTCCTGGGCGTAAATTGTGGGCGCCGATTGCATCAGACAGGCACAGACCAGCCAGGACAGGGTATTTCTCGTAACGGATGTCATGGGAGCTCCGGAAATTATTTTTTGGGTCGGTTTAAGTAAACTGGGTTGACTCCATCCGAAACGGCTTCCGCGATGTCAGCGTACGCATCGCCATCCAGGTCACCCACGCAAAGTCCGTACGTGGCCGAGCTAGAATCGCCAAATTTTACTTCGCGGAATGTGAGTCCAAGACCGCTGCTAAAGTACACCGAATTCTGCTGAGATGCGTTGCCAACAATAATGTCCAGGGTACCATCATTGTTCATGTCGGCCACAGCCAGGGCGTAAGTTTGGCTGTCGCTGGGTCCAAAGGTCGTTGAGCTCGTCACGCCGCCGGTGCCATCACCCAAAAAAATTTCGTTGGTCTGACCGATATTTCCAACGACCCAATCGAGGTTCCCATCGCCGTTGATGTCTGCCACCACGACGGCTCGTGAATCGTCTGTGCCGGTCCCGAATGATTTGCGACGCGAGAAATCTAGTTTGCCATCTCCCAGCAGAACCTCGTTGGGCTGACCGTCGCGATTGGCAAGCACTAAATCTTGATGACCGTCAGCGTTGATGTCGGCCACGGCGACATCGATGGTCGAGTCGCCTGGGCTGCCGTAGGTGGGTCCTAGGCTAAAGTTCGCTGCACCATCGTTCAAATAGATGCGATTGGATTGTCCGCGGCAAGTTGCCAGCAAATCCACATCTCCATCGAGATCGATATCGGCCACGGTCAGGCTTCGAAGGCTGGCAACTTCCCCGTACTCTGCGAATTCAGTGAAGTGCCCTGACCCATCGTTGAGGAAGATATGCCCGCGTGCCATATCGTTGCCCGTCGCGATATCCAAATCTCCGTCTCCATCCAGATCGGCCAACTCGCACGCGTAAGTGGTCCTGGCATCTGCGCCCAGTGGTCGCATGATGGAAAACTTGGCGCGACCCGCATTGAAGAACAAGTAATTCTGCTGCGGCCAGTGACGTCCATTGGATACGACGATATCCAAGTCGTCATCGCCGTCCAGGTCTCCCATTCGCACCGAAGCAGAACGGTTCTTCTCGGTTCCCAATAGCATTCTGTCATTGGTTACAAACATACGATCCTGTCCCAGCAATGCGGTCGAGAGTAGAAGCTGGACACAGATGAACATCTTCAGCAAGTTCAACGCATTGGCGAAGTGGCTGGATTTTGACATGGTGGTTTGGCAGTAAAATAAATGTAGTTTAACCTTTCGGCGACTTTGCATGTCAATCTTTCAGCGATCGGCTGCCGAGCTAGATATCCACGAACAATCCAACCAGTAGTCCCAGGCTCAAAGCAACGCAGCGGACTCCAGAAGTTGTTTGTCCGTGCCCCTGGGGCTCGGTGGCGTGATTGTCGTGTTGTATGCAACAGGCAACTACGTCAATATCCAATCGCTGATGGGTAGGCTGATGATGATTGGTGTCGAGGTCAATAACTCGATTCTGTGGGTCGACTTTGCCAATCGACGTCGTGCCGAAGGCGCCAATTCCCGCGACGCCGCGCTGGCGGCGGCCCAGGTGCGCTCGCGTCCCATGCTGATGACATCGCTCACACTGGTGGCTTCCATGCTGCCGCTGTCGATGCAGTTGGCACCGGGCAACGAAGCGATGATTCCATTGGCGAGGGCCTTGTTGGGCGGTATGGTAGTGTCTACCATTTTGTATCTGGGTCCTGGTACCCTGCGTTTACTCGGTGGTGCATCGAAACCGCGCTCCCGAACTGGTGGCGCAATAACGTGTTGTCAACAATCAAGTTCCGATTTTGAAGACTTCGATCGCCATCCTCGCAGCGCTTTGCTGGATTCTTTTGAGCAGCCCCCAATTATCGGCCCAGGTCGAGCCGGTTCAAGTTCTGACGGGTGTCACGCAAACGCAGCGGCTCCTGTCGGCCGCCAAACTGGCCTGCGAAAACAACTCGGCGAATCTAAAGTCTGCCATTGGCCGCGGAACCATCAAGCATCTCGTCCATGGGCTTGGAGACGAATCGCCCGAAGTGCGGCTCGATGCCGACTTTCAAGTCTACTATCAGAAGCCCAAATTCCACATCGAGCTGCTGTATGCGCCAATTGTAGCCAATAGCGAAAATCGCAGGGAAGGGTTGGTGGGCGGCAATGACCAGATCCGGCCTCAGCAATCCGAACAGACCATCATTTTCGATGGTCAGCATGTTTACAGCATCGAGCTATCGCGTGACGGCAATTCTCATGGCGACATCTATTTCGATTTTCACAAGAAGAATATTCTACGCCTGGCTGGCTTTCCGTTCGAGGACCCAGTCGAACTATGGTCCGAAGCACTGCAAATAGATCGGGCCGATCTAATGGCGGCTACGACCACCGAACTTGCGACCGGCGGTTTTCTAGGGTTGCTGACGAAGGATTCGTATCGGCTGAAATTTTATTTCTTCGGTGAGTTTGGCTACGATCTGCGCCGCGTGAGTTCTTTCGGTCTGGGTGCCGATGTACCCTTTCGCGATTGTATGTTGAGTTGGCGCGAGTCCAATGGCATCCACTACGTGAGTCGCTATGTGAGTCGGCTTGACGAGCCTCCAGCGCCCGGCGCCTTCCAAGTATCGCTGGAGCGGCGGCAAATCGAAGTTGAGTATGCTTCGATGGACATCAACGTCCCCGTGGAAGCAAATATATTCAAGTTACCTTCGGCTCCGATTGCCGAGGGAACGTCGTTCTATGATCATCGCATCAGCGTGGATGGTAAGCCGAAGAAATTGCAGTGGCGGCACGGCGAACTGGGTACGCCCAGTCAATAATGTTGGTACTCCGTTGTGGCATAGGCTGCCGGCCTGTGAATTCAAGCCCACAGGCTGGCAGCCATGCCCTTTATTTTCAGCACGAAGCTTGCCCGCTAACGTTTGCGATAGAGTTCGATGTGGTAGGGTCCGCGAAACATGAGCAGCAATGCGCCGGGTCGGGAAAAACGATCAAAGACGACTCGTAGAAAGTGCTCTTCGCCCGGCCAGGGATAGGCGAACACGATGGCAAAATCGTCCAGAGACATGTGGTGCTGCTCGTAGGCTGCGGGAATGTAGTGAGTCAACGAGACGAGTGGGTCGGTGTCTTCCGCCAAGCGTCGCGCACCGGCAGGTAGGAAATTGCCTTGCCAAATTTCCGCTTCGACGCCATTTTTTTCGAACAACTTGCGACCTTCGCGGCACAGCATCTCTTCGGCTTCGATGCCGACTGCGTCGAGCCCCAGCAAGGACGCCACGCCGGTGACCACTGCAAAACCGCAACCCCATTCAACAAAGAGTCGTCCGTCGATTAGGTCGCGATCAACACATTCCCATAGTGCCGAGGCTACCAAGTCAAAGTCGCATTCGACGTATTGCGGCAATGGCTCTTTGGGAAAATGATCCCAATACAGTTCGATCCGCTCCCGCGCCCTAGTGATCCAGTCTGCGACGTTAGCGGGTAACTCCGCGTCATCGGGTAGTTTTAAGGCAATGGAAAGCAGGGCCACATGCGACCTCGGGTGAATTCTTGAAAGCAAACAACTTTAGCAGAAATTGAAAAAGGAGGCAGATATCATTGCTGGTGTTTGAACCACGCTAAAACCTTGGTTTGGCAATCGTAGCTGGACTCGCCAAAGTTCAGTTTTTCTGTGACGAACTGAAGTCGGGCGACTCCAGCTACCCCCAAAAAAAAGAGTGGACGAAGCAGTAGGTGATCGTCTATCGGCGGCAAATGCTAACCCGAAGCGTAAGCGAGGGACCGTGCTAGGAAGCATCCCTCGCTATTTAGGTCCCACCGCTTCACCACCAGAACGGCTACTTCATTCGGGATAATCTCGATCGGAAATTAGGGTTTGGCAGACTTTGCAGATAGATCGAACCGATACCTAGCCGATAGCCGACATAGTAGGGAGACGTTACGCCTACAGGTCGCTAGCAAAATGCAGCCCCCTGGCAGGGTTGCGACTAGACGGGTGGCCACCTAGCGTGGCGGCCCCGTTCGCTGCTCCCCTTGGCCGAAGTCGTGAAATCACGGAGTCGTATTGAAATGAATTTGCCAACAAGCACCGCCTCATTCACCGGATTTCCGCTGGTTATTCCAACTCAAACCCAGCATCCAACTGCGCAACTGGTGTTGCGGAATAATTTGGGACAGGTCGTACAACAGTGGCTGGTAAGGCAGAATAAATGCACTTTGGGCAACGCCGCGAGTTGCTCGCTGCGCTGCGAGCTACCTGGAATTGCGCCGTACCATGCGCTGCTGGTCATCGGTGCGCGGCAGGTCTTCATTCGTG
The DNA here is from genome assembly GCA_041741955.1 of Pirellulaceae bacterium. GTDB lineage: Bacteria > Planctomycetota > Planctomycetia > Pirellulales > Pirellulaceae > Aureliella. The sequence goes on along the minus strand of JBGSJL010000095.1, from coordinate 50,054 downwards.
CGCTCGCACCCAAGCTCACTCGCGACGGTCGGCAGTTCAATGAAATCCTTCTGACCGAAGAAAAAAGTCACTTTGAAATTGCAGGGCATCGTTTCGAACTGTCGCGCAGCACCGAGACGCTGGCGAGCGCAGGCCCTAAGGAAAGCAACACTTCCGAGCGTCTCAAGTTCACTTTGGCGCGTCCCTTCGAGCTGTCCAATCGCAAAAAGCATGCGATTCCGATGCAATCTGCGGCTGCTCAATCCGTGGTTAGCACCATCGAAAATCAGTCGACGACCGACTCCGCATGGCTGGCCCAGATGATCCAAGCAGCCGTACAACCACTAGAATGCCAACTTCACAATCTGCTCCAACCACTCAGTGAACTCCAGTCGGAAGCGCGCAAACAAAAGCGATCGCGCAAGAATCGCAATGCTGCCCGCAAACAGGAATCCGCTGAAGACACGACAGCAGCAGAAGCCGCCCAGCGCGATGCGGATGCCAGAGAAGCCAAAGAAGTCAAGCTCAATCAACAGGTCGAAGAGATTGTTGGCAAACAATCCGCAGCGATCGACGTGCTGACAGAGAGAATATCTGACGTTCATTCGCAGTTGTCGGTTATTGAACGGATCATTTCCGATGAACGTGATGCGGTCGCGGTTGAATCTCGGGAAACGGGTTTCGCGGAAAAGGCTCAGCTAGATCTTCAGAGCGAAGCTATCGGTCAGTTGCAAAGCGGGGTCGTGGCGGTATCGAGTGCTATCCAGCGACTGCAAGGTCAGCAGAACGACCAGCGACAGAGTGATCAGGTTTGGCGAGACGGGCTGCAGGTACAACTGGGTTCGTTGACTCAGGTTGTCGACGGCTTGTTCAGTAGCGTTAGTGAATTGCACATCAAGGCAACACAGATTGCCGACACGACAGCACGCGCCGAGTCGGCTCAGGAACAATGGTTCTCCGCTGAGGTTACTCCGCAACCGGAGGCGCAGATATCAGTCCCAGCACCAAAGTATTTGCAACCGGAGGCCCCACGCAATGCTGCCCCACGCGATGCTGCCCCACGCGACCATTTCGTAACCGCGTCGAGCGAACACCCGATTCAGCCCATAAGTGAATCGCCAGACGCAATTATCGAAATCGCGGCGCTAGAACAGGAACTCGGATTTGCCGAATCCACAACTCACAATACTTTACCGCGATTTGACAGTCACCGTTCTGACTGGGGCGACGCTTTCGAAGACGCGCAGCATGTACACGGAAGTCACTTTGCCGCTGAAGATCACAATGCCGCTGAAGGTCACAATGCCGGTGGAAGCACTCGATCCGACGCGGATGAATTTCTTTTCGGCGGAGATGCGATCGACTCCAGCAACGAACTTCTTAGTGACTTGCCTGCAGCGGACATAAATACTAGCTGGAATTCGCGCGCATGGAACGATGAACCAGCGGATTCATCCGCGCAGGGATGGCCCGCGCAGGATTCACTCGCGCAGGATTGGGCTGCGGACGACGAGCTCGATCTGGCAACCAGCGACGACAGCTCTCCATCGGTTTCGTCCAAGTTGCCAAGTTGGTGGGTCAACGACGACAGCAGCGATGACCACGTTCAGAATTACGCGGATGATCGCATCGAAACACCAGCGGCCACTGGAGCAATTGATGCTGAGCTTTCCTACGGGCTGGCTGGATTTCCTAGCGATCCAGAAGCAGCAGCGGTCTTCAATCAGCTAATGCAAGCGCCAACTAACCAGCCCCTCGATGTGCCGGACACTCCGTGCATCGACACAGAAGCCGCATTGGGTTACAGCGAACCGTTGGTAGCGAGTCCAAGTGAAACGGTAGAAGAAAATCTCTCCGAGCTTTTCGGTTTGGGTTACCAAGAGGCGGACGATGAAGCGAATCTGCCAGCCGCCGCGCTCCAGCAGAGCGGCCAAGCCGAAGAGCAGGTTTACGTAGACGCCATCCCACTCCAAATCGATTTTGAAACACCGAGTTCCACGCAGGTGGGTCAGTCTGAAGTCATCGCGGCGGACGAGTTTCAGTCCGCCGACGCTGAAGTGAACTTCGAAGTGCACCCTGGAATTGATACTACAGAGGACGTACTAGAGGAGATGGCTCTAGAGGATTCGGCCGAGGAGTTGACTGGCGACTACGCAGCACTTCCGGAGCTCGAAGCCGAGTTGCCGGCGAGCGAAATTCCAGAACTAGGCCCCCAAGGAAGTGTCGCTGAAGGAAGTGTCGCTGAAGATAGTGTCGAAGATGACAGCGTTGAAGATTACATGCGCAAGTTGCTGGCTCGAATGCGCGGTGTACCCGAAGAAGAAGTGGAAGTGCCTAAAGCTAAACCTGCACCAGCGCCCACGCAATCCGCAATGGCAGCCAAAACGGCCACCGCTTCATCTGTGGCCGCAGCCATGAATTCAAACCAGCCACGCATTACGGCGTCGGTATCCGCTGAAGTAACAGAGCCCTTTGATCCCGAAAAATATATGCCTCGCGCGTTGGCTCCGGAACACTCCTCAGGCATGGCTGCGATGCGCGAACTTGCCAACTCTTCGGCTCGCACGGCCATTCACAAAAGTACACGCCAGCGCCATGTGAGCGGAGTGGCACTCAAGGCCGCCATTGCCGTTATTGGCTTTGCTGTGGGTGCCGTGCTTATCGCCATCAACGGATTTAACCTGAACATCGGCTTAGTCGCCACGTTTGCATCGTTCCTCGTCGGCGGCATTTGGGGCTACGATGCCATTTCCAGTTTGAAACCGCTACTCAAAGCCGGTCTGGTTCTAAAACCGCAATCGCCCAGAACACCGTCTCCGAATGCACCATTGCCACCGTCTACGCCTGCTGACCGTTCCAAACCAAGCGAATAGCCGACTCGATCAATAGATACAGTCGATCAAACGATACAGTCCAAACCGAAATTAGAGCCCTGCGGGCAAAGTCTGCTGCTGGTACTTCTCGGTGTACTTTCTATAGAGCTGCGTATGTCGGCTAGTGAGGTCGACGCTTCGACCTTGAATGAACGCCATCTCGACTTGAGTTGGCGTTTCAAGAATATCGCCATCGGCCACGAACAGCGTGGCGTCGCGATCGATTTGCAACGATCCAATACGGTCGCTAACACCCAGGATTTCAGCGGGGCTGAGCGTGATAGCTCGCAGGGCTTCTTGAGGCGTCAAGCCAAAGGCGGCAGCCGTGGCCGCGTTGTAGGGCAAGTTGCGGATCCCATTGGCTCCAAAGCGTCCTCCTGCAGAAATACAGTATTGGATGCCTGCAGCCTGCAGTCGCTTGGGTAGCGTATACGGATCGTCGTAGGGGCTATGTCGTCGAGCAGGATTGCTGTACACCGCCGTTACAATAACGGGGATGTGATGGGACTTCAGCAGCTCTGCACAAAGAACTGCATCGGTGCCACCGGCGATAATCATACGAATCGAGTACCGCTGTTGAAAGCTAACCGCTGCCTGAATTTGAGCCAACTCATCAACGGAAACCACGATGGGAACTGTGCCTTCCAATACGCCTTTCATCGACTCCAAGCGTAAATCGCGCGGATCGTCGAGCGGACGTGTGTCTAGGTTGCCTACAGCAGCATAACGTTGGGCCTGATCAAAAAACGTTGTGAGTTCTTCCAAGCCGCCCTTGGTTGCGGGCCAGCGAATATAGAGTCCCGCATCTGCTTTGAGTAGCATGTCTTCCCGAGTCCAACCGTCTAGTAGCATCAGAGCTGAGCGGCCAGCAACCAGCCCGCCGCTGGGGGCGCTGACAGCCGACAGAATTCCATTGGCCCGCGCAACGGGGATCAGTTCGCTGTCGGGGTTGAATGCAACGGCGGCACGCACATTCGAATTGAGATTGCCAATTTCGCGCGAGTCGATGGACGCGCGAATCGAATTGATTTCTACCAGCCCGATATCCGAGTTGGCTTCGATCAATCCTGGGTAGATGTGTTTGCCTTCGGCTGGGATTATCTCCACATCAACCGGTAATGCAACTTGTAAACCGATCTGCGTAATACGTCCGGCTTCCAGCAGGATGGTACCACCGGCAATATCATTGCCCGAGATGGTATGTAGCGTGCCTCCCACAATGGCGATCGGTTTTTTCTGTGCAGCGCCAGGAATCTGGTCTGAAGCACAAAGGATGTTGACCAGGAAGTTATAGATCAGTAATGACTGGATAATTCGAGCTGAGATCATGCGAGCACTTTCAGAAACTTTTTTGTCTACGTGATTGATGCGATCTATGGGTTGATTCGAGTACTAGATATGACCACGCTCATTCATCATGATCGTGATGCCCGTGGTGGCAGAATTCGTCGTATCGAACCCACCACAGCGACGGGTCTTTGTCAGCTTCGTTGGAGCCCTTGCCGGCTCCCTGAGCGACCGCGGACTGGATCAGTGCCAGCCGCAGTTGCTCGTCTGCTTGGCGGCGAACTAAGTCTTCCTCGCGATCAAAGTATTTGCGTCCATCGATCCAGGTTTGGGTACAAACTGAGAGCGTTGAAAGTGGCGATTGATTCCAGATTGCCAGATCGGCCTGTTTACCGGGTTCTAACGAGCCCACCCACTGGTCGATCCGCAATTGCCGAGCGGGATTGAGCGTCACAAACTTGAGGGCTTCGCTGGGTTCGATACCTCCGTACTTGACCGCTTTGGCGGCTTCGTGATTGAGGTGCCGCGCGAGTTCGGCATCATCGGAATTAAACGATACCACCACACCCGCGCGGTGCATTAGCGCACCGTTGTAAGGTATCGCGTCGAGCACTTCAAGTTTGTAGGCCCACCAATCTGAAAAGCTCGAACCCATGGCACCGTGTTTGGCCATGGCATCGGCCACTTTGTAACCTTCAAGAATGTGTTGCAAAGTGCCAATCGTGATATCGTAATCGTCGAGCAACTGCAGCACCATGAGAATTTCGTCTTGGCGATAGCTGTGGCAATGCACCCAACGTTTGCCTTCGAGTATCTCCACCATAGCCTCCAATTCTAAGTCGCGGCGCGGAGGCAGACCGCTGGGGCTGCTGGTCCAGGCCTGCCAGTGGCTGCGGTATAGTTTGGCTGCTTCGAATCGGTCGCGCAGGATCTGCTCGACCCCCATCCGTGATTGTGGATACCGAGTTCCTGCAGATTCACGACTGCTTTGTTTGACATTTTCGCCCAGGGCAAACTTGATACCTGCGGGTGCCTCTTTCATCTTCAGGTCTTCTGCCAGGCTGCCCCAGCGCAATTTAATGACTTGGTTTTGTCCACCGATGGGATTCGCAGATCCATGCAAGATGTTGGAGGTTGTCAGGCCGCCAGCCAACTGTCGATAAATGGTGATATCGTTGGGATCGATAAAGTCACCGATGCGAACTTCAGCCGTAATTGCCTGCCCAGATTCGTTGACGCCTCCATCGGTGGCCATGTGCGAGTGGCAGTCGATGATGCCTGGTGAGATGTGGAGCGTACTGGCATCTATGACCAGGGCGTCCGCCGGCGCGGCAATATTCTTTCCGAGCGAATCGATCAGGCCATTGCGTACGAGCAAGTCGGTTGATTCGAGAATGCCATCTGCCGAGCTGGTCCAAAGCGTGGCATTCTTAAACAGTACCACTGCCGGCTGTGCGGGTTGCTCGGTACGGCCATAAGCGCCTAATGGAAAGTTAACTTGGCAGGCGACTGGTTCTTTCGGCTCGTCCTCCGGTTTTTCTTTCTTCTCTTGCTTTTTGGCTTCACTACTATCCGCCAGTGACACGGCCGTAAAGCGCTGCGCGGTCCCGTCGGGCCACAGCAGGGTTCCGTCAAGCCCGCTGGTTGCGGACTGGGTTAGTAAGACTCCGCTGATCCACGCTCTGCCGGAATTTTCGGGTCGAAGTTTTTCCGCCTCGAACGTTCCAGAAAATACAAATTCATTGAAAGTTATGTCCTTAACTTCGGTCGGCTTCGGAGAGGTCTTGTCCTTCTCCTGTGCTGCGTCCGCGTCATCCTTGGTACCGGCGTCAGTTTTATCGTCGTCAGTTTTGTCAGCGTCAGTTTTGTCAGCGTCCGTTTTGTCAGCGTCAGGCGTGCCCTGGTCGTCGCTAACTGGTGGGTCGGAGTCGGCTTGATCGGCCGCTTTTTTGTCTACTTTTTTCTCTACTTTTTCGTCTTCTTTTTTGCTGTCTGGTTTCGTCTCAGCCAGCTTGGACTTGTCTTCCTTATTGAATTCGTCAGGAAGGCCAATTTTGGCAGCCAGTTTCACCGCCGAGCCGGAGATTTCGAGTTGTAGTTTTTGTTCGCTGCCGACCACGGTCAGCTCCCAACTACCGCGCACATCGACTGTCGGCTCAACCTTCCAAGAGGAGCGTTGGCCCTGAACCCAAGTACTTTCAATCTGAGTTGCTTTGTCGAAGATTCTGCCGCTGGTGAGGAGCACATTGGCTAGTTTGCCTGCATCGAGCGTACCGCTGATCTGGTCCACTCCCAAGAGTTTGGCGGGAGCCGAGGTCAGGGCTTCCAACGCGCGCTGCTCGCTCAAACCCGCCGCGATGGCCATGCGAACTTTGGCGAGCAATTCTGTGGGTTTTTCTAGACCACTGGCGGTCAGCACAAACGACATGCCCGCCTTTTCCATGCGTCCGGGATTTTCGGGCGCTAGTCGCCAGTGCATTAGCGACTGTAGTGTCGCGTCTTGGACTTCGTTTTCGGTGGCCAGCTTGGGCGCATCGGGGAAGTCGACGGGGAGGATGAAAGTCCGATGCGACGCACTCAGTGCATCCAAGCTGCGATATTCGCGGCCCGAGCCACGAATGATTGCCTTGAGCGAGAACTCGCGGGCGATACGATCCGCCCGTAGCGCGTAGAGCTCGTTCGAACCGTCGATGACGACAGCCTGTTCGGCCCGCAATGCGGATTGTAGGGCTTCGAGCGAGACGTTGTGTTCGGGTTGTGGCAGCGAAGGATCGACCGCAACCGACTGCATGGCTCGCTGATACCACTGGGCATCCAGCAGCGTTTGTCGCACCAATGCCATGGCCCCCATGGGACTGTTGGGGTAGCTCTCCGTGGAACCGCGACTGGGGAACAAGCGCACATGATGGAAGACCTGATCGCGAATTAGTGTCTTGGCTAAGCTGCTGTTGGCAGTTGAGATGAGGCAGCTCTGGCCTTTTAGAATTCCGTTGTTGGGAGCGGCCAAAACCAGACCTATACCAGCCTTTCGCAGGCCTTCGAGCTTCGCTTCGTCGGCTTGGAGTTGCAGGTCCATCCGCCGCTGTGGAACTGCATTGCTGTTCCAATAGCCTGCAGCGCTTTCGGTTGGACGAGCCTCGAATTCCGCAAAGGCATCGATAAAAGCGGGATAAAGGAATTTACCGGTGCAGTCGATGATTTCGGTGCCAGGCGGTGCGTCGACCTGGGTGCCCATCGCAACAATTTTGCCATCGTCGAGCAGCAGGCTGGCCGCTTCGATTTCTCGCTCGGCACTTACCACCAGCGTAGCGTTCTTAAGGAGGACACGGGTTGGCGGTTGAAAGCGAACACCGACATCCGGGGCTGTGGATGCCTCATCCGCTGAAGCGAACGCGGCAAACCAAAGCAGACTACAGAGCAAGGGAAAATTCGAGCAGGGATATCGATTCTTGGTCATCATGGAGAGACTCAACAGGTTAAGAGCCGAATATAGCGATGGGACTGACAACACAAACAGGGTGTACTATCCCAACAAAAAAGTTATGTGCATTGAGATTACTAGTTTAGTCTGAAAACTGCCTGAGGGTTACCGCTTAAAGCATTTCACAATCGCTTCAAAGTTCCTGTCCTGCTATACTGGATAGTCAGTTGTTAGCGGGGTGTTTATGCGGCAGTTTCGGACCATCGTGAGAATATTGAGACAAGTATGTCGAAGTCGATTTGGCCGGACGGTCAGCAAACTCAGGAACTTCTGTCGGGCGCACGCGCGGGTGATGGCCAAGCCATCGAGCATTTATTGGACAGGCACCGCGATTCGTTGCGGAAAATGGTGGGCATGCGACTGGATCAAAAAATCTTACGTCGCGTGGATGTGAGCGATGTGGTGCAAGATGTTTTGATCGAAGCCAACCGTCGACTGCAGAGCTATCTGGCCAATCCGGCCATGGCGTTTCATTTGTGGATTCGACAGATCGCCAAAGATCGTATCATTGACGCGCATCGTCGTCACCGCGTTTCTGGAAAGCGGAGTGTCGATCGCGAGCAAGTCATGGCGGCTCAAGGGGCGTTTGATCAATCAACCATCGAGTTGGTCGCACAGCTTCGCGATCGCGAACTGACACCCGCCGCAGCGGCTACGCAGCGGGAACTGGCAATTCAAGTGCAAGCGGCAATCGAGCGGCTCGAAGATCGCGATCGCGAGATTATTTTGATGCGACATTTTGAACAACTTTCCAATCAGGATATCGCACAAGCGCTCGAGCTAACCGAGCCCGCTGCGAGTATGCGTTACTTGCGCGCGCTAAAACGCTTGCGCGTCGAGTTGAATGAGACTTCGATCGATGGCGAGTGAACCAAAGTCCGATAATGACGACTTCCAAGTTCGAGACTATATCCCGTCTGGGCGCGGCGACTTGGGAGAAGTATCGTCCGGTAGCGGCTACGAATTGGAGTTGGCGGAACTTGTCAGCCAATTGGCCGACCGAATCCAAGCCGGTGACCTACTGGACTTCGAACACGAGTGCAGTCTGCATCCACGTTTCCGCGACGACCTGCAGGAGCTGTGGGGTGCGCTGGTTGTCACCGATGCTGCGGCAGCGACGGCCCGAGCCATGTCGGCCTACCCAACTACTCCATTTGTTAGTTCCGAATTTGGTACGAGTCTTAGCCTGAGCGTGCCTGGGCTCCCGTTTGAAATCGGGGACTATCTATTGCTGGAGGTCATCGGGCGCGGAGGGATGGGGGTCGTCTATCGGGCCAAGCAGATCAGTCTTAACCGCATCGTGGCAATCAAGATGATTCAAGAGAATCGTCCAGCCAGCGACGAGAATCGAAAACGATTTTTTGCCGAAGCGGAAGCCACCGCTCGGCTTGAGCATCCAGGCATTGTTTCCGTTTTTGAAGTGAGCCAATTTGAAGGGCACCCGTTCTTCAGTATGCAATTCGTGCGTGGCGAGACTTTAGCGGAGCGTCTGAGGCTGGGCCCTTTACCCCAGCGAACTGCGGCTCGCATTATGGTCGCCGTCTGTAGAGCGATCGACTTCGCGCACTCGCAGGGCATATTGCATCGCGATATCAAACCGTCCAACGTCATGATCGATGCCCAGGACCAAGTGCGGGTGACCGATTTTGGCTTGGCCAAGTTTTCGAACTCGAGCGACAATTTAACGCGATCGGGTGCCGTGATTGGTACGCCCAGTTATATGTCGCCCGAGCAAGCCACTGGACGCTCTGCCCTGCTTGGACCGCGTTCGGATATCTACAGCTTAGGAACGGTGCTGTACCATTTGTTGACGGGCCGACCCCCGTTTGTTGCCGATTCGCCAATGGCGCTGGCCTTGCAAGTCCTCGAACACGATCCGCCCCCGCCACGGTTGCTCGAGCCCAGCATCGACCGCGACCTAGAAATGATCGTCCAGCACAGCATTCAAAAGCCGCCGGACTTGAGGTACGCCACCGCCGGAGAGATGGCAGATGACCTTGAGTGTTTCCTGCGCGATGAGCCCGTGCGGGCGCGCAGCGGCAAGCTGGGGCAGGTAGTAGCACGCTGGTTTCGCGAGACGCACCATGCCGTTGTGCTGGAGAATTGGGGGCTGTTGTGGATGTGGCACAGTTTGATTCTGCTGATCGTAAGTCTAGCTACCGAAGTTCTTCACTGGTCTGGCGTCACCAGCCGGTTGAGCTACGCGGCCCTCTGGGTGGTTGGTCTGGGGACGTGGGCGGTCGTATTCTGGGTTCTGCGACGGCGGATGGGACCCGTTACATTTGTTGAGCGCCAAATTGCACACGTCTGGGGAGCGAGCCTGCTGGCAATCGCCGTCCTGACGCCACTGGAATGGGTAATGGAGCTGGAGCCACTGAAGCTCTCTCCGATTCTTGGAATCGTTAGTGCGATGATGTTTTTCGTGAAGGCAGGGATCCTGGCGGGCTGGTTCTACGTCCAATCGGCTGCGTTGCTGGTTACCAGCCTATTGATGGCACGCTTTCCAGGCATCGCACATCTATTGTTCGGATTCGTTTCAGCCGCTTGCTTCTTTCTGCCGGGACTTAAATACTATCGGCAGAAACGCAAGAATGACGTAAAGCTGCGCCGAGACATCGTGCGTTGAAATTCAGGATTTGGCTGACTGGTCCCTAGCGACGGGGTCCCTGGCGACGGGGTCCCTAGCGACGGGGTCCCTATGGACGGGGTCCCTATCGACAAAAAATGTGGCTCTATGGTCCCCCCGACAGCCTTGCATTGGAGACCAACGTGCCACAATCATGTGCGAGCGCGACTTGCTACGGAAGCCAATTAGGGAATTGCAAAACGCAAGGCGTTGCGAACTGGTTGTCCGCGCAAATAAACATTGGGATAACCACCAATGCCAGGCCCGATCGCGGCGGGACGCACAAGCGGTGCCGGCACGATGCCTACAGGCCGATATGCGGGCCGATACACTGGGACGGGAACAACCGGCCGATAAGTTCCGTAGCCTGCGATAGGGGCGACGTAGGCGTGGCTTGCGTACGGTCCGCGATAGGCAGTTACGACAGGATAGGGTCTCGGGAACATCGGACCCACAAAGCCGCCTCCGCCGTAGAAGGCCACTTGAGCTTGCGACGTGCTGGCTGCTACAGAACCGACGACTACTGCTACTACCAACACCAAAGTCATTTTTAGTTTGCGCATCACATTTTCTCCCAATCTAATGGCTTTATGCCCTAATGGCTTTATACCAAGACACCTTCGAACGGACCCTCGCAGCGTTGCGAGAGTACGATAACAATGGGAGCACCTGACGTGCCAATCGCAGCGAGCGCTCCGTTTTTATTTGACGAAGGATTGACTTGGACGGACAGAGCAGGCCGCGCGTTGCTAGCTAGCATATCTGTAAAGTGCTATAAACCTGGGTTTTCCACTGCAATCAAGTCCGAGAGCGAACTATGAACCTGCCAAAACCTGTAGCCTTGGTTACCGGTTCAGGGACGGGCGTCGGACGCGCCTGCATCCTCAGATTTGCAACAATCGGATACAACGTTGTTGTCAATTATTCGCGTAGCAAATCGGAGGCCACTGAAGTAGCCACTGACGCGGCTGCGCTGGGCAGCCGAGCGTTGTTGGTGGCATGTGACGTGGCCGACGAAAAGTCGGTGCGATCGATGATTGCCAAGATCGAAGTGGAGTTTGGTCGGCTCGACGTGCTGGTCAACAATGCCGCGAGAACTCACTTCGTCGATCTGCGGGATCTGGAGGGCATGAGCGAAGACAAGTGGGATCAGATATTGTCCGTCAATTTGAAAGGTCCGTTTTTCTGCATTCGAGCCGCCGCGAGTCTGCTAGCAGCGGGTGTTGGCGGCTCGATCGTCAACATTAGTTCGGTGGCTGGACAGACTGGGCGCGGCTCGTGCGTGGCTTATGCGGCCAGCAAAGCGGCGCTCAATACGCTGACCAAGTCGATGGCCGTAGCGTTGGCACCGAAGGTCCGAGTCAACGCGGTGCTGCCCGGGCCGATCGATTCACGTTGGATTCGCGAAGGTAACCAGGCTTGGGACTTGGCAAAAATGACGGAAGGCTACCCGCTGCCCCGCCCTTCGCAGCCCGACGAGATCGCTGATGCAGTGATCTACTTGGCCACGGGTACTGCCATGACGACCGGGCAGTTGCTGGTGGTCGATGGTGGACAAACACTTTGATCAAGGATCGAGCGGGAAAAGTGGGATAGGCTTCCAGCCTGTCATAGCCGAATCGACAGGCTAGAAGCCTATCCCACGTTGCTCGATCCTAAGAGAGGCAGCGACCTTGGAATCAATCGTCGAAGCGTTTGAGTTTCCGGTCCAGTGTCGAGCGTTCGATGCCGAGTAACTGCGAGGCTTTCGTTTTATTGCCGCCGACGTGCTGAAGCATCGCGAAGATATGCACTTTCTCCAACTCGGAGAGCGGAATAGGTTCAAAGATGGGCGGTGCGGGCGGCGCGACGTGCAGGGTCGATGGAGCGAGTTGGTCGTTTGCCGAACTCAACTTTGGGTTCGAACGCGACTCAGCCAACTTGCCTAGCGTTGAGATCTGCAAGTCCTCAATGCCAATGGTCGAATTATTCCCTAGGACAATAGCGCGTTCGATGACGTTTCTAAGCTCGCGGATATTGCCTGGCCAAGTGTGACGCGAGAGGTATTCGAGTGCTTCGGGTTGGATGCCCTGCAAGCGGCGGCCGGCGTGGTGTCCCAGTTGATTCAGGAAGAATTCGACGAGCGGCCCGACATCTTCCAAGCGTTCGCGCAGCGGAGGTACCCTGATTTCGATAACCCGTAAACGGTAGTACAAGTCGGCGCGAAACTCTTTTGCTTGGACGGCTTCCTCCAGATCGCGATTGGTGGCTGCGATCACGCGGACATTGGCGTGAATCGATTTGTTGCCGCCGAGTCGTTCGAAGGGTTGTCCTTCAAGGACTCGCAGGAATTTGGCCTGGAGTTCGTTTGGCATTTCGCCGATTTCGTCTAGCAATAGCGTGCCGCCGTCGGCCGCTTCGAACTTTCCAAACTTGCGATCGGTGGCTCCAGTGAACGCGCCCTTTTCGTGGCCGAAAAGTTCACTTTCAAGCAGGGATGGGGCCAGAGCGGCACAGTTGAGGCAAACCAAGGGACCATCGCGTCGCGGGCTGGCAATATGAATCGCCCGCGCAACTAGCTCTTTGCCCACGCCGCTTTCGCCGCGCACCAATACGGTGGCTGCGGCAGGTGCAGCTCGCCGAATCTCCTGCTTCACACGCTGGAGCGACTGGCTGCAGCCCACCATTTCTGTGGACTGTTCGAGTTGTTCCTGCAATAAATCAATCTTGCGGCGGCTGGTAGCCAGCGACTGACTCAAGCGGTCGTTGGCATCGTGCCGCGCCAGGGCGATGGCCAGATTGTCGGCGACGCCCACGGTCAGATCGAGGTCTTGATCGGTGAGCATGCGTTCGTCGCCTGACGAGTAGACATGCAGCAACCCGAAGACTCGATCCTTTCCCGATTCGCGGATTCGCAGCGGCGCGCAAATAATGCTCACGATTTCGCGACGCGCGGAAACGCGGGCCATCGAAAGTTTCGAGTCATCCATGACGTTGCGTGCCAAAACCGCTTGCTTGTCGCGGATCGCCGAATCCACTAGGAAATCACTGACACGGCGATAGCTACCGCCCGAAGGCTGGCGGGCTGCCAACACGGCCATTGGGGGCAAAGCCTTACGGGCAAGAGCATCTTCAACTTCGAGCGATTCATGAGCTGGGCTGCCAGGTGTGCTCGGCGCAGTTTGGCTTTCCAGGATTACCACACCGCCAGAGGCGATTCCGAGTTGCTCTAGCAAACGATCCAGAGCCGTTTGAGCAGCGGTTTCTCGAGAATCACACGTCACCAGATCAAAAACCAAGCGATAGAAAAAGCCCCAGCGGCTCGATAAAGCGTCCTCGGAAGGCTTGATGCCAGCCGGCTGTGCGGTGGATTTCGCAGTTTTCTCGCTCGACCACTGGGAAACCGAGCGACGATTTACGATCGTGGGCAGGCCGTCAATCTCGGCAGTTTGCTGACCACCCAATGATTCGCCGTCTTGAGATTGCGAATTCCGACCTGCTGAGAAACCAGCCTGCAAACTGTGCGAGAAAGTGATACGGCAGCCCGCCACGCCAATCGTTTCGCCTTCGCGCAGCGCGTGCAGACCGTCTATGGATACTCCGTTTACTTGAGTTCCGTTCCGCGAGCCCAGGTCGCGGACGGCCCAAGTGCCCATATGGGGGGATATTTCGGCGTGTTTCCGGCTAACGCGTTCGTCTCGCACCACAATCTGGTTGTCTGAGGAGCGACCGATCACCACGGATTGATTGGATTGAAGCCGTAAAATATCCGTCCAGCGGTTGCCAAGTTGAATGATCAGGTAAGCTTGGGCAGATGTTTGTTGCATTGGCCGCAGATGGCAAGTAAATTAGAACTGGTAGCTGGCGTTACGTTGCTCCCTATCGGCAGACCCTCACGGCGTTCTGTCGATTTTGGTGATTTGGCGCGTCGAGCTATAAGGCTTTGGGCTACACAGCCAGCCAAGCCAACTTGTCTTGACGTCCACGTGCTTCAATCTTAGCTGAGTAAGCCGTGACGAGCGTCTAGATTTTAAAAGAATTCTAGTCACAGAAGAAGTCTTCTCCGGAGCCAGGGAATGATTAACGGATTTACTTTGTCCAAATTCACACAGCGACTGCTACTGGCTGCGCTGGTTGTGAGTTGCGTAGCGAGTTCGGCTTCGGCCCAGTTCGGTTTCGGAGGGTTTAACAACCGCCTCGGAGTCGTGGGCGGTGTTAGCGTGGACGCACAGGGCGCGTTGACCAATGCAACTCAGCAAGACCGAAGCGGGGCGCTGCAGAGTCTGCGGCAAGCCGTGCAAGCACCTGGTGGAAGTCTTGCCGAAGCGACCGAGTTGCGCATGGTATCGCTGAGTAAATTACAGCGCGAGATTGCCCAGGCGATGGCGGCGGACAAGCCACTTTCGGACGAAGTGCTTTACTTGGCGGGACTGCAACGCATCGAATATGTGTTTGTGTACCCCGAGCAAAATGACATTGTTGTAGCGGGCCCTGCGGAGGGTTGGGTCGTTCGGCAGGACGCGACCGTTGTAGGCCGCACCACTGGCAAGCCGGTTCTTCAGCTCGAAGACCTGTTGACTGCTCTGCGGACAACGGAAGCTGCACGTCAACAAGCGATTTCTGTGTCCATCGAGCCAACTCCGGAAGGTGAATTGAAACTGAATCGACTGCTTTCGCAAGTTCGCAGTTCGAGTCCGGGGTTCAACCCGCGTGCTTTGGAGCCAGCGATGCGGGAAGCATTCGGCCCGCAATTGGTCAAGCTCACGACGGTGCCCACCGATTCGCGAACCGCGCAAACTTTGGTGGCCGCAGATTATCGCATGAAGCGTTTGGCAATGAATTTGGACGAATCGCCAGTGGCGGGCTTGCCGAGCTACTTGGAGATGATCAGCAACGGCGGTTCCAGCAAGGGAACTCAACCGCGTTGGTGGATTTCGTGCGAATATGAATCGATACTTCACAGCGACGACAGGCTGGCTTGGAAGCTAACCGGCCGCGGCATTAAGGCGATGACCGAGGAGCAGCTAGTCGACCAACAAGGTACGCGCTCGGGGACTGGCAAGACGAACAGGTTAGCCCAGCGCTGGGCCGACTTGTTTACCGAGAAATTCAATGACCTGTGCGCGCACAACGCAGCCTTCGGCGACCTTCGCAATGTGATGGACCTGAACATCGTGGCCACGGTGATCAGCGGTCATGAGCTTGAGAAGGTTGCCGGCTGCGACTTCGGACTCCTCAAAGGATTGAGCGGTGATTTGAAGACGCCGACTTGGACAACACCCAAAACCATTGCCCCAGAATGTAGCTTTGTGAAGGCTACCTCGGGCTGGGTCGTGTCTGCCAGCGGCGGAGTCGAGCTCAATCCTTGGAAAGTGGTTAGCGAGCAGTCCAAGAGTGACGAGAGTGTGAAAGCCGTCTATGCTCAGGCGGCTAATCGGGGTGAGACTTGGTGGTGGTAAACCGTTAAGGCAGCAAAAACTCTCCAAAAGCCGCGGCCTACCACCGCGGCTTTTTTCGTTGAGTTGTTACTGATACGCAATAAACAGCTACGCAAACCAACTTAGCGCCCTAACTTAGCGAGCCAGCCCGTGGGCTCACTCAAGTGCATCTTGAGCATATCCGAGCGGGCAAGTATCATTCTCCTTTCCATTTCTGTGCTCTCCCGTCTGGAACGCTGAGAACAGGCGAATTTGTAGGAAAAAACATGCGGCACATTCTCTCTGCACTCGTTCAAAACGCCCCTGGCGTGCTATCACATATTTCGGGCATGCTGGCATCCCGCGGCTACAACATCGTGTCCTTGGCGGTAGGCGAAACCGACACGCCGGAGCTTTCGCGCATGACGTTTGTCGTTAAAGGCGATGATCGTGTGGTGGACCAAGTCCGCAAGCAACTCGAAAAGGTTGTCACCGTCGTCGAAGTCCAAGATATCAGCTCGCAGGATTTCGTCGAACGCGATTTGATGTTGCTGAGTATCAAGGCGTCCAAAGGCGCGCAGCGCAGCGAGGTCTTCGAAATCGTCGAGATCTTTCGAGGCAAGGTCGTCGACGTTGGCTCCGACGAAATCATGATTGAGATTTCCGGTCGCGAAAGTAAGATCGAGGCCTTTATCGATCGAATGCGTCCCTACGGTATTACTCAACTCGTTCGCACGGGACGCATTGCGCTAGTGCGCGGTGGCCGAAATGAGAGCTGCCCTAACGAAGACCATATCCCAGCTACTGTCAGCCAGTAGACGCGCACGCGGCCACTAGACGCGCATGCGGCTAATAGACCCGCAAGCGGCCTCTAGACCCGCAGGCGGCCAAGCACTGACCACTACCCCAACTACGATACTATCTTGTTAGAAAGACACCAATGACCGCTAAGATTTACTACGACAACGACGCCGACCTGTCCCACCTCAAAGGCAAAACGATTGCCATCCTGGGTTATGGATCGCAAGGACATGCTCAGGCTCAGAATCTGCGCGACAGTGGTTGCAATGTCATCATCGGCCAGCGCGAAGGCGGCCCCAATTACGACTTGGCGGTAAGCCACAACTTTAAACCTACGCCCGTCGCCGACGCGGTCAAGGCATCGGATATTGTCAATATCCTCTTGCCCGACGAGGTCCAAGGCGACATTTTTCGCGAACATATCCGTCCCAACCTGAAGGCTGGGAACGTGCTGATGTGCTCACACGGATTCAACATCCATTTTGGTCAGGTCGAGCCACCCAAGGGCGTAGATGTCTTGCTGGTCGCGCCCAAGGGCCCCGGTCACTTGGTTCGCAGCGAATACGTCAAAGGCGGTGGTGTCCCCTGCCTAATCGCACTGGGCGAAGGCTCCAGCGACAAAACGCGTCAGATCGGATTGGCCTACGCCAAGGGTATTGGCGGGACGCGCGGCGGTGTGATCGAAACTTCGATTGCCGAGGAAACTGAAACGGATTTGTTTGGCGAACAAGTTGTGTTGTGCGGCGGAGTGAGCGAGCTGGTGAAGGCCGCATTCGAAACGCTCGTCGATGCGGGCTATCAACCTGAAATGGCTTACTTCGAGTGCATGCACGAACTGAAGCTCATCGTCGACTTGTTTTACCAGGGTGGTCTGAGCTATATGCGCTACAGCGTTAGCAACACGGCCGAATACGGCGATTATACCCGCGGTCCTCGCATCATTACCGACGAGACACGCAAGGTCATGAAGCAAATCCTGACCGAGATTCAGAATGGTCAGTTCGCCCGCGAATGGATCCTGGAAAATCGCGCAGGCGCACCGGCCTTTAAGGCCACGCGTCGTCGCGACCGCAATCTAGAAATTGAGCACGTTGGGCGTCGACTCCGCAAACTTATGAGTTGGATCGATTCCAAGGAAGTGTAGCCAGCCCCCCAAAAGTATGGCGAGTGAATCGCGACCGTCCAGTGCCGCCGCGCAGGTGATTAGCCTGCGTGGCGTTCGGGTACATAATCTAAAAAATGTGGACGTGGATGTGCCGCGGGGTCAGCTCGTGGCCGTCTGTGGCGTAAGCGGTTCGGGCAAGACATCCTTGGCAATCGACACGCTGTACGCCGAGGGCCAACGGCGATACATCGAAAGTTTTTCGGCTTACACTCGACAATTTCTAGAGCGACTCGACAAGCCGGACTACGACCGCATCGATGGCCTACCGCCAGCGTTGGCAGTGACACGCGGTGCCGCACCGCGCGGTAATCGCAGCACAGTGGGTACCGCCAGCGAAGCCGTCGACTATCTGCGATTGCTCGTCGCCAAAATTGCAGAACCCTTCTGCTACCAATGCGGCCAAGCCGTCGCGCGGTATTCGCCTCAAGTGGCCGCGCGCCTGATCGAGGAGTTGCCCGGCGATTGCAAACTTATGGTTGGCTTCCAAAGCGGCTGGGGCGACGTGACCGATCGCGCGGTTGTGCTGGCCGACTTACAGGCCGCGGGCTTCGTGCGTTTGCTCTACAACGACGAACTGATAAATCTTGGCCAGGACGAACGGCAAAGATTGGCAGAGCTGTTACCAGCCGAGGGTGAAGTGTGGGTGATCGTCGATCGTCTGCGAGGTGGCGATGCGGTCGAGCGCAGCACCGAAAGTCTCGAAGTTGCCTTCGCACACGGCTCGGGCGATATGGCGCTGCTCCTGGAAGCTGCCTTCGTGCGTCGGGCGACCAGCCAGGAATCGTCGCAGTCGTTTGCTGGCTTGCTCAAACGCGTCTTCTCTGAGCAGAATTTTGAGTCGCAAAGTAGCCAGCCGCAAAGTAGCCAGTCGCAGGCTAGTCAAGGGCCAGACGGCCAAGCCTGGTGGCCCTGGCAGTTGTCGCAGCAGTTGCGCTGCTCGACCTGTTCGTTGGACTATCCTGACCCCGAACCGCAATTGTTCAATTTCAATAGCCCGCTCGGCGCATGCCCAAACTGTGAGGGGTTTGGAGACACAATCGACCTGGATTTGGATTTGGTGGTTCCCGACAAGAACAAGTCGTTGCGTCAGGGCGCATTGGCTCCCTGGACCACACCCGCGTACAGCCACCACCTCGATCAATTGATGGACATCTCAGCAGACCTTGGCATCGATGTCGATACGCCCTATCGCAAGCTGAGTGCAAAACATGCAAGGTTGATTTTGGATGGTAGTCCGAAGAATGGCTTTGGTGGACTGAAGGGATTCTTCAAGGCGCTGGAGCGCAAGAAATACAAAATGCATGTGCGTGTGTACTTGTCGCGATGGCGGAGCTACAACACGTGTTCGGAGTGCAACGGCACTCGGCTCAATCCACTCGCGTTATCGTTTCGTGTGGGCGAGCATAACTTCGCGCAGCTCTGCGATATGGAAGTGCAGCAGTTACTTTCGCAGTTGGCCGATCTGGAACTGACGCAGCAAACAGCCGAGATTGCAGTCGGACCGCTTGAGCAAATCCGTAATCGACTCGGCTACTTGGACGAGGTTGGCTTGGGATACCTAGCCCTTAGCCGCACGCTGCGGACGCTTAGCGGCGGCGAAGCGCAAAGAACCGCGCTGACAGCCGCGTTGGGGTCCAGCCTCGTCAATATGCTGTATGTGCTCGACGAACCATCGGTCGGACTGCACCCCCACGACGTTGAACGCTTGGCAATTGCCATCGAGCGTCTTTCAACTCGCGGAAACACCGTGGTGATGATCGAACACGAAGAGGCGCTGCTGCGGCGGGCGGATTGGTTGATCGAAGTCGGACCAGCAGCCGGCTCTGGCGGTGGTTCAATCGTCTTTTCGGGCACGCTGGAAGCATTGCACCAGTTCGGCTCACTGACGGGCGGCTACCTCAGTGGGCGACTGCAGATTGCGCTGCCAGCCAAGCGTCGCGAATGCGACAACGGTTTGCTTCGTTTGTCGAACTGTAGCGGTCATAATTTGCAGGGCATCGACGTTGAGTTTCCGCTGGGAATGTTGTGCTTGGTGACCGGCGTTAGCGGCAGTGGAAAAAGTTCGTTGGTCCAGGACACGCTCTACGGAGCATTGGTCAATCGACTGACCTCCCAGTCAGTAAAAACATTGCCGTTTGAGAGTATCTCCGGCGTAGGTCTTATCGACGATTGCATCTTAGTCGACCAGAGTCCCATCAGTCGCTCGCCGCGCAGCAACCCAGTCACCTACATCAAAGCCTTTGACGAAATTCGCAAAGCTTTCGCCGAAACCGTCGACGCTAAAACCCACAATTACACGGCGAGCCATTTTAGTTTTAACAGCGAGCTTGGACGGTGTGCAAACTGTAGCGGTGACGGGACGTTGCAAATCGATATGCAATTTCTGGCGGACGTGACCATGACCTGCCCGGATTGTAGCGGCGATCGCTATCGGCCAGAGATACTCAACGTTCGCTATCGAGATCGCAACATCGCCGACGTGCTGCAGATGACAGTTGCCGAGGCCCGACAGTTTTTCCGCGGCTCCCAACGCGTCCAGCAGAAGTTGCAAGTACTTACAGATGTGGGCTTAGACTATCTGCGGCTCGGGCAATCCGCGACGACACTTAGCTCCGGCGAAGGGCAGCGATTGAAGCTCGCCGCCTATCTAGCCAGTGCAACCCGTCGACGCACATTGTTTATTCTGGATGAACCCACCACGGGGTTACATACCAGTGATATCGCCAAGTTATTGGACTGTTTCGATGCGCTAATTTCTGCAGGACACTCGCTGGTGGTTGTCGAGCACAACGTCCACTTGATGGCCGTTGCCGATCACATCATTGACTTGGGCCCAGGCCCTGCAGCGAGTGGTGGACGGGTGGTTGCCAGCGGCACGCCCGAGCACATCGCCGCTTGCTCTGCTTCGCTTACGGGCCGTTATCTCAAAGATTTTTTAGCCAGTCGTGCGCGTTGCGAGTGATCTCTTATCTTATCCGGGGGGTGCACCGTTGCGCAGCGACACCCCTGGATGGCGTCCGTCATCACACGTCCGACCGCGCAGCGGTCGCAGATCGCGATCAACTTCGACCGCTTCGCGGTCGCCGGATTGCTGGAGACCGTGTCCGTCGGTCTACGACACGGCTACTGTCTGCGACCGCTGCGCGGTCAGTGGTTTCAAGAGCGAACACGTCAGCAATTAAATTGACGTCCCTCGGGATCAACAACGACTTAGGACGCCAAAGCGGCGTCCGTCAGGGACAAGCCCTGGACGGACGTTGCGAGCCGGTGGCTGACGCCACCTTCAGTGAATGTTTCGCCCTCTGGGCTAACAAGCCGAGCGTTAAGGCTGCGCGAAGGTACTTGTATAGAGCGCATAGAAATCACTCTGAGTAAGCGGTCTGGGGTTGAAGCTGCCGGTCCACTGGCTGGTCGCATCATGTGCCAACTGCTGGACCGCTTCTGCCGTAACGCCAACCTGCTGGAGTTCCGTCTCTAAGCCTGACATGGAAACCAGCCGCCGGACTAGGGCTGAAAGCGAGGCAATCGGATCATGGGAAGCACACTCGCGGCCCAGTTGGCTGTGCTCGACGTCCCGCCACAGGTCGCCATACAGTTCGCCAACTTCGGCACCGTTGAATTCGATCACGGAGGGCAGCATCATCCCGACAGCCTGGCCGTGAGTCACACCAAAACGAGCTGTCAGCGGGTTGGCCAGTGCGTGAGCCGCGCCCAGCATACTCGTTTCGATCGCTAATCCCGCGAAGAACGCGCCGAGCTGCATTTGGCCGCGAGCTTCTAGGTCGCTGGGTTCCCTTAGCACAATTGGGAAGCCCGCGCTAAGCAATTGCCATGCTTTGCGGCTGAAGCAAGCGCTCAGCGGATTCCGGCGATTGGTGACATAAGATTCCAAAGCGTGCGACACCGCGTCGATGCCGGTCAGTGCGGTAACGCGCGGTGGCTGCGTGACCGTGAGCTCTGGGTCAAGCACTGCAATTCTGAAGGCTGCCCGTGGATCGCCGCAAGCCATTTTGACATGCGTATTGGCTTGGCTAATGAGTGCAAACGACTGCGCTTCGCTGCCGGTCCCAGAAGTGGTTGGAACGGCGATCATGGGCAGCATATCGGCGGTCGCTTTACCAACACCCCAGTAGTCCTCCATCCGGCCGCCGCAGGAGAGAATGAAGTTGATGCCCTTCGCACAATCCATCGAACTGCCGCCACCGATGGCAATAATCAATTCGGGCTGGAATTTTTCAGCGACGACTACACCCGCAGTCACATCGTCCGTGGATGGGTTTTCATGAACTCCGTGGAATGCCTCAACGCGTATTCCAGAGCGAAAAAGTGCATCGACGCCGCGCTGGAAATGACCGGCGGAGACAACGCCAGGATCGCTGACGACGAGTGCTCTGCGGGCGTCAAGCTGCAAAGCGAGTTCGCCGAGACGATCGATCGCATGGGAGCCAAACACAAGCCGCGTGCGTGGCTGAAAATCAATGCTGTCCATGTGCCTCGTCTGTTTCAATAGAGCATTTCAAGCGAAAACTTCCCTAAAAACCAGTATGGTGCGTATCGTCGAAAAAACGGTCAGACTGCCCTATTCTATCGGAAAGAGTCCTTTCGAGAGGCAGGGGCAACAACTAAAATCTCAAGTCACGACTGTAGGTGTCAACCCGTTCATTTTAGATGTGTCGGCAATTCAAAAGAAGAGAATGGAATGGATACGCGCGTAATCACCCCCGCTCGACTGGCTGAAAGCGTTATCGCTGTCCCGCCCCTGGCCCGCGATTCCCAATTGAAAATTTGCGCTGCGGAAAATGAACGCCTCGTTCGGCACATTGAATCTGGAGGTGTCAATACGTTGCTTTACGGTGGCAACGCGGTTTTGTATCACATTCGCCTCAGCGAATACGCGCGACTGCTGCAAGTGCTCACTGACATTGCTGGCACTAATACGCTCATCGTGCCGTCCGTTGGCCCCGCGTATGGGACGATGATGGACCAAGTCGACGTGTTGAACGACTTTGAGTTTCCAACGGTGATGATATTGCCGCAGAAGGATATCGCGGATGCGGGTGGAATTGCCAGCGGGATCCGACGCTTTGTCGAGTCGTATGGGAAGCCGATTGTGCTGTACCTTAAACATGATCGTTGGCTACCACCCGAAGTGGTCGGCAAGATGTACCGCAGCGGGATCATCAGTTGGATAAAATATGCTGTCGTTCGCGCTGATCCAGCCAACGACGATTATCTGCGCGAGGTCCTAGCTGAGGTTCCTGGTGAAATCGTGGTCAGCGGCATCGGCGAACAACCGGCAATTGTTCACCTACGCGATTTTGAAATCACAGGCTTCACCAGCGGCTGCGTGTGTGTTAACCCTGGGCGTTCCCTGCAGATGCTCAGAGCCATCCAAAGCGGCGAGTACGATTTGGCGGAAAAAATTCGAGTGGAGTTCTGCGGGCTCGAAGATCTGCGGAATTCAATCAACCCGATTCGCGTACTGCACCGCGCCGTCGAATTGGCGGATATCGCGCAGACTGGGCCCATGTTTCCGATGTTGGGCGAATTGGAAGCGAGCCAATTGACGCGCATTGCCGCCGCTGCTCAATCGCTCCGATCTGTCGCAGTCTGATCGTAGCTGGAGTCGCCAGACTTCAGTCCGCAACAAACCGAAGTCTGGCGACTCCGGCTACAGAGCTATTCTATGCCTGACACTGCATCGGTGGTACCGCTGGCGAGCATTCGCATTCAAGGGGCACGCACGCACAATTTGCAAGGCGTATCCCTTAGCATTCCTCACAACACGCTGACTGTGCTGACGGGCGTGAGCGGCAGTGGGAAAAGCTCGTTAGCATTCGATACTTTGTATGCCGAGGGACAGCGGCAATACATTGCGAGCTTGTCGACTTATGCCAGACAGTTTCTGAATCAAATGCAACGGCCCGACGTCGAAAGCATCGAAGGCTTGCAGCCAACTCTGTGCATCGACCAACATGGGGGTGCTGCAAATCCACGCAGCACGGTGGCAACCGTCACGGAAGTCTACGACTATTTGCGACTGCTGATGGCGCGGGTTGGCGCTCCCAACTGCTACTCGTGCGGCCAGCCGATCTTGCAGCAGTCGCTGGGACAAATCCAAGACACGTTGCTGCAGTTGCCCGAGGGTACGCGGCTGGTCGTGATGGCACCGGTCGTGCGCGGCCGTAAGGGCGCCCATCGCGAAGTCCTACAGAGTATCCGCAAAGCAGGGTTGATTCGCGTTCGCGTCGACAATGAACTGACCGATGTCGAATCCGTACCCGATTTAGCGGTTCGAAAGAATCATACGATCGAAGCGATCGTTGATAAAATCGTCATCCGTCCTGGAGCTGAAATCCGGCTGGGAGAATCGCTCCAGTTGGCTCTCAGACTAGCCAGTGGCCTGGTCTCTGTCAGCTACTTGACGCCCGCAGAGGCAGAGCGGAAATCGGATAATGTTTGGTCCGAGCAGTTTTTCAGCACGCATTTCGCTTGTCCCGATTGCGGTGTGAGTTTTGAAGAAGTCGAGCCGCGCACGTTTAGCTTCAATAGTCCGTACGGAGCCTGTGCCGTTTGCCAAGGCCAAGGTCTTGAAACTCGCTTTGCTCCAGAACTGCTGGTGGCAGACGCAGGCCGATCGTCTACTACCGGCGCATTTGGATTCTTAACGCAAGCCAAAGGGGCCGTCAAACGTAAGCTCAAGGCTTTAGTGGAACAAACGTGTGAGCAAACTGGTATCGATTCCAGCCTGGCACTCGCTCAACTTCCCATCGCGCTACGGGGTCAGTTCCTGTGCCAATTAGGTCTGCAGCTCGAAGTTTTCTACCGAGAAACCGACGACGATACTCAAGCATGGATGGCCGCCTATCGTCAGTCGCTCGCGTGCAACGGCTGCGGTGGCGCTCGATTACGACCGGAGGCACTGGCGGTTTGTCTAGCGGGCAAGAACATTCACGAGATATGTTCGCTATCGATTGGCGAGGCTCTCCCATGGTTCGAACAGTTGGAGGTGGGTGCCGATCGACGTCCGATTGCCAAGCCGATATTGGCCGAGATGCTGCATCGGCTGCGGTTTCTGGTTAAAGTCGGCGTAGGCTACTTAGCGCTGAACAGATCGGCCGACTCGTTGAGCGGCGGCGAGCTCCAGCGCGTTCGGCTGGCGACCTGTATTGGCAGCGGGCTGGTGGGCGTGTGTTACATCCTGGATGAGCCTTCGATCGGGTTGCATCAACGCGACAACGATCGTCTCATCGAATCGCTACGAGACCTACAGCGGCAGGGGAACACCGTTATCGTCGTCGAGCATGACGAGGCGATGATGCGCGAAGCGGATCGGCTAATCGATATCGGGCCGGGAGCCGGCAAGGACGGTGGCCAAGTTGTTGCGGATGGCACGCCCGAAGAAGTGATTGGGCACGCGACAAGTTTGACGGCGGCCTACCTGCGTGGCGATCGCACCGTTGCCGAGCTGCGAGTCAGAAGGGTTGCCAAGAAGTCACAGCGAATACGATTGACCGGTGCCTCGCTTCACAATTTGAAGAAGGTCAATGTCGATATTCCGCTGGGACTGCTCGTGGGAGTCACGGGCGTGAGCGGCAGCGGCAAGAGTTCGCTCGTCGGCGAAACAATGGTACCCGGTTTACTGCGCGAATTGGGACAAGCCACTAGGCCAGTTGGATCCTACCAAACTTTGACGGGTCATAAGCTGGTGGACAAACTGATCGAAATTACCCAGTCTCCGATAGGACGTTCACCACGTAGCACTCCTGCGACTTTCTGCGGTGTGTTTGATCTGATCCGCGGGGTGTGGGCCAACACCCGCTACGCGAAACAACGCGGATATACGTCCAGTCGCTTCAGTTTCAACGCGGGCGACGGTCGCTGCACACAATGCCAGGGGCAGGGTCAAGAAAAGATCGAAATGAACTTCTTGCCCGATCTGTTTGTGACCTGCTCCGTGTGCAACGGTACTCGTTTCAATCGGCAGACTCTTCAAGTTCGCTATCGCGAGAAATCGATTGCCGACGTACTCCAAATGCGGATCAGCGAAGCGGCTGAGTTCTTTGTCAATTTCGGGAAGATTCATCTATTGATGCGTAGCCTCGAGCAAGTTGGGTTGGGCTATCTGTGTTTGGGGCAGAGCTCCAATACGCTTAGTGGCGGCGAAGCCCAGCGCGTCAAGTTGGCCACCGAACTGGCTCGGCCCGAAACAGGTAAGACCATCTACTTCTTAGATGAGCCGACCACGGGGTTGCACTTTGAGGACGTTCGTCGGCTAATTGGCGTACTGAACGGCTTAGTCGATCGCGGCAACACGGTGATCGTGATCGAGCACAATTTGGATGTGATTCAAGCCTGCGATTGGCTGATCGACATGGGCCCAGAGGGTGGCGACGCAGGCGGTCAAGTGGTGGGTTGCGGCACGCCCGAGCAGCTTGCGAAAGTTGAAGCCAGTCTGACCGGAAGGTACTTGAAGTACTAGTTAGGATCTTGCGGAAAATTACTGTCTGATTCTGAACGTGGGATAGGCTTCCAGCCTGTCGATTCCCACATGACAGGCTGGAAGCCAATCCCACTTATTCTCCGCATGATCCTTAGCGGTTTAGCTTAACTGGGTAGGCTTAATTGGACGAGCGTTTCTTCAACATGGTTACTTCGTTGCCTCGATCGTTATAGCGAACTTCGTTCATCATTTCGGTGATGAGCATGACGCCGCGACCGTTGGTACACTCCAGGTGATCGTCGTCGCGTGGATCGGGCACGTCGGCTGGGTTGAACCCCTCGCCCTGGTCCTTAAATCGCATAAACGCGGTCTGATCGGCAACTTTGAATTCGACTTCCACAGACTTATTGACATCGCGATTATTGCCATGAGTCACAGCGTTGACCATCGCTTCTTCCGCAGCCATTTGAATATGGAAGAAATCGCGACCTTCCCACCCGAGTTCCGTCAGGGCAGTCATGAGCTGTTCAATCAGCTTGTGACCGTCTTCGACGCTGCTGGGCATCTGTACGTGAAGGCTCCACGCCCACGCAGTATCCGCCATGTTCTGCCCTCGAAAATTGCAGCCTCAGAAATACGACTTCGAACGAAATGACCCGTTCGGACAGCCTATGATGGAACGCCGAACGCCTTCAAGCCGTCGCTTTCAGTCTTGCGGATGTCGAAAACGCGATTCAGCCGAGTGATCGTAAATACTTCCATAATCTCAGCTCGCAGATTGCAAAGTCGCAGCACGCCACCGGCTTGTTTGACTTTCTTATCCATGAGAATTAGCTTGTTCAGCGCAGCCGAGGATAGGAACTCGACCCCTTCGAAATTCAGCAGCACGTGCTTGAGGTGGTCGGCATCGACCAGCGAGAACATTTCGGCGCCCATTTCCTCGATATTGCCGCTGTCGACGATTTTCTTGTCTTTGAACCTAACGTTTGCGAGCTCACCAATCGTGGTGACTGACATGCGACTTCTATCTGCCATAGGGTTACCCTGTAAGAGCCAGTAAGTGTACATTGAGTGGGCGAAAACGGGGCTGAGCAGCCCTGTAGCCGAGTAATATCGCTTGCCGCACGGGCCCAATCCAGCTTAATCTATGCTAAGCAAATCCAGTTTCACAAGCAAGATACTAAAGAACTATCTGGCAGGGAACCTCAGGGAAAGTAAGGAGAGTTGCATGGAAGTGCATTCGGTAGAAGTATTGGAGGAGGCACTCCAATTGGCACGATCCGCCGGATTCGAGATTCGCTCCGAGTTTCTCGGTGAGTCGGCCGGAGGAGCTTGCCGATTGGGCGAAAAATGGATGCTCTTTGTTGACCTGTCGCTGCCCGCCCAAGAGCAGCTAACGCAGGTTGTGGAAGCGCTGCGTAAAAGTGGCGTTATTCAGCCAGCTGCCGATACGTCCTACCGCCTACGACGGTTGCTGAATGCATCAACAACAAGTTGAACGAAAACCGTGATCGGCAGGCTGCTAGCCGCCGGTCGTTGGTCGTCGGAATTTTTTTTTGCGAGCTAAGCCCGCATCCAGGAAGTCACATCCAACCGAATTTCTTTAAAAATGTCTATACGCATCTTATCTTGGTTCCTATGTTTGCTGTGCTCGACTTGCCTCACAAACATTCCTCAAGTTCTACCGGCCGAAGACCGTCCCGACATCATCTATATCATGGCCGATGATATGGGCTATTCCGACATAGGCTGTTACGGCAGCGAAATTGAAACTCCGGTGTTGGATGGGCTAGCGCGAAATGGACTCAAGTTTACGCAGTTTTACAATGCCGCCCGCTGCTGTCCGACGCGAGCAAGTCTATTGACTGGCTTGTATCCGCATCAGGCGGGCATCGGCCACATGATGACCGACGATGGCTTCGACGGTTACCGTGGCGAGTTGAATCGACAGTGCGTAACGATCGCGGAAGTGCTAAGGGCGGCTGGCTATCGGACTTATATGTCGGGTAAATGGCACGTAACACGCGCGGTGAACCCGAAGTCCCTGGATGAAAAAATGAACTGGCCCATGCAACGCGGGTTCGATCGTTTCTATGGAACGATCCACGGTGCAGGCAGCTTCTATGACCCGAATTCATTGACTCGCGATAACGTGCTGATTTCACCTTTTGCCGATCCAGAATATCAGCCCGACGATGAGTATTACTACACCGACGCGATTGCCGACCAGGCCTCGCGATACATCTGCGACCACCAAAATCAAAATGCCGATCAGCCCTTTTTCATGTACGTTAGCTTCACCGCTGCTCACTGGCCCATGCATGCCCGGGAGGACGACATTGCCAAGTACCGCGGTAAGTACGACGCGAGCTACCACGCGATTCGCGCGGCTCGCTACGCGAAAATGCTGCAGCTCGGGGTCATCGATGCAGAGAGCACTGAGGAATGGTCGCTGCAGAAATCTTGGATGGAAGCCGACTATCTGGAATGGGATATTCGCAATATGGAAGTCTATGCCGCGATGATCGATTGCATGGACCGTGGCATCGGTAGGATCGTCGACAGCCTGAGGGAGACGGGGCGACTGGAAAATACGTTGATTTTATACCTTCAAGATAACGGAGGGTGTGCTGAGAGTTTCGGTCGTGGCAATCAGGGTGGACCGCGAGCCGAAGCGCCGACGCTCAAGCCGTTACCGCCCGAGCACCTTCAAGTTGACATGCAGCCCAGGCAGACTCGCGATGGCTATCCGGTGAGAATTGGCAAAGGTGTCATGGCCGGTCCAGCGGATACCTACATCGCTTATGGCAAAGCCTGGGCGACGGTTTCCAATACGCCGTTTCGCGAATACAAACACTGGACGCACGAAGGCGGTATTTCGTCGCCGCTCATCGCACACTGGCCGCGCCGTATCGTGCGAATGGGGGAACTCGAACACACGCCCTGCCATTTGATCGATCTAATGGCGACGGCCGTAGATATCGCCCAAGCTGAGTATCCCGAGAAATTTCATGATGGCCAGTCGATCAAACCTATGGAAGGCATGAGCCTCGCGTCTGCCTTTGCCGGCGAGGGTATCCAGCGCGAGGCAATCTACTGGGAACATGAGGGCAATTGCGCCGTCCGTCGCGACGATTTTAAGTTGGTGAAGAAGGACAACGCTAAGTGGGAGCTCTATAACATCGCGCGCGATCGCAGTGAACAACACGATTTGGCCACTTTGCAGCCACACTTGGTGCTGGAACTTTCGCGCATGTGGGACGCCTATGCCAAGCGAGCCAATGTGATGCCACTCACACCCTATCGAATCAAGGAAGGTGAATTTAAAAAGAGCAAACTAATGTTTCGACTAAAACAGGGTGACAACCTTTCGCGGTATGAGAGTCCCTACGTAGTCGGCCGTGGAATTGTGCTCGAAGCGAAAGTATCGGGTACCAAAAATGGCGTTGTCGCCGCTCAAGGTGGTACGGCCGATGGTTGGGCCGTGTATTGGCAAAACGATCGTTTGTGCTTTGCAGTGACGCACGGCAATTCGCGTTCCGTCGTCCGGTCGTCAAAGGTGCAGCCTGCTCGCGGACGACTCGTCGCCACGCTCACGCGCGACGGTGCTGTCGTGCTGCAGTGGAACGCCCGCGAGATCGCCCGCGGCAACGTCGGGCAGCCTCTGGTTGCGCAGCCGCTCGACGGCCTCCAGATTGGATACGACCTCAATGGTACTGTCGGCGAATATACGACCGCCTACGAATCGCCCGATACGATCGAAGACGTGGTGATTCGACTTAAGAACTGAATGCTGGCAGCAAAAGAGAATCACTGCCACTTCGTCAAAGTCAAAAACAGGGATGCGCCGTTTTGCCCGATAGCCAAGGTTCCTACGCCATCAACCTCGGCTATCGCCTAAACGGCTCATACTCTTACCCACTTTAGTACTTTGACAGCGCATTACCTCCTTATCGCGGCGGCGTTTGCTCTAGTCCTAACCAGCGGTAAAGTCGCTGCTTGGCTGCATCGTCGGCTTGCGCGTCCACGATCAAGTCCCAATTGTGGGCTGGCTTTTTGCCCAGCGTAATCTTGAGCGGGACAATCTTGCCACGTCGTGACACCAGCAGTTCTAGCTCCTGTTCGGGTTCAAACATCTCCAAATGGCCGGGCCAGGTATCGGGGCTCAGCCGGTAACCGTCAAGGGCCAGCAATTCGTCGTCAACGTTCATGCCAGCTCGATCCGAGGGCGAGCCTCGCAACACGCTGCGCACCAATAGCTTGCCCTCGCTGCCGGTCGATTGCGAACCAATCCAGACCTTTGCAAAATTTGTCTTTTTTGCGCTGTCTTCCGCTTTGAATTGCAGGCCGAGCCAGTCGAACGCAGGTTGATAATCAATCTCGGTCGCCTGCCGGACCGTGTTGTAAAGCCAATTCCGAAGTTCGACACTGCCAAGCTCTTCGACGATCGTTTCGAAGTCTTCGAGCGTATAACCTGTGTCCAAATGCCTCTGCCATAGCAGCCGCATGACATCGTCTAACTTGATCGCGCCATCGCTATGCCGCTGCAGGGCGACGTCGAGCATCCAAGCCACAACGGCCCCTTTGAGATAATAGCTGATGCGAGCGTTTCCACTATTTTCGTCGGGCCGATAGTGCTTGGTCCATGTATCCCAGGAAGCATTTCTCAAATCTTGAACGAGACGGCCTGGTGCGGCCTCCACGGTTTGCACGGTTTTGCTCAAGCGCGCCAGGTACTCATCGCGTGTACAAAGTCCCGTGCGAACCAGGACTAGATCATCAAAGTAGCTGGTGATTCCTTCGGCAATCCAAAGTTCCGCCACGAATTGTTCGCTCTCGTAGCAGTATGCCATCAATTCTTTCGGCCGCAGCCGACGAACATTCCAGGTATGGAAAAACTCATGGCTGACCAGCGCGAGCCAATCCAAGTAGGTTTCCCGTCGATGCATTGTCCAGCGCGAGCACATAAGGACTGTCGAGTTATCGTGTTCGAGCCCACCGCGCGACTCGGTATTGAGGTTCAGAAACCAGTATTCGTCGTAGGGTACAACACCCCAAAACCGCTGGTGCTCGGCGACAATGGTCTGCATGTCGGACACCGCGCGGTCAACCTGCCAAAGCTGATCCGCACCGACATTTGCGAAGTAATGGGATTTGCCACCGACTTGGAATTCGCGCACTTCGAAGTGGCCACACACGATCGGCGAATCAACTAACTCGTCATAGCTATCGGCCGCTAACAGTGCTAGATTGCCGTGTCTTTCGAGTACTTTTAGCGAAGTGGCAATCTGCGGCCAAGTTGCTGGCAATTCGAGCTTCACCGTCAGTGGACTATGCTGCTGCTCAGCCGCATAGGGAAATGCCGCAGCGCCAGTCAGAAAGCCATAGTCGCGTTCGACCCAATTGGTTCGGACAGACATTTCACGGCAATAGAGTCGATAGGAGAGGCAGATAAACTGGCCAGTCGCAACCGCAGCCACTTGCCAGCGGTTCTTACCATGCCGCAGCAGCTCCAATTTACGCAGCGGCGGGCCGTATGGCAGGTTGTGTGCCGATGCGTCAATCGATTCGATGTTCCGCGTATATTCGCGAACCATGTAGCTGCCGGGCGTCCAAACTGGGAAGACCAATTCGAGCGGCGCGCCAGTTGCAGAAAACCAAAGTTCGATTTCGATCAGGTGATGATTGGTCTCGCTGAATTTGACGACATACTGCGGACGATCCGATTGCGGTAATATAGTAGGCATGGTTGTGGGCGGTTGCATGTTTGGGCAGCGGGACAGTTATAATGTGGCAAGATGCACGTTAGCGCGCTAAATTCCAAGCGTCTTGCGTATACTTCTCGCGAACTAGCTTTTCGATGGCAGAGCATGGGATGTTAGGCTCTGACTGCCGCGCGTTCCAGGTCACTTTGATCGACTCGATCACTTGCTCGCGAGGAGCCCCAAGATTTGCGACGAAATCTCGATGCGAGCGGCCTTGGCGATACGCGGGTTCGCGCGGCGGATGCATCAGCAAACGATCCATCGTTTCAAGGTCCGAGTGCAATAAAATCGTGCCATGGTAGAGCATCCAATTGCGGACCATCCGCACGCTATTGCCGCTAACTTTCTTTCCAGCCAGAACCAGGTCGCAAGTGCCATCCAGCTGCAGATCCGGTGCAAAGGGCTGCAGCGCAAATAACAATTGAGTCATGACAAAGCGATGGGCTTCGTCGAGCATGCGGAGGTAGGGCCGCGTTTCGAGCGAAAGTACTAGCCCGTAAAACAGGCAGCCAGCATCAGCGACAATGCTGGCTCCGCCGCTCACTCGGCGAAACACGGGTATCGATTCGCGCCGCGCCAATTCGATCTGAACTTCCTGATCGACACGACTGCTCCTGCCCAGCACGACGAAGGGTTGCTCTGCCTGCCAGACGCGCAATACTTCCTCGCTAGTCGCGTCGCTCTCGGCTTGATCGAGCAGCGCTTCGTCGCAGGCCAAGTTGGCAGCGATGGATGCAAGGGTATGCTCGAAGAATCGCATCGCGGAACAAAGCTTTCATACGGAGAAGCGTCAACTCAGTACTCAGTACTCAGAGCGCTGGTTAGCTGCCGGACAACTAAAACCCGAAGTTTTGCGCTTCATGTTCGGGTGCGGGTTGATAGCCGTGGGGCTCCATCGAACAACTGGCCCTACCTTGACTGAGCGAGCGAATGGCCGAAGAGTAACCGAATAGCTCTTTGAGCGGGGCGAAGGCGATGACTGCGGTCATCAGTCCACGCGAGTCCGTAGACTCGATGGTGGCTCTCCGCTTCTGTAGGTCGCCGACGATTTCGCCCAAGTAGTCCTCGGGAGTCACGATGTCCATGCGCATCACCGGTTCTAGCAGCGTGGGCGCGCCGGACTGAAGTCCTTGATCAAATGCGTCGTTGGCTGCAATTCGAAACGCAATCTCGTCGGAACCAATCTCGCGCATCTCACCACCGATCAAGCTCAGTCGGATGCCCGTCAGTGGGAAGCTGCCGATGACGCCACCACCCTTGGCACGTCCGCGCAATTCCTCCAATGCGGCTGCCTTCAGTTCGTCTGGCAGCGCGCTGTCGCCAAAAAACTGATCCAGTACCACGACATCCGCAGACCGGTCTTCGAGCGGTTCCAGCTTCACCTTGACCCTCGCAAATTTTTGTTCCGCTCCAATTTGACGATTGCACTGTCCGATCACAGTTGAACTTTCGCGGATCGTTTCGCGGTAATTAACGCGTGGCGGATAAAACTTGACATTCAAATTGAAATCGCGAGTCAGGCGATGTTTAATCACGTCCAAGTGCAATTCACCCATACCGCTGATTAGAGTTTGCCCCGACTCCTCGTTCTCGAGCGCATCAAAAGTAGGGTCCTGTAGCTCGAGCATCTCCAGCACTTCTGCTAGCTTCTTACGCTCGGTAGTATTCTCCGGTTCGATGGCCATCGAAAGCACCGTTTGCGCGAATTGGATGCTCGGCAATTCAATCGTTTCGCGAGTGTCGCACAGCGTATCGCCAGTTAGCGACATGCGTGGTCCAATTGCGCAGGCTATGTCTCCGCATTCGAGCGTCTGTACTTGGCCCTGCCGCTCTTTCTTCGTGGCATGGATCTGCCAAAGTTGGGCCACGTTCTCTTTTTTATCGCGGTTGGGATTGTAAACACGCGAGTTGGATTCGAGTGTGCCCGAGTAGACGCGGAGCCAATACAGGTTGCCCGTTTTGGCAGGCAGAATCTTGAAGACTAGGGCGCAGAAGGGAGCCTGGGGCGACGGTTTCCGCGTCAGTTGCCGGTCGCGATGATTGGGATCAACACCCTCAACGGGCGGCCGATCCAGCGGACAGGGTAGGAAGTCACCCACGGCGTCCAGCACAGGCTGCACGCCCATACCGTGCAGCGCCGAACCACACAGAACGGGTTGAATTTGACGAGCCAAGCAGCCCTCACGCAGTGCTTTGCGCACCAGTTCGGCAGGAATCTCTTTTTCTTCCAGTGCCAGTGCGGCCACTTCGTCGTTGATCGAATACAACTTGTCGAGCATTTCGTCCCGCCAGCTCTGCGCATCCTCGCGCAATTCTTCAGGAATCGGTTGACCCACGACAGTTTTTCCGTCGTCGTCTGGCGAAAAACTTAGCACTTGCATATCAATCAGGTCGATGACTCCCTTGAATGGATCGGCCACATGCGGAGGGCCCATGCCAACTGGAATCTGAATCGCAACTGGGACGGCATTTAGACGAGGACCAATTTCTTCGAGGACGCGATAGAAATCTGCCCCTTCGCGATCGAGCTTGTTAATGAATACGATCCGCGGAACTTCATACTTGTCCGCCTGCCGCCAAACCGTTTCGCTTTGCGCTTCTACGCCTTCGCGAGCGCTGAAAACAACGACCGCTCCATCGAGAACTCGCAGGCACCGCTCAACCTCCGCTGTAAAGTCAACGTGCCCAGGAGTATCTAGCAAGTTGACAATGTATTTTTTCCAGCGAAAAGTCACGCAAGCGGAGTAGATCGTGATACCCCGCTCCTGCTCCTCTGGGTCATCATCGGTTTCGGTGGTGCCAGAATCCACTCCGCCAGCGCGGTGCTTCGTTCCGCTAACGTACAGCATGCGCTCGGTAACCGTCGTTTTCCCAGCGTCGATGTGGGCAATGATCCCAATATTCCGTAGCGACTCAAGCTCGCGAGCCATGGCCAGTCAGCCCCTGTTAGACGGTGTTCGTGAAGTCGTGAGTGCGAGCAGCGCCGCCTACTCCTACTGCACGATCGTACCAGTTATGAATTGTTGATCGTCGCCTAGTGCAAGAAACCGAATGTCCTGCCCAGTCGTGAACCTCAGGCGCTAGTCGCGGGCCCCATCCTACGGCAGGGCCCACGGCTAGTGAATGAGGTTCATATGGGAAGAAAAAAGCCGTGCTTGCACGGATTGCACAAGCACGGCTCGAGTGGATGTGAAGGCCACGTTACCTACCAGGCGAAGTGAGCGAAGGCCTTGTTTGCATCAGCCATACGGTGCGTATTCTCACGCTTGGACATTGCGTTGCCTTCCTTGCGATAGGCGGCCAGTAGCTCTTCGGCCAACTTCAAATGGACAGCGCGTCCCTTTTTCTCGCGAACGGCGATCAACAGCCAGCGAATAGCCAGCGATTGCTGGCGAGCGCGGTTGACCTGCATCGGTACTTGATAGGAAGCTCCACCGACTCGCTTGGAGCGGACCTCGATGAATGGCTTGATGTTTTCCAGCGCCTGCTCGAAGACTTCAATCGATGGCCGATCGGTAATCTTTTCGGCAATGACGTCCAGCGCACCATAGAAAACGGACTGAGCTGTGCTCTTCTTGCCGTCGTACATCAAGCAGTTGATGAACTTACCAGCCAAAATCGACTTATACTTTGGATCCGGACGCAGACATTCTCGACTGGCAGTAATCTTACCCATTGCTTACTTCTCAATAACTTCCTGAATGAACCGAATAGAGTTGCTTAGTGAACCAGTTTGTCGGACTAAGGCTTTTTAGCACCGTAGCGACTGCGGGCCTGCTTACGCCCGTCGACGCCCAGTGTATCGCGAGCACCGCGAACAACTTGGTAACGCACGCCCGGCAAATCCCGAACTCGGCCGCCGCGAACCAACACGATCGAGTGCTCTTGCAGGTTGTGCCCTTCGCCGGGAATGTACACGGTAACTTCCTTGCCGTTGGACAATCGTACCCGCGTGATTTTCCGCAAAGCCGAATTGGGCTTCTTGGGGGTCATGGTTCGAACCTGAATGCAAACGCCCTGCTTCTGCGGACATTTTTCCAGGACCACCGACTTGGTTGTCTTCCGCTGGACGACGCGATTGCGTTTGACCAGTTGATTGATTGTTGGCATGTTTCCTTTTCCGGACTCTTAAAATGCGAGTGATCGTGTACCACGTTCGTTCGGCACAGGTACCAGAGGTGGGACTCGAACCCACACGTCCTTGCGGACACTGGATTTTGAGTCCAGCGCGTCTGCCATTCCGCCACTCTGGCATTAGATTCGGCGGACTGCTGTAAAATTCTCACCGATTCGAACTCAAAACTGTACACGAACACCCGCAATATCCACAAGCCCCGATAGCTCGCTTTGCGAGCAATTTAGTCGCTTTGCGCTCTATTTTTTGACGATTGTTGACGGTTACCAAAGTTCTGTCGTGAACCTCAGGTGCTAGCCGTGGTGCTCCGCGGGATAGTTGGTGCCCACGGCTAGCGCCTGAGGTTCACTTAGATGGCTCGCGCGGGCGGTCATAAGCAACGAAAAAAGCTCTCCCGTTCGGGAGAGCTTTTAAATGATTTCTGACAGGTTCCCGGCGGTCTCAGCGCTTGCTGAACTGAGTTCCGCGGCGCGCACCGTGCAAACCCGGCTTCTTACGTTCCTTCATGCGGGAATCGCGAGTCAAGAAGCCGTCGTCGCGCAGCGGCTGGAAGTTGTCGTCGCTCATGCCGCAGAGCGCTCGCGCAATCGCCATGCGAATCGCGCCAGCTTGGCCCGTCAAACCGCCGCCGGACACACGTACCATGATGTCAACATCACTCGTATGGCCAACGTGGGCCAACGTCTGCAATACATCCTGCTGGTGCTGGACCGTCGGGAAGAAAATGTCTAAGGGTCGTCCGTTGACCTCGATCTTGCCCGTGCCAGGACGCAGGCGAACTCGGGCGACCGCCGACTTGCGGCGTCCAGTGCCCAAAATGTCGCCAGTATTTTTGTCTTTCTTGACCGGTACCATGAGGAAATTCCGTAGATTCAATGGGGTTTTGGGGGCGCGCCAAGTCTGTTTCGTCGGTCGCTTTTCAGTCTTGCGGATCGGGCGAAGTTCACAACCCGATGCGATTCTAACTGCTTCGGGCTAAGAAGCCTTCTGGCCAATGTCGATCGTTTCAGCCTGTTGAGCTTGGTGTGGGTGCTCGGGGCCAGCGTAGACTTTCAACTTGTCCAACATGACCGTGGCGAGTTTGTTTTTCGGCAACATGCGGCGGACTGCGTGGATGATCAAATCCTCGGGTCGGCGAGCCAAGCGGTCCTTATAGCTTTCCATCTTCTGGCCCGTGTATCCGTTGTACCAGGCGTAATGACGGTGCTCGAACTTGCGCCCGGTCATGACGACCTTCTCGGCGTTGGTTACGATCACAAAATCGCCGGTGTCCACATGGGGGGTATAAGTGGGGCGATGTTTGCCCATTAGGATCATGGCGATATCGCTGGCCAGGCGACCCAGGATTTGTTCCGATGCATCAACATGGAACCACTTCTTAGGTAGTTGGTTAGGCTTGGCAATCGTGGTCTTGGGGGACAGTGTCATGGCTTGGTTCGGCTAATCCGTCACTTGGAATTGCATAACGGCCGCTTAGCAAGCGACCCTCACCGAGCGACAACTTGGGGTCAACCAAATGACCTTACCCTCGGGAATTAAGCCTCGCAGTTTATCGGGCGAAGGCGAAGGCTGCAAGCCGTTTTGCTGACAAAAGCGAATCTGGCAAATGTAAAAAAGCAAATGGTTGGCAGAAATGGCCTAGCGAACCGGCCAGGTGTACTCTGCGTAAAAAACGAAACTGTGTAGACTAAGTCGCCGCAAAGCAGTCATGTCACGACGAAATCACGACGCTCGGCACAGGCTCGCTGGAATCAAACGTAAAACTGAGGTCCTGAAGAATAAATATGGTAGACAAGCATACGGATGCTGATGGCCGCCGCGCGATGATCGAGGCGATCGGTCTTTCGAAATTCTATGGGCCGTTTGCCGCCGCCCGCGACGTTGACTTTAAAGTCTACGAAGGCGAGTTGGTGGCATTTCTAGGACCCAACGGTGCGGGTAAGAGCACCACCATGAAAATGTTGACGGGGTATCTAGCGCCGAGCGAAGGCATTGCCAAAATCGCAGGTCATGACATGTTTCAAGACCGCATTGCCGGCTCGCGGCACTTGGGGTATCTGCCCGAAAACGGGCCGCTCTACCCCGAAATGACACCCATCGGGATGTTGGATTTTTTCGCCGAAGCCCGCGGTATGGACTCGAAGCATAAGAAAGAACGTATCCAAGCCGTCGTCGATCTGTGCGACTTGAGCACCGTTGTCAACAAGGCAACTAGCAAGCTCTCCAAGGGCTTCAAGCAACGTGTCGGTATGGCACAGGCCCTGCTGCACGAGCCAGATGTTTTGATTTTGGACGAACCCACAGCAGGTCTAGATCCGAACCAGATTCGCGAAGTCCGCAAGACCATGCGTAAGCTGAGAGAAACGAAGACCATTTTGCTGTCGACGCACATTTTACAAGAGGTAGAAGCGATGGCAGATCGCGTCGTGATGATCAATGACGGACGCAAAGTTTTCGATGGCACCGTGGCAGAATTGCGGCAAATCCAAGGCGACTTGGATGATGCCTTCCATAAACTCACCAACGCCAAGTATTAGCGTGCGGGCCAAATCCTCCTCTTGAGGATTTATTTGCCGACTATCTGTTTCCCAAAGACTCACTGACTCTCCAATCAAATAGATTTCACTATGATTGCCGCTGACGTTTTCAATCTGTTTGCCCCGTTGCTGAAGTTGATCGCCATCGATGTGGTGATCGGCTTGCTGGCGTTCCTGCTCTTCAGTGCGCTGGCCAAGGGAAAGCGTGCGACCTACGCCGTGCTGAAACGGAATTTCTTGGGCTACTTCGCCAACCCTACTGGGTACGTCTTCCTGTGTCTGTTCGTGTTGTTGACTTCGATGGCCGCCTTCTGGCCGCATGATTTTTTTAATTCAAACTTGGCGAACCTCGACCAGCTCAATTACTGGTTCCCCATCATCATGCTGTTTTTCATCCCAGCCATTACGATGAGCATTTGGGCGGACGAAAAACGACAGGGGACGGATGAACTGCTACTGACCTTGCCTGCCGATGATTTTGACATCGTGATCGGTAAGTATTTATCGGCAGCCTCAATCTACACCGTGTCCCTAGTGTTCTCCCAGATCTCGACGTTTCTGGTGTTGCTGTTTTTGTCCAAGGGGCAAGTCGATACGGGATTGTTCTTCGCCAACTACTTGGGCTACTGGTTCATTGGACTGGCCATGTTGGCGATTGGCATGATCGCTTCGTTCTTGACATCCAATCTGACCGTCGGCTTCATTCTTGGGGCGATCTTCAACGCTCCGCTGGCCTTTGCGTCGATGTCGGATGTGATTATCGAGCGGAAAGCTTTGGCTCAAGCCGTTAAAGCGTTCAGTATTGAGGAGCAGTTTGATAACTTTGGCCGTGGTGTGGTGAGCATCGCACCGATCGCATACTTCACGCTGGTACTCTCGTTTGGGCTGTACCTGTGCATGGTGCTGATCGGGCGTCGTCACTGGAGTGGCGGTAAGGACGGAAATATCAAGTTCCTGCACTACCTCGGCCGCGTGCTGTTGCTGTCCGTTATCGTGTTTTCGCTAAGTTATTTCCTCGGGAAAAATGATCTCCTGCGCTACGACGCGACCGAAGGACAAGTCAGCTCGCTCAGCCAGACCACAGAGCGCGTCATTCGCCAGCTCAATCCGGAACGCCCGATCGTTATCGATGCGTACATTTCGGCGGATATCCCCGAGCAATACGCTAAGACGCGGTATGACTTGGTGACTCTCCTGAAAGAATTTCAAGCGATTGCGTCCAGCCAACGCGTCAAGCTCCAAGTGCAGATCAACGAGAATATCGAGCCGTCGGGCGAAGAGGCTCTGCGGGCGAGAAAGCAGTATGGTATCGTGCCCGAAGTGGTGCGTGTGCGCGAGCGCGGCGCATTCAAAGATCAGGAAGTGCTTTTGGGCGCGGCGGTTCGCAGTGGTCTGTCGAAAGTGGTCATTCCGTTTTTTGATAGCGGCGTGCCCGTCGAATATGAATTGGTGCGATCGATTAACACAGTGGCCCAGCCCAAGCGGGCCAAGCTGGGTATCGTCAATACGGACGCGAATTTCATGGGTGGTTTTTCGATGGCCGGCGGTGGCTTTCAGCAAATTCCCAAGCAGCCCATCGTCGACGAACTCGAAAAGCAGTACGACGTGGAGGCGGTCGATCCGAGCAATCCTATTTCGACGGATCAATACGATGTGCTGTTCGTCGCGCAACCCTCGTCGCTCAATCCACAGCAGCTCAACAACCTGGTTGATGCGGTGAAAATGGGCGTACCAACAGCAATTTTTGAAGACCCCATGCCGGCAGTTTATCAGGGCATCCCAGGCACAGGCGAACCCAAGCAGGCTCAGAACAACAATCCGATGTTTGGCGGACAAGCTCCACCGGAGCCTAAGGGAGACATGCAAGCCCTATGGAAAGTACTTGGGCTGGATATTCCCATCCGCTCTGGGTTCACGGGCATTAATCCCGATATCGTGTGGCAACAATACAATCCGCATCCCAAGCTCCAGTACTTGACCAACGCCAACGACGAATGGTTATTCATCATGGACGGCTCTGGCGAAGAGACCGACTACTTAAGCGAAGATAGCCGCATTTCTGCTGGCTTGCGCGAACTAATGTTTTTGTACGCCGGTGCGATTCGCAAAGAAGAGAAGCGCGACGATTTGAAAATTATCGATTTAGTCAAGACTCGCGAAAACTCGGGACGGATCGGCTTTCAGGAAATCCAGACACAAATGCGCAGTGGCAGCGCTTCGGCTGCTCAATTGCAAGTCTCGCAGGGGCCACCTACCGGTGAGCAGGTGATCGCAGTTTACATTGAGGGCGTCCCTGCCGCTGCTGACTCTGCCGCTGCTGACTCGACGGTCACAGCCGAGGTTGGTGGACCCGAGGCTGCGGGCGGTAAACTGGCTCAGCCCAAGCAGCGGCCCATCAAAGCCGTGTATGTAGCAGACATGGACTACATGCATCCGTTCTTCAGCGAGAACCGCAAGCGTCCTGAGCAGTTCGAGGACCTCGACCTGCGCGTTCAGAACATCACTTTTGTACTTAACATCGTGGATGTGCTGGCTGGCGAAACGAACTATCCAACGATTCGCAGTCACGAACCTCAGCACATCACGCTGAGTCTGTTTGAGGACCAAGCCGAAGTGTTCCGACTCGAAGAATCTGAGAAGCAGAAGAATTACCAAGAGAGCTTCAACACGGC
This sequence comes from Pirellulaceae bacterium, assembly GCA_041741955.1. Lineage (GTDB taxonomy): Bacteria > Planctomycetota > Planctomycetia > Pirellulales > Pirellulaceae > Aureliella. Next base: position 8,894 of record JBGSJL010000095.1, on the reverse strand, counting down.
GCTCCAGGAGGCCGAGGAAGAGAACCAAAAGTCGGTCGCCAAATTCCGTGAAAAGGTCGAACGCCTGCAGCGCGAGGGCGCACAGGATGTCGGCAAGCAGCAAGAATTGATCGGTTTGTTGCAACAGTTGCAAGTTCAGACGGCTGCCATGGAACGCAAATTGGCAATCCGCAAAGAAAAAATGGAGACCGAGCGCGATGCTCAAATCCAAGAGAGTCGCCGCGAATCCGAAGGCAAAGTGCTAGAGCTGCAGAATTTTTATAAGATGCTGGCGATTTTCTTGCCGCCCATTCCTCCGCTGTTGGTCGGTGCGGCCGTGTTCGTTACGCGCCGCGTGCGCGAGCGCGAAGGCATCTCCAAGAACCGCTTGAAATAGTTGTCGCAATTGCCGCATGGCAGTATGAGAAAATGTCACCGGTTCGCTAGCCAAAAACTTGGCTCGAATCGAAAAGAATACAACACAGAATCCATCAATTTTGTTGATCAGTTAGGAGTTCCGCTGTGAACGAAGGTAGAACGTCCGCGATATTTGCGGTGGTTGCAGCCGTGTCGCTGGGACTGGCTTGGATGTCCCGCCCAGAAGCCATTTACGACGAAAACGACCTGAAAACTCAGGTTACAGGCCAACCGGTTTTCGCAAAATTCGAAGACCCCGCCGAAGCGGCTTCGTTTCAAATTATCAAGTACGATGAAGCGCTCGGCCAACTCGAACGCTTCGAGGTGGCAAAGGACAAAACGTCCAGCATGTGGAAGTTGCCTTCCTACGATGACTATCCCGCTGATGCGGCCGAACAGGTTCGCGATGCAACGACCCCGTTGATCAGCATGCCCATTCTAAATGTGTCTAGCTTGGATCGAGGCGACCATTCGCTCTATGGCGTCATCAATCCCGATAGCGACGACTTGAGTGTTGGCGAATCGGGCGTGGGTATGTTGCTTCGCGTCAAGGGTGATGCCAATCAAGTACTGGCCGAGCTGGTGGTGGGCAAAGAAGTCGACGGCGTTCAGGGCCAGCGCTATGTGCGTGTCCCCACCGAAGATGCGACTTACGTGGTCGAACTAGATACAGCCCCGTTCACGACCGAATTTCCGAAATGGATCAATCAAAAGCTGTTAGAAATTCGCAGTTTTGACATCGCCAGCGTAGGGCTCCGCGACTATGCCATCCTGCCCACGCAGCAGGGTTACGGCATGAGTCGCAATTTTGACGCCGATCTAAGTTTTGATTCGGCGGCCAACAAGTGGACGCTGGATCGTTTGCTTACCTACAAAGACGGCAAAGCGGTGGTCGACTCGGTGCCCGAGGGCGAAGTGCTGAAAGACGATTCGCTGAACAATTTGCGCAACGCCGTTCAGGATTTGGATATCGTCAACGTGCGTCGCAAGCCAACGGGACTGGCCGCTGACTTAAAAGCGGACAAGTCGTTGATGGAAAACAAAGAGTCCTTGCAGAGCCTCGTCAGCCAAGGCTTTATTCCTCAAGAAGGCCCTAACGGTACCGAGATTTTCGCGACCGGCGGCGAGACGCTCGTCGGCACGCAAATGGGTGTCAAATATCTGTTGCGGTTCGGCGAAACTGTAACCAAGCTGAGCGAGAACGAGGAGGAAAGCGGTCTGCGACGCTACCTGTTGGTATCGGCGGTGCTCGACGATTCGAAGTTCCCGCCGCCCGAGCTGCAACCGCTACCCGAGACAGTCGAAGAAATGTTGGCTCTGCAAAAATCGGAGGCAACCTCCGCTGTAGAACCGCCCGCGAACAACGCTCCTGATCAGCCGACGCCAGTTGGAGATGAGGCTGTCGAAGGAGCAAACAATGGCGATAGCTCCCCAGAAACGCCGCCCTCTCCGAAATTGAAATCTGCCAATACCCAGGACTCTCCAACCGCTGCGGATGCTCCCGAGACGACGCCTGCCGAGCCGGCCCCGAAGGCCGACGAGCCTAGCCCAGCGGCGAGCTCCGATCCAGCCACGGCAGATGATTGCAGCCCTCAAGAGCCGAGCGAATCTCAGGCCGGTGATGACAAAACGGCCGTGGCCCCGACCGGCGATAGCCAGCCGGAGAGTTCAGTTAGCCCAACCGATCCGCTCCTCACAGACGCACCGGTAGACGCACCCGCCGCCGATACTGCGGCAGCACCCGTTGCTCAAGAGGCGCCGCCAAAGAAGACGGATGAAGAATTGAAAGAAGAACTCGAATTTGTGCGCGAACAGATTGCTAAAGAGAATCAGCGTAAGATCGATGATCGCAAGGAGAAAATGGATGCCGCGCGTAAACGTGTGCTAGAGCTCAACGCGCGCTTTGCCGATTGGTATTACGTAGTCAGCGATAGCGTGTATAAGAAACTCAAGATCTCGCGCGAACAATTGATTGGTCCCCCAACAGTTCCAGGCGCAGGTGGGGCCAGCGGTCAGAGCCCCAACAGTTTTGGTCCGGAAGGCTTTGATCCATCGCAGTTTAACTTCAGCCCACAATAGAGTAGGCGCAGGCGGGTTTGTAAAAAGAGTCGCGTGGGCGAATTACTGAGGACTAGGGATGGGCATCTACGACCGAGACTACTACCAAGACGATCAATTGCGCCCGCTCCAGCCCTGGGATAATCGGACTGCGGTCACGATGATCATTTTCGTCAACGTAGTGGTCCACGTGGCCAATTTCTTGATCTTCCGCAAAGCCGACAACCCGCTTGGAATTGCCCAATTTCTTTCGGTTTATTCCACCGACTTGTTTCAACCTTTGCAGTGGTATCGCTTCTTAACGTACGGTTTTACTCACGATCCAATCCAGATCACACACATCCTGTTTAATATGGTCTCGCTGTATTTCTTAGGCCGGAATGTCGAAGACAAATTTGGTAAATGGGAATTCCTGCGGTTCTATCTAGTGGCCATCGTGCTGGGCGGAGTATTTTGGGCGGCGATGCGCGTGAGTCAGGATGCCACCCTGCCCGCAGGGCCACTTATGGGAGCTTCGGGTGGAACAACTGCGGTCGCCATGCTCTTCGTGTTCTCCTTTCCGCAAGCCACACTCTATTTGTATGGTGCCCTGCCGGTGAAAGCGTGGTTGCTGGGCATTATCATCGTGCTCGGCAACGTGTTTGGGTCGACCTCGCGAGTCGCCTACGACGTTCACTTGGTGGGCGCCGCGTTTGCGGCGGTCTACTTTTACGGAAAATGGAATTTTGGTCGAATCAGCAGCCTGTGGAGTAGCTTGCAAGCAAGCTTCAAGCAGAATCGCAGCGGTCTAAAAGTACATCGCCCCGATTCAACGTCCAGTGCCCCAGTCTCAGGCGACCAAGTCTCCAGCGAAGAGGCCGAGTCGGATCGAATTCTCGATAAGATTCATAACCAAGGGAAGGACAGTCTTTCCGCACGCGAGCGGGCGTTCATGGAGACCTATAGTCGTCAGATGCGCGAGAAACGCAAACAGACCTAGGTTCAGCTTGTCGTGATGGAAACTAATTAACATTTTGACTTCTAGTTTAGCTTCGTGGTGGCGGTTTCACGCGGAGTTGGAATCATCGGGATTTTTCAGAGAACTTAGGATCATGACTGCACCCACGTTATCAAGCGCATTTTCCACGTCGCGTACCGAGATCGCAGGTTTTCAAGTAGCAGAGATTGCGGCTCAATTTGGCACACCTTGCTACGTTTACGACTGGGGCAGTATTGAGAAACGCATCGCAGACTTGGGGGCCTTTGACGCCGTGCGATACGCGCAGAAGGCGCTCTCCAATATCGCTATCCTCGATCGCATGCGCCGCAGCGGCGTCGTGGTGGATGCCGTAAGCGCCGGTGAAATACATCGCGCCCTTCGGGCTGGTTTTGTACCCAACTCGCATCCGGCGGGAATCGTTTACACTGCCGACGTGTTCGATCGCGAGGCGCTCGACTTGGTTGTCGAGCATAATATTCCATGCAACATCGGCTCGCCCGACATGATCGATCAACTCGGGCAATTAGCACCCGGTCGCGATATTGCCCTGCGCATCAATCCCGGATTTGGCCACGGACACAGCCAAAAAACAAACACTGGAGGCCCCCAGTCTAAACACGGTGTGTGGCACCAAGACATCGACGAATGCCTGATCCGCGCCGATCGCAATGGATTGACGGTCACCGGCATGCACATGCACATCGGCAGTGGCACGGATTTCGAGCACTTGGCTCAAGTCTGCGTGGCGATGGAAAAAGCCTGCTTGGAAGTGGGTCGGACCGTCAAGACCATCAGCGCTGGTGGTGGCCTACCTGTGCCCTACAAATCCGACCAGACCTACATCGACTTGGATCAGTACTACACGCTGTGGAACGCAACTCGCAATCGCCTACAAGACAAATTTGGGCACGCGATCGAATTGGAGATCGAGCCTGGTCGCTATTTGGTGGCTGAAAGCGGTTATTTGCTGGCTGAGATCCGCGCCATAAAACAAATGGGCGAGAATACTTTTTATCTGCTTGATGCGGGCTTCAACGATTTAGCGCGACCCATTCTTTACGGTGCTTACCACCCAATTTCGATCGCTCGTCGCGACGGTTCGACAAGCAAGCTCGAGCGGGATGTTGTCGTCGGTGGACCACTCTGTGAATCTGGTGACATTTTCACCCAGGAAGAAGGTGGTATCGTCGCCACGCGTCGATTGCCCGCCGCTAGCATTGGCGACTACCTAATTTTGGAAGTTGCCGGCGCCTATGGTTATGCGATGTCCAGCAACTACAACAGCAAATACCGGGCACCGGAAGTCTTGGTGGAAGGTGGTCAGTTGAAAGAGATCCGCCGCCGCGAAACGGTCGCTGACCTGCTACATTTGGAAGTAATTCCTGAGTAGTCGAACATCGATCGGCCAGTGCGACTCCAAATGATCCACTGGCGGCGTGCCTGCGAAACATTCGGTCTGTCGGAGTGTTTTAAGTTAAGTGAGTACCTTCTTAGAATTTGCCTGGCGTAACCTAGTTTAGCCCCGTGGGCATCGGCCCTCTCTTTTCCACGTGGAAGCGGCCCAATGGGCCGGTTCGACGATTCTTATTCTTATCTTTTCAGAGACTGTTGAAGTGAAGTGATGAGACATTTCTTGATTTTGTGGGTTGCCTCAGCGGCATTGCTTTCCACTTTTTCTGCGCAAGCAGCGGATTGGAATCGCTTTCGCGGGCCCAATGGTAGTGGGATCGCCGAAGATGCGGTGCCGACTCCTACGCAGTGGAGTGAGACGCAAAACCTAAAATGGAAAATAGCTTTGCCGGGTGCGGGCGTATCCTGCCCGATCGTGGTTGGAGACAAGGTGTTCGTGACGTGCTATTCGGGCTACGGCGAGTCGCGCGAAAACATGGGCGACATCAAAAAGTTGGTGCGTCACATGGTTTGCGTCAACAAGTTGGACGGTCAAATTGTCTGGCAGAAGACGCTACCTTCGACCGCCCAAGAGGATCCGTACTCAGGCATGGGTGTGCCTCAACACGGGTATGCTTCGCACACGCCAGTTTCCGATGGAGAACATGTTTTTGCGTTCTTTGGAAAGAGCGGTGTGGTCGCTTTTGATCTGGCTGGAAATCAGCTTTGGCAAACCAGCGTAGGTACCGATTCCGATGATCGCAATTGGGGATCCTCATCGAGTCCGCTAGTGCACGAAAATTATGTGATCATTCCCGCCGGTGCCGAAAGTCGCGCTATTTTTGGTCTGGACAAGAAGACCGGCAAGGAAGTTTGGCGCTGTGACGCAAATTCGCTCGGCATGGTCTGGGGCAGCCCAGCAGTCGTCAAGTCTGGCGACATGTCTGCGATCGTAATCGGTGCACCCTTTGAAGTTTGGGCACTTAACCCAGAGAACGGTAAGTTGCGATGGTATTGTGCAGCTACCGAAGACGATCAGTTTAGTTCGAGCATCGTAGTGGACCAAGACGTGGTTTATGCAGTTGGCGGACGCAGCGGTGGTTCGGTCGCAGTCAAAGCGGGTGGAAAGGACGACGTAGCCGCCACGCATGTTGTCTGGAAAGGAAGCGACAGTGGCAGCTATGCCACGCCGCTCGTCTACGATGGCAGAATGTTTTACATCGCCAGAGGCATTGTGACCTGTCTGGACGCAGCGACTGGCGAACAAATCTACCAGGAGCGTTTGCGTGCGACTGGCTCCCCGAGCCAACCCGCCGCAGACCGCAATGAAAACGGTGTCGGTCCTGGAGGACCAAGTGGTGGTGGTGGTGGTGGTGGTGGTGGCGGCGATTACAGTTCGCCTGTGCTGGCCAATGGCAAGATCTATTACGTGACCCGCGGAGGCGACATGTTTGTCTTCGACGCAGGCAAAGAATTCAAACAGCTCGCCGTGAACCGCGTCACCAGCGATTCCGAAGAGTTTAGTGCCACGCCTGCCATCAGTAACGGTGAACTGTTCATTCGATCGAATAAGAACTTGTACTGTGTGTCGACGATGGAGTAACACTTCACCGACTTTTTAAGCTTAAACTTTCAAGGCCCAACCGTCACCCATTCCGAAGGGATGACGGCTAGTGTCTTGGACCCCTTCGGGGTAGTACTTGCGCAAGCTGTTATTCTTCACATCCCCAAACTTTTATCAGTCCAGGCTTAGACTCCAGCCCGAACCTAGCGCTGTCCAGCTAGACGCCACCGCGAGCAAACTACCAGCGCCGCGAGTTTTTGCCTGCGTCTAGCAGCCTACGGGCTTCTTGGCTAAGGCCGTATTCGAGCCCAGGCTGATTGAGTTCAATCAGCACATTAAAACGCGAATAGGCAGCGTCAGCGTAGATGACCGAGGCCGGCTCGACGTGCACGATGCTGGTCGCTTGGCCGTTCCATGACAATTGATAAAGCAGCCCGCCTAGCGACGGCACCTGCTGCATTTGGTAGTGCTGCTGAAGCTCGGCAATGAAGCGAGTTGCATCGCCGGTTGCGCCCTGCACTGTTAATCGCTGTAGGCGATGGAAGCGATCAAAACTATAGGTCAAGGTGCCCGCCAGATCGCTGGGGGCCGTACCCGTGACCAGCGGCACGCGTAGGCCATCAAGCTGTGTGTCCGCCAGCACCGTGGAAACGCGTGGGAAGTTTCCCATGACCCATCCCGGCGAGATGTCAAAACGCAGCACTTCACTGAGTGTATGGATGGCAGGCTGTTGCAGAGAAAGATCCTGCAAGGCTGGGTTGAGTGGGTGCAACTGAGTTGCATTGGAAACGGTTGCATTGGAAACGGTTGCATTGGTAGCGTCCCAGGCGACATAGCTGCCGAACTCTCCATTGCCGCCTTGGGTTCCACCTTGGCTAGAAGCACCCGTTGTTTGCCCATCGCCGAACAATTGCGTACTGGCCTGCTGTCCAACCTTCGTTTCAAACATCATGTAGGGACCGCCGGCCGCACCGGCCAGCAGCAATATACCGGTCAGTGGCTTCCTTAGCAAAGATTCTGACACGATCGAAGCACCTCTTATTTTTTCTAACAACGGTCAACCAGCAATCTAGATCGACGGATGGCCAAGCCAAATAACAGCCACCTTGGTTCGCCTCGGTTCACCGCTACAATCGATTCCACTCTCTACGGCTAACCGCTATATCCCTAACCGCTCCATCTTGAACCGACACGCGCACACGGTGACGCTCCCACGTTGACTTCTACCAGCCCAGAACATCTCCGGCTCCAGCAAACGCGCTGGCTTATCGAACACGGTCGTCGGCTGCTGGACGAATCGCCTGCCAGCATCAAAGGCCTCCAGGCCTGGCAGGACAGTTTGTTAAGCGAGCAGCGACAATTGCGTTGGCGCTCTAGGCATCGCTTTCCTCAGCCCGAGAATTGGTTATGGACCGACAAGAGCTTGGCTCAAGCCAGCGACCATTGGTGCGCGCGTTACAAAGCTTCGCTTTTTCCCGACCACGAATTGGTTGTGGATGCGTGCTGCGGAGCAGGTTCTGACCTGGTCGCGCTGGCCCACCGCGGCGAAGTTCAGGGGATCGATTGCGACCCCAGTTTGGTTGCGCTGGCCCACGACAACGCTCAAGCCCATGGCTTCGATGTAGCGGTCCATTCCCAGCAATTGCCTAGCGAATGGAGCCGTCCAACAGCCTGGCTGAGTATCGATCCGGATCGCAGGGTTGCGGGGCGGCGCACGACGGACAGCGATGACTTTGCCCCAAGTCTTCAGCAGATTTTCGAAATGGCCCAGTCATGTCGAGGAGCCATGATTAAGCTGGCCCCGTCGACGCATTTCAGCGAGCAAGTGGCCACACAGGTTGAAGATTCGGCGGATCGAGTGTGGCTTGGAAACATGGGTGAATGCCGCCAGCAATTGCTACTCACCGGCCAACTTCGGCAGAGCCAGCGTCTGCGGACCGCCGTTTTGTGCGAGCCCAGCCAGCTCGAAGCCAAGCCGACAGAGTCATACCGATCGAACCTGGACATCAGTACCTTTTCGCGCCCAACTAGCAAGATCCTAGAACCTTTAGGCACCGCAGGCGAAGTCCTAGAGTTTGTTTTCGACCTGCATAATGTGTTGCACGCGTCCGAGCTTCATCTGGCATGGGCTCAAGACAACAGCCTACAGTGCCTGGGGAGGGAGCATGGCTACTTTACCGGCGACCAACCAGTCGGGTCTCCCTGGCATCAGATGTTCCGTGTGGTCGACGTGATTGCTTGGGACGATCGAAAGGTTCGCAAATGGCTGCGCGATTACGGAGCAGGACCTGTGGAGGTTAAATCCCGTTCAGTAAAGCTGGATGCTAATGCTTATCAACGTCGCTACGCGAAAGGGAAAGGGCTGCCGATCACTCTGCTAATAACTCGCATCGACGAGCGCGTGCGGTGTATCGCTGCCCAGCGAATTTGAGTTCCCGCACGCTTAATACAGCCAATGAGAAAGTGGCGCGGCACCCCCGAAATACGAGGATGCCGGCCGAAAAATGA
>JBGSJL010000094.1:0-4455 GCA_041741955.1 Pirellulaceae bacterium | reverse complement strand
TAGCGTGGAATAGGTAGCTGGCCGAGATGGGTTCGAGCTGAAACCCGGGACCTGACCAATAGAGTCCCAGCCGCGCTGGTTGAGTGCTCGCAGCGAAGGTGATCTTCAGATCGTGCTTGCCAAAACGCAACTCGATGGACTCACAATCTTTCCACTCAGGTTGATCGGTTTGGGTGTCGAGGATTGGCTTACCTGCCAACATCACCGATACTTTTCCACACACAAACAATCGCAATTGGAATATGCCATTGGCTTTGACTTGCAGCGCACCCTGCCAAGAGGCAGAGAAATCTCCTCCTGGTTCTAGGCGGGAATCGACTGGGTAATGGCTCCAGTCGAACAAGATATCCCGATCGATGCGCTGAGCCCGACTATCTGCAGTCTCGTACTGGGCAATTAGGCCTGGCAAGTACTCTGGCGGTTCGTCATCCTCATCGCGGCTATCCGTCGTTTGGGCGGCAGCGATAGTTACTATCAACCAGGAAATCGAAATAGCGATTGCAAAACGTCGAGCAATTGGCGTAAACATAAGCTGGTGGGAGCCAAAAATGGGGCCGAATCCAATTTCCTACCAGCTCGAAAACTGGCTGGCAATCATGGAACTTAATTCCCGATCGAGCGATCGTCGTATATGATAGTCTTCCCTGGCGGACATGCGCTGGACTGATGAGATTTCTTTAGTTTGCCCACGAATAGCCGCAGTAGGGATCTAATTGAAAACTCACCGAACTCCTACCTCAACCACTTGCCAAAAAGTTTATGCCATGTTGATTGCGATAATCCGGTCCAATGTGCCCTTGCCAAGTCCAACACCTGGCAGCGTTTGGGGCGAGCGGTTCAGCATTGCTTGTTTTTGCTTACTGGCGTTGGGTTTCTCGTCGACCGCTCAATCTGCGGACTGGTCGCGTTTTCGCGGTCCCAACGGGGATGGTCATGTCCAATCGGTCACACTCCCGAGCACATGGAGCGAACAACAAAACGTAACTTGGAAAGTTTCCGTGCCCGGGAATGGACATTCGTCGCCGGTTATCGCAGACCAGCAGATCTGGCTCACCACGGCAATCACAACCGAGCTGACTGAAGCCCAGAAGCAAGAGCGTCTGGCCGATGCGCAGAACCCAAAGCAACTCGACATAGTCGGTAGTCTCTCCCTTCGCGCGCTATGCTTCGAACAGAAGACCGGCAAACTGCTTCACGACATCGAAGTGTTTTCGCCCGAGGAACCCGAACCGATTCACTATACGAACACTTACGCTTCGCCGACGCCTGTCCTACAGGACGGCCGTTTATACGTGCATTTTGGCGCGTACGGATCGAGCTGCATTGATGCCGCGACGGGTGAGATTGTGTGGCGAAATAGCGAGCTGATCGTGGACCATCAAAATGGGCCTGGAAGTTCGCCCATACTTTGGAACGACCTGATGATCGTTCACTTCGATGGAATCGACCGGCAGTTTATCGCTGCACTAAATATTAAGGATGGCAGCCTGGCTTGGAAAACAGATCGCTCGGGCGAGATGGATCCAAAACCCGATATGAAAAAGGCCTATTGCACGCCGGTCGTTGTCCAGGTTGCAGGTCATGCGGAGCTAGTGTCGCCAGCAGCCAATTGGGTCTATGGTTACGATCCTGCCAGCGGCAGCGAGTTGTGGAAGGCCTATTATGGCGAGCTGGGTTTTTCGACCGTGCCATGCCCCGTTGTTGGCAACGACATGGCTTATGTTTGTACGAGTTTTGGCAAGACAAAACTATTGGCCGTCCGGTACGGCGGCCAGGGCGATGTGACTAAGACGCACATCGCCTGGGAGAACGATAGCCAGATTTCAAAGAAGCCTTCATTGTTGCTGGATGGTCAAGAGCTGTATGTTTGCAACGACACGGGCATCGTAACGTGTTTGGACGCGCTATCGGGAGCCGAAATTTGGCGCGAGCGTGTCGGCGGCAATTTCTCCGCTTCGCCGCTGTACGCAGGTGGGCTCATTTACCTGTTCGATCAAGAAGGCAAGACGACCGTTCTGCGGGCCGGCCGCAAGTTCGAATTGGTCGCCAAAAACGAACTTGCCGAAGGCTGCAATGCCTCGCCGGCAGTCGCCGACAATGCACTTTTCGTGCGGACAGCGTCGCAGTTATATCGCATCGAACAATAGCCGCTGCTTGTCGCACGGGCTAATTGTTTTCATCCAAATTCAATTCGTGTTCCTGTCGTGGGCTTGGCATCTCGTAGCGAACCTTGCGGGCTCAGGCAGCCAGTTCGTGGGTATAGAAGCATGTCCTCCATCCGTCATCCGGATGAACAACTATTTACTTGCGAAATGCGGTGACCCCAGCGACTAATTTGCCCAGTTTCGTCATAATGAGGAGTCGCCGAATCAGAAAATCATGTAACGGGAACTCTTCAATGCGAAGCGAACTTACCAAATTGCTACGAGCACAACCATTCGTTCGGTTTAGTGTCCATGCAAACGACGGGCGAGTCTTCAATATAGACCATGTCGACTTTTGTTTGGTGACGCCCAATGCAGCCTACATATATGTCGAGCTAGAAGGCGACTATGAGGTCGTGCGACTGGCTTTTTCAGCAATCACGTCGCTCGATTCCAAGGAACAGGCTGCTTGATTTTATTCGGCTAAAATCGGTTTTCGCTTCCGACATGCGATTCGGAAAATCTTCGACCGACTTGGTATTTCGACGGAGTCATGGCCAACGCGTTTGTTGAAGTTGGTGTGTATCAAAGAAAAGGAAGAAAACAAAGAAAAGGGACAGGCATAAACTAGGCTTGCCTTTAACGGCGGGTGTCGCTAAATTTTTGACTAACCAGAAAAATTTAACTGCACTTCAGAGGTGGTTTTATGGCTAGGCTTGCTCGTGGTGAGGTAATCAATCCAAACGAAGTCCAAGTTGTGCATTGCGTCCAACGCTGCGTGCGCAGGGCTTTTCTGTGTGGCGAAGACTCGGTGACTGGGAAATCTTTCGAACATCGTCGAGAGTGGATTCGGCAAAGACTGGAGTTCCTAGCCAGTGTTTTTGCCATCGATTGTTTGACTTACACGGTTATGCATAACCACATTCATCTGGTGCTCAGAAGCCGACCCGATGTGCTGGCAACTTGGAGCGATCAGGATGTGGCGAGGCGGTGGTTGCAGGTGTTTCCTCAGCGGCGCAATAAAGATGGATCGCCCGCCGAGCCCACTGAGGCGGAAATCAATATGATCGTGAACGATGCCGAGCGGGTGGCTGAAAGACGTGGGCGGCTGAGTGACCTGAGTTGGTGGATGCGCTGCACGGCGGAGAATATTGCGCGGCGGAGTAATGCCGAAGATCAAGTCACTGGGCACTTCTGGGAAGGTCGTTACAAGGCGGTGTTGCTGCTGGATGAAGCGTCGTTGTTGGCTTGTTCGGCATATGTGGACTTAAATCCGATTCGAGCGGCGATCGCGAAAACTCTGGAAACAAGCAGTTACACCGGAGTCAAAGACCGGATCGATGATTTGACTCAGCGGCAAGGCGCCAAGGGCTCGAGCACTCATGATTGGGAACGTAGTCGCACCCGTCAGAAGAGCGGCTGGTTGAGTCCGATTGAGATCAACGAGCGCGATGACGCCATCGGTGCGGACGTGGAGAGCAGCGGGCGCCGCGCGAGCAAAAAAGGCTTTCTTTCGATCTCGATGCTCAGTTACTTGGAGCTACTGGACTGGACGGGCAGGCAGATGCGCGACGACGAAAGCGGCGTGATCCCTGCCGACTTGGCTCCGATACTATCGCGCATGGGGCTGGACTGTCATAGTTGGTGTGATTTAGTGAAGAAGTTCGGCCGCATGTTCAAGCGCGCCGCCGGTACAGTTCAGAGCTTGGCCGACGAGGCAGCTCGTCGCAGTCGGAAGTGGCTGTGCAGTCCTGGCAATCCACTTCAATCGATCGCCTAGCGTCACCAGACGCTCTCTTCTTGCGATTTTCATCACAGCCAAAGCTCCCTGCTGCGCCGATGTTGAGTTTGTGGGGTGATTTTAAGAGCTGTCAGGATCGAACCAAGCTTGACACCACCACTTGGCGGCTTTTTGCTCGTAGGTTTCACTAACGAACGAAAAATCGCGATATGATTAATGCCTGTCCCTTTATTCCCCTTTATTTAGTGAAGAAGTTCGGCCGCATGTTCAAGCGCGCCGCCGGTACAGCTCAGAGCATGGCCGACGAGGCAGCTCGTCGCAGCCGGAAGTGGCTATGCAGTCCTGGCAATCCACTTCAATCGATCGCCTAGCGTCACCAGACGCCCGCTTCTTGCGATTTTCTTCACAGCCAAAGCTCCCTGGTGCGCCGATGTTGAGTTTGTGGGGTAATTTTTAGAGCTTGTCAGGATCGAACCAAGCTTGCCACTACCACTTGGCGGCTTTTTGCTCGTAGGTTTCACTAACGAACGAAAAATCGCGATATGATTAATGCCTGTCCCTTTATTCCTT
>JBGSJL010000093.1:0-1919 GCA_041741955.1 Pirellulaceae bacterium | reverse complement strand
AGCTCGTACATTTTCTTTTGGTTAAAGGTCCCTTCCTCCGTAAACAGGCCGATTCGTCTGGCGAATCTCTCAGCGGCTGGGTGTACCGCCACGAATGCCACCAGGACTGTACCGGATTGTTGCGTTACCCGACTTGCCTCGTTCACGATTAACTCAATCTGGCTTTCGTCATCCAAAAAGTCGACCACGCCGGTCGCAATAATGGTCGTGTTGTAGGTGTTGTCGGCGAGCGGCAGCTTCCGCGCGTCAGCCTCGATCAATTCCAGTCCCCGCCTTGTTTTCGCGTACTTGATCATCAGAGGACTCAGCTCGACTCCATCAACGCTGTGACCCGATTTCTGCAACTGCTCAACGAGCAAGCCCTGACCGGCCCCAATGATTAGCACAGGATCCGAAATATGCGCCCCAAGCCGCTTGATGTTCTCCAAATCCAGATGGTTATCCTCAATGTGGGAAAGATAAGGAGCCCAGTTCTCCCAAAACCGTGCGAGGTCAGCCATCAATAGTCTCCTTGGAAAGTACGATTAAAGACTTTAGGTTCAGGTTCGATGTCAGCGCCAATCGGTCAATGCAGGCAGCAGGGGAACGCACCGCCAACGTTAAAACGAACACAGCATAATCGACCAGCCTGTCACGATGCGTCGTGGTCAGGTCCAATAACTTGTTCGAGGAAATCTTATGTTCGCTAAGTTGCGTCGGTTATTTATTCACCCGGCTACAAATTCTGGTAATGCCCCAGTGCAAAATACGCTAGGTACAGCGCGCGTTGGTGATCCACAAGTGCCAAGCAAGAAGCGTCGAAGTTGGCGCAGACTGGCTGTTCGTGTGGGGTTGGCGTTGCTGCTGTTGATCTCGGTTGGAGCCGTTGGGTTGCATTTAAGGTTGCGAGCTAGCCTGCCACAACTCGACGGTGCGATCGCCGTTCGCGGCATTACGGACACGGTCGAATTGACTCGCGACTCAAATGGCAATCCAACGGTTCAGGCGCATTCCTTCGTGGATTTAGCTTATGGCGTTGGTTTTGTTCATGCCCAAGATCGCCTGTTTCAAATGGATGCACTGCGACGCGTTTCTTCGGGTCGACTTTGCGAACTCTTCGGGGAGCCGGCCTTTCCAGCCGACCGGCATCACCGCAAGCATCGATTCCAACAGCTTGCCAAACAAGTAGTCGAGAGAGCCTCGGACGAAACAAAGCAACTATTGAACTCGTACACTGCTGGAGTTAATGCGGCAATGGCCAACCTGCGGGCTGCACCCTTTGAGTATCTCGTCCTGAATGCCACTCCCGAGCCCTGGCAAAATGAGGATTGCGTCTATGTGCTGCTGAGCATGTTTTGCGATGTGCAAGACGAAGACGGCGGGCGCGAACGCAATTTTGGCAAGTTGCACGAAAGCGTTCCCAAGGAGTTGTTTCAGTTTTTCGTACGTACGGGCTCTAGCTGGGATGCCGCAATCGATGGATCAACGATTCCCTCTCCACCCATGCCGTCGGCTTCAGTTTGGACTTTGCGTGATCAAAACGCTGCTGATTCGAACGGCGGAAATGTTGAGACCACCGGTAAGACTAGTCCAGACTGGGTGCCCGAGGGAAAGGGTGCGAGCAACAATTGGGCTGTTAGCGGTGAGCTGACTGAAACTGGACATGCCATGTTGGCTTCCGACATGCACCTGCGGCTAGGTGTGCCATGCATTTGGTATCGCGTAGCGATGAATTGGGTCGATGATTCCGGAGCTACGCGGCGGCTGGTTGGTTTTACCCTGCCTGGTATTCCCCATGCGGTGGAAGGTTCCAACGGATCGATCGCTTGGGGATTGACGAATAGTCAATGCGACTCTGGTGATGTCGTTGAACTCAAGATGGACGATGGCTCAGCGGACAGTTATCTCACGCCGGAAGGCCCCAGGCAACTCGAACGCTT
>JBGSJL010000092.1:0-6701 GCA_041741955.1 Pirellulaceae bacterium | reverse complement strand
AACATGCCCTGCAGTTTGGCTAGATCGCCGATGCGATCCAAATCGGCTGGAGTTTGTTCGCATCCATAGGCACCATCCAGGTCGCTGCCGATGCCAACATGTTTTGCATCGCCAGCCAGTTCACAAACGATATCGATGTTCTCGACGACCGCTGAAAGCGTTGCGTCGCGGCTGGATTGCTGGCGCACATATCCGTCTTGCAACATGATGATATCCATGGCAATGCCAATCACACCCTTGCGCTCAATGACCACTTTGTACTGAGCATCGTTGAACTGCCGCTGCCAGTCCGCGAGTCGACGTGAATTCTGGTGGCTGGCATGGATGCGGCCTGGAAAGCGATCGACGATTTGCCAGAAGGACTTGTCGGACAGGTGTGTGACATCGACGGTCATGCCCAGCGCGTGGATGTTTTCTAGCAGTGGTTGTGCGTCAAGACTCAAGCCCGCTTCGCTACGCGTACCTCCGCCGTAACGATTCGTACCGTAGTGCGTTAGACCGATCGCTCTGAGACCCGCTGCGTGGAACTCAAAAAGAGTGTCTGGGTTCAGGAGAGGATCGGCTCCCTCCATCGTCAGAATGATGCCCAGTCGATCGTGGGTATCTGTTTCAATCTGGACCACATGTTCGGCCAAGTCGGCCCTACTGCGAATCGTCCGCAGCCAGCCATCGTGTTCCAGCGCGCGGTAATAGGCTAAGTGCGCGTGGGCCATCGCGTAGCAGGCATGTGGAGTCGTCCAGCCAAAATCATGATCGATCGCAATTTCCTGCCGAGCCAGCAGTGTTGCTAAACATGTTCTGACATGAGCCCGTTGCAGCTCTGGCAGCGAAACGGTGTTGGTGCTGCGGCCTGGAGCGGTCATGCCCAAGGCCCGCTCTTGGGCACGTATGTCGTTGACCGATTGCCGCAAATCGCGATTCCAGTCGACTCCATTTAAGGCTAAATCTAAGTGCGCGTCAAAGATATGCATGATCTATTTGGCCTTACGGACAGTTCGTGTGAGTTTCGGCACTAGCATTTCACTTGCTGGCGCTTCGAGCTGGTATTCAACGCATTCCACTTGCTGGCGCTCTGAGCTGGTATTAAAAAGTGTAACTTCAAAGCTTACGCGTCGGGTTACTATATTCCTAGTTACCTCCCAGGTGTGACAGCGCTTATGAACTCCTTGACGATCCGCCCCACGCTCGTCCGCTACCGCATGTTGCTACTGGCCATGATGGTCGCGGTCTTGTTGTATCTCGACCGCATCTGCCTAAGTACGGCCAGCGGTGCCGTGCAGCGCGATTTAGGACTATCCAGTGCACAATTGGATCGTGCTTTGAGCGCGTTCTTTTGGACTTACGCATTCTTCCAACTACCAGCCGGTTGGCTCGGCGATCGCTTTGGCGCGCGTTACGTGCTGGCCATTTACCTTGCACTCTGGTCGCTGAGCACGGGCTTGCTCAGCGCGGTTACCGGATTTAGCGGGCTGATCGCTTTGAGACTGATGTGCGGTCTGTTCGAGGCGGGTGCCTATCCAGTTGCCGCGGGTATCGTCGGTCGCTGGATTCCGGTCCATCAGCGAGGGATAGCCAATGGTCTGGTCGCTGTGGGCGGGCGACTTGGCGGAGCCCTCGCCCCCATTTTGACAGTGCAGCTTATGTTGTGGTGGACGTATGGACAGGCTTGGTCTTCACTGGGTGCCGATGCGATTCCAGCCTCGACCAGTTGGCGTCCGGTGATGCTGGTCTACGGTGTCGTGGGAATTGCCGTGGCAGTCGTGTTCGCGTGGCGATTTCGAGATCAGCCCAGCCTACATCCCTCGGTGAACTCACAGGAAGCCGCGTTAATTGCGGGATCAAGTGGCCAGACAACTGAGGCAGGTGGTAGGCGGCTTGCTAGCCCAGGCGGGCCACCGCTGGGCCGCATGTGTCGCGACGTGAGTTTGTGGCTCAATTCCTTTGTGCAATTCGCGAGCAATTTTGGTTGGGCCTTTCTGGTGACTTCGATGCCGAAGTACTTGAGGGAGGTTCATCAAAGCGGAGCTGGCGCGCAGGGCTGGCTCCAGAGTTTGCCCTTGGCCTCGGGCATCGTTGGCATGTTGCTCGGCGGCTGGTGCTTGGACGCCGCCACGCGTCGGTTCGGTTTAAGACGAGGCCGCGTGATTATGTTGTGCGGTCCGCGCATCGCAGTCGCATTGGCGTTCTTCGCCTGTACCTCCGTCAACAGCTCGCTCCAAGCGACTCTATTTTTAGCGGTGGTGGGTCTGGCAACCGATTTGAGCATTTCCGCGATGTGGGCGTATGGGCAGGATGTCGGCGGTCGGCACGTAGGGTCGGTCGTCGGCTGGGCCAACATGTGGGGCAACTTGGGTGCAGCCCTGTCGCCGATCGTATTCGGCGGACTGGCGCGGATCTATGTCGAAGACATCGAGCTGGGTTGGCAGGTGGCTTTCGCGGCATGTGGAGTCCTCCAGCTAATGGCTGCAGCCGCAGCGTTGGGAATCAACGCTGCGCGTCCACTGAGTTAGCCCCAGTCGCCAGACTTCGGATTTTTTGCGGACTGAAGTCTGGCGACTCCAGCTACCTGGGGAGTAAGTCTATGCTAGATTGAAGGCTAGCCGTCGAATCCAGCAGGCCAGCGCCAGGTTCCCAGGTCCGCGCGGGAGTCTAGGCTTCAGTCGCGAAGTCAGACCTGGGACTCGCGTCCCAGGCTTGCACATGTCGTCGCTCCGCGACTAAGAACAAGATTGTGCCTCAAGTTGTTCATGAACAAAAAACAATCGAATGATTCTAAAAGAAAACAACTGAAACTACTATTTACCGCACAGCCCAGCTAAAGCCCTGGCTCTAAAGGATTTGCGCCGCGGCTGTCTCGTAGACCTGGCGTTGTCCAGCAAGCGAATCTACCCATTTAATTTAATCAAGATCTTTCCATGTCCCAAGCAGTCGTCGATCCCGAGCAACTACGGCAGTTTGCCGCCATGCTTAAGCGATACACGCAGCAGGTTCGCGAATCAACGGCAAGCCTGACGCAGGCTCAAGCCCGCTTGGCGGACAGTTGGCGCGATCAAGAGCATCGAAAGTTTGCCGAAGAGTTCGAGCAGCAGATCAAGCTCGTTCACAAGCTGCTCGAAGCGTCCGACAAGCACATACCCTACCTATTAAAAAAAGCCGAAATCATCGACCAGTATCTACAGCGCTAGCTGGCTGTTTACTTGGCATTACTTGAGGTGCCGTTCGATGTTTCAGTTTGCCTTCGTCGAGTAGCAGTTTGTATTCGACCGCGTCGACCAGGGCTAGCCAACTGGCTTCGATGATATTTTCGCTTACGCCGATGGTGCCCCATACACGCTCGTGATCAGAGCTTTCGATATTGACGCGAATTCTTGCGGCAGTACCAGCTTCGCAGTTCACGACTCGCACCTTATAGTCGACTAAGTGCATCTGTTCGAGCGCTGGAAAGGCGGCGCCCAGGCACTTACGCAGCGCTGAGTCCAAAGCATTGACGGGACCGTGCCCCTCAGCGGCTTCAAAAATCTCTTCGTTGTCGACACGCAGTTTGATGATCGCTTCGGCAAAGGCGTTGTTCCGCTGGGCGTCGCGGTCGCCGGAAACGATCCGGTACTTGATCGTCTGAAAATGCGGTTCGAAGGATCCTGCGCAGCGCTTGACTAGCAAATCAAAAGACGCCTCGGCTGCTTCGAACTGGTAACCTCGATTTTCCTGCTGCACTACCGCTGAGAGGATTTTGTCCATCAACGGGCGGTCGTTCTGTAGGTTATGTTTGGTCGTCAGTGCGATGATATTGGAGCGCCCAGAAAGTTCGCTCACCAAAATTCGACGCTCGTTGCCAACGAGTAATGGATTGAGATGCTCGTAGGTATGTGCGGCCTTGTTGACAGCGTGGACGTGCATGCCACCTTTGTGGGCAAAAGCGCTTTGCCCGACAAAGGGCTGGCTGTTTCGAAGTTGCAAATTGGCCGTTTCGTAGACATATCGCGACAACTCAGTCAAGTGTTCCATGGAACGCCCTTGGAGCACCTTGAATCCCTTTTTCTTGAGCGCCAAATTGGCCATTACAGCGATCAGGTCGGCATTGCCACATCGTTCGCCAATCCCATTAATGGTGCCCTGCACTTGATTGCATCCCGCATCGACGGCGGCCAGCGAATTGGCCGTGGCTAGGTCTCCATCGTTGTGGCAGTGTATAGCTAATTGCAAATTGAATTGTCGGGTTGCGGCGATAACTCTATCGATGATTTCCACAATTTCGCTGGGCAGCGAGCCACCGTTGGTATCGCACAGCGACAACCACTTCGCGCCCGCTTGTGCGGCGGCAAGTATGGTTTCGATGGCGTACTTGGGATTGGCTTTATAACCGTCAAAAAAGTGCTCAGCGTCGTAGACCACTTCGCTATTGCGTCCTAGAAATTCGACGCTTTCGCCGATCATCTGTAGATTTTCATCGAGCCCTGCATTGATGACATCGGTCACATGGAAATCCCAGCTTTTGCCGACGATGGTACAAACAGGAGTTCCCGCGTGGGCCATAGCCAGCATACCTGGATCTTCGGCGGCCCGAACATTGCGACGGCGGGTCATGCCGAAGGCGCAAACCTTCGACGAGCCCAGTTGAAGCCCGCGCACCTTTTCAAAAAACGCCACATCTTTTTCGTTCGACAGCGGATAGCCGCCTTCGATATAGTCGATGCCAACTTCGGAAAGCCGTTGGCAGATATTAAGCTTGTCCTGCAAAGAAAAACTAACGCCTTCGCCCTGTGTTCCATCGCGAAGTGTCGTGTCATAGATGGCAACGGACCGAGTCATAGTGCATTTTTCCAATATCGATTGCTATGAATGCTTTGGTAAAAAAAAAGGTATAAAAAAACCCCTGCAGCGGCAGAGCTACAGGGGTCTTGGGGGCATCTTGGAAAATTCGACTAAGACCTCACCTCGCTCCGCCCCACAGGCGGACGATAATCGCGAATTCAATCATCAACAGATTGGTTGGGCGCATAGTTTGGTACTTGACTGGATAGTTTGGTACTTGACTGGGGTTGATTCAGATAACGCCCACGTTAAATGACCCAGTCAAGCTTGTCAAGAACTGCCTGTTGGGCTCAGCGGCGAATCGAGCCAGTCGCATCGAGCCCACGGGCTGCGTTGACGTTATGATAATTGCTCTTTTGCGTTTTGATTGAAAGAACTGTCCACCGTGTTGTCCAAGTTGCCACCGTTCGTGAATTGGATTCTCTTTGAGGACAACCACTTGCTGGTTGTGGACAAACCGGCGGGCATCGCTACGATGGGCTCGCAAATTGGCGAGCCCACTGTCGCGAGGTACGCGGGCGAGTACCTTCAGCGAAAGTACAACAAACCTGGAGCGGCCTTTGTAGGGATTGTCAGCCGACTCGACGCGCGAGTATCCGGTGTGTTGGTTTTGGCACGCACTAGCAAAGCTGCCAGTCGCCTTTCGGAGCAGATTCGACTACAGACAGTCGACAAAATCTATGTGGCGGTTGTCGAAGGCGGTTGGCCCGTAGACCTGCGCTGGCGCGAAAGGATCGACTTCGTAGCCAAGCAAGAATCGTCAAGGCGCATGGCCGTTGTTTCCGAATCATACCCTGGCGCGCAACTCGCACGATTGCGGATGCGAGTCCTGGCCAGCCAAGCGGAAATGTCGCTCGTGCAAATCCAACTATTGACTGGCCGCAAGCACCAAATACGGCTTCAATTGTCGGAGTTTGGTCATCCGATTCTGGGAGACACGAAGTACGGCGCTAGCCGGAAATTTGGCTACGGTATTGCTTTGCATTGCCAAAAACTGGGTTTTATACATCCCACGCTTAAAGAAAAAATGACGTTTACCGTTTCGGCAGCCAAGCATTGGCCAAGGGTACCGCAGACGCTCCTTCAACCCATGGCCGGCATTGATGGGCTGGACAAGTAGACACGCAGGTTCGTTGCTCGAAATTTAGTAGGCTTTTTTTACTGGTCTGGCTTTGCAGGGTCGAGCCAAATGGTCAATCGCTTAGGAATAAGGAAAATCGTCTCCGGAGGACAAACCGGCGTGGATCGCGGCGCGCTGGATGCCGCCATCGCGGTTGGACTGGCTCACGGTGGATGGTGTCCCAAGGGACGACTAGCCGAAGACGGACGAATTGGAGATCACTACCAATTGAGAGAGCTGGAGGTTTACGATTACTCCGCCCGGACCGAAAAAAATGTCCTCGACTCCGACGGTACGCTCATCCTGTATCGTCTGGCGCTATCGGGCGGTACTCTGCTGACGCATCGCATTGCTAAGAGACACCAAAAGCCCGTGTTCCGCGTGCGTTTGGATGGTCCAATTGTCTACGAAAGGATCGTGGGCTGGATCATTGAAAACAATATCCGAATTCTCAACGTGGCTGGTCCACGTGGAAGTTCGCACGCAGGTTTACAAGCTGAGAGCTGTCGCGTTCTTATGACTTTGCTGTCCCATCCTGGCCAACTTCCGATTGACTAGCACTTAGAGGTACGACCGACACATAGAACTGCCGGCTGAAAAAAGGGCACATGCTTAGAAACGCTAGCAATAGTTTCAGCCTTGGCTAGCGATGGATAAACAACTATCCTAACAATAAGTGCCCACGGCTAGCGGGCTGTTGATTCAATGTACGATGGCCTTCCAAGGCCGTCGCACACGCCATTCGACGGCCATTGGACACGCCGTTCGA
>JBGSJL010000091.1:0-13130 GCA_041741955.1 Pirellulaceae bacterium | reverse complement strand
CGCCGCGCAGGCTAACGCTTGGGTACACCGTCTGTCGCGACATTGCAGCGCTGGGCCCACGCCAACCACTTGGTTTTCAGCTCCTGGGCGCGCCGACTCTCAGTCGCCGCCAAATTGTGCTGCTCGGTCCGATCGGCACTTTTAGGAACTCCTCTGCATGAAGCGTCGCATGGCCTGGAGTGTTTCGCGACTGACATGATGTTCCATGCCCTCGCTATCGATGTGCGCGGTCTGGGAACTAACGCCCAAAGCCAGTAGGAAATCGTACACGACCTGGTGCCGTGACTTGGCAAACTGCGCAAGTTTTCGTCCTTTCGCCGTCAAAACTACGGGGCCGTAGGCTGTTGTGTCCACAAAGCCGTCGCGTTGCAGCCGAGCCAGCGTACGATTGACGGTCACCGCACTGACGCCGAACCTTTTGACTAAATCCACTGCCCGGCACTCGCCGGTCTGGACAACATCGTGGATGGCTTCAACATAGTCTTCCGCGATCTCGCTGGAATGAGCCACGCGCGTACGCTTGTGCGGTGTCGAATTGGCAGACACAGATTTCCTCCTAGCATTCGGCAATTTGCTCAGCAGCAATATTTTCTAGTCCAAGCTCGAATTGTCATCCATCGCGAAAACATGGAGTGCGTGCGACTCGTTGCCGCTTTGGAATCGCTCGCGAGATTGCAGGAAATGCGAATTTGGAGTGCGTGCGACTTGTCGCCGCTTTGGAATCGCCCACGAGATCGCAGGAAATGGGAATATAGCGGGACAGGGGACACTGTGCTTGAAATACGAGCACACTACAGTGTATCGCTTGAAACTTCAATTCGGTACGATTTGCTCAGCAAATTAGACCACTCTTTCACTTGAGATCAAGCACGGAGGGACTCTTTCGAACATGTCGGTTCTGACTTTGTAGCCATACACGATTGTGATTTTTTGTAGTGATTTTTTGTAGGGTGGGTCAAATCGCGATTGCGATGAAGACCCACCGATACTGCAATCACATAAAAATAGTGGGTCATCGTGGCCTATCGGCACGCTAAACCCACCCTACATCTGCAACCTGCCGCCGCTTTGGATCGCGAAAATTGGGAGTGCGTGCGACTTGTCGCCGGCTTGGAATCGCCCACGAGATCGCAGGAAATGGGAATATTTATTCAGGGCAGCGGGACAAGAGCAGGACGCTGCGATCGAATTACGAGCAAGCTATAGTGTATCGCTAGAAACTTCAATTCGGTACTATTTGTCCAGCAAATTAGACCACTCTGTCAATTTGGATCAAGCACGGGGAGACTCTTTCGAGCATGTCAGTTCTGGTTTTCGAAGACTCTTTAGTTTCGCAACTGACGCCGATTACTTCGGCCAGGATTGCTTGCTGTGTGACAGTCGGTTCGTACCGTCTCATCGACTTGCTTGAAACGCTCGATGCGCCGCTAGTGGGTTGGTTTCGACGCTACCTAAGGGGCCTGTGCGCACTGGACCTACCGAGTCTGAAGGTCTTTGACGACGAGTCCCTGCCGAGAGACCGCGGGCCAACTCTAGTGCTCAACGCGCGGACGGTTCCTAATATGGATACCCTTTCGACTTTACAGAAGCTGTTGGCAACTTCTAGTGAAGTGAATGGTATTGTCTGGCATGGCGAGCAAGTGGCCGCCATCGTCCGTCCAGCCTGGACCTGGGACTCGATCCGCTCGGGGAGCGATGCGGGAATTGAAACGTTGCTGCTCTCGGCCCATGCGCTGCCGAAGCTCGATTTTGAGCTCAAGCTGATGTCTTATCCTCACGAAATAATTGCGGCCAACATGCAAGCGATTTCCGGCAACTTAGAACACCGTATTGCATCAGGCGAATACGTACAGCAGCAGGATGGATTGTTCTTGGCTCCCGGCGCCAAGCTCGGTCAATTCGTGCTCGCAGAAACGGAAAAGGGCCCAATCATTATCGACAAAGACGCATCGGTGGGACCGTATACGCTGCTGCGTGGTCCGATTTACATTGGCCCCAAAGCCCGTATCCTCGAGCATGCAGCCATTAAAGACGCGGTTTCACTCGGACACACCACCAAAACGGGCGGCGA
This sequence comes from Pirellulaceae bacterium, assembly GCA_041741955.1. GTDB lineage: Bacteria > Planctomycetota > Planctomycetia > Pirellulales > Pirellulaceae > Aureliella. The sequence goes on along the minus strand of JBGSJL010000091.1, from coordinate 11,059 downwards.
AGTTGAAGCATCGGTCGTCGAGCCCTATTCCAACAAGCAACATCATGGTTTCCTAGGCCACAGCTACCTGGGCAGTTGGATCAATCTAGGCGCTGGCACCTGCAACTCCGACCTGAAAAACACCTACGGGACCGTTAATATGGAGTACGCATGCGGCAAAGCGGCTACGGGAATGCAGTTTCTCGGTTGCGTTATGGGCGACTATAGTAAAACGGCGATCAACACCGGCATCTTTACGGGTAAAGTCATCGGTGTGTGTAGCATGATGTATGGTTTTGTGACCAGCAACGTTCCAAGCTTCGTCAACTACGCTCGGCTCTTTGGTCAAATGACAACCCTACCACCGGAGGTCATGATTGCGACGCAACAGCGTATGTTCGCGCGGCGCAAAGTGGAGCAGCGGCCCTGCGACATGCAATTGCTGCACGACATGTATCGCTTGACTCAAAACGAGCGCGATCGCTTTGGCGACGCGCTCGGGTTCTAGCCCGTCGAAAAATTCTTACTAGCGATTGCAATGCGAAGCGGTGAAATCGATGTCGACGGTCCCAACACTCACACGGCTTGCACCGACACGGCTAGTGCTGAGACAGCCAGCACAACCACCGATCGCAGACAAACGCATTGCTGCTTGTGTGGCCTGTTGTGTCCACTACCACTAGCCTTGCCAGTCCACTGTTACAAACGAAATCTGTGGCTCGCTCATTCATCCACGCGCGGCGCATTGCCGCAGCCAGCTTTCGACGTCCAGAAAATACTGGCGTTGGTCGACTCCAGTAAACGGTTGCTGATTTGGCTCGACGGTGCCGACGTCAATACGGCTCGCGCGGCCGTCGAGCTGACTAGGGCCGCGCGGGCGACACTGCATATCGGCCAGAGTACCGGTGCCCAGGCCGTCCAGCGCGTCCTGAAATCTACCGGCTGGATCGGCACCTCACTTGCAGAAGTCGCCACCACAGCCGACTTGATCATCACCCTTGGCGATGGCATTCTGTCGGAAGCTCCCTTGATCGCGCAGCGCTTCTTTCAAAGCTCACAGATTAACGGTCGCGCTCAATGGTGTCACATCTCAACCGCCGCACCTCAGCTATTACCGATCCAGCCAACCTGGACCCAGCACTGGCCCCGCGACGATTGGTACCGGCGACTAACGCAACTCAAGTTGTCCATTAGCCAGGAGTCATGTTTCGATGCTGCCGCGGACGCCGCTGATGTACTGCGCCTAGCGCATAGCCTAACTTTGGCCAGGTATGCAGTATGGATATGGGACTCCGACGAATTCTGCAACGACATTGACGAACTGTGCATTAGGCGACTGGTGGGGATCGCGTCAGGGCTATCCGCTAGCGCGCGATGTTCGCTGCTAGCGCTCGATTCGCACGTCGCACGCGTGACCGCCGAGGAGACACTGCTGTGGCTGACCGGTTGTAGTTCGACGGCTACTTTTGATGGAACGTATTGGAGCACTCCAGAACATGCTGGCCATTGGTCGCTAGACGACTGGCAGCGCGAGTACGACACGATACTCCTGATACGCAGCCTGCCTTCTGTGTCCCCATTAACCAGCCTGTCAGCGGCACACTACATCGTCCCAATCGGAAGTGACTTGCCCCCCTCGATTGATTCGGCCTCGACTGATTCAGTGGGGATCGATCCAGCCATGGTGACCCGCGTCGCTCGCGTTGGCGTAGATAGCCCTGGATACCTGATGCGTGGCGACCGAGCCACCACGCTACTTTGCGATTCCCAACCTAGCGCCGAACTAGAATCGACCGTGAAGCGGTTGACGGCTGAATGCGTGCTCGATAGCCTGCGCACGCGGCTGGAAAAAAGAAGCGCCTAACTCTGCTTCGTTTAAAACGTAGCAGACCAATCATACAATCTCGTACGTCCGTTCGGAGCTTGCCTCCGACGGACACCGCTTTGGCGTACTATACCAATAGCCTGCGAAAGCGGCTGGAAAAAAGAGTGGCATGACTCTGCTTCGTTTAAAACGTAGCAGACTAATCATACAATCTCGTAAGTCCGTTCGGAGCTTGCCTCCGACGGACACCGCTTTGGCGTACTATACCAATACGCCGGATCGCTCCGTTGGCGCCTACCGAATCGCTTCCAGCGATTCGGCCCAGATGCACACGCAGTGAGCCAGCTCGGTACGATCCAATTTTGCGCTATGAGAAAGTTACTAGGAAACTGGACAACATGTTGTTGGAACTAGCCAACTCGACACTTATCGATCCGCTGCATCCGCTCAATGGCCAGCGGTCGAGCCTTTTCGTGCGCGACGGCAAGTTGATATCGCCACCGAGCGATTTGAAGTCTGTCGCTGGACTCCTCGACGAGCGACGTATCGACCAGCGCATCGATCTGCAGGGAGCCTATGTGCTGGCGGGCGGAATCGATATTCACACCCATATCGGTGGCGGCAAAGTCAATTTGGCTCGGCTGTTAATGCCACCGCGGCACGCTGAAGACATACCGCCGGTATGGCCGACCGTCCGCACCGGCGAACTCTATAGCGAGATGGGTTATACGACCTGCTTTGAGCCCGCGATGCTGCTTTCAGGAGCTCGGCACACGCACTTGGAATTGGCCGATACCCCGCATTTAGATTCGGGCGCATACGTTGTCCTAGGCAACGAAGATTGGATTCTGTCTGCACTGGCGGATGGTGTGGAGGACGCGCGGCTCGATGCCATATTGGGTTGGTCCGTACAAGCCTCCCAGGCAATGGCCATCAAAGTCGTCAACCCAGGTGGCATTCATGCGTTCAAATTTGGACAACGACAGCTTGCTGTCGATGAATCGCACTCGCGATATGCTGTCACTCCGCGCGAGGTGATTCGTCGTCTTTCGGCTGCTGCTCAGCGGATCGGACTGGCACATCCGTTGCATGTACATGCCAGCAACTTGGGAATGCCCGGTAACATCGCGGCTACACTTGCCACGCTCGATGCAGCCGCTGGGCAGCCGCTGCATTTGACTCATGCCCAGTTCAACAGCTACTCCGACTCGGGCCCCTACGGTATGGGAAGTGGAGCCGAGCATTTGGCCAAGTACGTGAACTCGCATCCGAACATATCGATCGACGTTGGGCAGATTGTATTCGGGCAGACAGTGACGATTTCAGCCGACACGGCAGCTCAATTTCGCAATCATCGTTTCGCTTCTCCGAATCGCTGGGTTGTAAGCGATATCGAGTGCCAGGCCGGTTGTGGTATCGTCCCCATGCGCTACGAAGACAAGCAGTATGTGCATAGCCTTCAGTGGACCATTGGCCTGGAGCTGATGCTGTTGATCGAGGATCCCTGGCGAGTTTTTCTGACAACAGATCATCCGAACGGTGGACCCTTTACCAGCTACCCCCACTTGATGCGCCTACTTATGGACAACACGTTTCGACGATCGATGCTGGAGACTATTCATCCTCGGGCAGCCGAAAATAGCCTGCTGCAAGAGCTGACTCGCGAGTACGGCTTGGATGAAATCGCGATCATTACGCGAGCCGCCCCCGCCAGAATTCTTGGATTGAAGGATCGAGGCACACTCTGCCCTGGAGCTATCGCAGACCTTGCGGCCTACCAACCCAAAGACAATTGGCAAGCCACATTTGAACGAGCCAGTTTGACAATGAAGAGTGGGAAAATTCGGCGCCACGGCGAATCCTGCTTGGCGGACACCGATACCCGTTCGCTGTGCCAAACGATTGTCGCCCAGCCGCAGTATGATGCGAGTCTGTTGGCGGATTTTGCTGAAAGTATCGAGCAGGCGTTACGGATACCCATGCACAGCCTCGAAGTGAGTTCCACCGAGCTGCACGACTTGATTCGTCGGCCTGTGACTGTAGCGAAAGTGGGTGTGGGCGATGCAAATTAATGGTATCGCCATCGAAGATACTTTCGCCGAAGCGTTTCCCATGACGGCCACACGATTGATTATCACGGCAGCAGATCGATTTTGGGCGCGTCGCGCAGCGGACTCGATGACTGGATTTGCAACCAGCGTGATCGGTTGCGGTTGCGAAGCTGGTGTCGAACGCGAAGTTTCGCCCGAGCGTACTCCCGATGGTCGCCCAGGCATTGCCGTGTTGGTGTTTAGCGTATCCGGGAAAGAACTGGAAAAGCAGATCGTTCGTCGCGTTGGGCAATGCGTGTTGACCTGTCCGTCGACCAGCGTATTCGCAGGCATGGAGGGTGACAAGCGAGTTGCCCTGGGCAGCCATCTTCGCTACTTCGGCGATGGTTTTCAAATTTCAAAAGTCGTCGCTGGTAAACGCTATTGGCGCGTGCCGGTGATGGATGGCGAGTTTGTCGCTGAGGAATCTACAGCTCGAATGTCTGCCATCGGTGGTGGTAACTTCCTGGTATTGAGTCAATCTTTAACAGGGGCCTTGAAAGCCTGCGAAGCTGCCATGGACGCGATGCGACAGATCCCCAATGTAATCATGCCATTCCCCGGCGGCGTGGCGCGCAGTGGGTCTAAGGTAGGTTCAAGATACAAGTCGCTAAAGGCTTCCACCAACGACGCCTTTTGCCCCACACTGCGACAGGTTACCAAGTCGCTACTGCCGCCCGGTGTGGGTGCCGCCCTGGAAGTTGTCATCGACGGACTCACCCAAGCAGATATTGCGCGAGCTATGCGAGTTGGCATTATTGCAGCCTGCGAAACCGGTACGCGGCTGGGATTGCTGGGGATTACCGGCGGCAACTACGGTGGCAAACTCGGAAAGTATCACTTCCATCTGCACGAGATTCTCAAATGAGCTGTCTAACACTAGAGTTCAAGCAGCCCACAAAACTTAGAATTGATTTACAGCATATCGTTCCGGATCGACTGCTGGAATTGACCGTGCCTGACATCGAACAATTATCGATCGGCGTGGAGGGTCTGCCAGCAAGGCTCGGAGACTTTTTATGCGTCCGCGATGGCCGTCGAGACAAGCTCCGGTTCTTGGGCGATTTCACGATGTGCGAACGTGTTGGCGGGGGTATGCTCAGCGGCGAGCTGACGATCGAGGGCAGTGTAGGTGACTACTTAGCGTGTCAGATGCACGGCGGCCAATTGAAAGTCGTAGGCAGTGCCGGTCGATACGCGGCGGCATCGCTGAGGGGAGGAGTGGTTGAAATCGACGGCGATGTAGGAGACTACGCAGCCGCTGCCGAACCCCACGCACTGCGTGGCATGAACGGTGGAACATTAGTTATCCACGGTAGGGCAGGGCAGTGGCTCAGTTCCAGCATGCGACGCGGACTGGTCGTCGTACATGGACCGATAGGTGCCGGTTGCGCCAGCCGGATGATCGCTGGAACGCTGGTCGCTGCTAACGCGGTCGAACTACCGCTTGGTTTCGGCATGAGCCGAGGCACGCTACTGTTGCTGGAGCCCACACCAGCCGTACTCGCTGAGGGTATCGTGGGCTTCACGCCCCCCGAGCCAAGCTCCCTGTCGTTTTTGCCGCTACTGCTGAACGAAATTTGCAAATTTCTACCCCCTGCGTTTGCTGCCAATTTGGACAGCCGCCGTTGGAAGCGCAGCCTGGGCGACCGAGCCGAAGCGGGACTTGCCGAATTGTTAATGCTTGAGCCGCCAGAAGAAGCTCAGATTAGTCAGGCAAATAACGTGGGATAGGCTTCCAGCCTGTCTTTTCCGCCATGACAGGCTGGAAGCCTATCCCACTACTGCTAGCCAGCCTTGCCAAGCGTTGCGTTGGGCAGCGACGCACAGCGTTTGACCAAAGTTAGCTCGTTACCGGATGCGTTGAATGATGCCTTATCCACCAAATTTTGGATCAGCGTAATCCCGCGGCGTCCTTCCTCCTGGTCGATGGCATCCAGCAAAAATCCTTTGCCGTCGTCGCGCACCGAAACCTTTACGCCATCGCGCGTGATTAAGCATGCGACATGCACAAAGCGACTATCGTAGGGAGTCTGCACACGCCGTTCCTCGATGACATTGATCGGCTTTTTGTCGTGTAGATGGCTGCGCACATAGCTCATATCGTCTTCGGAAAGCTCCAGATTGCCGTGGCAAATTGCATTGGAAACCGCTTCGTCCACCGCAATGCCCAGGCGCGTACAATTGTCGCTGTCCAGCACGCGCATGCCGATAGCCATTTGCCGGATCATGCTGACCAGCGAGTGAATTTGCGTGAGGTCATTGGTCAACTTGAAGTGAAAACGCATTTCTTCGGCGGTCCCGATCAAGTGTTGATAGGACTTTTCTGCCGTCGCTGCTTCAAGAACTTGCCGTACAGTTTCTCCCAGTAAAGATGGAAGGTTGCTCTTAGGCACGTAACTGGCAGCACCATTTCTCAATGCTTCAATCGCAGCTTCGCGCGAATCATGACCGGAGACCACAATCACGGGAACTTTTCTAGGTTGTCGATGCACATGGTTGAGCAAATCGAGTCCCGACAACCCTGACATGAGTACGTCGGTAATGACGACATCAAACGCCACCTCGCGCATCAACCGGATCGCTTCCTCAGCCGACGTGACCTGCTCGACCAACCAGTCCAACGGCTCCTTCTTTAGCAGCTCCATGATGACCATCCTGTCGACTTCTGAATCGTCCGCCACCAGCAGCATGGGCATCGTCAATCTCCTAGAGGGAATGAGGGATTCGTGGGGAGAGTCCACGCCCATCATAGCTGATTTTGAGGCGACGAGCAAATAACGTATACCTCACGCTCCGTGTGAGTCTTCAAGGCGCTTCGCGTTCACATTACCCAAGGTTACCTGAGCTCGGGCTTTACTCGTCGTCGTCCGCCGGTGGTGGAGTAAATTTGGGCGAGCTCGGTTCGATGCGCTCCGTTTCGTCCTCGGGCTTGTAGGTTGGCAGCGACGACTTCGTCTTCGGATCGTCGCGATCCCAGTCGCGAAACTCGCGCTGGAATTCGTCCACTTTGCGACGCAAATCGCGGTAGGTCCCGCCGAAATTGCGAGCCACATCGGGCAGCTTGCTGCCGAAAAGCATCAGCGCAATGACCCCGAAGAGGGCCATTTCGGTATAGCCAAGTCCGGAAAACATAGATTGTCCAATCAGCCAGGAGGTTTACTCTTTGGAGTCGTCTTCGATTTTGTCGTTCGACGAGTTGACTGGATCCTTCATACCGGCCTTAAATTCATTGGCGCTGCGGCCAAGATTGCGCATCAAACTGGGCAATCGCGAACTTCCAAAAATGACCAGAGCAATGACCATGAAGATCATCAATTCTTGCATTCCAAGACCAAACATCGCAACCTACATTTCTTCAAGCAATGGTTCGTGATCGGCAAATAGCAACCCGTCTGCTACAGGGCTGGGCCGAACATCACGTGCTTAGGATGGCGAAAGCGGGTCAGTCCCTCTCACCGTGAGAGTACTGCCAGGACCGGTCCCAAGCGATTTGGCTTCACCTATTCTAAAGGTAGCAGGCCCGTCGGTCAAACCGCTTTCTACTATTCCTACTCAAAGCGATTTCTGAGCACGCCGAGTCCCTCGACTTCCACCTCGCACACATCGCCGGACTGGAGGAAACGAGGTGGCTTGCGGGCCGCCCCAACGCCAGGCGGTGTGCCCGTAAAGATAATATCCCCAGGTTCCAGCACACAACACTGCGAAAGATGGGCTACCAACTGACTGGGCGTGAAAATTAATTGCCTGGTCGTCGATTGCTGCATCGTCTGGCCATTGATGCGCATCGTCACGGCCAGGTTGCAAACGTCCTCGATATAAGCTTGGGGCACCACATATGGGCCAATGGGGGCGAACCGAGGGAAACTCTTGCCCAGCAGCCACTGTCCACCAGGTCGGCCAATTTGCCAATCTCGGGCTGAAACGTCGTGGCCACAGGTGTATCCAAAAATATAGTTCGCCGCCTCCGACTCGGTCACATTCCAAGCCCGCCGGCCAATCACCAGCACCAATTCGGCTTCATAGTCCACTTTCTGACTTACGGCAGGCAACGGCACAATGTCGTCTGGTCCGCAGAGCGTTCCAGCCAGTTTGTTGAAGACTACCGGTTCGCTAGGAATCTCCATGCCGCTTTCTATCGCATGATCGCGATAGTTGAGACCGATGCACAGCAGTTTTCCACCCTCGGGGAGCGGGCACAACAATCGTATGTTGCCCTCGACAACTTTTCTGGATTCAATGGCCTGCTCGACTTGCGCCCGCAGGTTATCCCAATCCTTGATCGCCGCCACAATATCTGGGGCAATCGGCTCCTGCCCGCGACCCAAATCCACCACGCCGGCGGCTGTCTCTACGCCCCACGAAATTCCAGTCGGGTCGCTGGCCACCGAGCCGATCTTCGGTCTGCCGGAGATAGCATACTCAGAATGAGTATTTTCGAAACGGACTAAACGCATTGCACATGTCTTTCAAACTAAGGGCACGAGTGGCTACTGGGCTGGCTTGGCGAAGCCAGATTTTGCTTGCCGGTCGCGTTGGTGCTGCGTGCGATCTGCGTAGGTACCACTAGCCACCGGTGTGTGCGATTCCTTTGCAATTTTCAACATACGCTCCACAACATCTTGGTGATCTGCGGCAACGTCCTTCGATTCGCTGATGTCGGTCGACAAGTCATAGAGCTCCCAGGCCGCGTTGGGAGCTGTTTGGATTCCCTTCCAATTGTCGATACGGACGGCTGTTTGCTTAACATATTCCCAATAAAGGAAATCGTGTTTGCGCTGTTCCAAAGCTTCGCCCTGGATGCCACGACTTCCCAGGATTTCCGGCAGTATCGAAATACCGTCTATATCCTCGGGTGTCTGGGCACCGCATAATTGGGTCAGCGTGGGCAGCATGTCCGGCTGGTAGCACAGCAGCTCGCTAACTCGCCCAGCAGCAATTTTTCCTGGCCAGCGGACGATGAAGGGGATGCGTAAACCACCCTCGTACAAATTGCCTTTCCCACCGCGAAATTCGACACCCGTGCGCGGATTAATGTTGGGGCCGAAATACCCGCGTGGATATTCTTTGCTTGCAAAACGATCCTGTCCACCGTTGTCGCCCGTGAAAAATACGATCGTGTTTTCTTCCAATTGCAATTCCTTGAGCAACCCTAGCACCGTCGCCAAATTATTGTCGACCATCGTCACCATGGCTGCGTAATTTTTTGCATCCTGCGGCACGCCAGCATCCTGCATCCAAGCATCATTGGCATAGGCTTTCCAAGCGGGGTCATCGGCAGGAATATCAAACAGTCCATGAGGCGGGGTGATCGGCAAGTAGCAGAAAAATGGCTGGTCTTTTCTTTCGCGAATAAACGTCAGGGCCTCTTCGATGATACGGTAGTGAGAGAAGGTCTTTCCCTCGCGGCCACCCGTATTTCCCTCCAACGGAACTTCCTGGCTGTTCTCGATCAAGTAGGGCGGATAGTAACTGTGGGCATGGACCTGATCGTAGTAGCCGAAAAATGTATCAAAGCCGTGTACTTCGGGTACACCCGTTGAGCCGCGTCCACCGGCACCCCACTTGCCGAAACCGCCCGTAGCATAGCCACGTTGCTTGAGCAGCGACGCGATTGTTTTCTCTTCCGAACGCAATGGTGTGCCGCCGTCGTTGGCACGCACAGAAGCATGCCCCATGTGTTTCCCTGTCATCAAAGAACAACGCAGTGGCGCGCAGACGGGCGCGCCAGCCAACGCTTGTGTGAACCGCAGTCCCTCTTTGGCCATTTGATCGATGTGCGGCGTGCGAATCCGCGAATTGCCCATATGCGACAACTCGAAATACGCAAGCTCGTCCGACATGATATACACGATGTTCGGTCGAGTTGCATCTGCGGCCTGGGCCTTGCTAACCACGCCGGACGCGGCCGGGAACGCAATGCAACCCAGCAACGTCATGTGTAGGATTCGCGAACCGAAGTTGCGTTGGGCAGGCGGGGATTGTCGATCACACATAAGTAGGGTAGCCATTGGCAAGAGGTAGCGAAGTAGTGGGTCGCAGCGCGATTCGGGGGTGATTAGCCTAGGGGATTTTACTCGGTTGCCATAGTAGACCCAGTATTTTTGAATCGAACCATGAACTCGATTGTGAAGGTCTACCACTTTTGACGAAAAAACCCGCACATCGATGAAATCCCTGTGCGGGCTGAGAGCTATTGAACTGGATATCGCTTAGATTTTGGCCGATCGACCTGCATTTCAATCGCAGACTTAGGATCGTGCGGAAAATTAGTGTCTGATTCTGAACGTGGGATAGGCTTCCAGCCTGTCAATTCCCGCATGACAGGCTGGAAGCCTATCCCACTTATTTTCCGCTTGATCCTTAAACACAACACAGAACTGAATGTCAAAACGGGCCGCGGCAGTTTTGGAAAACTACCGGACCCGTCTTGGACGTTGCCCCTCTGTTTCTCGTTCACAGCTTTCGCTGTTCGCTTCAAAATCGAATGTACGCGCGCCTTCTTACTCCCCCACTCCTTACTCCTTACTCCTTATCACGGACGTGCTTGCCACTGTGTGGCTTGCGTTTTAGCGCTGGCTGGAGTCGCGGAACGCTGGCTGGGGCCACTGATAACCTGTACGGCTCGCGTTGAGCCTTGACTGTCGGAGATCGATTGGCGTCGACCACTGCTCGTCTCGATCGCTGGCTGCACACCTGGCCGCATGGGCTCAGTCGCAGAGGCACTCTCTTCTTGGCCGGCGAACCCACCCCAGTCAAAACGCTCTGCAATGGCTGGGCGAACCGCCCCAGCCGACGAGTTGCGTGTAATCTTGTCGCTCGATGGCGGTTCCAATTCCGGACGATTGTCATCCGCTTTTTCGTCGGCTTCGTCCAACTCTTCGGCAGGCACCGGCTCGCCAAAGCCGCCGTCGCGGAAGCTGTTGCCTGGATCGGAAATGTTGCCCTCGGTCAGTCCACCGCTCTCAACAGGACCATTGCTGACCACGCTTGGACGCGTGTATCCATAGTCAAAGTAGGTTCCGCCGGCTCGTTCGCGGGAGCGTTCCTCGGCATCCCAGTAGGCTTTATCAACCCAGGGGCCTTCGCCTAAATCAATGTTGTTCAAATCCAGCAGCGAACCCTTCCAGTAGTGGATCTGCGCGATGGATTTGTTGTATTCGCA
>JBGSJL010000090.1:0-20814 GCA_041741955.1 Pirellulaceae bacterium | reverse complement strand
ATTCGCGAATCGGAAGGTTTTGATCGATTGCTACGGCGAATCGAAACCTTCAAAGTACAAAAGGAAGAGAAGTCGGTATCACTCAACAAGTCTGAGTTTCTCAAGCGACGAGAATTGGTTGACGCGGAGCGCGAGGAGGAGGAGAAAGTTCTTGACGATCAAGTTCCGAAGAAAGAAGTATTCAAGCTCGACTATTACAACAAAGAAATACTTAACGTTGCCCGCGACTATGTTGAAGCTGTTGCCAAACTGAACTTGGCTCAGGCGAGTTAGACTCAAACACAATCGGCTAAAGCCTAGACTTGGGCAAAGGGCTTCTGACCTAGGCCGGCAGAAGCATTGGCCGGTGGCTCGTGCGCCGGATCAGGGGCTTTCTTATTCATCCCTTCCAGGGAATTTGTCAGCTCCTAGCCAGAATTCTTACTCAATGCAATTCTTCTCAAACTGGTGGGCCGCCAGGGAACCCACTGGCTGGCGGTTCGTGCTGAAAATGGGGCGTCGCCGGACTGCATGCACTTTTGAGTTATAATGAGGCTTGGCGTTCCGCCGTTCCATTACGAAAATAATTTGATTGGAGTTGCGCATGCATGCTGCCCAAAATTTTATGTGCTTTCGGTCAGTGTTCTTTGCCGTAGGGCAGCGTCGTTGGATTGCAACTTCGAATTTGCGCGTGGGTTGTCTGCAATTGGCAATGGTTATTGGACTGTATGGTCAGTTCACGGCAGTTTCTCAAGCTCAGGTGGTTCAATTGCCCAGCTACCGATCGTTCAGCTACAGTGGTTCGGCTTGGGTTCCCGACGGTGGGACAGTCGCATTGGGGGGCGTGAATACGGCGCGGTACGGCAGTTCCGTTAGCGGCTTTGGTCCGCTTTCCCGTAGCGGAATCGGCGGGGGATCGTCAAGTCAAACACTGTCCGCATCTGCTCAAATCATCGATTTGGATGCTATGGATGAAGCTATCCTGGCTGGTGGCGTTGCCCTCACGGCCAGTCGTCCTGGGCTAGGCTATGCTGGCAATCAGCTCGCGTTGGAGACCGCCACCGATAACTCCGGTACAAAAAAAGTAGCGAATCGCAGTGCGCTGGGTGATCCCATGGCTACTGGGCGGCGTTCAGTGCAGCTTATCGACCAGCATTCTCAGCGAGTCGGTGCGGACCCTGGCGAGTGGCAGCGAGTGCTGGCAGGTGGCAGCGCCAGCGGCTACCAGTTACCATCGGCTGTCGAGGCCGACATTCGGTACTACCTGGAGCAGGGTCACGCCGCAGAAAAGGCCAACCGACATATCGCCGCAAGTGTCTATTACAAAATGGCTCGGGAGGCGATGCCGCCAGAGCTACTCGAACAATACCATCTCAAATTGCGAGAGCGCATGGCCAGCGAGGATGCCAAGGAGAATGTCGCAAATTCTGCCATCGGTGGAAAAAGGTTCTAAACCTTTGGGCAGTTGGGGCTAGAGGTGTTCGACTGTCCAGCCAAGGCCGGCACGTCACTGCCCCTCTTTGACACTTTGGGGGTCAGCCACCTATACTTCGACCACACTCAAAATTGAAGTTTTCCCTGGGATCCAAAGGAACCGTGGATGCATAAATACCACCCGTTGTGCGATGAATTCTACGTCAATATGCACCTCGGTACCGAAATGGATTTGCCACAGAATCGCGAATCAGTGCTTCATTTTTTCGAGCAAGTTCAGAAGCGATTTCCGACGATGACCAATTTTTATGCGCGAGAAAAGGGCGAATTCTGCTTGGAGGAGGAAAAGGAGGGGGGCCATTACCGCTGGGTGTCGACGGAGCCACGTCGCCTATGCAGCGGCTCAGTCAATCCAGACTCATTTAGCCAGGCAGTCGAGCAGCATCAAATTGTGCTGGACTTAGTTCCGTTCGCATTGAGCCTGAGCCATTTGGACTGCGAATCGCTAAGTTTTATGCTCGGTTTTGATTTCACTTACCGAGGCAACCAAAATGAGCTACTTGCAGAAGCGCTGGGGATGATGCCGCCCATGGAGCAGCTTGCAGGCTTCGCTCCCAATTCAATTCTGAGCTACGAACCGGCGATTCAGATTGCGCTGGATGACGAATGCAAAACCCAGTGCCGGCTCGCTTTTGAGACTCGAACTACGGCCTTTCAAGTGCGCAGTGGCGAGTATACGGAGGACCAATTAAGCGTATATTTAACGGTCCGTCGCTACGATAGTTTGAACAAAGACGAAAATTTTTCGGCAGAGCTGCTGCGGCTGGCCAATATCTGCGAGAAGTTGACCGACGAATATTTGGTCGAAAACGTACTGCGTCCGCTGCAACAGACGATTGCTATGAAGTAGGGTGTCTACTCGGCGGTGTCCAAATAGGGATCCTGCCCAATTTCGCGCTGGAGCTTGGTGCGTTCTCGCTCATGGTGCAACAGCATCATGCGGTCGCGAAAGTGCTTGCGCTCGACACGCCGCTGGGCTTTACGGAAATAACCCGCCAGCGAGTGGAAAGCTTTGGGGTTGGATTTTCCTTTCTCGGCCATCACTTCAGCTCGTTTGTTGCCAAAACCAGTTCGCAAGATATCGTCATCCAGCGACAAATATTGGCGATACGAACCGGGGTCGCCCTGCCGACCACACCTTCCAATAAGCTGACGATCGATACGAGCCGCATCATGCATCTCGGTGCAAATTACATGCATACCGCCAATGTCTTTGACGTCCTGTTGGAGTTTGACGTCGGTGCCTCGGCCGGCCATGTTAGTCGCTACCGTAACGCGCCCGTGTTTGCCAGCCTCAGCGACAATTTCTGCTTCGCGGGCAACTTCGTTGGCGTTGAGGACCTCGTTGGCGATCCCAACATCTTTGAGCATTTTGGACAAGATCATCGACTTGTCGATAGATCGCGTACCAATCAGAATCGGCCTGCCCTGATCGTGATACAACTTGGTCTCATGCACGATGGCTTCGAACTTTTGTAGCATGGTCCCATAGACTTGGTCGGGTAATCTTTGGCGGCGCGGAGGGCGGTTGGTCGGGACCAAAACTACGGGCGTCTTATAGATCTTCCGTAGCTCGGGGGCGCTCGTGGCGGCGGTACCGGTCATCCCCGCAATCGACTTGTAGCGATGGAAGAGATCTTGGACCGTAATGCGCGCAGCCTGACCCGTTGGAACGCTAACTTCAATTTTTTCTTTGGCTTCGATTCCTTGATGGATACCATCGCGCCACTTGCGTCCTTCGGCCAGTCGTCCGGTGAATTCGTCGACAATCACGATCTCTCCATCGCGAACGATGTAGTGTCGATCGAGGTGAAAATCGCGGTGGACCTTGATCGCCCGCTCGGTGTATTCGTAGAGGTCCACCAACGATACCAATCGCATGACATCTGTGCGTGGCAAGCTCCGCACGAGCGCTCGACCACGTCCTGTAAGTTCAATCTTGCGGTCATCATCATCGAGCGTGAAGTGCTCTTCCTTATCGAATTTTTCCGCATGTTCGGCGGCCCAACGGAAAGTAGCAATGACCGCTTCGCGAGACTCATCGCCCAGCGAGCCAATAATCAGCGGCGTACGGGCTTCGTCGATTAGAATGCTGTCCGCCTCGTCCACGAGTGCAAAGTGCATGGTTCGCTGAACGGGCTCATCACCCTGGCTACTCCAGCGTTCCGAGCTACCTTCACCGAGAAAGTCGCTTTGAATTCTACCCTGGGCCCGCAGCAACAATCGATCGCGCATAAAGTCGAAGCCGAATTCTTTGGCAGTACCGTACGTGATATCCGACGCGTAGGCGCTCCGGCGCTCCTCCGGACTGCTTTCGGTGAGCACGACCCCCACAGACAATCCCAACAGATCGTAGATCGGCTTCATCCACACTGCGTCGCGCTCGGCCAAGTAGTCGTTGACAGTCGCCAAGTGCGCGCCGAGTCCCAGCAATGAGTGAAGATAAAGCGGAAGCGTGGCGGTGAGTGTTTTACCTTCGCCTGTTTGCATCTCGGTAATACAGCCATCGTAGAGTGCCGCGCCACCGACAATTTGCACGTCGAAGTGGCGCATATTCAGCGCGCGCCGGCCAGCTTCACGCACTAGCGCAAATGCCTCGGGCAGCAACTTGCCCAGCGGTTCGCCGCTCATCGCGCGATAGCGCAGCGACAAACTCTCCTTGCGGATCTGCTCGCGCGTGAACTGACGTGTCTTTACTTCCAGACTTGCAACTTCCCGTAGGGCGGCAGTCCAGCGGCCCACGCGAGCTGCCGACGCACCTGGAAGCCGCCAACCGGCCGCAATTCGCGGAATGCTCGGCAGTCGCCCTGAGTTGGCCGGAATGGGCTGCTCTGCGGCAACTGCCTCCAGCGGCGCCGAGCTGGGGATGCTCAACGATTGAGCGGCCGCGTCTGGCTGATGTTCGGTTTCATTCATTTAGGACGCTCAATCTAGTTTAGTAGCCATACTGTTTAGTTGAACTCATTAATTTTAATTAGTTTCGTCTGGCCAGCACTGAGAAGTGTGCCTGCTGCTTTATGAACCCAGGCTAGTTTAACAGACATCATGTTTTAGCGGTTCGTAAGACTGTTTTCTAAGTGCCAACCGAGGGCAGTTAGGTGTGTTTCGTGACGAAAAATTGGGTTTGTTAAAAAGCGTAACTTGGGAGGCCTGTACCGGAAGTTCCATTTTTTATCGAAGTAGCGTGCGTTCGGGCCGATCTACGTTTAACGACCCTGACGCTTGATCCGTCTCGCGAGAAAAAAAAATTATGAAAATTAAAAAACTAGTCTTGTCCCTTACCTTAGCGGGTTTGTGCTTTAATCAAGCGTCCGCTCAGATCGATCCCTACTCGTCCGCTGCTTCCCGCAGCATTGGCGATTCGTCGACGCAAGACATGCGCCCGACAGACTTCCGCAAATCGCGGAGCCTGCGCGACGAACCTGTCGATTACGCTGCGGCGCTGGACCAGTCCATTTTGACGCCCACGGCGGATTATGGATATGACCAAAGTTATGTGACTCAAAGCGGTTGTAGCCAAGGTTGCAGCGGCCAAAGCCTGGACCTCGGCTGTTCGAGTTGCGGATCGAGCTCTGCCTGCGGCTGTGGCAGTGGCGGAGGTGCTTGGTTTAGCGCGGAAACACTTTTGTGGTTTGGACAGCGGCAATCGTCACCCAACCTGGTGAACACTTCAGACTTCGGCGTGCTACCGCTCAGCGGACAACCTGGCGTGGCTACTCAGTTTGGTGGTCAAGACGGTATCAATTTTGGCCTTATTCCTGGTTTCCGAGTATCCGCAGGGACCTACCTGGGTCCTGAGCAAAAGGTGGGTATCGGTGGTCGCGGATACGGAATGTTCTCTGCTAGCCAGAATTTCGCCCTGGGCAGCGATGGCAGCGGTGGTGCCAACCCATCGATCGGTATTCCGTTCTACAACGCAGCGTTGAATCAAGAGGACGCTTTCCTAGTCGCATTCGCGGATGGCTTGGGACCGGATAAAGTGGGTGCAGCGATCGCCAACTCCGACTTGGATATGTACGGAGCAGATGGGTCCCTGTATGTGCTTCTGTCTCGAAATGCTGGCCACCGGATGGATCTCCTGGGTGGCTACACCTATAACCAGCTCAAGAACTCTATCGTGGTTACTTCGGAATCGGTTAATGCACGATTCCCGCTCACAGGTACCATCACGACCACGTCCGACCAGTTCTCTACCGAAAACGTGTTCCACGGAGGCCATCTGGGTGTCCTAAGCTCGGTCGTCCGGAGTCGGGTAAGTCTGTCAACTCTGGCAAAGGTCAGTTTCGGAAATATGCGTCAAACGGCATCCGTGCGGGGCAATACGGTCATTATCGATACACTTGGTAACCCAAACTTGTTTGCCAGTGGCATCCTGACTCAGCCCTCCAACATTGGCGACTACTCTAGGGACGTCTTTGGTTTCATTCCCGAACTGGGTCTGAAGCTCGGCGTAGCCGCAACAGAAAACATCCAGCTCACGGTCGGCTACACGTTGATGATGTGGTCCGACGTGGCGATGGCTGGCGGCCTAATCGATTCCACGGTTGACCCCACACAAGTGATTTTGCCTGGTGGAACACGCCCCAGCCCACTGTTCAACGATTCGACTTTTTGGATGCAAGGTGTCGATCTGGGTATGACCATGACGTTCTAAGCGTTTTTGGGCAGTCGACCACGCGAACGAGATCAAAGAAGCTCAGGTTGCCAGTGCAACTTGAGCTTTTTTCGTTTGAACAGCCTCAATTTAACCTACCCCAAGTTTTGGCCCCGACAAAGCACGAACCCGAGCTGAGCTAGTCTGGACTGCACTCCGAATCCGGCGTTTGCGTTTCGCTACCATTTCTTTGAAGCTGCGGCGAGGTGTCGACCGATTTGGACAAACGCCCTGCCCGTCGCAAACTGTCGCGCAGTAGGTATTCGATGTGCCCGTTCATACTGCGCATCTCGTCCGCCGACCATGCGCGAATCGACTCGAGAATACCGGGGTCGATTCGCAGTAGGAATGAGTCTCTCTTGGCCAAGACATCCGTCTCCGTATTGAGTCTGCCTGTTTGACGGCTTTTGCTAGTACATTGAACCTGTATTGATGACAGGCTGCGTATGACGGTCGCTGCAAAGAACAACCAGCAAGTTCGAGACCATCTGGGCGCGACGCTCTTCGTCTAATTCCACGACCTTGTCTTTGGCTAAATGTGCAAGCGCCATTTGCACCATACCTACAGCACCTTCGACGATTTTTGTGCGGGCGGCAACCACGGCTTGGGCCTGCTGCCGCTGGAGCATGGCGGCTGCAATCTCAGGCGCGTAGGCCAAGTGGCTGATACGAGCTTCGATGACTTCCAATCCGGCTTTTTCCAGTCGGGCTTGGATGTCGCCTTGAAGCTGATTGGAGATCTCCTGCGTGCTGCCGCGCAATGAAACTTCGTGGTCCTCACTATCATAGGGGTGACGCGAAGCCATATTGCGCAACGCAGCTTCACTCTGCACCGCCATGAAGTCTTCATAGTCTTCGACTTCAAACATCGCCTCGGCCGTGTTGACCACTTTCCACACAACCACGGCTGAGATTTCTACTGGGTTGCCATCTCGGTCATTGACTTTCGAAGGCCGTCCATGCGTCCGCGTTTTCTCGGATAGCACATGTCCTGCGGCATCTTTTTTCTCGGGAGAAGTTGTCGAGCCAGTTTCAAAGTTGCGAATGCGCAGGGAAATTTTCTGTTTGCTATAAAACGGATTCACCCAAAAAAAGCCCGATTGGGCCACGCTACCCTTGTAGTCTCCAAACAGCAGCAAAACGCGTGCCTGGTTGGGGGCTATTGCCATCAAACCGAAAAGCCCTACCAAGCCCGTCAGGACCACAAATGGGGCAGCAACTGCAAAAAAAATGATTTGTAGTGCCATGCCACTGACGAACATGGCAACTCCTCCAATGATCATTCCCAGACACATAAACAGTGGTGTCCAGCCCGAAAAGGGTTTGAACTTTCTTTCTTGATGCACGACTAATCCTCCCTCAAAAGTGGTAATGACCGCCATTCGATATCTATATGATATCACAATGCTATGGGCCGGAATATGGGGACTCCTGGGCGCGAACGTAACAAAAATTTCTTTCGCCACAGCTAAATGGCAGTTGAGACCCATCGAAACTCTCACTCACTTCTCCCTCGATAGTCTGGGCGAATAGGGCTGGATGGCGAGGGGGAGAGAGGGTTCATACTATCAAACTTCAATCACTCTTTTTCTAACTTCCGCACTCCTCCTCACCCCATACTTCTCCCCCAGAGTACTGAGGGGGAGGCGGCAGGTGATTCCCTCCCTCCGTATCCCCCTTTCTCCCTTACCTCTTACTCCCTTACCTCTTACTCCCTTACCTCTTACTCCCTATCCCACTCCTGGGACCTGCTGTGTTAAAGTTTTCCGGTTGAGGTGACTTTTCCGAAAAAGAAGTTTTTTAGGATTACGCTAAATATCCGGCTTAGCGCTGGCCGATAGCTCTATCTAAGCCCCGACAGTTAGGTCTGGGCAACATTTGCGGCCTCCGATCCCAATCCGAGCGGAGGCCTTTAGACGCCAGTTTCGCTATGGAAGGCGCGGCAACCGTGAATAGATCAATCGCCTCTGTTGCAGTGATTTTGTGCTTCATCGCACAAGGACCTGTCTCCGCACAGCAGTCAAACCCCGGGGCTACCCCAACGCAAAAGGTCCAGGCAAAGCGTCCTTTACCGTCCGGCACTGCCAAACAACCAACGGGCAATCAACCAACGGGCCAGCGTGCTGCCACCGGGCGACCAGCGGTCAGCCAAGCTAGCTCCAAGAGTCAGCCCAAACGCCTGGTGACAACTGCCAGCCACGAACATATTGTGGAAGGCGATGTCTACTACGAGGACGCTGGCATTGTCTCCGGCGGCTGCGATAGCTGCGGCGGAGGCGGCTGCAGCAGTTGCGGTGTTGTCAGCAGCGGCTGCGACCTCGGCGGTAGCTGCAATACCTGCGGCGGACCTGGACAATTCTGTATTTGCTTTCCGATGCACGGTTGGGTCCAAGCTGAATACCTCAACTGGTATTCCGACGGTATGCGAATTCCCGCTTTGGTTACCACTAGCAATCCATCCACCACGGCGCGAGCCAATGCGGGTGTACTGGGTTTACCAACAACCAGCACCCTATATGGTGGCAACGACATCCTGGACGATAGTCGCGACGGATTCCGCATTCGCTTCGGTTGGTGGTTAGCTTCCTTGCCCGGATGGGGAATCGAAGGAGAGTACGTTGGTCTGGGCGAAGAGACTGAGTCCTTCTTTCGCCAATCGACTGGGACGCCGATCATTGCCCGCCCGTTCTTCAACACACTTACGGGTAGCGAGGACTCTGAGTTGGTAGCTTTCCCAGGCGTGATCGGTGGAGACATCAATGTTACCGCCACCAGTCGGCTGGATGGCGCTGCGATTCGCTTACGCCGTCAAATGTGTTGCTCCAATGGCTGCGGCTACTCGGCGCTTTGCTGTCAAACCGTGCCCACTTCGTCGCGCTTGGATGGCACGCTCGGTTACCGCTTCTGGGAGCTCAAAGAATCGCTGCAGATTCAGGAGCGACTGACCAGTCAACTAACCAGCGATCCAGGCACCTTTAACATCATCGACCGCTTCGACACGCGCAATCTCTTCAACGGCGGCGAGATTGGGATGCTGTGGCAGGGTCGACGCGGTTGGTGGTCGCTGGACATGCTGATGCGATTAGGAATCGGCAACAACAACCAGACCGTTACAATCAACGGATCTACCGCAACCACTATCAACGGCACGACGACAAACCGTACTGGGGGACTGCTAGCACAGCGAACGAACATTGGAACTTACGAACAAAACCGCTTTACAATGGTCCCAGAATTGGGAGCTACGTTGGGCTACCAAGTCACACAACGACTGCGGATGACCGCTGGCTACTCGCTGGTCTACTTCGGAAATGTGGTCCGACCAGGCGATCAAGTCGACCTAGACGTCAATCCCAACCTACTACCTCCCGAGAATGTACCATTTAGTGGTCCACTACGACCGCAGTTTAACTTCGTGGAAACCGATTATTGGGTACAAGGTCTGAGCTTTGGTGGTGAGTTCCGCTGGTAGGCGTCGAACTAATCAAAGAATCGGTTTAAAAACCAAGGGTTCGACCTTCCTGTTATGGATTGGTCGGACCTTTTTCGCATTTGTGGCGGTTCCACGGAAGGAGCAAGCTTAATGGCTAGCTTTATCACACGTTTGTTGTCTCGCTTCAAAAATCAAAAACGTAGCCAAAGAAGCCGCCGCGACCGTAACCGAAAGCTGCGTGTGGAAAACATGGAAGCTCGAAACCTGATGGCAGGCGATCTGGGTGCCATTACTGGGAATGTCTTCACCGACTTGACCGACAACGGCTTTGACGTCTCTGACACGGCGCTCGTCGGTACAACCCTGCATCTATACCGAGACGGTGGCGACAATACACTGAACAGCACTGGTGGGGTAGCTGGCGGAGACGACGCGTTTGTTGGCACCGTGACTACGAATGGCACGGGCATCTACAACTTTAGCGATCTTACGGCGGGTAGGTACTTTATTCAGCAAGCTGCGGTGGTCGGTCGGCTCCAGCGCACGACGGAGATGGTCAAAGAAGTCGTCCTGGC
The DNA here is from genome assembly GCA_041741955.1 of Pirellulaceae bacterium. Taxonomy (GTDB): domain Bacteria; phylum Planctomycetota; class Planctomycetia; order Pirellulales; family Pirellulaceae; genus Aureliella. Next base: position 10,679 of record JBGSJL010000090.1, on the reverse strand, counting down.
CGACATCACCTCCTATGATGATTCGCTGCCGGTGGGTACGAATGATCCACTACCCGTTGGTGCCGATGCGCGCTCAACGGGTGTGACCACTTTGAAGATCGACACCTACAACGTCACTCCGACTTCCCCCGATCCGCTGACCGCTATCTCTGGAACGACCGTATCGGCTCAAGTCAATACGGCGGTGGGGGAAACGCTCGGCGGTCAGCGCGACATCGTGGTCAATAATACATCGGGAGCCAACGATATCGATGTACGCGTCAATGCGGGCGTACTGAGCATCAATGCAGGCACGGGTACATCGGGTAGTGTAATTGTTTCCTATGATGGCATCGATGCCAGTGCCACAACACTCGATCATGCCACGCTAGGATTGACCGATCTGACAGCCAACGGTGGCACGGCGTTTCATTTTGTAGCGGGCTCGGAAGTCGGCAATACGCTAACCATCGATGTTTATAGCGGCGGCACAAACTTTTCGTCAACGACCATTCCGCTGCCCGTGACTGTAGGTGGTGTCGCCACCGAAGATCTTTATGTTCGCTTCGCCGACATTAACACCAATACCGGCAGCGGTGCCAACTTCGCGGCCGTTACAGCCATCCGCTTCCAAGTCAATGTGGCTGCGGGTATCGACTCTGAGATCAATTTCACGCGAGTCGTCGGACCCGATACGGCCACGCGCAATTTTGCCAACTTGAATCCAATGTCGCTGGGTAACACGGTTTTCAATGATGCCAACAACAATGGCGTTCAAGATATTGGCGAAGGTGGCATTTCAGGTGTGTTGGTTCAGCTCTTCGAAGACACCAATCTGAACGGTTCCTATGACGTGGGAGTCGATCAACCGGTCGGTGTTTCAGACACCACGGATGTCAGCGGAAACTACCTTTTCACCGACCTGTTTCCCGGCGAGTACATTGCGCTAATCCCAATATCGCAATTTGGTGTCGGCGCTCCACTCGAAGGACATCTTTCCAGCAATGATCCAACGGCCGCTCCGGACCCCGACATAGCTGTTGTAGATGGCGACGATAACGGAACCTTGATTGCGGGTGTCGGCGTCGCCTCGTTTGCAATCACTTTGGCCTCCGGAACCGAGCCGACCAACGATGGCGACAACGATCCTAATTCCAACCTAACTCTGGACTTTGGGTTTGCGCCAGAAATCGATCTTTCGGTCGTCAAAACAGCCAACGTCACCTCAGTGCCTGCAGGTAATCAGATTACCTACACCCTGATCGTTCGCAATGATGGTGCCGGTACGTCGACCAACGTGCGGGTCGTCGACAACCTCCCCAACTTGGCGCCGGACGATTTAACGATCATCTCCGCTACGTCCACGGGCGGCGGCGTGGTGACACAAACTGGCAATGCGACGGGTGAAATTGAAGTCGCTTTCGCGAGCCTAGCGCCTAGCCAACAGGAAACGATCACGATTGTAGTTGCAGTACCCGCCTCGGCGGTTGCAGCGGCCGCAATTACCAACACTGCCACCATCACGGGCGATGGCATCGAAACCAACCTGAATAACAATTCATCCCCCGTCGATGTAGAGATCACGCGTCAATCTGTGTTAACGATTTCAAAGACGGATACTCCCGATCCGAACAGTGTCGGCGGCACGCTCACCTACGAAATTCTAGTTACCAACACCGGTCCATCGACAGCGAATAACGTAGTCATCTCAGATTCGTTGCCCTCTGGGTTGACTTTTGACAGCGTCTCCACAACGGCTGGTACTGCCACTGAAGTTGGCGGAGTAATTACTGCCAACATACCGACACTCGCAGTGGGAGCTGAGGTGACCGTCACCGTGGTGACGACCATCCAAGCTTCGTTCGCGGGTAGCACCATTCCGAACACTGCCACAGCTCGGGCGGATGACGCTGCCCTGGTTACTGCCAACGCAACCACTACGGTGAATCCTCAGGTCGATTTGGCGCTGACGAAAACCGACAGCGTCGATCCGGTTAACCGCGGCGCTCAATTGGTCTACACACTCGTGGCTACCAACAATGGACCAAGCGGTGCTACCAATGTCGAAGTCGTCGACACGTTGCCAACCGACGTCACCTTCGTATCTGCGACCGGTGGCACGATCACGGCAGCGGGTAATGTGATCACGGTGAACGTTGGCACACTCGCGTCCGGTGAATCCAAGACCGTAACAATAACGGTTAATGTTGCGCAAACTGCCGCAACAACCTTCACAAACAACGCTTTGGTCCGGTCGACGGAATCTACCGCCGGCTTCGACTCGGACACGACGAACAATGCCGATAGCGAACCCACAGCAACACAGTCGTTGATTGATTTGGCCATCACCAAAACAGACTCGGCAGACCCAATCATTCCGGGACAGCCGCTTGTCTACACGATCGTCGTGACCAACAATGGCCCCAGCAATGCAACTCAAGTGCGTGTGACGGATAATTTGCCCAATGGTATCCAAATTACCTCCGCCACATCCACCGTTGGTACTGTCACCATTCCTGCATCGGCGCAAGATACGACACCTGCCAACAACGACGACCTGATCGTCAACGTTGGTAATTTGGCGCTTGGTGCAACGGCGACGATCACGGTCAATGCGACCGTGCTGCCTGGGACAACCGGTACGCTGACGAACGTTGCGAATGTCGAGTCTCTAGACACCAGCCTGACGGAAACCAATACCGCCAATAACATTGCCACTGAGACAACCGGGCTTACTCCTGCGATCGACCTACGAATTAGCAAAGTAGATTCGATCGATCCAGCCTTCGCCGGAGGCGCGCTGACCTACACGATCGTCGTCACCAACGATGGTCCATCGACGGCCACCAACGTAACTTTGAGCGACACGCTCCCAGCGGGTGTGACGTTTACCAGCGTGACTTCGACCCAAGGCACTGTCAGCAACGCGGCCGGAGTTGTCTCAGGCAGCTTGGGAACCTTGGCACCCAATGCTTCGGCTACAATTACGCTGATCGTTGGTGTGAATGTGACCACGCGAGGTTCGATCACCAATACCGCCTCGGTGGTTGCCGATCAGACTGAATCCAACACCCAAAACAATTCCGCGTCTGCCAGCACCGCGATCAATGCCAATGTGGATTTGGGAATCACCAAGACGGACTCGGTAGACCCAGTCGCGGCAGGTGGTAATCTGGTTTATACATTAATTGTCACCAACAGCGGACCCGCTACTGCCACCGGCGTGGTCGTGACGGACAACTTGCCTACCGGCCTGAGCTTCGTGTCGGGCAGCTCGACCGTGGGCACCGTTAGCAACGTCGGTAACGCGGTCACCGTCAATGTGGGCACACTTGCCACCGGAGCCACTGCGACTGTAACACTCAATACGACCGTAGCCAGCACGACGACAGGTACGATTTCCAACACCGCCACAGTCACATCGTCCGAAAACGATACAAACACAACCAATAATTCGGCGACCCAGCCAACAACGCTGGCAGTACCGGGCAGTATTTCAGGCTTTGTCTACCTCGATCTCAATCGCAATGGTGTTCGCGACACCGGCGATACGGGCGTGGCCAACGTGGTTTTGAATTTGACGGGAACCGACATGACGGGCGCCGCAATCACGCGACAAGCTACTACCGATACGAATGGTGCCTACACCTTTGGCAATCTGTTGCCTGGCACGTACCAAATCGTCGAGACTCAGCCCGAAGGGCTTGGCGATGGACAAACCAACGTCGGCACGGGAGCGACAGGTGTTGCAGGCACGAATCAGATCACTACGATTGTGCTTGGTAGCGGTGCCAATGCTCAAGCCTTCGACTTCGGCGAAGTACGCGCCGAAATGAGTAAGCGTCGCTTCCTGGCTTCGTCCAGCCCAACTGCCTAGTTTGTTGAATAATTGTGTGTTATGCCGAATCCAAATGCCGAAGCCCAGCTCTTTTTTGCCAGGCTTCCGCTTGGTTTCGTCATCGAGTTGGCTGGCGCCGATGCTGCGCGAGTCATCAACAATCTGTGTACTAACGACATCCTCAAACAGCTGGATGGAACGTCGCTTGAGACATTTGTTACCGACGTTCGCGGCTGGGTGGTCGCGCACGCGGTAGTTCGCAAGGAAGATGGGAAAATTCTGATAGCCGGTTCTCACCCTGAGCCGAGCTCGATCTGCAAACATATCGATCGCTACATTATTCGCGAAGACGTCCAAGTTGGCGATCGGTCATCGCAACAATCACTACTGCTGATCGGTGGCACACAAGCGTCCGTTGTCCTAAAGTCACTTCAAAACACGCCCCCGCTTCTGGTTTTAACCGTGTGGAGTCATCCAGCACTAGGTAAACAAGCGAGTGCGGTTTCGTGCGCCAGAGAGCATTTGGCACCCCTGATTGAATTGCTAACTGCCGCTGGTGGACACAACTTGAGCGAGGCCGAGTTTGAGTGGACAAGAATCGCAAATTTTTGGCCGATGACTCCCGCCGACTTCGGCGAGAAAACCATTCCTCAGGAATTGGACCGAGACAGCAGCACCATTAGCTTCACCAAGGGCTGCTATCTTGGCCAGGAAACAATTGCGCGCTTGGATGCCCGCGGTCAAATTCAAAGGAAGCTTTGTCTCGTGGAACTCATCACCGATCAACATTCGGCGGTGATTCAAGCGGGAGCAGCCCTTATCAAGGACGGAAAGCAAGTCGGCAACTTGACGTCGATTGGTTTCCAGCCGGACGCACCGCGAAAGTTGTGCCTAGCCATGCTGCGTCGAGGCAATTTTGAACCGGGCAACGAGTTGATATGTCACACTGCGTTGGTCCGTGTGTTGTCCCCGCTTTCAAACGCATAACGTAATCAACACACTCCGCTCGATGACTTTTGACAAAGTACATGTGTGATCAATCACAACTTCAAGGCAGGCGCCTAGCCATTCGGAGCGTCTCAAGTTCCCTCTTTAGTGGATGCCAATACAGTCGGTCCGCCTCCCGCTCAGCGGCTTGTTCCAATTGCAGTTCCCGCTCCAAAGCCGTGTGATCGTTACCCACTGTTTCAACCAACAGCGATCGACTTGCCATCAATTCATTACGCAAGTGCGGATGTTCGGCGGCGACTCGGATCAGGATTTCTGGAGTACGTGATTCACGAAGCCAAAAACGTACACGGTCATCCGTTGGCTCATCCCGATTTTGGTCGTAATGGGAATCGACAAGGCGTCGAATCATAGGCCAGTCTTTGTCGCGCTGCGTCTTTTTGGCTCTCACCAAATCTTCAATACCGAGCAACTCATAGACGAAGCCCTCCGCATCCTGGATTGTCGTGCGCTGTTCCCATAGAGAATCAAAATCACCACACCCGCGCATCTTGGTCATCACATCAAGGCGCATACCGGCAGCATCTGCTTGTTTACAACGGAAGTGGATCGCATGGCCACGATCCAAATAGGACCAATCCATGGGTGGTAGGGCGATGCAAACTGCTTGCAGCTCCCGTAGGGCTAAAGTTAGGCGATTTAAATTACCTTCTTCAGCGATGATAACGATATCGCAGTCCCTGCTAAACTCGGCCGCGCCGTAGAACACGCACGCCTGTCCGCCCATAAGCAGGTGCCGCACCGCGTGGCATGACAGCGTCGAAAGGACTTTGACTATCGGGTTCGGGATCAAGGGAGCCTCCTACTCGAAGATAAAACTGCCACATCTTCATCGACTCTTCCCAACGTTCTTGTGGTGTGAGTCGGTACCACTCGGTCAACGTGTCATCGTAGTCGCGCGCCTCATTCAATCTACTCAGTCGTTGTTCTGGAGTCATGGCACCATTGTACGTTTCAGTGGCGTGGGCAGGAAGCCAGTTGCCGCGAAGCAACGCAGCGCATCTCGCGTCAGCGCCACATTGTGAACGCGAAGAATCTGAACACCCTGTTGAGCCAAGGCAAGGCTAATACCCACAGTTCCCGCGTCTCGGTCGCGTTCTTTGCAGCCGATCAGTTTAGCGATAAAACCCTTCCGAGAATGGCCCACTAGGATGGGACTCCCCAGGTTGACGAATTGTCCGCACGCCCCAATTAGCTCGACATTGTGTGCGTGCGATTTACCAAACCCGATACCGGGGTCTAAACAGATGCGTGAGAACTCCACACCGCTGTCGATGAGCATCTGCCGCCGTGAACAGAGATACTCGCGGACTTCGCTCACGACATTATTGTATCGCGGAGCATCCTGCATCGTTTGCGGTGTGCCTTGCATGTGCATGGCACACACGCCAACTTGAAACTTGGTCGCGACGGAGATCATCTGCTGGTCTCCTTCCAGTCCAGTCACATCGTTGATGACTTCGGCTCCGAGCTCGATCGCGGCTTGGGCCACGCTTGCTTTGGATGTGTCGATCGAAATCGGACAAGAAACCCGCGAAGAGAGGGCTTCAACGACAGGCACGACCCGCCGAAGTTCAATCTCCGTCAAAACAGGCTGGCTATATGGTCGAGTGCTCTCGCCACCAATGTCCAAGATATCGGCTCCGTCATCCTCCAATCGCAATGCATAGTCGACTGCATCCTGAACGGACGCCAATTGGCCTCCATCAGAAAAACTATCGGGAGTGCAGTTAACGATGCCCATAATTGCCGAGCTAGCGGTAAATTCGAGTCGCCGCGTTCGCAATTGCCAGACGGCACAACGTTGACTGCTTGGCTGGCTATGATTTCCATTGCTAGTCATGAGTATTCGAGCAGGCTGAATACCTTGTGTGGAGCGATGCGTTTTTCGCCTTCGAGAAATTTTAGGTGAATGCAGAAAGCGAACTCGATGATTTCAATCGAGAATTTGGAAAGCAGCTTGGCGCAAGCTTCCGTAGTACCGCCAGTGGCAAGTAGGTCGTCGACAACCACCACACGCTGCCCCTTACGGACGGCATCGGTGTGAATTTCCAGCGTATCGCTACCGTATTCGAGTTCATACGAATGGCTGTGCGTTGTGTACGGCAGTTTGCCGGGCTTTCTGACGGGCACAAATGCAGCTCCCAGTCGCAGTGCGAGTGGTGCCCCGAAAATAAATCCTCGCGATTCGGCAGCTACGATCGCATCCACTCTCTGATGCGCGTATCGCAGTGCAAATTGGTCAATCGCCGCTTCGAAGGCCGACGGCGCGGCTAACAGGGGCGTAATGTCTTTAAAGAGAATCCCCTGTTTGGGAAAATCTGGAATATCTCGAATGTAGTCGCGCAGATCTATGGGGCTCATGCAGGGTGGCTCGCGGAGAAAGGAATGCTGCGACGCCTCCCTTGCGGGAGCCGACGGAAGCCTCCAGAGTAGCAGCAATAGCCTGCCTTTTGGAGCGGGCTCACGCATTCGACAAACGGTTTGTAGAGTTGCCTTAGCGCGACCAGTTAATCATCGAGTTAATCAAATGACGAACCTTGGGGGCTGTCCCCAGGTTGTCACCGATGCCTGGCAAACAGATGGCGGCTGTCATGAAGGCCAATACCAGAAATGTCAAGAAATGCGGGTCCGGCTTAGCCACGCCCGTAGGCACGAAGGATAACGTCCAAGTCGATGGCATTTCGATCTTGGTCAATTCGCGGATCCGAGCCAAACCAAGGTTGGTGTAATGTTCTGAATCGCAGTAGCGGGACATTACCTCGACTTCCCATTGCTCGCCTGCAAAATGCAACACAGAGTGCTTGCCGTCCGCCAGCCGCTTGGCAAGGCGGTTGGGAACTTGGACACAAAAGCCGTCTCGAGAGGTGTCCAAGACGCAAACATTCTTAAGCCTACCGCCAACTTTGAGCTTGGCAGCCGAGTTCTCAGCCGCGATGCAGCATCGAAAGGCTCTTCGATCGTTTGTTTCGCAAGTCATCTTGATACTCCAGGCTACTTTTTCGACACCGCTGCAATACTAGCATTTACATGGCCGCCGCCGCGTCAACGCAGATCCATATTCTGCAAAACGGCTTGTTCTCTGAACACGCTGGCTGTCGCCACAATGGACTGTGCGGCTTGCGGATATTGGGTTGGATGCGTCAGATTTTCTAATTCTGTCGATTGCAACGCCCGATAACGAGATCATGGTCTACTTCGCTTGGCGCGGAGCTCAGCTATTTTTTGGAAATTGGGAGTGAAGCGTGGTGTCGAATCGTGGTTTTGGGTGTATCCCACGATGGCTAATGGCGGCCCTGCTGGTAGTACTTCCGGTCGTGTCGTTGCAATCCCAAGACACACGACTACCGACCGTAGGTGTCCCCAACGATAACCCACCGAAAAACAACCCACCGATAAATCGCTACCAAGCGCCTGTAATCTCACCGCCGGTACTAACACAAGTAAGTGCCACTACTCGGCTCGGGGCCAGCGGCCCGTCTAGTGCGGACAAGTTGTTGGATTCCAACCAAGCTTCCAGTTCCGACAACCGGCTAGATAGCGGCTTGTTTGATAACGGCAGCGCGAACGATTCGGCACTTGAGTCGATGGGGCCAGCGAGCTCGATCCAAAGAAGCAATCCATTGCCCGGTGCTGCGCACGGGTCCGAACAACCCTCGCGAGGTGCCGTCCCACTGGGGCTCGACCCTCATGCAGAAGCATTTGCCAACGACTGTTACCCCTCGGCCACAACATGCGCCACCTGTCACGAGAAGATTTATAACGAATGGCGCGTGAGCGCTCATGCCTATGCATCTATCTCGCCCATGTTCCACAAATTTGAGCAGAAGATCACCGAATTGGCGCAGGGCACGCTAGGAACATTTTGCCTTCGCTGCCACGCGCCCGTTGCCGTGCAAATGAATTTCCCCCGCGAGGCCTCGATTGTCGACGCACCCACCGTCTTTCGCGAAGGTGTCACCTGCGTGGCCTGTCACCGCGTGAAAGAAGCCTACGGTCGTGTGCATGGAGAACGTCGCATTGAACCCGGACCGCTTCAAGCGCCTATCTACGGGAGCATTGGCGGAGAAGGCGTGGCCCGGGCGATTGCCGACAAAGACAATTTCAAAATCAAAATCGATCCCAATGACAAACGTCCTGGACAGGAAATCCATTGGCAAGGCATCCAATTCGAACAGCTCAGCGAGAGTGCTTACTGCCAACCGTGTCACCAAGTGGCCGTGCATCCTGGCATCAACCTGGAAGTCGTGTGGGCCCAATATCGAGCCGGTCCGGCCTGCAAAAAAGGTGTTTCTTGCCAGGACTGCCACATGGGTATGGTCCCTGGCAAACCCCTGGGTTACGAAAGGGCGGCGGCTGCCGAGATGAGCGGCAAGACCGTCGACAACAATCGCCAGCACGCCAACCACATGTTCTTTGGCCCAGGCAATTCGATCGCCCACCCAGGAATTTTTCCACACAACGAAAAATCCTATCGTTGGACCATCGATCAATGGATGGAGTATGATTGGCGAATCGGCTGGGGTACCGACTCGTTCGAAAAGGCGGTCGCCGGCCGACAGATCGCTGCGAACTTCCCCGCCAACTGGAATTCAGCGGACGAACGTCGCGACGCGCGGAAGGTGCTCGACGAAAACTTCAAGTTGCTCGATATCAAAAAGGCTTCGTCGATTGCTGTTATGGAAGCGGGCATGCATCTGGAAGGCCCTTTCTTCAAAACGCCACCTCAAGTTGGAAACGACTTGCACTTTAACTATGACGTTCAAAACCGTAGCGAAGGCCACAATAGTCCGAGCGGCTCGCTGGGTGCCCAACCCCAGTTGTGGCTCAATGTCGTCCTGACTGGACCGACCGGTGCTTGGCTGTGGGAGTCCGGCTACTTGGACGCCAATGGCGATCTGGCCAACCAACATTCCTTCCAAGTCACTCAGCGACAGATTCCACCGGATCGACAGCTTTTCAATCTGCAGACTCAGTTCATGATCACCGGCGTCAAGGGTACGGATCGAGAAATGTATCTTCCGGTGAATGTGGATATAGACCAACTGCCATTTTTGAGGCCTGGCAATATTCCCTACACGGTCATGAATCATCCACCGTTCATTCGCATGGAACAGAAATCGATTCCACCGCTTGGAAACAAGTTAGCACGCTATTCTGTCCCAGGCCAATTGCTCTCGATGCCTGGAACGTATCGCTTGTCCGCTCGCCTGCGCAGTCGTATGGAGCCGATCTATTTCATGAAGTTTTGCGAGGCGACGCCGGAAATGGAAAAGCGAATGATGGAACAAACCATCGACCTGCGACCCTACGCCGTAGAGTTTACGGTGCGCTAATTTGCCATTTTGCAATGCTCGACTACAGAACGTTCACACTGATGTCCATCCGTATCGAAAATTTTTTTCTTGCGCTGGTCGCTTGCCACTGGGCGCTGTGCATGGCACCCCTGCGCGCACAGCAAGTGCTGGTGCTCGATACACCCGGACCACGCATTACGTTAGGAATTCCAGAACAAAAGGTTGCACCGAAAAACCCCAATGACCTTACTACTCCTTTCACATTCCCAATTTCCCCAAGCTGGCTGTCAAACAAAAAATCACCCGTTGCGAGCCAAGTTGCGGTGCCTACACGGACGCATCAGTTAGTCGCCGACGAGCGTTCCATCGCGGATTTGGCCTTGCCACCCGAGCTAATCCAAGGAGTGCCAACCACCGGACTACCCACCGCTGAAAAGGTCGAAGCGCCGGCAACTGTTAGCGCTCAAGATTTCTTGCATCTGGGCCTACCATCCATACCAAATCAAGATCTGCCAGCCCCTTCGTCTGCAGAGCCGCCGCCCAGTACGCTCCCCGTC
>JBGSJL010000089.1:0-21158 GCA_041741955.1 Pirellulaceae bacterium | reverse complement strand
GATGTTGAGTTTGTGGGGTAATTTTTAGAGCTTGTCAGGATCGAACCAAGCTTGCCACTACCACTTGGCGGCTTTTTGCTCGTAGGTTTCACTAACGAACGAAAAATCGCGATATGATTAATGCCTGTCCCTTTATTCCTTTACCCTTATTCCCCTTTTGACGGTCACTGGTTGCTCCTTAACCATGAAACCTTCTTCGGTGTCGTAGTTCCAAAGTCCTACGCCAGAGAGTGCTTTTTGCTCAAATGCGTCTAGCAACAGCACTTTGCCGGGGTCCGCCAATAACGTGATTTGGTCTTCGGTTCTGTACAGACGGCCATAGCTTGGATCAAGCCATAAGAGTTCTCCGCGAACAACCAATTCAACAAACTGATGGTTCGAAAAAACTGTTTCTTTCGGCGATACTTCGTTTTGTCCATCAAGCGGGTTTCCGAGGATCGGATTGACGACAGTTGAGCCATTTTGATTGCCTCGCCCGCAGTAGCCGATAATGCACTGTTCGTGCGGACAGCTTCGCAGTTATATCGCATCGAACAATAGCCACTGCTCATCGCAAAGGCTAATTGTTTTCATCCAAACCTTCCCTGTGTCCGACGTTCTTTACTTCGCGGAATATCTCGATGACCTCCGCGAGTAAGTCCTGGTCTATGGGCAAGGCGGCCCACTGGGCCCATTTCTGTATATTGTTTGGGTTGGCACTTCCTGCAACTGTCGTGGAAATGTCTTCGTTCAGTAAACAGAACTGAAGCGCTAGCTGCGCGATATCCACTCCGTTGGCTGCGCAGTGTTCGGCAGCGCGGCGCGCGGCGTCTTGGACGTGCTTGGGGTCGCGAAACCAAGCGGGCAAAGTCGAGTTGGTTAGCAAGCGGGCGGCGAAGGGACCGGCATTCATCACTCCCACGCCCTTTTCTTTCAGCAGCGGGATCGTTTCTTCGGCGAAGCGAGTATTTTGCAGCGTGTACTGGTTGTAGCTCATCACGCAGTCGACGCTAGTCTGCTCGAGCACCTTGTGATAAATCTTCTGAGGGTAGCCGCTGAAACCGATGTAGCGGACTTTTCCAGCTTGTTGCTGCTTTCGTAGGGCGGGGAGCGTTTCGTCAACAATTTGTTGGATGGGTACAAATTCTATATCATGGCACAAAACAATATCTAAATGTCCGCAGCCGAGTCGATGGAGCGAGACATCGACACTCTCGGCAACTCGCCGCGCCGAAAAATCGAAGTGATCCAAGTCGAACCGCCCGAGCTTGGTGCAAATATTGTAACTGTCGCGCGGCACGTCTTTGAGCGCCACTCCTAGTAGTACTTCGCTCATGCCGCGACCGTAAAACGGCGAAGTATCGATAAAGTTCAGTCCCAAATCCAGCGCGGCGCGAACCGAAGCGAAGACTTCGTCTAGTGTCACTCCGCGAAACTCGGCACCCAACGACGATGCTCCGAAGCTGAGGATCGGGAGTTCAAGTTGGGTATTGCCCAGACGCCGACGCTTCATTTTTCATACTCCAAAATGCGAGAAGAATGTACAGTTTGATGGCCGTGATGGGCTTCGCGGGTGGGTCACGAAGATTGCCGCACACCGACGCTCAGCAGCAAGTTAGCCCACAGGGCCTGGTCGGCAGTTTGGATGGTCAGCACATGATCGTCAGATTGGACGGCCGCATAGAAGTCCCATTTCATGATGGGTTGCAGTTGCCGAGTGGAGCCTGAGTCCGTGAGAATCTGCCGGAATTCGTGCCAAACGGGCGGGTCTCCAGCCGACGCGTATTCGTCCGACGGATCGATACCCATCGTATTAATCACGTCGATCGGCACCTCGGACAAGATGGCTTTGAGCACTTGGGCCACCGTCGGAATACCAGGGGAGAGTTGCAGTGAGACGAGTTCGGCGCGTGGTCCTATCTTAGACGCAGCCGGGTAGTTGCCATCGGCAATCAAGATTTTCGAGTGGTGTCCGCTACGAGCACAGGCGCGGAGGATTTCCGGATGAAGTAGCGTTGTCTTAAGCATACAAATGCCGCTGGTTGGGTCAGTGTCGAGCTAATCAATAAGCCGAACATTGTGCCGCATTCCAACGAGCGAGACAACACCGCCCGACCGCCTTTGCAATTTACGAGCATTGGGGCACCCATATACTGGCAAAAATGCACCCTCGCGGAAGCGTGTCCGAAGCGGTACGATTGTTCGCTGGAAACTAGGAAAGCAAAACGCGATTTTGGCATAAAAAAGACGCTTCATGGCACTGAGCAATTGGATCAGCGGACGAGTATTCAAGTTCGTTCACGGCAACAACCTCGTTTACAACACCTGCTGGGAAGACCCTCGCCTAGATCGGCAAGCGCTACAACTGACGAGCCAGGATCGCGTGCTGGTGATTACTTCGGCTGGCTGCAACGCTTTAGACTATGCGTTGACCGGTCCGGCTCACGTGTATGCCGTCGATATGAACCCGCGCCAAAACGCCTTGCTGGAACTGAAAATGACCGGCATCCGTCAGCTTCAGTACGAGGACTTTTACCAGCTTTTTGGGGCGGGCCACCACCCTCGAGCCGCCAACATTTACCAAACTGCGCTACGGAGCCACCTGAGCCCCTGGGCGCAAACGTATTGGGACAGATTTATCAAGTTCTTCGACAATTCCAAACGCACCTTTTACTATCGCGGTACATCCGGCGCCGTGGCACGAGGCATTCGCTACTATATCGATCGAGTGGCCAAGCTGCGACCTGAAGTCAACGACCTGCTGGCCTGCCGAACTGTCTCCGAGCAGCAAGCGATTTACGAACGAATACGAGAACGATTTTGGAGTCGCTCGATGCGGTTTGCGCTCAACCGCGACTCGACATTGTCGATGTTGGGTGTCCCCAAGGCACAGCGGCAACAGATCGACCAACAATATCCTGGCGGCATCTTGAGTTTTATTCAAGATTCAATGGAAGCCGTATTCGCGAAGTTGCCGATCCATGAAAATTATTTTTGGCGGGTATACATCACAGGCAACTATACGCCCGAGTGCTGCCCCGAGTATTTGAAAGCGTCGAATTTTCAGCAGCTCAAGTCGACGGGCGTTGCCAACGTTTCGGTGCATACCGACAGCGTCCAGGGTTTTCTCGAAAAGGGTACCGAACCCATTTCGCGGTTTGTGTTACTAGACCACATGGACTGGTTGTCCGAGCACCTGTTTCCTCTCCTGGAACTGGAATGGCAAGCGATACTCAAGCGCGCCGCTCCCAACACACGTATCCTGTGGCGCAGCGGTGGTCTGCGCACGGAGTTTATCGATCGCGTGCAAGTGGACGTCGCGGGTAGGCCGGTCAAGCTCAATAGCTTGCTGAAATACCACGCCGAGCAGGCAGCCGAGCTGCATCAGCTTGACCGTGTACACACCTATGGCAGTTTCTACATTGCGGACGTCGTAGCTTAGATGGCATTTTTACAAGATCTGAAGATCCTTTATCATCTGGCCTTGCGGCCGGTTCGCGGCAAAGATCACGCGGAGCGGATGGAAAGCTTCTATGCTGGACAAGCCGACGCGTATGACGACTTTCGCAAACGTCTACTGCACGGGCGCGAGGATCTATTTCAAAGGATCACCGTTCCCGAAGGTGGAGTGTGGGTGGACTTGGGTGGCGGCACCGGAGCCAACTTGGAATTTATTGCGGACCAGATACCCAAGCTAAGGCGGGCGTATGTCGTCGACTTGGCAACTTCGCTTCTTAAAGTAGCCGATCAGCGATTTATGAAAAATGGCTGGTCGCATGTCGAAGCCGTCGAAGCAGATGCCACCCTGTGGCAGCCTCCCGAAGGCACTGCGGATGTCGTTACTTTTTCGTATTCGTTGACCATGATTCCCGATTGGTTTTCGGCTCTCGAAAATGCGCTGCGAATGTTGAAGCCCGGTGGTCTGATTGGCGTGGTTGATTTTTATGTGGCGCGAAAACACGTCGCGCCCGATGCAATGCGACACCGTTGGTTCACGCGCAGCTTTTGGCCAGTCTGGTTCGCCAGCGACAATGTGTTTCCATCGACAGACCACTTGCCGTATTTGAAATCGCACTTCGATACGTTGTGGTGTCAAGAGTCGCGGTCGAAGGTGCCCTATATCCCATTCATTCGTGCACCCTACTATCAGTTCATCGGTCGCAAACGCGAAGGCTAGCTCGATGATCGAACGTTCTCAACGCGCTGTTCCAGCAGCTACTTTATTTCGCAGCGGACTGTTTCGCAGCGGGCTCGGCCTGTGGCTATTGATTGGTTGTGCCGCTTGCACGCCCAGCGAACCGCCAGCACAGCCATTGAGCACCGTCCAGCGAACACAGGGAGAAGATTGGCCAAGTTTTCTCGGGCCGCGCAGCGATGGAAGTTCTGCGGAAACCGGGGTCGATCCTCAGCGATGGCAACCCATGCCGCCCATCGTCTGGACGATGCCCGTGGGTGTTAGCTATGGAGCGCCCACGATCGCAGAGGGCAGGTTGTTTCAGTTCGATCGATTTGGCTTCGCCGAACGACTAACGTGCTTCGAAGCCGAAACCGCGAAGGAGCTGTGGAAGTGGGAATCCAATGTGAAGTACGACGATTTGTTCGGCTACAACAATGGCCCCCGCTGCTCGCCGATCGTCGATCAGGGAATGGTGTACGTCTACGGTGTGACTGGGAAATTGTCGTGCATCGAAGCCACCACGGGCAAACTCAAATGGACTAAGGAACTCAACAAAGAGTATGGTGTGGTTGCGAATTTTTTTGGAGTTGCCAGCAATCCCTGCGTGTTTGAGAACTTGCTGCTGGTGATGGTCGGCGGCAGCACGCCCGAGACAAGATCGCTGTCCACCGAGCGCTTGGCACAAGTCAAACCCGATGGATCAGCCGTGGTGGCATTTGATAAGCTGACCGGTGCGGAGGTCTATCGTGTTGGCAACGGATTGGCGAGCTACGCATCGCTGACCGTCAGAACGATTCAAGGCAAGTCGCAGGGATTGGCCTTCCTTAGGGACAGCCTACTTGGATGGGAAGCAGCCACAGGTCGTGAACTTTTCAATTTCCCCTGGCGCGCCGACATGCTTGAAAGTGTCAACGCCGCCATGCCCGTTGTCGATCCCACTAGTGGATTTGTATTTATTTCGGAAGCTTACGAGATCGGCAGTGCTTTGCTCGATCCCAAGGATTCATTGCCCGCCGTGGTCTGGAAGGACGGTGGGCCGCGAAGCGAATGCCGATTTCGCGCTCACTGGTCAACGCCCGCACTGGTTGACGGATATTTGTATGGATGCAGTGGTCGCAACGGCCCCGATACAGACTTCCGTTGTGTTCGCTTTAGCGACGGAGAAGTCATGTGGACCGATCGCGACCGGGACCGACAGCGCAGCAGTGTATTGTTCGTCGACGGTTATTTGATTGTGCTCGGCGAGCATGGGCGACTGGAGTTGATAAAACCTTCTCCCAGCAGCATCAACGTGGTAGCCAAGGTCGAGCTAGGAGACATTCCCGACCCACGGACCGGTGCGGGCCTGCTCGAGTATCCGTGTTGGGCAGCACCCGTGTTGTCCCACGGGCTACTCTATCTGCGCGGTAACAACAGCCTAGTTTGTTTGGATCTTATCCCGCAACATTAGCAGCACTTCAAGAGTCGCTCGGCGGAATCGCCGTCGTGCCGACGATTTTTGCGTCGCGCTGCGGCGTCGGGATGCCCTTGAGTGCGTGACAAATCCATTGAAAAGCAGCTCTGTTGCAGAATGGAACGGTATTAGCAATGCCCAGGCGCATGTTGAAAACCGAACTTTCAGGAGTAACTAGGATGCGACGAAGTTTGCAAGGATTTACGCTGGTGGAGCTGTTGGTAGTGATTGCCATCATTGGGATTTTAGTAGGTCTTCTTTTGCCTGCCGTACAGGCAGCGCGCGAGGCGGCACGAAGAATGTCGTGTGGCAATAATCTTAAGCAGATTGGCTTAGCAACTCTTAACTACGAATCGGCCACACGCCGGTTGCCTCCCAGCCTATGTTTTAATTTAGCCAGTGGCGGTGGAGCGTGGTCGGTGCACGGACGGATAATGCCCTACCTCGAACAGAACAATTTTTATGATCAAATCGATTTGAGCGTCGGCTGGTCACAGCAGCCGGTCGTCAGTCGCTTTCGTGTGCCTATTTACTACTGCCCATCCGACCCCAGGGGTGATGAATTGAGGGACACAAGTAGCACAGGGAGTACCAGTGGGATTTTTCTGCATCCCACCAACTACTGCTTCAATGCGGGTACTTGGTTCATTTACGACCCTCGCACCAACCAGGGCGGCGACGGGATCACACATCCCAATGCCAATATGAAAATATCCAATGTGACCGATGGCACCAGCAACACCTTACTGGCTGCTGAAGTGCATGCTTGGTCCGCGTACACTCGCAATGGAGGTCCGCCATCAACGAGCGTGCCACGAACTGTACCAGACGCTTTGGTGGCAATCGCGTCGGGGCGACCTGACCGACTGTTGGCAAATGGTACTGGCACGGGACATACCGAATGGGCTAACGGTCATTCGCACCACAGTTGTTTCACGACCACGTTCACTCCCAACACCCGCATTCCCTACGTATACAATGGAGTCACCTACAATTGTGACTACAACTCGCAACAGGAAGGGAACTCGCTCAACCGTCCATCTTACGCCATTGTTACCGCGCGCAGCTATCATAGCGGCGTGGTCAATACTGTCTGGGCCGATGGGTCTGTTCGCGCTGTTGGCAACAATATCGATACTAGCGTATGGCGCGCAAGTGGCACTCGCAATGGCGGTGAAGTCGTCGCGTTCGAGTAGATTGCGTTTTGCAAACCAAATAACTGTCGAAGATACAAAGGTAGAACACTATGAAATTGCATTTAGGATTCCGGAGTCTGCTACCAGTCCTTGCGTTGGCAGCGGTAGGTGCTCTGAGCACTCAAGTTTGGTCTCAAACTAGTGCTGATCGAGACGCAATAGTGGGTAAAGGCATCGAATACTTGCGGCAGCGGGGCCAGCAACCCGACGGGGCGTTCAGCCCGAAAGTGGGCATTGGCGTCACGGCCTTGGCCGCCACCGCGTTACTTCAGAATGACGTGCCACTCAATGATCCGATGCTTGCCAAAGCGATTGCGTTAGTAGCCGGTTCCGCACAACCGACCGGAGGCTTGCACGCGGCGGACTCTCGTTTGAAGATGTACGAGACCTGCGTAGCGGTGCTGTGCTTGGAAGCTGCCAATCAGAATGGCAAATACGACGAGCTGCTAAGCAAGGCGGCGCGATTCCTCAAGGGGGAACAGTTTGACGAGGCGGACGGGATCGACCCGTCGAACCTCGAATATGGTGGGGCGGGCTATGGCGGCAATTCGCGACCGGATCTGTCCAACACGGCCTTTTTGGTGGATGCATTGAGCAGCATGAAAAGTAGCGACAACGATGAAGCCATCGCCAAGGCGTTGACATTCATTTCTCGCTGTCAAAATCTTGAATCTGAGTACAACACCAGTGCCGAAGCTGCCAAAATCAATGACGGGGGGTTTTATTACACGGTTTCCGATGGCGGTGTGTCTGCGGCGGGCGAAACTGCCGACGGTGGTCTCCGCAGCTATGGTTCGATGACCTATGCGGGTCTGAAAAGTATGATCTACGCCGGTCTCAAACCCGAGGATCCTCGCGTCGCGGCGGCGTTAACTTGGATCAGAAAGTATTACACGCTCGAGTCCAATCCAGGCCTAGGGGACGCAGGATTGTATTATTACTATCATTTGTTTGCCAAAGCCCTCAATGCGGCAAAGCTGTCGGAATTCACCGACGCAGTAGGCCAAAAGCATGAGTGGCGGACCGAGTTGGTCCAGCATTTGGGAAAACTCCAGGCCGCCGACGGATCGTGGACTAATTCCAATTCGAAATGGATGGAGAGCGATCCAAATTTGGCCACCGTATTCAGCCTGCTGGCGCTCAGCCATTGCAAGCCGAAATAGTGGTAAGATCGCCCAGTGGTCAATCGCTAAGAATTCGCTTGCTATGGCCGCTTCTAGCCATGTCGGCGGCTTCGGCTGTTAGCGTAGCTGTTCTGTCGTCTTTGGTCGGACGTCAATGGGCGATTCACGATGTCCAGGAACGTTTCGACGCGATTCACCAGACCCTACATCAAGCCAATTTTCCGTTGACAATGTCGGTGGTTTCTTCGCTTGCCAAGCTTTCAGGCACCGAACTGATCGCACTGGATGATAGCGGTGAGGTGAAGGCGAGTACTCTCCCTGAAGTCTCGATGACTACGTTGAGTCAGCCGATTGGGTCACTTTCAGCTCAGGCTGGCTCGGACGCTAGGAATGCCGCAGTTCTAAAAGGTGGTCCGGCCGACTATTTGGTGCTTTGCATCGGTCGACCTTTAGACCGCAGTCGATTGGATAAAGTTACGAAGGTCATTGTGCTTTTCGACGAGTCTCGCGTGCAGGCCGCTGGTCGACGCGCAGCGTTACTACCCTTGGTGACGGGTATATCAACCATTATCCTGCTCACAACATTATTATCAGCCATGACCGGACAGCTCGTTGGCCGATTGCGGAAGCTTGAACAGCGCGTAGAAAGGGTTGCCGCAGGTAACTTCGAGCCGCAGGTGGCAGAATGCTCCGCGGATGAAATTGGACGTCTAGGTCAGTCCCTAGATAAAATGGCAACGCAATTAAAGCAGCTCTGGCAGCAGGTCAATCGGCAGCAGAGCCAAAAACTGCTTCACTTGATCGCGGGTGGCTTGGCGCATCAATTGAGGAACACATTGACCGGAGCCCGACTGGCTCTCGAACTGCATCGACAGAGTTGCCCAAGTGTGGACCAACAGGAGGTCGAAGTCGCACTGCGCGGCATGGAAGGCGCTGAGGACTACGTACGACGGTTGCTGATGGTCGGAGCCGGAGAGCAACGTGCCAATGAACCAACCAGCGTGCTGATCTGTTTGCGGGACGTTCGCTCTAGTCATGAAATAGTTGCCAGGCATCTACATGTGAAGTTGGATTGGGAAATAGACGAGCTCCTCGATAATTTCGTAGTGGCCGACGGCGCGACGCTGTCGGCAGCTATTTCCAATTTGGTGCTAAACGGACTTCAGGCTGCACAGCACGTACAGGTTCGAACTTCAATTGAGGATGCGATCCGATGCAAGGTGACTGTCGTAGACAATGGCCCTGGCATTGAACATGGGGTGATCTCTCAGCTATTTGAGCCCTTTGTCACCACGAAGCCCGAGGGTTTGGGATTGGGACTAACGGTCGTGCGACGGGCTGCCGACAGACTCGCAGGCCAGGTAGAATGGCGCAGACAAGACGCACTTACTATCTTCGAGTTTCAATGCAAAGTGGTTTCAAAATAACAGGCAAACTATGTCGGCCGTAGTCTTGATCGTCGATGACGAACCCTCGATATGCTGGGCCTTGGAACGAATGCTCAGGGGCAAGGGGCATGACGTCGTAACGGCATCTTCGGCGGAAGACGGGCTCGTGATTGCTGCCCAGCGCAAACCTACGATGGTACTGTTAGATGTACGTCTCCCGCGTGAAGATGGAATTACTGCATTACCAAAGTTCATTGCCGCCACGGATGCTGCGCCTGTGGTGATTATGACCGCCTTTGGAGACTTAGAGACTGCCGTCGCTGCCGTCCAGAGGGGTGCCAGCGACTATTTAATCAAGCCCTTCAAGCTCGAAGACGCGTCGCGGATCTGCGATTCGAACTTGCAAGCTGCACGTTTGATAGTGAAGGAACATCTATCGGTCTTGCGCACCAATGACGAACCACGTATCGTTGGCAGTTCACCGGCAATTCAACATGTTTTTCGACAGATTGCCTTGGTGGCGGAGAGTGATTTGCCGGTGTTGATCACCGGCGAAACGGGCACCGGAAAGGAACTGGTGGCCGCAGCCATCCATCGCCACAGTCTGCGTGCCGATCGACCCTACTTGGCGGTCGCGCCCGTCGCCTTCAACGCAGACTTGATTGAAAGCGAGTTGTTCGGGCATGTCAAAGGTGCGTTCACGGGAGCAAGTGAAGATCGGGCAGGATTGTTCGAATTGGTACAGGGTGGTACTGTTTTGCTCGACGAGATAGGCGAGCTTCCAATCGCGATACAAGCGAAACTACTTCGAGTGCTGGAGCAGGGCGTGTATTGTCGGGTCGGAGAAATGACGCCACGTCCCAGCAACGTTCGAATTCTCGCTGCCACCAATTGTGATTTGGGTTTGGCGATTAAAGAGAAGCGGTTTCGCGAAGACCTGTACTATCGTCTAAACGGTATGCAGATTCACTTGCCGCCCCTTCGCGAGCGCAGGGAAGATATAGAGCCATTGTGTTATTACTTCCTAGCAACTGTTAGTGACTCCGCCGAACTACAACTGAGCGAGTCGCTGATGGCGGAGTTAGCGAATCGAAATTGGGATGGAAATGTGAGGGAGCTGAGAAACGCGATCGGGCATGCGGCTGTGATGGCGCGAGGAAAACCGTTGCAATTGTCGGATTTTCCGACTCCTGGCGAAGCGAATGGCAAAGCAGACCGCTGTGAGTTGGATAATTTGGTCCGGCACTGGGCACGCGATGCGTTGCGAAATGTTGCAGAGGTTAGGGAGCCACTGCACGCTCAATTCTTAGCCGCAGCGGAGCCAGCATTACTCCAAGTTGCAATCGAACACGCAGGTGGAAATCGAGCAAAAGCTGCGGAACTATTGGGAATTCACCGCGGCACGCTTCGCGAGCGACTGCGTGGTTATGGTATCCAGGATTAGTTGCCAAGTGGGTATCAGCCAGTTGAGGAGAGCACTTGCAAGTGCTCTCCTTTGGGCGATTCATTAAAGGTCGAACAGTTTCAGACTGCTCGGCGACATCATTCAACGTCGCGCAGCTTGCGTGGCGGAAGTGACTGAGCTCCATTCGAACTTGGGTGGTGCTGTCGTTGGATTGAACAGCCGGAACACCAAGCGCGACTGAGCGACTACATAATCGAACTGAAAGTCGTAAGTTGACGTCGATGCATTGGCAGCTAGGGCATCGCTGAGATCACCGAACGTCCAATTTGTAAGTTCAACAGGGATGTCTTTTTGCGTCGAGTTAAACTCGGCCTCGGTTTCGACGTTGAATGTCTCCTCATAAAGCGTTCCGTCATTGCTGGCTTGAGTGTTACTGAAGGAGATATAGCTGTACACAACTTCAGTTGGATTAGTCCGCAGGTCGGTCGTCTGAATATCCACGGTCATATGAATCGTGGTGCTAATTTCGACGTCGCGATCGGGCCAATTGTTCAAGTTGGCGCGACACGAAATATGGTTGTTGGGTAGTGTCCAAGTCAAGCGCATTTTGTGTTTGTCCGGCCAGACGTAAACTCGCTTTGAAGCCGTGGTGAACGGTGCGATTTCTATATCTATATTGTAGAACCCGTGCAAATTGGGACCGGTCTGGTCGCGGTATGCATTGGCCAAACGATCGTAGATGCCATCTTGAACTTCGTTTTCGATCCATAGCCATGTTTCGTCCAGCATGAAGCATAGGTCGGACGATCCTACCTGGTTCCACAAGCCATACCGATTTTGCGAGAGTATGGCGGAAGGACAGGGCAGGACGCCACTGGTGCCCACCGGGCCACCACCACCACCGCCCCCTCCACCATTGCCGCCATCATCGGGCGTCGTATCATCATCGATTCTTATGCGCATCGCGGTCGCCGGTGGGTTGACGTCAACTGGGTCCAAGCCCAGCCACTGGATCAGCTCCGCTTCGGGAACATCATTCATCCAACTGTCGGGATCCGCAAACACCGCGTTTCCGCCGCTGGACAGCGTGGTGGTTTTGAGTCGGTCTTGCGCAGCGACCGAAGCGATTGCCATTACCTGCATCAGTCCAATCACAGCCCATTGTCGAGATTTCATTACTTTTCTCCAGAAAAATGTGTCGTTGGGTGCATCGATTCCAATGCACTCCGTTGAGCGAATTCAACAGCGAATTCCCACTGATAGAACAAGCGCACGGAGGGCAGAAGTGTTACAAGCGTTTGCGAACGCCGGACCGACCCGCTAGGCACGTCGATTGACAGCCGGCTTAATCGTCCTTTACTCTGGTGATTCACACCGAGATCGCCAGCGATCGTTCGACCATCGAATCGCTTCGATCGAAGTACTTCGGCTGGCCTAAGTCAGAATAGGACTGCGACTGGGACGAAAGCTGATGTGGGATCCCAAGCAAGAATCTTTCGTCGCAGATGATGTAGTCAACGCTTGGTTGCGCGGCGACCAACGTAGTGGCTTAGGAACCGCTTAGAATTAAAATCAAATGAAAAAAGTCTTAATTGTCATTGGCGACGCCACCGAATTGCTCGACACCATGTACCCGTATTATCGTTTGCAGGAAGCAGGGTTTCAGCCGGTAGTTACTGCCCCGGAGAAGCGCAAGTATCAATTGGTGCTGCACGAAGTCAAACCGGGCTGGACGATTACGAAGGAATGGGAAGGGTACACCTTGGATTGCGATGTGCCGTTTTGCGAAGTCCGTGAGCAGGAGTATGCGGGGATCATGTTCTCGGGTGGTCGAGCTCCAGAGTACATTCGATACGACCCAGATCTTGTGCGCATCACTAAACACTTTTTTGCTACCAGCAAACCCATTGCCAGCGTATGCCACGGCGTGGAGATTCCCGCTTATGCCGACTGCGTTCGTGGACGCAAGATGGCCACGGTTCCCAAGTGTCGATTTGACTTAGAGGTTTGCGGAGGTGAGTTCGTCGATGAAGCCTGTGTCATCGATGGCAATTTGGTCAGCGGACGGACGTTTCATGACAATGGGCAATACATCGGTCCCTGGATCGAACTGCTACTGGCCGAATCTTAACCCGCATGCGTGACCGCAGGCCCGTGAAAGTTCAAATCGGCCTTTGAAACCACCGCCAAAGGTCGGCAAGGGAAATTGAAGTACCGCGATTCGAAAAGCCAAAGGTTGCCATAGCTTTAGACGAGTCGTAGAAGTGGTTTAAGCTCCCCATAGCAATGGTCGCTCCGTTTACGTCGCCTTCGCGGATGGGCAGCCAGCGATTGGCCAAATCGACCGCTTGGCCAAACAACTGCGCGGCCGGTCCCAAGCGATAAATGCGCCGTCTGCGGCCCGCCACGGCGAGCATCTGCGTCCACAGTTCACGGTAGGTTAAGTTTTCACCCGCCAAAATGTAGTTCTCACCACTGCGTCCCATGTGAATCGAGTTCACTACCGCTGCGGCCACATCGCGCGCGTCGCACACGCTACAGCCGCCTTTGGGGGCCGCCACAATTGGCGACTTGACGACTTCCAAAAGCATGCGTCCACTGGATGGCTTCCAATCGTAGGGCCCCAGCATGAAACCGGGATGCAAGATAATCGCGTCGAGCCCCGCGTCGCGGGTCATGTCGCGCACCACAGTTTCGGCCTCGGTCTTGCTGATCACATACGCACACGGCGTTTTGGGGATACCGCCCAATCCACGTTCATCGATGGGCTGATAGCGGCTGATCGCGGCAGGCAGCGTGTCCACTGTCGAGATGTATACCAGCCGCGCAGAATTTTTCTTGCAAGCGGTAGCAATGGTGTGTGTCCCCACCAAGTTGACCTGTCGCGATTGCTCCAATTTCTGCCAACCTAAGTGGATCATGGCCGCCGAGTGAATAACGGCTTCGCAGCCCTCGATGGCTCGATCCAATACCTCCCGGTCGCCGAGATCGCCTGCCACAATTTCGACCGGCAGGCCCTCGAAAGGTTCGCGCGAGGTCCCATTTCGACAGAGCGCACGCACTGGGATTTCTCGCTGGCATAGCTCGCGAACGATGCTGTTGCCCAGTAGTCCTGTTCCGCCAGTTACAAATATCATGAGCGTGCCTATGGTATATTGATCGTGCCGCAAATTATGACGCAGGCACACTCCGTGTGCCGTCCGCAGAAGCTAGAAATCGTTAATTTCTGTCTGCTGTTTGGCTAAGCCCCCTCATCCCCAGCCCTTCTCCCCCGGAGTACCGAGGGAGAAGCAGCGTCAACTCTAATTGTTAAAGCGGACGGTACGATAGATACTAGGGGTGTCAATCTCGTTATTTGTCCTCGCCATGGAAACCATTTACTCATTTGCATTTAACACCTAGGAGCCCACCGATGAATATTGTATTTCCTGCTGCTCGTTGTCTACTAGCCATCGCCACACTACTCGGGCTGCATCTCTCAGCCTGGGCGCAAACGGCACCCTCCGAACGCATGTTTCGAGCTGGAGCGGCGACGACCAACATCACACCGCCGCTGGGAGAAGACATCGTGGGTGGCTGGGCCGCGCTGCCTGCAGACGAAGTCCACGATGAACTGCATGCACGAGCCCTCGTGCTCGACGATGGTACAACTCAACTGGCCATCGTGTTGGTGGACAACGTGGGGATCCCTGCCGAGGTTTTTTCCGCTGCCCAGCACCGTGTCGAAGAGACCACCGGTATTCCTGTAGCCCATCAATTGTTCGCGGCCACGCACACGCATTCGGCGACAGCGGCTCGCAGCGCGAAATCGCTGGTGAAATCCGACTCCCTGAATGACTATCAGCAGTTCCTGGTGACGCGAATTGCCGACGCGGTGCGCATCGCCAACAAGCGTTTAGCGCCGGCTCGGATCGGTTGGGGGAGCGTCGAAGATGCTTCGGAACTTTTTAATCGCCGCTGGTACGTCGTCGAAGAACTACAGCGCCGCAATCCGTTTGGCGGTATCGATCAAGTCCGCATGAATCCGAGCGCTAACGCCGCGCTAATTCGTCCGGCTGGCCCAGTCGATCCGGAGGTTTCGTTTGTTTCGGTCCAACATGCCGACGGACGCCCAATGTGTGTGCTTGGCAATTACTCGCTGCATTATGTCGGAGGCGTGCCTGCGCGCGCAATCTCCGCCGACTATTTCGCAGTCTTTGCCCAGCAGATCGAACACCTACTTGGTGCGCAGGATCAATCGCCGCCCTTCGTAGCCATGATGTCCAACGGCACCAGCGGGGATGTGAACAATATCAATTTTGCAGAACGAGCAAGTTCGCTGGAACCGTTCGTCAAGATGCAGATTGTCGGCGAAAAGATTGCTCGGGGCGTACAAGCGGGATTGGCGTCGCTCGAATATCGCGACTTTGTGGAATTGGCAGCCGCCACCAGCCCACTGGAACTGTCGGTGCGTAGGCCGGACGAAACATTGCTTGCGTACATCGCCGAAGTAGAAAATCGGCCCGCAGGCGAGCAGCCCTACCATCAGCACGAGAAGATCTATGCTGGTCGCGTAAAAGAGCTCGCAGCCTCGCCGACTTCGATCACGGTACCGCTGCAAATCCTAAAGATCGGCGAACTGGGCATCGCTGCGATTCCGTTTGAAGTCTTTACTGAAATCGGATTGGAGATCAAAGCCAAATGCCCATTGGCAGATTGCTTCACGATTGAACTCGCCGGCGGGTCTTTTGGCTACTTGCCGACTCCAGCCCAACATGCACTGGGCGGCTACGAAACATGGATGGGAACCAACAAAGTCCAAATAGATGCTTCTGACCGAATTACCGAACAGATTTTGGAATTGTTTCAAAGCTTGAATGCGAAGCAGCAGTAGACAACCCTATGTTAGTTTAACCGCGCAAGTTATTCTCAACGATCGGGCTGAAAATAAGTGGGATAGGCTTCCAGCCTGTTAAGTGGCACCCAACAGGCTGGAAGCCTATCCCACCATGCGGCACCCAACAGGCTGGAAGCCTATCCCACCATGCGGCACTCGACAGGCTGGAAGCCTATCCCACCATGCGAGACTCGACAGGCTGGAAGCCTATCCCACGTTCAGGCGTGCGTCGAATTGCTGGCCGCAGGCGGCGATGATGCGGGCGACGTCGACGTCGACTTCATCGCTGGTCAAGGTGCGGTCAAGGCTCTGGAAATGCAGCGAGAGCAATAGACGCTTTTTGCCAGCGCCATCCTTCTGCGCGTCGCGATAGGTCTCGCGATAGTCCACTTTCTGGAGTAGTGGACCGGCGGATTGTGTACATGCTTGGCTAACGCTCGCCCACTGCGTGCCTTCATCGACTATAAAATTCAAATCCCGAATCATGGCTGGGAATAGACTGACGCGACCCGCCGTGCGCACTTCTTGGAGCGAGGCAGTCAGTGCATCGACGTCGATTTCTGCTGCAGCGACGGACTGTTCGAGCGACATTGCCGCTTGCGTGGCTGGGCTGATCAATCCGACGTAGCCCAATATTTGGTCCTGCAAGCGAACTTGTTGCAGCGTGCCGGTAGCGAACAGCGGATGCTCGACAAAGTGCCAGCTCACCTTGGCGGACTGGCTGGCAACTTGGCTCAAGATTTCTTCGACAATGCCTTTGACGAATTGCAGATTTCCATGGGTCACCATGCCCAGGGCACATATCTGTAACGGCATGGCTCCGTCGACAGCGGCCGGAAAATACAGATTGGCAACTTCGTACAACTGGGCGTTGCGGATGGCCTGTGTCTGGTTGCCGTAGCGGGCGGCCAGCAGACTTGGCAATAGCGAGCGACGCAGCAATCTCGAACCGACCAGGAGCGGAGTTTCCGTAGCTAGTGCCGGCAGGGAGGTCCATGGGCTACCCAGTTTCTCAAAATTGTCCGGTACAACGCTGGCAGTCATGGCTTCGTCGATGCCGCAGGCGCTGAGCACCTGACGCACGCGGGCTAGCACATTATCTTTAGGGCGAATAGCGGCGACGCTCAAGGGAACCGAGACATTCTCAGGGATCTGTTCGTAACCAAAAATCCGCGCCACTTCTTCGATCAAGTCGACTTCGCGCGTCAAATCGCCACGCCACGACGGTGGGATCACTTCGCAAACGTTAGCTCGATTCGATACGATAGTGCAGCCCAGCGCAGCCAAGATTTGCTCAACGTGCGCTGATGGAATCTCGATGCCCAGCACGCGCGGGATTTGTGCCAAGCGGAAAACGATCTTCTCAAGCGGACTGGGCTCCGTGGACGTGTCTAACATGCCAGCGCATAATTCGCCGCCCGCCAATTGCATGATCAGTTCGCAACAGCGGCGGCTGGCCCAATCCAATCCGGCAGGATCTGGACGACGTTCGAAGCGGAAGGACGATGCGCTTTGTAGCTTCAGCAGCCGCGCGGCTCGCCGAATCGCCAGCGGTTCAAAGGCTGCCACTTCGATAAGCAGGTCGCTGGTCGCGTGCGTGACTTCGCTTTCAGCACCACCCATAACACCGCCAATCGCAACGGCGCGCTGGGCATCGGCGATCACGATCATGTGAGGGTCGAGCTGGTAAGTCCGGTGATCGATAGCCACCAGCGTTTCGCCCGCTGTGGCCCGTCGCACGCAAATTTTACCACCGCGAATCTGCTTCAGATCGAAGGCGTGCAGCGGCTGACCACATTCGAGCATCACGTAGTTGGTCGCATCGACCACATTGTTGATCGACGCAACGCCCACGGCAGCCAATCTTCGCACCAACCAGTCGGGACTTGGTCCCACGCGAACGCCGCGCAGAATCCGCGCCGTATATCGCGAGCAGCCTTCAGGAAATTCGTTGACGACCTGCAGCAGGCTGGTCGCTGGTGCCCCTGCCGGCGTATCGAGCGATGCAAGTCTTGGCGACGGTATTTTCAGGCTTGTACCGAGAATGACAGCCGCTTCGCGAGCGACGCCAATGTGCCCGAGGCAATCGCCACGGTTGCTGGTGACTTCCAAGTCGATCACCGTATCGCTGCCGACGATCTGGGTCGACTCATGATTGAGTCCGGTCATCGCAAAGCGATCCGCCAGATAGGCGGGGTCTACCGATTCAAGATCGACGTATTGTGCAAGCCATTCCCAGCAAACCAGCATAGTATTATTCGCCTAGCGCAAATTCAACAGCATGAAATCGATGCATGAAATCTAGAATTGATGCAAGAATCGCAGGTCGTTGCGATACAAATCGCGAATGTCGGTAACACCGTGGCGGCGCATGCATAGGCGTTCGACGCCAAGGCCAAATGCGAATCCGGATACCAATTCGGGATCATAGCCAACGGCCCGCAGAACGTTTGGATCGACCATACCCGCACCACCAAACTCGACCCAAGCATCATTCCAGTGGAAGTCGGCTTCGACACTGGGCTCGGTGAACGGAAAAAAGCTCGGGCGAAAGCGAATGGTCACATCCTCGCCCAAATAGTTGGTCGCAAACATTCGCAGCACACTTTTGAGTTGGGCCATGGTCACGTGCTCGTCGATCCATAGACCTTCCATTTGATGGAACATTGGAAAGTGAGTCGCATCGGCTTCGTCAGGCCGATAAACGCGTCCGAGCGAAATGATGCGTACGGGCGGGGGCGTATTTTCCATCACGCGAATTTGCACGGTGCTGGTCTGACTCCGCAGCAAACGGGCTTCGTGCGCGTGGACATCGTTGGCCGTTTTTCCAGCGACTTTCAGATAAAAATTGTCGAGTGGATCGCGGGCTGGATGATCTTCGGGGATGTTGAGAGCTACGAAGTTATGCCACGTATCTTCAACCTCTGGTCCTTCGACGACGGCAAAGCCCAAGCGCCCCATGATGGCCTTGAGATGCTCGATAGTTTGCGTGATGGGATGCGTGCGACCCAGGTGCTGCCGGATCCCCGGCAGAGTGGGGTCGAGCAGCGGACCGCGACTCGTCGGCCGGTCGCCCGCCGACTTCATCCGCTCCATCGCTGCAGCCAGTGCCGTTTCGACGCGTGTCTTGGCTTCGTTAAGTTTCTTACCACCGGCGGGTTTGTCCTCTTTGGAGAGCGCGCCCAATTGCTTCTGCAGCGACTTCATCTCACCGCTGCGGGCACCGACGTACTTAACTCGAGCCGCTTCAAAGGCGTCGTTTTCGCTGGCCGAATTGAAAGCAGCTTCAGCCGCACTGGCCAATTGCTCTAGGCTGGTTTGAAAAGTTTCCAGGTCCATGATTGCGTTCTGAAGTTCACTAGTCAACGATAGGTCAAACGCGGGGCGTTCCCCGCGCGGTTAAACGAATTCCTTGTCGGTTGGTTGAACACAAGAAAAAAGCGGCGAGGGGGGAGACCCAACGCCGCTTAAGTAGGTAGTCAAGCGATCGACCCGAAAGCATCTGCCGCCAAGTCGACTAGGCCGCCAAACTGGCCAGCGTCTCTTTGACCTTATCGATCACCAATTGGAAACCGGCTGGATCATTGATCGCCATTTCCGAAAGCTGCTTACGATCCAGGCCGATATTGGCTCTGCTCAGTCCATGAATGAACTGGCTGTAACGCAGCCCCTGCTGCTCGCAGGCGGCGCTCAAGCGGATGATCCACAATCGTCTGAATTCACGTTTCTTTACGCGACGATCGCGATAGGCAAACACGCCGGCTCGCACCAGCGTTTCTTTGGCCGTGCGGAGCAACTTTCTACGACCTTGCACAAATCCGCTGGCGCGTTTGAGCAGTCTCTTATTAGACTGCCGACGCGCGGCACCCTTACGTGTTCTCATCGGAACAAACCTTTTGCATGTATCTCAGGTCCTTGATGCGTGGCAGCTCGGCCAGTTCGGCAAGCGGCGGCGGGCGGGAAGGGCCGCGCGGACAATCAAGAGTTGAACCCAGGTACTTGGAACTAAATTCCCGACTTTGGCTTAATAGCTGTTGTGTCGCAAGCAATCGTGAATTTGACGAGTCTGCGGACTGGCCAGCGCCCGCGTGCCACGCAGGTTGCGGCGACGTTTGGCGCTCATGCGGATCGCCAGGTGGCTGGTACCCGCACCGCGGTGCATGGCTTTACCATTCGCGCTCAAGCGAAAGCGCTTCTTCGTCGCTTTATGGGTCTTCATCTTAGGCATAATTGGTTTCCGGAATCGCTTCCGTCCTTGAAATTTTTGAGGCTGAGTAGTTTAGCTGCCACAGGCGAACCCAGCAAGGCGTACTATGTACACTTCCGTTCCGAGCTCTTCTTGGTCTGCATGGCTCCGTCCGCTCAGGGCTTGTCCCTGCCGGACGCCGCGCTTTGGCGTCCTAGAGCGTATCCGGCCTTAGGACGCCAAAGCCTCAGCCGTCGGGGACAAGCCCCAGAACGGCTGCTTGGTGTAGGCGCACCAGCCAACTTGCCTCCGACGGACGCCGTTTGGGGGCGACCTTGCGGCTCACCCTAGTGCTCATGGGCCGTCTCGAAGCCTGCTTTTTGCAGGAATTCCTGCCATTTATGAGCCGCTTCGTGGGTTGGGAGCTCAATTTCGCGCCACTGGGGGCAGCGGTATCTCAGATCCGTGTGACCCGAATGATCCAAATTTTCGGTTTCGCAGTCCAGCGAGGCGTACAAAGTCGTCAATTGACCGACCTCCTGCGACTGGTGTACATGCTGCGAACGCCAATCGACCAGCCGGTATTTGACAATTTCTTTGTGGGTGCCGTCGGCGCTTTTCGCTTTTTCAACCGATACGGGGCGACCGTGAATCACGTCAAAACCGGCAGCTTCCAACCAACTTTTCCATTGGTTGAGTTGCTCTTGGGTATCTAGGGCCATCGACTTCCAATAGACCGTGCGGCACTGCACATCGGTGTGCCCGTCGTGCTGGGCTGTTTTGACTTCACAGCCCAATTTCCTTAATGTTTCAGCATGGGTGGCCGCTTGGGCCGTGTCATGCAGGTGCTTGGCTTTCCAATCCAACATGCGGAAGCCAAGGATGATTTTCTTCGCGCCAGCGGTGTTTGTACTCGTATCTTGTGCCACTAGTTGCGATACGCAAACGCCGGCTAGAACGCAGATCGCCAGAAGGATGGAAGCTTTGGTTTGAGCCATATATCGCGAGCCTTGCGATTTGGAGAGGAATTCCATTGCTGCTAAACGAATGGATAAAAAATTGGTACTCTGCCCAGAGATACTCAACCAAGGCGACAGTGGCAAGTTCAGATTCAGTATGGCAGAGTCATGTCCTCAGTGGTCACCACCCAGAACTTTGTGGCACCATGGTCTCAACGGCTGAATCGCATTGGATAAACACGTTGGGGACCAACGTGCCACATGATTTTGAAAGAATGCCCAGGACTGGAGTTGAACCAGCAAGGGGTTGCCCCCACAACGACCTCAACGTTGCGCGTCTGCCAATTTCGCCACCTGGGCTTTCGGTATCGGGTAATCGTCTGGCATACCATCCGATAAGTCTAAAAGTTGCCGT
>JBGSJL010000088.1:0-2259 GCA_041741955.1 Pirellulaceae bacterium | reverse complement strand
GTTGCATGTTCTCTCCCTGCTCACCAAAGCAGTTCGAATGCTCCAGTTCATCGAGCACCGTCAGGGCGGCCGCAATCGAGCTGCTGGCGGCTGTGAAGGTCTGGCTGAGGAGCGGTCCCTTGGGCTTCAAGACCTCGCCGTAGAACGTGGCGCACAACTGAGTGATCTTGCCGATCGTCACAATATCGGCAAACGCATCCAAACCAAAATGTTGAAAGGCAAAGGGTTGGCTCAAACGTGAAAAGGACTGCACTTCGTCAAAAATCACCAACACATTGTCCGCTTTCACCCGCGCGATCAACTTATGGAAATACTCGGACGAACCGGGGTAGTAACCCCCTTCGCCCGCCACCAATTCCAACCACAACGCAGCGTACTTGCCCGGATGCCGCTTTAACAACTTGTCGAGCGCCGCCAGCGATCGCTCCTGGGATGCCAAAGAATGCTCTGGATCGCTGGGTGGAATGTAGTCGACCGCCAGTGCCGTCGGGATTCCCACCCGGTAAGCCGGTCGATCGGTCAATTGCGCCATCGCGATCGAGCGACCCGCAAAGCAGTTGTCCAGCGCCAGCACGCGATCGGCGGGTGCACGATTGTGAAAGGCGATTTTCAAAGCGTTTTCGTTGGCCATCGCCCCGCTGGTCGAAAGCAAACAATGCTCGAGTTTGGCACCGTGGGCCACGGCCAGCTTCAGCAGTCGCTCGCACACTTCCACCGACGGTCGATGCTGCTGCAAGTTCCCTTGCATGACCGTATCTTCCAACGCTCCCCGGATCCCAGCTTGCAGCAGTTTTGGGTGAC
Organism: Pirellulaceae bacterium; assembly: GCA_041741955.1. GTDB lineage: Bacteria > Planctomycetota > Planctomycetia > Pirellulales > Pirellulaceae > Aureliella. Next base: position 1,458 of record JBGSJL010000088.1, on the reverse strand, counting down.
TGTGCCCCAGTCCATGCACGCCAATCCCGGTGATGAAATCGAGCTTCACACTGCCGTCAGCCAACTCCACCCACGGACCGTTACCGATACCACTTCCCAAATACGGAAAATAGGGAGCCCCACCCCGGGCGATGGTGAGTCGTTCGAGCATCTGTTGATAGCCGGCTTGCAAACTGGGTTTCGCTTCACGCACCCCAGTGATCTCAGCCTGTGCGTCGGCCAACGCCGCCAACAGCAATTCTTCAGCCTGCTTGATCCGCGGATCGTGGTGCAACTTGTCGGCAATTAACTGATCATCCATCCCGGCCATCAACGGTTTCCTATAAAATTTGTGCGAAGGATTTCAACATTGTACCCGAGCCATCGGCCGGCCAAGGGGGGCGACTGGGAGGAGGTCCATTTTTCAAATTCCGCTTTTTTCAAGTAACGTCGCACTGTTGGTACGAGCCGCCGCAAGAAATCCAGGAAAAGCTTTAGTGGCGATTCGAAAGTATAACGCACTTCAAATCGTTGAATTGCTTGAAGGCTTTATCAAACGTCGCCAATTCAATATCAGCGGTGACCGCGAACGCCGCAAGGTAAGCGTCGGTCCAGAGATGGGTGCTGTACTGCCTGGACTGGGTGAACTTCCGCCAACGAGTATCCAAGCCGATGGGTTCTTCAGCGTAGACGACATGAAGATCCGTGAGCAACGCTTCGTAAAGTTGCCATGCCCGATTCAACGGAACAGCGTCCATTGGATAAGCCCTGAGATTCGTCGCCAGGCGAAGGAAACCCATTTGCGTTACCCGACAGAAACAAAACTCTTGCTCTGCGGTGGAGGTAATCCATTCTTTGGCGGCAATGTGGTTCGAATGAGACTGAAATGTCAGCGCCAGCCAAACATTGGTATCAAGGAGCAGCATCTTCCTCATCCAAAATCTGACCAATCATTTCATTGGTCAAATGCACGCTCCCCGGTGCAGCAGAGGGGACCAATGGAAGTTCAACGGGTTTTCGATTCGGAGCCCGTCGAATTACGAGATCCGAACCGACAACGACTACCACCTCTGTCCCATCGGGCAACGAAGGGGCTTCGTCAAAAACAACTACACCGTTTTGAATGCGTCCTGAAAGTTTCATGCACTAATTATCGAGTCGCCTTCCTTCCCAGTCAACATCGATTTCAACTGGGCAGCAACCTGAAATGATTACCTCAACACCAAGTTTCTCCGTCAACGTTGACCCTACAAAATAAACCGGTGAACTTATTTGGAAACGAGGCTTTACGGCTGGAATTCACCGGTCGAAAAGCGACTGATGAGACTCACCAGCAGTTTGGCTTTTTGCACCAGCGAACTCGGTTGTACCCACTCGGACGTGCTGTGCAGGCCGTCGCCGATGGGGCCGAGCGTGTCGATGTTGGCCAGTCCGGCGGCCGCCAACTTATTGCCATCGCAGACACCCCCAGTCGATTTC
>JBGSJL010000087.1:0-38749 GCA_041741955.1 Pirellulaceae bacterium | reverse complement strand
AAAAAATCGCGGCATCTTCCTCGGCCAAACAAGAAGGCGCTCCAGCCGCCCAGAGTGATTGTCTTAAGTGCACGTGAACGAAAAAAGATCGAGACTCTCAAATGCAAAACCGCAGCATGAAAAATCCTTCACGGCGTTGGGACAAGCCCCGGAACGGCTGTACTTAGCCGACATACGTTCAGATAATGAGAATCAGGGGACACTCCACTGCAATGACCAATGCGAAGGAGCCGCAGTAGAGGATTTCGTCGTTTTCTGAGAATGAGAGTGCCTGGGGGTCACAGCAAGTGTGTAGGTACAGGACCATGTCTTCCATACCGCGTTCGATAATCGCATTGGGTGATGCGAATCTGTATCGGTACGTGGGGAACGGACCGACTGATGCGACATCCCCCCGGTTATCCCCTGGCCGGTTTCACTGGGCTAACGCCGCTAAGTTGAAAACTGGTTTGGGCTCTAGCTGCAGGGTAAGCTCGTCCAACTTGGGTAAGTCTGAGGGCGACGCTTCGGCAGCCGCCGCTGGAACCGCCGACTCACCGATCGGCATGCTTTGCAGAACACTGGGCAAAAGGTTCAGTGGGCTACCAGCGGCCTGGATACCGCAGGCTTCACAGCTACTGGCTTCATGAGCAGGATATGCCGTGTTGCAAATTGCGGCCACCATACGATCGCTAGCCAAGTGCGGCCTAATGTAATGCGAAGTGCCAACATCCTCAGTCAATTTCTGCTGGAAGAGCTTGTGCGCGTAGGGGCCCAAACGCGAAGCACAAATGCCAGTGTAGCCAACCGCCTCTTGACCACGGAATGAGTGGATCGGCCACCTTTTCAGCGTTGCATCTCGGTCATTGTAGGTCGTATAAAATGTTTCTACCGGTACAAAAGTCTGTCCGTAGCGCTGCCCAGGATACATGTGATCATTGTCTAAACATCCCGAAACGATCGCTGCTCGCAGATTGTGCCGTTCTTGCGGATAGCCGCCGTCTAGGACCAGTCCGTTTAGCTCGCCGCCGCCCAAGTAGTGCAGCGCACAGATCGCCGTCACACCACCGTAGCTGTGACCGCTGAGTGTCAGGGGCTGAGCCGTACTCATCAAACTAACCAACTTTGCAATGTAATATCCTTGATATTCGGCATAAACGTACTTCGCCTGGATGTTTTGACGAAGGAGTTTTACGGGTCGTATCAAAGGCTTGGTGTATAGTATTTCGGCTGGCCAGGACCAGTACACCATCAGCTTGCGACCTGGACAGGCGCTGAGTCGATCGCGAATCTTCCAGCATGACTCCATGGCTTTGTCGTGAGTCAAGGTATTCCCATGCGAGAAGAGCAATGTAGCCACGTTGCTTTGTGCAGCCAGGAAAGACTCGAGGCACTCGCGAACAAACACGTGACGCTCAGCGTCCCAACGTTCGTAGGTTAACAGATCAAAGCCTGCGTCGAAGCCCGAGCATCGCGGTGCATTGCGAGTGTTGACAACCCACAAGTCGGGAACCGAATGGCGGCAGGCAGTACAGCTTGCCTGACCACTATCTCTGGCGAGGCCAATCTCAGTGGGGAACAAGACGGCAACTAGACTACACAACGCGAACACAGTGGCCTGAGCAAAAACACTTTGAATCATCGCAATTCTCTCCACGCAATCCTTCACAACGGTTCGGCAAATGTGCCGCTACGGAAGATTACCTGAGCATTAACGCGAGGTCGAAAATTTGCTTCGCTTTTGCGTCAGATCGGTTGGGGGGCATCGGTCTTGGTTGCTACATACGACACCAAGCGTGAAATTATAGAATTAGTCAAGTTCCCGCGAATGTCGAAAATGCCAATTAACCTTCCTCGACGGCTTCTCGAATTGCCAGTACTAAGTGCTGCCTCGAAGCTGCGCGACTTTGGAGTTGTTCGGTATTGACGCCTAAATACTCGCCCAGCTTGATCGCCAAATCAAGGTCGCGCACACCCTCGTATTGATTAACAACCCGATCGCCTAGGTAAATTGTATGGCGGTCGCTGTCAAAGCCCGATTCAAAACGGTCGGATCGCTCATGGATCCAGGCTTCGGGAACACCTCGACCTCGGCAATGTTCGATCGACCAAATGTGGTCGCCGTTGCACTCGCTCAGCAGTAGCAGGGCTTTCAACCGATTAAAAGTCATTGGTTCGTTTGTTTTGTCCGCCGGCGCAACTACATTTTGCCCGTCGTGCCGGGGCCGGATTCCAATTGATATTGCATGTCTGTGCAGCCTTTTGATTTCAAGTAGCCAGCCAGCTTGACCACTGCTTCTTCGAGTTCTTCACCAGGAACCCAATTGAAATAGCAGGTTTGTCCATCATGGCTGCAGGTGAAGTTCTCGACGCCCAGTTGGCCGGCCATGGCCACTTTGCCAGACATGATCGACTTGGCAGAAGCTTCATCGGCGGCTTGGCAAATCACGGAAACGGTAGTTGGTAAGCTTGGGTCTTTATCGGCGTAGGGTAGCGTATCGGGAATGACGCGCACGTTCGTTGTGAGCTTGAGTGGTGTGGAGGCACCGACCTCGTACGTCAACTCGACAAAGTAGGCGGTCCAACCTTGTTCGGGAGTCGGAACCTGGGCTACATAGGTCCCATGTTCGCCAGCTTCAAGAATTTGGCTCGTATATTTGCGCCCCAACGTTTCCACGCGGAAGTCTCGCGCACTGGGGTTCGTCGCTTGCCAGAGTCGAACTTCTTTGGGCGTTTGTTTGCTGACTACCTTTAAAGATCCCTCGGCGGCGTGCGTCCAAGTAAATTCCGGTCGCGGTCGATCGGCCATAATCAACGTCAAAAAGGCAATGAGACTTTCACTCACATCGGTGCCATCGAGTCCGTGGTCGGCATTGGGAACGTAACGCAAGTACTTTTCGCCTTGAAGTTCATCGAAATAGAACTGTGACGAGTCCGGCAGGAAGAACTGATCCCCCGAGGCGCATATAATGTACTTGGGCATCGTCAACCGATGGCGATAATAATAAGGGTCGACTAGTCGATACAGATCCTCCATGCGCGGGTGATCCAAACGCTGCATGATTTGATGTTGAATGTAATTGCCAATCGCAGGCGCCCAAAAGCCGTAGGCCGCAAAGTGATGGCGCATGGAGGCGTCGGTATTCAAAACGTCAATGACGATGGGCATAATCCCAACCACGCGTTTGTCCAGGCCGGTCAACCAAGTTGTCCAGCCGCGCTTCGAACCGCCAGCTACCACAAATTTGTCGACCACTTTCTCCCCGCCCGACTTCGATGCGGCTATGGCGGTCATGGTATCCATAGCTCGGATCGCGCTCTTGACCATTGGATTGCGCGCGGGCCACGTCGGATCGCCCGTTTTCAAATACTGGTCCCACGTATATCCAATTAGGTCGTCCTCAGTACGCATCTGGCCATCGTTGTGGAACATCAGTGGCTGGTTAGGCACCATATGCAGTTCGGCGACCATCGCACCCGTTGCTTTAGAGATTTGCATGACCCGTTCCGAGGGACCCGCTGGCGGCTGCCGCCCATTGGCGCCGCCACCGATGAACAGCATGCCCGTTTCCGAGACGAGCTGTTCAGGGATGGCAAACGTCATCCAGTGCTGCCATTGAGGTCGATCGACTTCTTCTGCTGTGCGCCATGTTTGCGAGATCATATCGACGACCACCAAGCGTGTGCCCTCGACAGTTTTTTCAGAGACAATTTTCCATGTATAGCTGTCGTCTGCCTTCTGCAAGTATTGATCCAAGGGCGTTTCCAAAGGCGGCGCTTGTGAGCGAGCCGTCGAAGTCAGGAACAAGGCAACGAGCAAAGTCAAGCTTGGCGAAAACCAAAGGTGGGTCGTCATGGTTGCATCTTCTAGCGTGGGAGGTGAGGTAGTAAACTTGTGATGTTGGGAACCACAGCATGCAATCAGATTATACCAAAGTTTCTAATCGCAAAATCAGTAGTCGGAGACCCTCTGCACATCGATCGACCCATGTGGCTCGCGCTCCCTGGTGATAGACAAGCGACGACACGTCACAGCCATCCAGGATATGTATCGCTTGCAGTATATCTGTTCATCCGGATGGAAGGATGGGAGGCGGCGAAGTCACCCAGGCAGGCAATTTCTCTCCCACCGATTATCGCGTCTCGCGGACCAACCACAAGTGGTCCCTAGTTCGCAGTATGAAGTCTCCATTAGAGATGGCTGGCGAAGCGACGACTTCTTCATCGAGGTCGTTGGTAGCGACAACATTGTAAGCCGCTTCGTTGGCGATGACCGTAGTGCGTCCATTTAACTCGGTGATGAAAATATGATTCGGCGTGGCTACCATCGAGGCTTTAAGTGGCCCGACGGCACGCCGCTCGTTCAGCAATTCTCCCGTGGCTGCCCGATAGCAACGATAAACACCTTCGTCAGACAATACATGCAACAGGCCGTGACTGGCGAGTGGTGAATTCATATAAGGTATGCCTTTGGACGCGCGCCAAGCGATGCGCGACGCGGAATCTCGCGACTCGATGCCACCGCCAGCAGTTTCGACTTGGTCACCCGAGGGGCATAACTTGATTGCGAAGAATTGGTTGTCGCGCCCGCCGCACACGAAAGCCAACTGACATTCCGCGCAGGCAACGATCGAGCTAACGGTCTTTGATGCAGGTCCATCGATTACAAAAAGTACTTTGCCGCTTGAGCGCTCATAGGCAACCGTTTGCTCGGCACCGGATAGCAGTAGCGCGGGCTGCTGATCGATATCGCACAGGAAGGGCGTCGAAAACGAACGGACCTTTCGCCCGCGGCTCGTCTTCCAAATCGGATTGCCAGTTGCAGAGTCGAGCGCGGCGACAAAGGCATCGTCTCCATCCTGAAGTCCGCTAAGGAAGAGTCGGTTTCCGTCCAGCACTAAACTAGTGCAGTAGCCATGCAGTGAAGCGAATGTGCCCGGATAGATTTGCCAGACGACCTCACCGTCAAAAGTCAGGGCCGCCACCAAAAGCCTTCCATCTACGCAAAAGCTAACATAAACGAACTTGCCGTCGGTGACCGGTGTCGTGGAGGCGGACGAGTTGTCGCGATGCATCTCTTCGAGCGGTGCCACGGCGACCACCCGGTTCCAAATCACCCGTCCACTCTCGCGATCGATACGCAAAACACGACGCGACAGGTCATCGGGCGCTGAGGTTGTGACAAAGATATCGTTTTCCCAAACGATCGGCGACGAATGTCCGACGCCTGGAAGTGGGATCTTCCAATGAATATTCTCAGTCTTACTCCAACTCAGTGGCAGGCTCACTTCCGTACTGAGCCCATTTTGCTGCGGCCCGCGCCAACCCGGCCAATTATCTGCTCGAACCACAGACATCAACAGTGCAGTCCAGACGATCGCCAACAACGGTTTCATCAATGCTTCTTCCAATGCATGCGGGTATATGGGTCCTGAAAGGATACTTGGATCGTCCTAATCCGAGAAACCAAGTTGCTTTTCGGTTGCGAGTAATTTGGATTGCAGTTCTTCAGAAAGCTGTCTTAATAGTTCTCGAGTTCGGTTTAGCTTTTGCAATGCTGTATCCGCAGCGTCGATTTCTTCCGTCATGGACGCGATGGCTTGTTGCGTCTGGTCCAATAGAGTCTTCAGCGCTGTCAGTTGCTTCTCAGCCGTTGTCAACTCAGTCAACATAGTTTTAGACGAGGATTCCGCCGAACTGGCGTCCTGTGGTTGCTGCGACTCAGCGAGCTGAAAGGCTTGCGACTTCATCTGCTCCGCGTATTCAGACTCGGCCACATCGATTTTTGCAAGCAATGTTTGCAGGCCTGCTTCATCGACCGGTAACTGCTGCGCGTACTTCAAGTCGAAAAAATTCTCAGCCGTTGCTTCGGTGGCGAACCCATGGATATGACCGGCCGCATCCGCAGCAATGAGAGTCGAAGTAGCGGGCGAAAATCCGACACGTTCTACTTGCTCTCCGGCTTCAAAGACAGCCAGTTTGCTGTCGGGTCCCTGCCAAACGGCAATTCGATTGTCGCGTCCGCCGCATACGACTAAGTCTTTATGGGTGGCCAGGCTCAAAATGGCACCGACTCCGGCATCCCACTGGCCCGTCAAGTCGCCGTGATGCATATTCCACGTTCGCACGAATCCATCCTCCGCGGTCGAGACAAGCTTTTCTCCCGCAGCATCCCATTCGATGGCGGTTACGGCTGCGACATGTCCACGAAGCGAATGAAATTCATCGCCCGAAATCGGTTCCCATACATGGAGCCCACCAAAGCGGTCGCCACTCGCTAATAACAGGCCATCGGGACTAAAGCGAACGGTAAGTATCCAGTCGGTATGCTTGCGAAGTGTGTGGACCACTTTACCGTTGGCGGTATCATAAATGCGCACTACCTTGGCAGGCCCACCGACGGCAATTCGCTTTCCGTCGAGCGATAGATCGACGGTTAAGATCGTATCATTTTCATCTGCCAACTCAAACACACGCCGGCCAGTCGCTACATCGAATCCAACGACCCGCCCCGATAATCCGGCCACTCCGCCAGCCACGACCAGCAGTTGCCCGTCGCGCGAAAACCTCAACGCGGTGACTTCGCCTTCGGGAAAGTCCACAGCTCCCAAAAATTCACCCGTGGTCGGCTTAAATAAAACGGCTTGTCGATCTCCGGAAACTGCGGCCAGGTCTTGGGAGGCATGCACATCGAGGGCTGCGATCGCGGCCGGACGCAACAGCAGAGTCACGCTGCTTAATACTGAATTACCATTTGGCTTCACCTCAGCCCTTGCATAGGTCTCAGGTGCAGAGGTCTCAGGTGCAGACGCAAGCCTAGCTGGAGCCATGCCCAACGCACCGGATATCTCGGCTAATCCGCCTTCGATCCATCGCCGCAGCAAGTCCAGCTCGCGAGCTGGAATGCGCGGACTGTTGGGTGGCATGACCGGATCTTCCAAGTGGGCCGCACTCTTGAACAGACTGCTTTGATTCGGTTTACCGGCAACTACGACCGGCCCCGAAGCGGAACCCGCGACGATTCCAGGTAAATCGGCCAAGTTGAGGTCGCCGCGAAGTTCATCCACGTTGTGGCAAGTCACGCAACGCTTACGCAAGATTTCTCGAACTCGATCGTAGCCGACGATCTCACCGGTCGCATCTACCACTTGGCTGTTGGCCATTTGCGCGACCGCGTCGGGCGCTACAAATATCAGCACAAAAAAGGCTGCGACGAACGCCCTAGCTGGCCGCCAGCCTGAACGTGACACACATGAAATCATCCCGTATTGCCGTTTCTCTCTCATGAGGAACTCATTGTCAATGATTAAAAATAAATTCGTTCGAATTGAGCATGGCCCAGAAAAAATCAATCAATTCGCTCTCCGGATCTTGAGCAGCGTCAAGTTGGCTTTTGATAGCCGCAACTTCCTGTCCGCTGGGTTGTCGAGCCAAGCAAGCAACGTAGATCGCCTTCACCACTTCTAACGGCGACTTGCCACTACTAGACAACTGCTTAATCCAAGCTCCCTGCTCAATCTTGCCAGAGGTGTTTTCGCCATTGAGCAGGTGGAGTGCCTGCGACAGGGTGGGAGAGGTGCTGACTTCGCAAGTGCAAGGTGTGTTGCGCGAAGCGCGACCAAAAGTTTCCAAAAAGTAGTTGTTCGCAGCACCATCGGGGATCTCAATCGCCCGACCACCCAGCGGCAGCCCCGACAAACTATTTGTCGTGTGAGTAACTTGGCTGATACAATCCAGTAGTACCTCGGCTCGCAGGCGACGGATGCGCGCTCGGCTAAAATTGCGATCGTCCCATGCGTTCCAATCATTGGCTTGAGTTGCCAGTTGATACGTCTTCGAATTGCATATGTCGCGAGCCAACTGGCGAACATCGAACTTGTAGGAAACCAGGTGCTCGGCCAGTGACTTCAGCAATTCCGGGTTCGTGGGCGGATTGCTGACTCGCATATCGTCAACTGGATCGACCAAACCAATGCCCATAAAATGCGCCCACAAAACATTGGAGATGTTCTGCGAGAACGCCTCGTTTTTCGAGCTGGTCAACCATTCGGCAAGCGTTTCGCGATAGTCTTCTCCGGGAGCAATATCCGGGCAATCACCGCCTAAAAACTTAGGTTTCACTTCGCGGTCGCGAACGGGATGTTTCAGACTTCCCTCGCCGACGTTGTAGACCGTGATCTCACGCGGATCCTTGGCTTGTTTGTAACCGACTTGGCTAACGAACGAGGCGAAGCCATAATAGTCATCCATCGTCCAACGATCGAAGGGATGGTTGTGGCACTGGGCACATTGAATGCGCGTACCTAGAAAAGCCTGTGCGATATTTTCTGCTAACAACTGGGGAGTTGTTTCCGTCTGATAGTAGCTGGTCGGAGGATTGTCGAACGTACTTCCACTGGCGGGTATCAATTCTCTCACAATTGCGTCAACGGTCACGCCACTATGCACACGTTCGCGCAGCCAACTGTCGTAGAGACTCAGCCCCTTGGCGGTCAACCCATTTGCGCGGCGGATCTGTAGCATCTCGGCAAGCTTCATGATCCACATATCCAAGAACGCCTCGCTGCCAACCAGTTCGTCGACCAGTTGCTCGCGTTTGTTTTCGGCGGTACTTTCCAAGAAGTGCTGGCGTTGCTCGGAGGTCGGTAGCAATCCGACCGTGTCGAGAAACACACGCCGCAGAAAGATCTCATCTGAGCACACCGCCGATGGATGCACCTGCAAATCGAGCCAGCGGGCTAATGCCAGCTCGTCGATGTAATTTTTCGGTGTGAAAGTTGGTGGAGGATATTCTCGACCCGATCGCACAACAATAGGCATACCAGCGGTGAATTGGTCGAATCGCGCCATCATGAAAGCGGATCCTGGACCCGTACCAACTGTGCTCCCTGACTCGGACACGGTAGCGACAGCCTCATTGTTGCTAAAGAAGACCGCTTGATCCGTCACATCGCGCATCGATCCGTCGCTGTAGCGCGCCAGTACGGTGCTCGACTGAGATTCGCCGGGTCGCCCCATGACGGTCTCGTGCGGGAAAACTTCGATGTCGGTGGGAGTCGGCGTATCGTCGGGATCGCTTTCCGCGCCCGTCGCGATCCAGGTTACTAGTTGACGATAGGCAACGGTGCCAGGTTCGATTCGCACGCCGCCAGAATGTGGCACCGCGCCCGTAGCCTTGTTGATCAGCAAGCATTCGCTGGGTCGGGCCAAGTTAACACGCCGACCACTCATTTCGCGGGTGATTCGATAGTGATCCCCGCTCGGGTCGAAGCCGTATAAACTGAGTCGAAAACCATCTTTTCCAGACGCCGCACCGTGACACTTGCCCGCATTGCATCCCGCTCTGGTTAGCAATGGCAAAATGTCATTCCGAAAACGCAGTGGACGTTCGCCGGTTTCCGATTCGTCGACCGTGATCTTCAACTCACAGCTTACGTCCTGCCAGGTAACGACCGCGCTCGCATGGCCCGCCGCCTTCGGCAATACATTTCCGGCGGCCCATTCCGCAACGGTTGAGTCGTTGAACGCCACCTGTGCGGCAGTCGTCACATCGCGCGTGCTGCCATCGGTGAATCGAACCTGCACTAAGATACGTTGTTTGTCCGATAAGTAACGCAAGGCAACCTCCGCAGGAAATACTTGCAGCGATTCCACCCGATTTGCCAGATCGCGAGATGGAGTTTCAGCCACCACCCATTGCGATGCACCAATCACCAACGTTATCAACGCTAGTTGCGACATAGTCCTGCTTATCACTTTTGACGACTCCGGCGTAACGCTTTGTATGGAAAATTGGAACATCGACCTAACCGCGATGCGAAAAAATAAACTTTAGCGGCAGGCACTTCGCTTCGCGGGAGCGGGCGACCTGAACCGTTCTTCTACAACGGCATCTAATGGTCCAACAGAGTCTTGTCCGCCGTTCATTCCTTTTGTGTCCGCCGCAAGGCTTCTAGTGGACTCAGCGGTTGACCGTCAGCTCCGCGAAACAACTTGCCTTTTGGAGCGATCTGCAGCGCGGAATTTGGTGCCACCACGAAACTCACCGCTTGTCCGTCGATTTCGCCGACCAGTCGACACTGTACGCTCGGAAAAACTCCGACAGGTGAATCGTCAGCGAACTTCACATTGAAGACGACTTGCTGATCACTATCCCGCACAATTTGGGATTCACAACCGACTCGGTTGGGCAGCCCTTCCAGTGTTGCCGTCAACCGCATGGGCGTTTGTGCGGTTCGTTTTAGTTGACAGTGGACCTGCAGCGATTCACCTTGCTCCGCAGCCAATGTTTGGAACTCGCCGACGATAGGTGTCTCAGCAATCGCAAGCTCAATCAATTCCGACGCGACTTCGCAACCGTCGATGCGACTGGTATCGCCGCTTGCCGAAACCGTATTAACTTGGGCCGTGGCCACCAGTGGCCACGTACGGGGTTGGGCCTGCTCGGTAGCGGTCAGCCGATAATCACCGCTCGATTGGCCAGCAGGAATGACCAAGGACGGATCGCAGACAACCCACGGCGGCAAAAATGGCAATTCGATACGAACCGGCTCTTCAAAGCCGCTGTCTCGCTTGACGTGCACGCGGAGCACTAACGAGCCATTGCGCGGAAGAGGCGTGGTTGGTCGTTCCAATTCGACCGAAAAGGGTAGCGGTGCCCCAACCGCCACAGGCAATCGCCGCACGGTCGCGCTGGTAAACAATTGGTCCGCCGACTCTGCGACCAGATCAACGATTTGTTCGAATCCACCACGTACCTGGAGATCGTCATTACGAACGATCAGCGACACTTGGGCCAGCGCGGCCTGTAGCGGTGCGTCCGCTGTCGCCGACAAAACGGTCGGCATCCAGAAGCGATCGCTCGGTATCCCGAAGGGCGAAGCGCGAACGCCGGTGGGCAAGTCGCCAAAAGCACCTTCAACGTCGCCATCAAACAGCTCGCGACGCACGCCGACGCGCACCAACACCCGGTTGCCTTGGGGGACAGCAATCGTCTGCGCTAGTTGCGAAGTGCGTTCCGGACGGGGAAGGAACGCAGTGACACTTGGCTGCAATGGAGTGACTTCGACGCGGTACACGTGATTGGGCCCGCCGGAGGCAAGTTTGTCAGTAACGCACACAAAATACCTACCTGTTGAAGGCGGTGTAAAGTCAAGGCGACTGTCATGAGATCCCCAGTCATCGTTAGAGGCAACGACTTGGGAACTAGAGTCAACAATCGTCAGTAGGCTGTCCACTGGCGACCCGATGCGACCGGCAAACGCTTCGATGCGCAGTGACTGGGATTCATGGGCCTCGATTGCAAAACAATCCACATCTCCTGACGACTCGAGGATGCCGTTCAAGGCAACGGGTGCCGTGGTCGCGGTGACATTCGCATTGGGTGAATCGTTCGATTTGTCGCTGTCAACCTCGACCACATTCGGAAATTCACTCAATCGGAATGGAACAGCGGACGGTGAGGGCCCGGTGGCAGAAGGACTGAAAAGCTGAAAAGTGCTGAGCTGCCCAGGATCGCTGGGCAGGTCGAGCGTGAATTGTTCAGCGGCGTCGAGTCCGATAAAACGAATCGGCATTTGCACTCCCAGCGGACCGCCAGCAGGGTAGGCAACGCTTGGGAACGGGAAATCGCCAATGTGCACCGCGTAAAAACTTGATTCACCGCCATCATAGTTTGCTTCGTGAATTTGTATCACATACTGCCCGCTGCTGGGAGCAATGAGAGAGGCCATGGGATCCTGGTGAAACATGGGATTGTCATCCGCATGTACCATGACTTCGCCACTGGGGGACATAATCTCCAGCATCGTATCCAGGAGCTCTTTGCCGAGCCTTACCGCTTCAACTTCGACGGTGAGTCGCTGGCCAGCATTGAGCTGGACGACAAAGCGATCGATCGTGCCGGCTTTCAGCACGCTGCACATGGTCACGTTGAGCGCTGGTACTAGAGTCGCCTCGGTCGAATTGGAGATTTCCCGCACGTTCGTCGATTCACTAAGGGACATGGCCCCACCGGTGAACCCACTTGCCGATCCAGCACCCATCGAGCGTCGCGAACCACCCGACCGACTAACACCCTCTGTTGACGCTAAGTCAGGCACAATGACGGGAAATGGCGTTACCCGAAGTGTGCGCAGATCCGAGTAACCGTCGCGTCCAAGCACCCGAAATGGTTCGTTGCCGATCCGGCAATTCTCCGAAGCCACCACGGTTGCCGTCAGTTCGTACTCAGAATCTACGCGGATATTCTTGCATTGCAATTCGGCCGAGTAGAATGTCAATTCGCGAGAATCTTCGAAACCCGAACCAACGATCTTGACGTCAAATTCGGTTCCTCGCTGACCGACCGGCGGCCAGACGGATTCGATTGATGGCGGCGCGGATCGACCAACGGACACGATCAGGCTGAAAATCAAGCAACTAACGACGCAGACAGTTATTTTCATCGAGCAGCTCTTTTTCTAGGCAAGAAGTTCGCGAACGACTTTGCCGTTCATAACGATCGCCTGCGGGCGATCGCCGGGCGTCATCAACTGTTTCTTGGCGTCGATGCCGAGTAGATGGTACAAGGTGGTCGAGTAGTCTTCGACGCTGAGAGCATTATCAGCTGGCTCTGCTGCCAGCGCATCGGAGGCACCATAAACCTGCCCGCGTTTGACTCCGCCACCGGCCATAACCACGCTGAACACGCGCGGCCAGTGGTCGCGACCGCCACCGGCATTTACGCGTGGCGTCCGACCAAACTCGCTCGTTACCAACACGAGAGTCGAATCGAGTAGACCCCGCTGATCCAGGTCGGTAATCAGGCCTGCCAGTCCGCGATCGAGATCGGGCATCTGCGTTTCAATTCCGCGATAGTGATAGGCGTGCGTATCCCAAGCTCCGTAGGTTATTGTCACAAAGCGAGCTCCCGCTTCGACCAGACGGCGTGCCGTTAAGAAACTAGCACCCGCTTGCGGACGCAGTACCGGGCCCCAAGGTTGCATGCCGTAGAGCTTTTTCGTTGCTTCGCTTTCACCCTGCAAACTGAAGGCTTCCTTGGCTTCCTTAGAAGACAGCAGGTCGTAAGCCTTTCCATAGAATGAATCCATGGTGGTCAGTTTGTCGTCGCGCTCCATACTCGCAAAGTGGCCATCGACCAACTGCTTCCAAGATTTGCGGCGCTCAAAGCGAGCCTCGTCCACTCCTTCGGGAAGACTCAAGTCGCGCACTTTGAAATTGGATCTCGCCGGATTACCGCCCAGCGCAAACGGACCGTAAGCGTTACTCAAGTAGCCGCTGCCGAGGAACTGACTGCCCTGATTTGGGATAACAATATAAGGTGGCATAGCTGCGCGAGGACCCAGTTCATGTGCCACCACACTACCCATGCTCGGATACACGAGCGCCGGACTGGGGCGGTATCCCGTAAACATGCTATGTTCGCCGCGACTATGATCAACTTCCGTGTGAGTCATACTGCGCACCACGGTGATCTTATCGGCCACGTTGGCCGTGGCTTGCATGTGGCTGCTAAAACGAACGCCGGGCAACTTTGTGGCCACCGTATCGAGGATACCGCGATACTCGACCGGTGCATCTGGCTTTGGATCAAAACTATCCATGTGGGCAAACCCACCCTGCAGATAGATATGAATCACGTTCTTGGCCTTGGGCTCGACAGAACCTCCCGACCCTTCAGCCGCTTGACCCTGCAATTGCATGTAATCACCCAAAGTCAATCCAACCCCCGCGAGCCAGCCGACATGCAGAAAATCGCGTCGCTTCGGCCTGAAATGTGAGGCATCCGACCACCAAGTACCTGGCGCGTGAGTCATGCGATTCATCCTTTGCAAATGACAGTAAAAATTAGGAATGACAAGACAAGCCGCCTTTATTCAGCAACCGTGCGCGAATTAAGTGCGACTTTTTTCGCAGTACGAGCGCGGTAGCAAACAACCAGTCTTGGACGCTGTTCGATTTTGTCGAACTCCGACGCGTAAAAATCCCAGCCGTTTCCGCCCGTATTGAGAAAGACCCATCCATGGTTGGCTTGGCCATTGACCCAAGTCTGAACCGTATCGGTTACATCAAATACAGCACCAGATGTACTGGCCGCGATCTTGCCAAACGTAAAACCATCCTTGTGACGCGATGCTTCGAAACCGTCTGCAGACACACCTGAAATCAGGCTATCCCAAGTCGCCGCATCGTCGAAGGGCACCAACATACGATGCAAGTTCACCGTCGAACCTTGGTCAAACGCGCTGACGATGAGCCTAGCGGAAATAACGGTAGCCCGAGCTGGGATTTGATCGGCACGGGGACCAATGATCTTCTCGAATCGCATCAACACTTGACTTTCGCCCCCATCGTTGTTGGCATCGCTCGACGCATTGGGATTGGCATTGAGAATTGTCTTTGTCGCCAGAGCCCATACCTCTGTGTCCACGGTAGATTCGTAACCATTGACACCCTGCTGGAAAGTTACTTCTAGCGTGCCATCTGCAAGCCGTTTTGGCGAAGTATCTTCGGCCGAGCAATTCCCGACTAGTGCGCTCAAACATAGTGTCGCCAGGCAAACATTCCAAAGACCACGCAATGACCGTTCGTGCATATTCATTATCAAGGATCGGCTCCTCTTTTCTTTCTGTTTGAATGCGTCTACTGCGCTAGTGCGAGAAACCGCTAGTTCCGCCCTGTCGTGAACCTTAGGCGCTAGCCGTGGTCCTCGCAGGATGGTTGGTGCCCACGGCTAGCGCCTGAGGTTCACTTAATAATTTGCTCGGTCAACCAAAACTTCTCAATTGGCAGGTCTCAGATGCTCGGCAACCTCCGGAGCAATCTCAACCATCTCGTTGATCTTGCCAGCCGTCTTGTTCAGTTCGAAGGCGTCGTACAATTCGCCGATAGCCGTACGCGCTTCGAAGCGAAGTTTGTTGCCGTCGATGTGAATGATTTGATACAGTTGTGTGTCCTCGGCGACGCGTTTCATAAACGGCGATCGCTGAATGTTGTACATCTTGGGTCCGCTTACCGAGACGACATAAACCGTTCCGGTCGTCTCATCCAGCTTCTGCACGCCCGTTGGAACATTGGCAACGGTGCGCGGTACCGTGGCCACGGCAGTACCACCCGCGGAAGACGTGGCACGCGCCGAAGCGCTAATAACCGCTGGCTCCGCTTGCTCGACTGAGCTTGGTACGTTCAGACCGGTACGACCGTAGGTGTGATCGTGACCCTGTAGCACCAAGTCGACTTTGTACTTGTCAAAGATCGGCTTCCACAGAGCTCGCAGTTCGGCGTTATCGCGATCTTTGCCTGTCGAGAAGATTGGGTGATGGAAGGTACACACAACCCATTCGGATTTGCTTTCCGCGAGTACTTTGTCGAGCCACTTCGCCTGCAACT
The DNA here is from genome assembly GCA_041741955.1 of Pirellulaceae bacterium. Classification (GTDB taxonomy): domain Bacteria; phylum Planctomycetota; class Planctomycetia; order Pirellulales; family Pirellulaceae; genus Aureliella. The sequence continues at coordinate 23,380 of JBGSJL010000087.1, read as the reverse complement.
CTTGTTGTTCGTTGCTATTCATACCCACAATGAGCGTATTGTGGTACTGAATGGTGAAGCATGACTCTTCTAGACCGACTGGGCCATTAAGCGGGAATTCGAACTGCGGTCGCCAGTGATGGGAAACTCGCCGCGAATCGTTTTCGCCCTTCGCCATTTCGTGGTTGCCTGGAATTGCCACATTGGGCATCATCGCGTTAACCCACGCACCTGCACCGCACCATTCGCCCCACTCTGCATCCGCTTCGGCCGTATTAATCAAATCGCCAGCGTGCAACAAAAACGCAGCTTTCGGGGCATCCGAATAGGCTTCGCGGATGACCCGCGACCACAGCGAGCGGATGTTGTTCTGCGCATCGCCAAAGTAGATAAACGAGAACGCTTCATTCTGGGCTGCGGCCGTTTTGAAGTGGAACCATTCGCTCCAATTCGTGCCGTCGCCCACCCGATAGGCATACTTCGTACCAGGCTGGAGTCCTTCGAACTTGACGGTATGGAAGTGAGCTTCATTCAGATCCGTTTTGAGTGCTTGCGTTGTCGCCGCGATCTGTTTCGACTTTTCGGAAAAGTATGGGTTCGCTTCGGCGTCAGCGATTTCAGCGAGCCCCGCAGTTACTTCCGTCGATGTCCGCCAACTGACGGCAGCCATCGTGCGCGGATCGCCGTTGAGCGTCAGCACGATCCGGTCCGCCATCGCAGTAGGCATATAGTAGTCGGCCGGCTTGACCGCAGTGACTTTATGCTCGCCATCATGCGCTCGAGATACAACTCCCGAGCTTGCCGCCACGGTCATTAGCACCGCTATGGAGAAAACTGATTGAACTCGCATGTCAAAAATCTCACTGGGAAAATGGGTTGAAAATCCAAAAGTTGCGTACGATGCCGGGCTGTTCATCGCTCCTGTGTCTTGACTCTCTCATTGAGCATTTTCCTTGATGTCCTAAAACCGTCGTTGGTTGAATGTCAATGTGTTGCATCAGCGAAAACTTTGTGGTCTGCCACTAATTCATTTCTGCGGGGCTTTGATTGAGTTCAGGCGCAGTCTGCGACGTGGGCGCGCTAGATATAGTCTTCACCAATAAAGTGTGCGAACTGTAGGATCATTTCAGAATCGCGACCAAACCTTTCGGATTGATCCGAACCGAGAAATCGGTTGATATTGCCATCGACAACTCTGCCCGTCACTTGATCTTTGACGGCATATCCCAAAACAACGGACTTGCCTCGCAGCCTCATCCGCCATGAGAAGTAGTGTCCACGCTCGGTCCAACTGGTATCACTCGCATAGAGGTTGTGCCGCAATGGCCAGACACAATGGAACAACGCGTAGCAGATGACGAACACGACGCCCAGCGTGCGACCCAACCCAAGCTCTACGTTCCCATCGTTCATGGCGGGCAGGCCAAGCCCCGCTGCCCCAAGAACCCAACGTGGCCAATCGGGCTCAAAGAACAACGGAGTGGCTGCCAGCATGAACCAGGGAAAAACGTGAATATTGAAAATAACTGAGTTCATCAAGTGAAACGCGATGCACATTCCAAAGGCAGCCATCCTGGTCCTCTTCCACATCAGCAATCCGAAAGCCACGCGAAAAAAACCTGAGCTAGCTCTGTCGACTGGTAGAAAGTCAGCTTGCATCAGCTTTTGTAAATCAGCAGCTTTCATCGGCACTGCAATCATGGACAGCGGCAGTTCAAACACTTGTTCAATCAAACTATCAATGTGCTTAGGTCGACCGCTCTGAGCTTAGCGAGTGATTGTTAAGGACCTGTTGAGTAGGGATGAAGATCTAATGAATGGACCGACGAAATTCGTCAAGTTTGCCAGTAAGTGCGGCGTATCGCCGTTATGGAATCGCACTCCAAGATTCGCAGTGAGTGCGACTTGTCGTCGCTTTGGCACTGCCCGAGCGCTGTTAGAAAATGGAGATAGGTTTTCATATAGTTAGCTGAAAACCTTTTGTCCAACTCAGCCATCCACGACATGCCGATCGAAGACAATGTGTACCTCGCTGACTCCATTTGGCTCGCGTTTTAAGGCGATAGGAAAGATAGGAGTCCCAGCACTCCAAGATTTGGAGTGCGTGCGACTTGTCGCCGCATCGCATTTGCCCGAAAGAAGAAAGAAAACTGGAAAATGTTTTCAGCCAGACAATACAGGACAGCCCATGTCGAGCAAGCTAACCTTTACAAATCCCTACTAGCTAGCTCTTGAATTTGTCCGGCGCGAGCAAGATTGTGCCGAGATCGTTCACTCCGGCTTTGAGCTCCAATTCCATACGGCCACGACTCCACTTCTGCGCTTTGCCGTTTACTTTGCCTTCGTCGATGGCTCCTTCGGCATACTCATGGCGAATTAAGAATGTCACCTTACCAACCGGCAAGTCGATGATCTCCATCTGACCGGACTCGTCGCTGATTCCCACGTAGGGATGATCTTGGACGATAACAAAGGCTTTCATCCAAGGATGAATATTGCAGTCCACGGGCATCAGGGTTGGCTCGTCGGTAGCGAGTGGGTCCAGTTTCTTACTGCCGCCGATCGGGATCAAAAAATTGACGGCTGAGTTGTTCAGGAAATTAAAGTTGGCATTGTGACCCGTTTGGTCGGTGTTGGTTACTTCGATGGTCTGTCCTACCCGAGCAAAAAAGATGTGCGGCTTAAATACGCAGCCATTGTTATCGAGCTTCACCACTCCCTCGGGCGCCTTCTGCATTTCTGCGGGCACTTTGGCTTCGGAGCGCTTGGCGTCAAACATCAGGACCAAGTTCTGAATTTCACCATCTTTGCCGACCAACATTGCGTCCGACAGAATTTCAATGGGTGCACAAATGGGATCTTTGCTCGAATCCACTTTAGCTCGGGCTGGCGCCTTGCCGTCATAAACGAACTTGGCCTTCAAAGTGGCGAGTTTTGGATTGGCCTGGACCAAGCGGCCTTTGGGTGGCGTGGCTTGAGTCTGGGCAGATTCATCGGAAGCTGGCGCTGGCGAAGCTGGTTCGGGCTCCGTCGCAGCCGGCGCGCAGCCAAGTGCGCTAACCAAAGCAGCGAGGTAAGCTAAATTGAGCAATTTCTTCTTCATCTATTTTCTCCGAGATGGGTGTGAGAGTTTTATCAGGTAGCGTTCGCCTGGGGTGGAACGCTGCATATCTGAATTCGACGTGTCGTGGTATTGGGCCACTTATTATAGGCAGCGAAGAGGCTCGATTCCACTCTTGGCAAAATGAGACTAAATTTATGCCAATTGAGCCAACGAGGCCACCGTTTTATCGAGCGCTTCGCACGCCAGCTCGATCTGCCTGCGACCAACATCCAGGTGGGTTACCAGGCGCACGTGTTGAGGCCCGAACGGCAAAACACCCACGCCATGTTGCTCCTGTAAGGCCTGCGCAAACTGTGCCGAACTTCCCAGCGCGGGATCGATCTGCACGACGACAATATTTGTCTGCGGTGCTGGATCTAGGCTAAGTCCTTCAATCTGGCCAACCACATCGGCCAATAACTGCGCGTTCTGGTGATCCTCGACTAATCGCTCGCAATTGTTTTGGATAGCGAATAATGCACCCGCAGCGATGATACCAACTTGACGCATGCCACCACCAAACAATTTGCGCGCTCGCCGCGCCTGCTGAATAAACTCGCGCGAGCCAGCGAGAGCCGAGCCAACTGGGGCTCCTAGTCCCTTAGAAAAACAAACGCTGACCGAGTCAAAACCTACTGACCAACGTCGCGGTTCCACGCCGGTGGCCGCGACCGCATTGAACAGGCGAGCTCCGTCCAAGTGCGTGGCCAAGCCATTTGCCTTGGCCCAGCCGCAAATCGCGTCGACGTGTTCGAGTGGTTGGATGGTGCCACCACCCCGATTGTGGGTGTTCTCTAAACAGACTAGCGAGGTGTGGACCATGTGGTCTCCAGCGGGACGGATCTTGCCAACCAACTGCTCTGGCTGGAGGACGCCATGCCGACCTTGAATGGTCCGCGCAACAACGCCACTAAGCTGCGAAAAAGCAGCCTGTTCGTAGTTGTAAACGTGACAGTCCGCCTCGCACAAAAACTCGTCGCCCCGTCCGCAGTGGAGACGAATCGCGATCTGATTGGTCATCGAGCCACTGGGCATAAACAGGGATGCTTCTTTGCCGAGTAGCTCTGCGACGTAATCCTGGAGTCGCTCGACGGTGGGGTCGCTGCCAATAACATCGTCTCCCACGTCGGCTGAAGCCATGGCCGCGCGCATCTCGCTGGAAGGTTTGGTTACCGTGTCGCTTCGCAGGTCGATTTTTAGCGTCATAAAGATCTCGAACAATTAAGGAAAAAAAACTGTCACTAGGGTACTTCAGTCCGTTCGGGTCCGAAAACCAAGGTTGGGATGTGAATTTGCTTGTAGTTCCTGCGGTCCCCTTTCGGGTTTGCGGCAATTTGGCTACCGTGATCCCAGCCCCAACTTTCCACCGACCCAGCTTTGCATAACCCAGCTTTCCATGACCCAGACCAAGCAACAAGTCGTTGGGCCGCGTCTCCTTGCAATTTAACCATTATTCCCCGCATCCGCTATGATCCCTGGCGATTCGATCCCTGGCGAAAAAAACCCTAGCCCGAGCTTGCGAATGCGTCGCCTAGAGGCTGGTGCCAGTTCGTTTAAAAGCGAGCTAGAACAGCTCCGCCAACAGCTCAGCCCGTCGGGCAACGTAGTCAGCCCCCAGGGACGCGAACTGACCGAGCGTGTCTTCGGCGAACCCTTGCAGCCGCAGCAAGTCGTGGAGCACATCTGTCGAGATGTTCGCCAGGAGGGGCTCACTGCCCTGCTCCGCTACTGCGAACTACTCGACGGAAAACCAACTGGCGTGAAACCTGCCGATGGGGACGGTTTTGCTGGCTCTACAGGACTTAGAATCGCCGAACCGCTGCTGGCCGCCGCGCACCGCCAAGCCTCACCGGACTTTATCAGCTCGATCCGTCGCATTCGCGATAATATCCATGCCTTTCAGACGTCGATCCTACACCAAAGCGTAGTCTGCCAACCAAGCGAAGGTATCCAACTCGAACAACGCTATCGGCCGCTTCGACGGGTTGGCGTGTGTGTGCCCGGCGGCGCGGCCGCCTATCCGTCCACGGTCTTGATGACCGTCGTGCCGGCCCAGGCCGCCGGCGTCGATGAGATAGCCATCGTCGCGCCACCGACGAAATTTGGGGCTTACAACGCCGACGTGCTCGCCACCTGCTACGAACTTGGGATTCGCGAAGTTTATCCGTTTGGTGGCGCTCAAGCCGTCGCGGCGATGGCGTATGGCGTCGCGGGCTTGCCGGCGGTGGACAAGATCGTCGGTCCGGGCAACTTGTTTGTGGCTCTGGCAAAGAAATTTGTCTATGGCGACGTGGACATCGACTCGATCGCCGGACCCAGCGAAGTTGTCGTAATAGCCGATGATACGACCGACCCCGCTTTCACCGCAGCCGACATGTTGGCCCAAGCCGAGCACTCGCCCGGTGCGAGCTTGCTGGTGACATGGGACGCATCGATGGCCGATCGAGTGGAGCAGGAATTGGCGCGCCAGTTGTCGGTGCTGACGCGCTATGACTTGACGCTCAGCAGTCTAAATGCGTTCGGTGCGTTTATCCTTGTGCGCGATGCAGAGCAAGCCTGCGAAATAACCGACTTGATTGCCCCCGAACACCTTCACATCGCTTGCCGACAACCTCGTCTGTTGGCGGATAAAATTCGCAATGCGGGCGCGACGTTTCTGGGGCCCTATAGCCCCGTTGCGCTGGGCGACTATGCAGCCGGTCCGTCGCACGTTTTACCCACGGGCGGCACTGCCCGGTGGGCTGCGGGACTTTCTGCGAATTCGTTTTTGCGCAGTAGCAGTTTGATCGAGTACTCACTGGCCGCCTTAACCGACATCTCCACAGAAATTGCGATGCTCGCAACTAAAGAAGGCCTCACCGCGCACCGGCGCAGCGTCGAAATTCGACTGGATTGACCCAGCTAAATCTCACGGTCGGTTGGCTCTTCGTACAAAAAAAGCTCTTTCGCATGAAACGTATGTGACGCAGTCCATGTCAGACATTGAAGCCTTCTTCCGCCCTGAAATTCGTGAGATGAAACCCTACACCCCCGGTGAACAACCGCAGGGAGGCAAGTTCATCAAATTGAATACGAACGAAAATCCGTATCCACCCTCGCCGCGGGTCATCGCGGCCATACAGGCATCGGCGGTCGAGCGACTCGAGCGCTATCCAGACCCTTTGGGAACCGCCTTTCGCGTGCGCGCTGCAGAGGTGCTGGGAGTGCAGCCAGATTGGATTTTGTGCGGCAACGGCAGCGACGACATTTTGACGATTCTCACGCGTGCTCTGGTGGGGCCAGGTGAAAAGTTGCGTCTGCCCTACCCCAGCTACGTCCTGTATCGCACCCTGGCTCAGTTGCAAGGCGCTGAACACGAGGAAGTCAAATTCCAGCCAGACTTTTCACTTGGAAATGATTTCTCACTCGGATACGACTTTCCCGCGGCCAATGACCACCTGAAATTGGCCTTCCTGCCGAACCCCAATAGTCCCAGCGGTACGATGCTGCCCCCTGCGCGGATCGGCGACATTGCTGAGCAGCTCGCATGCCCGTTGCTGGTCGACGAGGCCTACGTCGATTTTGCCGATGGCAACTGTGTCGAGTTAGTGAAGCATAACCCGCTCATCATGGTTTCGCGAACACTCAGCAAGTCCTACGCACTAGCAGGTCTGCGATTTGGATTTCTCATTGCACATCCTGAGATCATCCATATGCTTCGCAAGGTGAAAGACAGTTACAATTGTGATGCGGTTAGTTTGGCTGGAGCGACGGCCGCCATCGATGACCAAAGTTGGCTCGTCGAAAATCGACACAAAGTGATCGCAACGCGACAACGCATGACGCTACGACTCCGCGAGCTTGGATTTTACGTGACGGACTCGCAGGCCAACTTCGTATGGTGTACTCGAAAAGATCGTCCCGTGCAGCCACTGTACGAAGCGTTGAAGCGAGATCGGGTACTAGTCCGCTATATGAACTACCCTGGGTGGGGCGACGGGCTGCGTATCAGCGTTGGCACCGACGATCAAATCGACGCTTGCCTAGGCCTGCTTGCCCAGCACATTGCTGCCGACGATGCGGCAAGCTAGGCTCAACACAAACAATACTTGGGAAGGCTCCAACGACGATGATTCAAGCCAGGACTGCTGAAATCCAGCGTGATACGACGGAAACGCAAATTTCGCTCAAGCTCAATATCGACGGCACAGGCCAGAGCAAAATCGCCTCAGGTGTCGGTTTTCTCGATCACATGCTAACGCTGTTCTCAAAGCATGGATTGTTCGATTTGGAAATCAAGTGCGTGGGCGATACGCAAGTTGATGCTCATCACACGACTGAGGACGTCGGCATTTGTTTAGGACAAGCCTTCGCGCAAGCTCTCGGTGACAAGCGTGGTATTACTCGTTATGGCCACATGGTACTGCCAATGGAAGAGACGTTAGTTACAGCCGCCCTCGATCTGAGCGGCCGCAACTTCGTTGTCATCGACGCACCCATCCCAGCGGCCAAAATCGGCGACTTCGATAGTGAGCTGGTTGAGGACTTTTGGATTTCCTTCGCCAGTAACGCACTTTGCAATTTGCACATCGTGTTGCAGCACGGACGAAACAGCCACCACATCGCCGAAGCAATTTTCAAAGCCGCGGCGCGGGCACTGCGCATGGCGACGACCCTCGACCCTCGACAAACAGGCATTCCCAGCACTAAGGGAACACTCTGAAAAGGATTGCCGCTTGCCGGGTCAGGCAGCCTACCAAATGCGAACGCGGCTTTCAGGTGCAATGTACATCGCATCGCCCGGCTTAATACCGAAGGCCTCGTAGAATGCATCCATATTGGATACGATCCCATTGGCGCGATATTGGCTAGGCGAGTGTGGGTCTTGCACCAACCGCTTGCGCAGTTCGGGTTCCCGATACAGGCGTCGCCAGACCTGTGCCCAGCCCATAAAGAAGCGCTGATCGCCGGTCAAGCCATCGATGACCGGCGCTTGCTTGCCATCGAGAGACATTCGGTAGGCAGCATAGGCCACAGCCATTCCACCCAGGTCGCCGATGTTCTCGCCCAAGGTAAACTCGCCGTTGACGCTCATGTCGTCAAAGGGTTTATAGTTATTGTACTGCTGAACGAGCTGTTTCGCGCGGCGTTCGAATTCAGTGCGGTCATCTTCGCTCCACCATTTGCGTAGGTTGCCATCGCCATCGTACTGACTGCCTTTGTCATCGAAACCGTGGCTTATTTCATGTCCGATGACCGCCCCAATTCCACCGTAGTTGACGGCATCGTCGGCCTGTAGATTAAAAAATGGTGGTTGCAGAATGGCTGCTGGAAAAACTATCTCGTTCATCACTGGATTGTAGTACGCATTGATAGTTTGGGGCGTCATGTGCCATTCGTTGCGATCGATGGGTCCGCCGAGTTTATCCAGCTCGCGCTGATGCTCAACTTCTGCCGCCCTTATGTAATTGCCAACGAGGTCATCGGGTTTGATAACCAACTTGGAATAATCTTTCCATACATCGGGATAACCGATCTTCGTTGTAAACTTGGACAGCTTCTCGTGCGCCTGCTTTTTAGTGACCGGACTCATCCAATCCAGACCATCAATTCGCTTGGTGAAAGCCTTTTTTAAGTTGTCTACCAATTCGCCCATGCGCACTTTGGCTTGCGGCGGAAAATGCTTTTCGACATAAAGCTTACCGACAACCTCCCCCAGGATTTGATTGCTCGCCTCAACACCACGACGCCATAGCGGCTTCTGCTCCTCGACGCCACTGAGTGCCGTTTCATGGAAATCGAAGTGCCGCTTTTCGCTGGCCTCGGTCAAATCCGTGGCAAACGAATCGATCACTTGAAATGTGAAATAGTCTTTCCAAACCTGGAGAGGGGCGATCCCAAACATCGCATTGACCGCTTTGAGATAGTCGGGCTGGTTGACGACGAACTCGGCTTGCTTACCCAGGCCTGAGTCCTGCAAGAATGTAGGCATATCGAAAGCGGAAAGCAGTTCGATCAACTCTTCGTGGGTGGTCTTGTTGTAAGTTTCCTCGGGGTCGCGGTTTCGGACTCGGTCCCACTGCGCCCGTGCGATGGCCGTTTCCAGCCGCATAATTTGCTTGGCGGCTAACGTTGGATTTGCATGGCCGACCAGGTCAAGCATGTCGCCGATATAGATTTGCAGGTCCTCGCGGGCCTTGTTGAACATCGGGTTATCGACCAAGTAGTAGTCCCGATCCGGTAGCGTCAGGCCAGACTGTGTGACATAGACGGTATACCGATCGCTCTGCTTGGCGTCCGGGGAGATATATCCGGCAAATGGACCTGCGATGCCAATGCGAAACAAGCGGGCCATCGCCTGTGCGAGCTGTTTCCGGTTGGAAACTTTTTCAATTTGCGTCAGTAGTGGTTTTAGCGGCGCTAAGCCGAGTTCATTCCGCTGGCTGACGTTGGTCAAGCTCTTGAAAAAGTCGCCGACCTTCTGGCTTTCTGTACCCTCGGCTGCATTTTCGGCCGCTGCCTCTTCGATCAATAAACGAATGGCTGCCTTGGCTTCGTCATCGAGCACCGAGAAGCTACCATAGTTCGACTGGTCGCCCGGTATCTCCGTGTTCTTCAGCCAACCTTCGTTGATGTACTGGTAAAAGTCATCGCCTGGCTTGAGAGTTTGACTGACATGCTGCTGCTCGATTCCCGATTGCAGCGGCTGCTTCTCACCGTCGACAGCCTGAGCCGAAATCGCGGGTAAGAATGCAGACAAAGTTAATAAGAGTGACAGCTTACGCATCAACCACAGTCCCTATAGCTAATTAGTAAAGAAAAAACTCAACAGTATATTTTTTGCTTGGCGGGGAGCAACACTCTTAGAGTTGCGAGTAGGGTTTTGGCACCCAATCGCTTTTATGGATCTTGCTGACCGTTCCCTTGTACTTGGGTACCTCTTTCAGCACTTGCCAATCGACATGCTGGCTGAAGGCCTTCCAAGCAGTCTGTCGAGTGGCATCGTCGTCAAAGACCGTCATATAGGTCAGATTTGGCTGCATGTCCCCGATCAGCGCTTGACCCATGAAGACCGGCGCTATTTTGCAATCCAGGAAAATGGGTACCTCACCCGCATTGAACATCTCAACTTTCAGTGCGCCCAGGTTTTCGGTCGGACTTTCGTAGACTCGCATCTCAAAAAGCCTTGGCCTTTCTTCGCGCTTCTGAGCTGGCACAGTTACTTTCGGCCAGCAATTGAATGACATCAGTAGTTCGCTGCGAATCCGTTTAACCAGTGGCTCTCCGGCCGGTGTACTCATATACTCGGCAGCGGCGGCTTGGTACGTTTCGTCGCTGGACAGCTTTGCAGTAGCACTTGTAATCAACTCGACACTCGCGCCGGGCAGTAGCAACATCACCTGAATCGTTCCGTCTTCCGGTGCGGAGGCCTGATCGAAGACCCCGATGGGCCCAATCTGCTGTCGCTGCATGGCCGGTATTAGAGCCTTCTCAAGAAAAGCATCGAGCTTTTCTTCGGCAGCCGCGTCGACAAGCGTATAGGTTCGGAGCTCCAAGACCTGATTCAAACCAGGCTCTGCAGCTCGCGATGCGATAGGCAAGACTGGCACAGCCGCCGCTATGGCTAGAGATACAAACAGTCTGCAAAACTTTTCATGGAATCGATTCACGATATTCCTCTCGCTTCGTTTTAGTTTATTCTGTCTCTCGTGCTGCACGACTCAATTGAAGTTGCAAAGTGTCGCATGCAGCGTACGTTGCATGGCGACCCAGCCAACCAAAGAAGTCTGAGCCCCAAAGACTCTGTTGCACCAGTACTCATCATACACTTTTCTCTCTCCTTGCACCGTACCTAAATTCGATGTCCGATTCGATGACTACGCCAAGCCCCACCTCTAGGAGTACCTCCAGCAAGCCAGCAGAGCAGCGAGCAGCTTGGCGAGACAAACTTTACATTATCATTTTCGAATCCGACACGCGAGCCGGTCAATTGTTTGACCTATTACTGCTGTGCGCTATCTTGATATCGATCCTGGTGATCAGCTTGGAAACAGTGGCCTACTTTCAAGACTCGCCTTGGATGGCCTTGTTCTACGCCATTGAATGGGTGCTAACGGTCCTGTTTTCGCTAGAGTACATTGCCAGACTTCTGTGCGTACATCGACCACTGCGATATGCATTTAGCTTCTTTGGGATCATTGACTTATTGGCCTGCCTACCAATGTACTTGCTGCTCTTAAATGTTGATTCCAAGTCGCTGACGGTGCTTAGAAGTATACGCCTGCTCCGCGTGTTCCGTGTGCTCAAAATGATGCGTATGCTCCGCGAAGCCGATTCGCTCAAGTCAGCGTTGTGGAATGCGCGCGACAAGATTTTCGTGTTCCTAGCAACAGTGCTGGTGGCCGTTACGATCAGCGGCACACTCATGTACCAAGTCGAATATGGTGCCGAAGGCGCTAAGAGCCAATTCACCTCCATACCACAAGCCATGTATTGGGCGATTGTCACCATGACCACCGTCGGCTACGGAGACGTCGTACCGCATACGCCAATCGGTAAGTTCATCTCGGCCGCGCTGATTTTGTTGGGCTACAGCCTAATCATCGTCCCGACAGGATTTATCTCCGCTGAGATCAATGCCCAGAAGGGCACGCAGCACCCTACCAGCCGCACGTGCGCTCACTGTATGAGAGAGGGACATTCGAGCGACGCGAGCTATTGTGATTCCTGCGGGCAGCCACTAGTCCGCTAGCGAGCATGTTTCAGCCAGCGCAGTGGGTACAAGGCAGCTACTAGGAAAAAACTCAGTCGCAACGCATTGTCAAAGTGCCACTGGCGATACGGTTGACCGACGCTTGATTGGCCAGCCTCCCCGACGGAACTCGGCAACGCCGACGCCAAATTAGCATCGAACTGTGGACTTGGGTGAACGACCACTGTTTGGTCGCCGCATACCACCAATCGGCCCCGATAGCTCGATACAAAAAAACCGTGGTTCCAAAAACCTTCGTTGACTTCTGGCGTTTTTCCCAAGGCACCAATATCGCTCGTCGACGGAGCCATCCAATTTTCCACGTCCGACTCGCTCTCGAAGACGAGGCAGCGCCCGCGTCCGTCCGTGGTGAAATGCAGTGCCGTCGTTTCACGCGAGGTATCCGCCTGTGGATAGTAGATTCTGAAATGCCAAGGTCGATAAACGGCGAGCTGAGAATTGTTGGGACCGTTCCACGGCTCATCCATGCGATAGACGGCGGCCAACGTTGCCTCTTCCATGAACGGTAGAATCAGCGATCGCCAACTGTGCTGGGGAAGTCCGTGCTCATCCATCGCAATCACCACAGGCAACTGACCATGGTACTGACGATAGGCCTGCAACGCCTTGGCAACTTGCTTCATGGATGCCTCGGCTTGCTGCATGGGATCGGCGTCGTTTCTGGCGGGCATGAACAGGCCAACCAGCAAAGCCACAATAAGCAAAACAGCCAAGAGCTCCATTCGCGTTATCGCGCGTCGCAAATCGGCGGACGGATGTCGGTGCTCCGTCCCGGCTTTGGATTCGGGGCTGACATCGGTGTTGTTCAGCCTGTTGCTGAGCGACTCCTCTTCGCGGCGAACACCGTCAAAGATTTGTATCCAGACCAGTACCACGAAACAGGCAATGGGCAATCCAAACCAACCGAAAAGGGAGGTCGATGCAGCCGACAAAGAGAGAAAGTAGAGTAGATGCGCAGCCGAGAAACGGAGTTTAGAGGAGTTCATATCAGCCTCCTGGCGCCACGCACGCTAGATGCCACCGTCGAGCATCGACCCAAATATCAAGGCTACAAATCGGCCATTCCGACAAGTCTCTAGTTTAGTTGCGCGGGCGCTGAAAGTCTCGCGGAATCTCGGACGAAATTCCCAAACTGGATACTGGGCTCCGCTTGGTACTCCGTTGTGGCATAGGCCTCCAGCCTGTGAATTTAAGCCCACAGGCTGGAAGCCTATGCCACTTATTTTCGACACCCGTCAGGACACGCACTCTGGCATGCGGCATAGCGTTTTATCGACGGCTCCCGCAACTCGGTCGCAGCGACGCATCGTAGCTTCGAAAGTAGGAAAATCCAGTGACTGGTAGCCATCGGACATGGCCGTCTCAGGCGTTGGATGTACTTCAATGATCAGGCCGTCGGCACCCGCCGCAATGGCAGCCACGCACATATCCGGAACCAAATAGGCGTGCCCAGTTCCGTGACTTGGATCGACGATCACAGGCAAGTGCGTTTTACGGTGCAGGTAGGGCACTGTCGCCAGCGGCAAGGTGAATCGCGTGTGTGATTCGAACGTTCGAATGCCTCGTTCGCAGAGCATCACATTCGGATTGCCCTCGTTCAAAATGTACTCGGCCGCTAGTAGCCACTCTTCAATCGTCGCGCTGGCACCGCGCTTAAGCAGCACCGCACGCTGTGTATTGCCAACGGCTTCCAGCAAGCGATAGTTCTGCATATTGCGCGCGCCAATCTGCAGAACGTCTGCATACTTGGCGACCAAATCAACTTCTTCAGTACTCATCACCTCGGTCACAACGGCCAGCCCTGTTTCCTGCCGTGCCAGCGCCAATAACTTGAGTCCCTCTTCTTTCATCCCTTGAAAACTGTAGGGGCTCGTCCGCGGTTTGAACGCACCACCCCGCAGGGCAGTGGCTCCAGCCTTTTTAACCGCATGCGCAGAACTGACGATCTGCTCTTCACTTTCAACCGAGCAGGGGCCAGCCATCACGCCCAACGCTCCCGCACCGGCTTGAAAGCCAAGTACCTGGATCTTGGTGGACTCCGGCTTTAGTTCGCGACTGGCGACTTTGTAGGGAGCGAGAATAGGCACTACCTCGGCCACGCCAGGCCCGCTCTCGAGCGATTCTTTCTTGGTACCTCGCTCGTCGCCAACGGCCGCGATGACGGTGCGTTCCGTACCGCGAATAACGTGGGCCTTCAGACCCGCCTGTTGCACGCGCTGGACCATGTGGTCGATCTGCGCTTCAGTCGCGTTTTTTTCCATAACTACGATCATCTTGTCGCACGCCTTCTGTCGTTAAAGCAATAAAAAAACCTCGATGATCTGTGGATCGCCGAGGCTGTGTCGAGTCGAATTGGTCGTTCACAATTACGTACGTTGCACAGCCCAGCAGGTGACCTGCGGTTGAAAGCCATTATAAAACGCAAAAGCCGAACGCCCTAGGTATATCATTTCAGCATTATGATCTGGCCGCGCGAATGAAGCAAGTCGCGTTTTCTTAGGGCAAATTCCAGGCGCTATTTTGCGATGCGGGCGTCTAACCATAGCACGTGGTCCGCATACTGGCCGAAATCCGACTTTTCGGTGACTAGCACGACTAATTGCGCTCCCGTCACGTCCACATCGATGATTCTTGTAGATTCGAGTTGGCCGTGGCTGTGTCGACGAAGCGAGAATTCCAAGACTGTCTCCAGCTTGCCTGCTCGAGCTACCAGCACCTGACAATCGACGCTGCCCAGGCTGGGACTGGCCTGGACAGCCGGTGCGGCGAAAACAACTTCGGACAGGAACCTCGCACCGGAGCCATCCCAACGAAAGGCCGCTTGAGAAGAACTGTGCATCGCTAAACCTCGAAAAAACTGAAGCTCTGTAGTATGCAGCGGCTGATGGTATACATCGCGGTCGCGTCCCAGCTCCCAATGTAGAACCGAATCGGACAGATGCCGGTAACTTGCAGGCTCGAGCTGACTCAAAAAAATAGCATCCGAAGCAGGACCTTCGATGAATTTGACCGCTTGCGAGAATCGATTGGGTGTATCGAGTGTAAGCAACTCGCTGGAGTCCTCCAATGTAAGTTGCGCGCGGGTCGCATCGAGTGAGAAACTCTGCACATTTAGGAGAGAACCGTCCGCCAGTCCCAACTTAAAACTAGTTCCGGCCTGTTGGCGCGCCAGACGCTGCGGCAAACTGCCAACGAGCGTGGGGCTGAAGACAATCGCCTCGACCGAATTCAGAGGCAGAACTATCAGTTGCCCCGCCGTATCAACTTGCAGCGTTTCGACACGCGGTGCCGTCACGGTAGGCCAGCGAATAACGCCGCTCAACTTCTTATTACCCGCTAGCCAAAGCAAGTCGCGATCTCCGCTAACTTCTAACATCTCCGCCTGCAATTGGAGCCAGCGGTCCAGCGTCTGCGGCGGAGTTAGTAAAACCCCTCTCACACTATCGAGCGATATATCAGCCGACTTGAACCACTCGCTATCCACGACAATTCTATGGCTGTCCGTAAACGAGATGTCACCACACAGCCAACTACCATCGCCCAACCAAACCGCTTGCTCTTTCAGCACGCCCATCCAACCGCCCCAACGTACCATTTGCGTGCGTGGAACACTGACTGGGGCTTCCTCAATCTGAAATGTCCAATCCCCTTCAGGTGAGAAACCCAGTAACGCGGCCTGCGGTGCAATCGAGCTGCGAGTATGCAACGTTTGAGCGAATGCAGGTCGCAATGGATGGAATCCGACCCAGCAAAGTGGCCACCAGAGGATGACTGCGAGTACAAATTTCATAAAGTAAATGGCTCGGTCCAATATCAAGCTTCCAAAGCGAACTGCCACCCAGCGCGAAAAAACCGCCGCGCCGTCCTAGAAGCTCTGGCGTGGCACGGAGCGTGGCACTTGGAACTCTTGCAAGATACTCTCCAGCGGATCGGTCCGAGGCGACTCATCGAATTGCTTGGGGTTGAAACGACGAACCGCACCGGGATTGTTGGCTGACTTTGCCTGGGCATAAATATCGACGCGACCTTGTGCCGGCAGAGCGGTCCCAGCCGGTATAGGAACCCAGCCTACACTCTTGGGCACGTAGTTAACGTCCTCGATCGGGTTAGGACTTTTGCCCGTTCGATCGATGGCAATGGATTGCAGATACTCTTCATAAATACTCAGGTCATAGCGGGCTAAAGGCGGCACGGTCGTTACCAGTTGCTGCTGCTCCCACACGCCGCTTAGCGATCGAATCTCTGAGGTCTCAATAATTGTCGAGCCCGCATCGCGCTCCAGCGTCACCACCACGGCCGTATTGGGCTCGATCCGCAACTGTTCTATCTGATTGGCTCGCTGGCTGTCGCTTAGCAGCACGAGCAGCGGATAGCGGTGCGAGTTGAATAGCTCCAAGTGTGCGGGAGGCAGCAGCGGATTGGCCTGTATTTCCTGGCGAACTGTTCGATAAGTTGGCTGTATGGCTACTAAATTGGGAGCGACCAGCGGCACCCACAGTTGACTTGGAGCAAACGTAATCGGCTGCACGAAAACTTGCCCACCCAGTTGATTCGTTAGACACTGGCCCGGGTATTGAACACTTTCCAAAATGTAGCGATTGGCAACTCGTCCCGCGCCTGTTAAACGCCATAGCTGACGAGCATCTTGAGACAACGCAGAAAGACTGACGCTACCCGCCGTCCGCGTACTGAGCGCATACATGCGACCGTTGGCATAAGTTTGAATTCGCAGGACACCGATACCAGCCGGTGCCAGTGTCCACTGGGCCGCGTCCGACCAGCGCGGCATCGATGCCAGCTCAAGACCCGCGCCGCGCGCGAGCAGGGCGGGCACACCGCGGTCGTCGTAGGTTGCAATACTTAAGATTTGCGGGGATGTGGCCGCTGCGCCCGCGGTTCGAGTGCTCAACCGATCGAAAAAATCGCTCGGCTGAATCGCTTGCCCGCCGCTATGTCCATCCAAGCCGTGCATGGCCGGCGGCAACACCGGACGCTCGCTAGTCTGCGCTTGACTTATCGAAGGGATACCCAACGTCACGGCACAAATCGACGCGCACACAACAGTCGGACAGCAGATTTTATATCCAGCAAACATGACCACCTCAAACTTGTTTTTAGCGTTGAAAGATGGGGAGCACCGTCCGCGGCATGCCAAGGATCAAACAGGCCATCGCCGTCCCATATTCTACACTGTTGTAGTCGAACCAGCCTCCCTGTGAGTTGCGAAGTTGAAGTAGTGTTTTCTTCAATCCTCGATACCAACTCTTCCAAGCGTCGCCACCCTGATGCCAAAACACCTGAGCAGAGTAGTAGTGAGCATAGTAGAAAAAGCTATTGCGCTCGAGCGAACTGTTGGCCGTCAGATTGGCATGTAGAAAGCCAACCGCCGCTTCAATCTCTGGCCCTTTATAGATACCCGCGCTGTACAGTGCGACAACAGCGGCTGCCGTTAGCGGGAAGCGACTTTCACCGCCAGCGATTCGGTACTGATACATAAAACCTCCATCTGCGTTTTGGCTGCGCCGCACATAATCTACAGCCCGATCGATCGTCTCCTTGGCGACACCAATTCCGGCATTTCGAGCCGCTCGCAAGGCCATCATCTGACAAACTGTGACGGATAAATCGGCTTCTTCGGGTGCTGGGTTGTATCGCCATCCGCCCTCGCCATTCTGAGTTCGAACGATCAATTCGACGGCTGAGGCCAGTTTTGCGCGCGAATCAACGTCGCGATCGGTGCCATACCACTCGGCCAAAAACAACGTTCCGAATCCGTGATCGTACATCGGACCGTGACTCGACTCGCCGGTGGCCGAAAGAAAACCACTCGCCTTCACTTGAGATAAAACGTATCGGCCCGTGCGCTGCAATGCCATGCCTGCTTCGCCGATTCCGGAGCGAACACCCCGACTGAGGAGCGCCAGTCCAACTAGCGAACAAACGCCAACCCACCGGCCCTGATCGGGAGACTGGAATGTACCATCCGAGTTCTGGCGCGATAGTAGGAAAGACAAGGCAGCGAGAATGGCATCGTCGACCTCGGCATCGTACAACTCGTCCAAATCGGTTCGCGACAGCAGGTCTTGCGCACTGAGTCGCAGGCAAGTCTGCCCACTCGAAGCCATCAGGCTCGACAGCACGCAACCCCCAGCCAAACCCAACGCGCCGCGCCGATTCATTTTGGTAGCAGGCGGAAAATAAGTTGCAAACTGTCGCGGATCGTTCACGGAGTTGTTCGTGTTACCCATGGTCACTACTGGAGCTGAGGGATGCGCTGGGCCGTAATAAATCGTGTTACAAACGGTTCGGCGGGCCGCTCAAAAAAATCAGGCAAAGTACCACGCTGCACAATGCGTCCACCAGCCATCAACATCACGTCTTCACCAAAAAACGCGGCTTCACCCATATCGTGGGTTACTAATATGACCGTCTTTTTGAGTTCGCGAAAGATTTGTTTTAAATCTTCCTGCAAATCAAATCGCACGATCGGGTCGAGGGCGCCCATGGGTTCATCGAGTAGTAGCAAGGGCGGGTCGAGCATCAGCGCTCGCATGATGGCCACGCGCTGTCGCTGGCCACCCGAAACTTGATTCGGAAATCGCTCCAATGCTTCACGCGGTAGCTTAGTCAGCTCGGCCAGCTCCTCCACTCGTGTGCGCAACGCCGCTGGCTCCATCGACTTGAGAAAGCGAGCCAGCAGTGTGACATTGTCGCGAATGGACAAGTGAGGGAAAAGGCCACCATCTTGCAGCACATAGCCCATCGCATGACGCAACGTAAGCACATTCTCGAGGGTCATGCACATGTTGCGGAATTTGATGGTGCCACTGTCTGTCGGAATCAAGCCAATCAACAGGCGTAGCAACGTCGACTTGCCACAGCCGCTGGGACCAATTAAGGCCAGTGTCTGTCCAGCATTCACGGTGAAAGACGTGGGCTGCAGCACCACCGTCGAACCATAAGCCTTAGAAACATTCTCTACATTAAGCATGTTCGGTTTCTATTACGAGACGACGCAACTCTTTGTAATCCGTTTTTCCAGTACCCAGCACAGGAATAATTTCGAGCCGACGAACTTCATCCAACCTCATCACGCCTCGTAGGCCCGCATCGAGCAAAAGACGACTTGCTAGCTGAAGCGAGATATCCATCGTAGTGAACAGAACGATATGCCGCCCGTCTTCGGTTTCAATCCCTTCAATGGCCACCTGAGGTCCGTTCTCGTCGGCTGGAAAAGCCTTGGAAAAAGGCTCCTCCAGGGCTGGCAAAGAAATCATTTCTCCGCCCGCTTTCAAAAATCGCTTGAGCCGACCCTTGAAGTGCAAAAAGCCATCGCTGTCCATGGCCACCAAGTCACCCGTCTTGTACCACTGCTTGCCATTGAGTTCCACAAACGGACTAGGCCCATCGTGCTGGTAATAACCCGAAAAGATCGATGGCCCCGCCACTAACAACATACCTGTTTCACCCTGCGGCAGTTGAGATTTCTCCGTGTCGATATCGACAATACATACATCGACATTTCTTACCGGACGACCAACGGAGCCCAATCGCGGACCGTCGATATGATTGGCGGCTACGACCGGCGAACACTCGGTAATCCCATAACCTTCGAGAATCGTCGCATTGGGAGCTAGTTTTTTACACTGAGCAAAAATTGCGTCAGAACACTTTTCTGCACCGGTGATGAGCTTGCGGAGGCTGTGCAGTTCATCACCCTTGCAGGCAGACATCATGTAACTCAAGAACGTCGGCGTAGTAAACAACATTGTGGGCTTGTAGGTGGCGATCGTCCGCACCAGTCCACTGGCGTCGGTAGGATCTGCGTAGCGAATGCTCGGAATACCCGATAGATGCGGCAGCAGCAGGTTTCCCGTCATTCCAAAACTATGGAAGGGAGGCAGAAAACCAAGCAGGCGATCGCTACTGTTGGTTGCCAACACATCGAGCCCCGCTTCGACGTTGACCAGCAAATTTCGGTGCGAGAGCGGTACGGTCTTGGGCATGCTCTCCGAACCGGAGGTGAACAGGAATACGGCCGTATCTTCGGGTGTCCGTTGAGGCAAACTGTGCAAGAAACTCTTGGGTGCCAAGTAGCTCTTCACCAGCGCCCGCAGCGCCTCGGGCTTCTTGATAGAGGCTTTGATGTCTTCCAAAAAAACATAGTCGGCACCCTCCACCTCGATCCCCAGACGATCGACCATCTTCTTGGATGTCAGGATGCGACGAACGCCTGTAACTTTGACACCGTGCGCCAGATTTGCGGGACCAGTCGTCCAGTTCATCATGACCGGTACTTTGCCAGCGAGCTGCAAAGCAAAAAACACAACGTCGGCGGCTACCGACGCAGGCAACATGACGCCGATATGCGGCTCGTCAAACTTAGCCAATCGCCGAGACATCAACGTAGCGCCCACCAACAAGCGTCGGTAGGTCAGCACGCCCGATATCGCGTCTGCCACAGCCACATCGCCGAGCTGATTCAGTGCGCGGCGCACGAAGGCTTCCCCGATTGTGTCGCCCAAAATTCCGGGCTGATCCTGATTCCTCTTGGGCTTCAACCAAGCTTCTGGAGCCGCAGTCTGATCATCGCTTTTTTGACTGAGCTGCCCATCGGCCAAAGCCCACAGGCTGCCCAGCGTCGACGAAACAACATTGCTGCGAAAGCCAAATTGCTGCTCGATCTTGAGAGCCAAGTCCATTCGATCCAGACTATCCAAACCGATCAGTTCGAGTGTCGTTGTGGGCTGTAGGTCCTCCGGCGGAATCTGCCGGCCTAAGTGAGATTGAATCAATTCATTGACCAGCCCGATTGTCTTGGGCTTGATCTTCGTCAGATCGTAGTCCGCCTCACGGACACCTCGTCCATAGTCCCCAGCAGTCGGGCCGAACCAGTGGTTGTAGCGAACGAACTTTGGTTCCTGCGCACCATCCGCGTTGTACCAACTCTCAAGAAATGCATTGAACTGCTCGCGGGATTCCAGCGGAAGTCGATTTCGATCGATGACCTCCAGTTCCATGCTCACCGGCCGCCTGGGCAAAAAGAATAATAGGCTGGCCATCACCCAGCCGAATGAGGCTCGAATGCATGCCGACAAACTTGGCGTTGTACCCGTTTCTGCACAGCTATACATGCTCCCCCAAACACCTCGTGTGCGGACCAAAACAATATTCAGATCTGGACAGCGCGACACGATTTCATGCACGGCTCGAGCGGCACCCACCACTTCTTGATTGCCCCGCTGAAGTCGTCCCGAGGGGTAAATAAGCATGCAGTCGCCCGCGTGCAGCCGACCGACCACCGCATCAATCATCTCGCGCGTTTTCGCTTGCGCATCGCGGCTGTGAGCGGAAAGATCTGGTACTTCGAACGCATTGACCATACTCATCAGCGGACGCATGTAGGTCATCCGATAAGTACCCGAATAGACCAACGGTCTAAGCGGTTTATGCAAGCGAATGTGGCTGGAGACTAGCGGCGGATCGACATACGCAGGATGGTTTGGCAGGACCAACGTCGGGCCCTTGAGCTGCCTCAACGGCTCGGCACCGATAAGCTTCACGCGGTAGCGGAAACTCAACAGCAGCCTGCACACAGCCCAGAAAATACGATTGACCCAAGATTTCACGAGTTTTTTCCTTAGCAAGGGCACCGTGCAGACGACTCAGCGTGGGTGATGTGGATCGAACTGTTTCGGTAGCCATTTTGGCCTGCCGCCCGACAGTACACATTGGTAGATGAGACTTTTACCGAAAGTTTGCGATTTTTCTAGCCGATTTCCCGCGAAAGACCTCTCAGCCCGCGTCTTTTATGCCTTGCGCTCACTTCGTGATGGCAATCAGCCATATTCGTCCTCAATCCTAAACTTAAACCTAATTGGACTGTCCCATATTGCTCTAGACGCCGCAAGGTGTTTCGCAGCAAGATGTAACGCTCACGGAGCGTCAGTGTACTGTAATCGCTTGTGTTGGATGTATTTGGGCGTGATTCAGTTGTTTAATGGATGTGGGCTCTACATCAGGTAAGCAAGCGGAGTTGGTTCGAAGCACCATTTTTGGATGTAAAACGGCGGTGGTGAACAGAGGCTCCAACTTCCTCACAAACATTGGACCGTCCAGTCTCGTTTGCGAAAGCCAGAGCGTGCGGCGGTACCCCTCAACGACGTGAGGTGCAATGAGTTTGTTTTGTGGTGTAATCTGATTGACATGAAGTCCTGTTAGGAGATCGAGCAATGGAAGGCTCATTTGAGACTCGTAAGCGTGAATTGGAAAAAGAGTGTGTTGTTCCCAGTGGTGTGTTTGATAGCTCGCTGCAACGCCTTCAAGCATTTATGCAGCCCTTCTTGAATGTGTTTAGACGCTGTGAACAGACAACGCATGCGACTCAGTTCGTAAGTGGTTTGTGTTCTGATCTTGAGCGTAAAAATGCTGAGTCGATTGCCTATCTGTATGATCAAGACCGAAAGACGATACAGCATTTTATCGGTGAATCACAATGGGATGATCAGGCCTTGCGCGATGAACTTGCCACTCAAGTCGGTGACCAACTTGGCGAGACAGCCGGTGTCATCGTATTCGATCCGTCAGCCTTCCCTAAATCAGGCAAGCAATCGGTGGGCGTCGGGCGGCAGTGGTGTGGTCGTCTTGGCAAGATCGATAACTGCCAAGTAGGTGTTTATATGGCGTACGTTTCATCGAAGGGACATGCACTGGTTGATACGCAGTTGTACCTGCCCAAGGAGTGGACCGAGGACAAAAAACGCCTGAAAAGAGCGGGAATCCCCAAGGATCGACAGCTCTATCGCACACGTCACCAAATGTGCTTGGAGTTGCTCGATCAGCATGGTGCTAAGCTGCCGCATGCATGGGTCACAGGCGACGACGAGTTCGGACGACCGGCCAAATTTCGTCGCCAGTTGAGAGAGCGCAATGAGCATTACTTGCTCGCCGCACCATCGAATACACAAATACGAGACCTGCGTGTTGTCTCCTCTGAGCTTCCCGATGAATCAACATCGGACATGCCGACTTCAGCGCAGCGCGTTGATAAATGGGCTGCTGCTCGCAGCGACGATGAATGGACGAAGATTGAAGTGCGTGATGGAGAGAAAGGTCCAATCGCCATTGAATCTATCAAGTGCCCAGTCGAAACAGGCTGGAAGAGATACTCGACGCTTACCACGGAAGTGTTGGTTGTTATTCGTTACCGAAATCGCGATAGTCGCGTGATCCAAACCGACTACTATTTAAGCAATGCCCCCTCAGACACAGCACTCGCCGAATTCTGTCGCGCTGCCAAGGCTCATTGGCGGATCGAAGAGTGTATAAAACGAGGTAAGAGTCAAGCGGGACTGGCGGACTATGAAGTTCGCAACTGGTGCGGGTGGCAACACCACCAGACGCTCTCGCTGATAGCCAGTTGGTATCTAACCGTTGAAACCCGACGGGCGGAAAAAAAAGGTTCCCGCCATGACCTTCAATCAAGTTCGTCTTTCGATCGCGGCCATTCTTCGTATGCAATTGCAATGCGATACACCCCGCGTCGT
>JBGSJL010000086.1:0-8731 GCA_041741955.1 Pirellulaceae bacterium | reverse complement strand
TATCCGGCTCGCAAGGCAGCTCACATGAACCCCATCGAAGCGCTTAGACACCAGTAGACACCCATGGAAATTTGGCCAGCCATCGACCTCTTAGGCGGAAAGTGTGTCCGCCTTCAACAGGGGGACTACCATCGCGAAACGATCTTCGCAGACGATCCCACCACGATGGCCAGCAAGTGGAAGCAAGCCGGCACAAAGTACTTGCACTTAGTGGACTTGGACGGAGCCAAAGACGGCAGCCAAGTTAACGGGGACGTCATTCGCCGCATCGTCGACGGCACAGGTTTGGTGTGTCAAGTCGGCGGCGGAGTGCGCACGGAAGAAACCATCCAGCGGCTGCTACAGCTTGGTTTGTCGCGAGTCATCGTTGGCACTCGAGCGCTGCGTGAACCCGAATGGTTTGCGCAGATGGCTGATCGCTATCCCAATCAATTAGTGCTCGGCATCGATGCCCGCGACGGCTTGGTTGCCACGCACGGTTGGCTGGAGACATCCGATACGTCTGCGGTGGAGTTGGCTCGGCGAGTCGAAAAGTTGTCGTCGCAGGTGGCTGCGATCGTCTACACGGATATCGCCCGCGACGGGATGTTGGCGGGTCCAAACTTTGCGCAGTTGGCTGAGATGCAGCAGGCCACGTCGATTCCGGTCGTGTGCTCCGGTGGCGTTACGTCGATGGCCGACGTGCAACGTTTGCTCGAAATGAAAACCCACGCCGCCATTATCGGGCGTGCGATCTATGAAGACAAACTAGACTTAGCCGAAGTTTTAGCGCTCTGTCCTCAGTAGTTTGACGTGGGATTGGCTTCCAG
This sequence comes from Pirellulaceae bacterium, assembly GCA_041741955.1. Lineage (GTDB taxonomy): Bacteria > Planctomycetota > Planctomycetia > Pirellulales > Pirellulaceae > Aureliella. Next base: position 7,922 of record JBGSJL010000086.1, on the reverse strand, counting down.
CTTGTCTTTATTTCGGATGACAGGCTGGAAGCCTATCCCACGATCCAAAGTGGTTCAGGCAGATGCAGATGGAAGAACCGACTCGATGACGACGGGCTCGATGGGTACATCGCCCATGCCGGATTTGTTACCGGTCTTGACCTTGCCAATCTTATCGACGACTTCGATGCCATCAATAACTTTGCCAAATACTGCGTAACCTACGCCGTCTTGGCTCTTCTCGCGATTCAAGAAGGCGTTGTCAGCGGTGTTGATAAAGAATTGGCTGGTAGCGCTGTCGGGCACGCTGGTGCGAGCCATGGCCAACGTGTACTTGTCATTCTTAAGTCCGTTGGCGGCTTCATTCTTAATGGGTTGCCGCGTGTCTTTGCGGCGCATGTCCGAGCTGAAGCCGCCACCTTGAATCATAAAGCCATCGATGACGCGGTGAAAAATCGTGCCCGCATAGTGACCCGATTCGACGTATTCAAGAAAGTTGCGCACCGACTCGGGAGCTTCCTTTTCGAATAACTCAATCGTGATATCGCCGTGATTTGTTTTCACTACTAACACCGATGGCTCCTTACTTAAGAATGCGATACCTGGCTATTTCTTGCTGCGCTTGTCAAGAATCTTATTCCAATCAGCCAATCGATCCTTGGTCTTTTCAAACAGCGCGTCGGTATTGCCAACCACTTCGATGGTCTCGATCTTATCGCCTTGGCGGATCGCATTGACGACATCCATTCCCTGACTGACTTTGCCAAAGACGGTGTGCTTTCCATCGAGGTGCGGCGTCGGGCCGTGCGTAATGAAGAATTGGCTGCCGTTGGTTCTTCCTTTGTTTCCGTAAGCTGCCTTTTCGCGATCCGAATTGGCCATCGAGAGGATGCCTGGGCTGTCGTGCAACAAGCCACGGATGGTCTCATCCTCAAAATTATAGCCAGGGCCTCCAGAACCGGTGCCTGTCGGATCTCCAACTTGAATCATGAAATCGGAGATCACGCGGTGAAACGTCAATCCATCGTAGTAGCCGCGTTTGGCGAGGTTCAAAAAGCTAGCCGCAGTGAAAGGCGTCTGCGTTGCGTACACAACCGCTTCGATATTCCCGCGACTGGTCTTAAAAACGACTTTGACATCCTCCACTTTACCATCCTCTGCTCGAGTATTCGAAGAAGAAATAGCAGCCGACAAGCCAACTGCCAACACACACATTAAATTCACAATTTTGCGTTTCATGGTTTTCCTGATCAACTTAGTGGTAATTTTTTCTGGATTGGAAATTGCACGGGGACGCTTCAGTTCGTACTCAACACTCGGCTGGTGCCGATTCGCCACAGCTTCGCTATTTTAACGCGATAATTCATTCAGAGAATGGGGTTCTGCAACGTCGGGCGTCGATTGGTCTGTCCGAAGCGTTATGATAGGGGCTGGTTGAAGAAATTCCATACCACAGAGTGAGGCGTTCGATGTCACCGATGCGTTGTATTCAATCCGTTTGCTGGCTGGGGCTTTCCCTATTCACCGTGAATTGTCTGGTGGCCCAAGACACTCTCACTTCCCCCGCGCCCAAGCCGAACATCCTATGGATTACCTCGGAAGACAATGGACCGCAGCTTGGTTGTTACGGTGACGCGTTTGCCGACACTCCGAACATTGATGCACTGGCCCTTCGGGGAATGCGCTATCTGAACTGTTGGTCCAACGCGCCGGTATGCGCGCCGGCACGGACCACGATCATTTCGGGCATTTACCCGACCAGTTTGGGCGGACAGCACATGCGCAGCCAAGTCAGCCTACCGCCCAACACGCAGCTTTATCCGCAGTTCTTTCACGATCTTGGCTACTACTGCACCAACAACTCCAAAGAGGACTACAACCTGACAGTCCCAGACAAGCTGTGGGACGATTCGAGCAACAAAGCCCATTGGCGCAAGCGGGGGGCCGGCCAACCGTTTTTTGCCGTTTTCAATTTCACGATCAGCCATGAAAGCAAATTGCGAACGCGCCCTCACAAAGCCATCCACGATCCGGCCAAGGTGAACGTACCGCCCTATCACCCGGATACACCGGAGGTGCGGCAGGACTGGGCGCAGTACTACGACCGCGTGACCGAAATGGACCAGGAAGTTGGCCAAGTATTGCAACAGTTGAAAGACGATGGCTTGGCTGACAGTACGATCGTGTTCTATTATGGCGATCACGGTAGCGGGATGCCGCGTGGAAAACGCTGGCTGTATCAAAGCGGTCTCAGCGTGCCGCTGATTGTCCATGTACCACCGCGATTCGAATCGCTGGCGGGCAAGCAGTACACGAGCGGTGGTACCAATGAGCGACTGGTAAGCTTTGTCGATCTGATGCCAACTGTGCTCAGTCTGGCTAGCCTGCGTCCGCCTGCCTATTTGCAAGGCCAAGCCTTTCTGGGAAAGTTTGCGACGGACAATCCGGCCACGATCTTTGGATTCCGCGATCGGATGGATGAACGATATGACATGTCTCGGGCCGTCCGCGATAATCGCTATCTCTACATTCGCAACTTTTATCCTCAGCGGCCGCAGGGGGCCTATCTCGATTACATGTTTCAAACACCGACCACGAAGGTTTGGAAGGAAATGTTTGATGCGGGTAAGTTGAATGCTGCCCAGAGCGTTTTCTGGCAACCCAAAGCGCCCGAGGAGCTTTATGATCTCCAAGTGGATCCCTATCAGATTAAAAACTTGGCCGATTCCCAGGATCATGCGGGCGATTTAGTGAGGCTGCGGGCTGCGGTGAAAGACTGGATGATTTCGATCGCCGATTTGGGTTTTTTGCCGGAGGGTCAAATGCTCGATCTGGCTGGTTCCGAGGCGCCGTATACACTGGGCCACGATAGTTCACGCTATGCCATTGAAGAGATCTACGCGGTGGCGGACCTAGCCACGCGCCCCCAGCCAGATGACTTGAAGGAACTGCAAGAGTATCAAGTCAGTTCCAATCCGACGATTCGCTATTGGGTAGCCAGTGGACTGCTGCTGCGTGCGATGCGCGACCAACAGCGAGATGCGTCGGTCAAAGCGGCGCGGGGAATGACCACGGATTCTTCGCCCTTCGTACGGTGCTTGGCAAGCGAAACGATGGCTCGCTTCGGCAATCCAACGGATCGTTCGATCGCCATTGAAGAACTGCTGACGTTGGCCGACGCGCGCCGGTCATCTACGTTTGTTGCCTTGTCTGCACTCAACAGTCTGGACTGGTGCGAACCTACCCGCGCAGAGATCGGTGCGCGTCTACCCAGTATTCCGGAAAAGACGGCCGGACTGTCGAGCCGCTACAGTTCTTATATCCCCGATATTTTGAAGCGAATTGAATCGATCGCCAAATAAGTCTCACTGCCCAGAAAACCGTCACAGGCTGCACACTTGGCATGGCTAGCAACTGCTTCTAAGGCCAAAGTTGTCGAGCGATGGTGAGTCCAGTTCAACCGAGAGGTATGCTTCTCGGTTCGGTCGATTCGTCACGACCGTCAAACTTGACTCTCTCGGATTTGATAACAGAGCATGGCCACGCAAATTACCGACTCGAATCCTTCGTCCAATAATCGCTTGATGGCGCTGGCTTATGCCTGCACGGTTTTTGTGAGCGCGTTCTTGCTGTTCCAGGTGCAACCGTTGATGGGCAAGTTCATTCTGCCCTGGTTTGGTGGTTCGCCCTCTGTATGGACGACGTGCATGCTGGTGTTTCAAGTGCTGTTGTTTGCCGGTTACGCCTACGCACACTGTACGACCCACTGGCTGACGCCCGGTCGTCAAATCCTATTGCATTGCGCATTGCTGGCGGTCGCCATGGTTACATTGCCTATCGCACCCGATGCGAGCTGGAAACCTAGCAGCGGCGACGCGCCTGCCGGCAGGATCATGTTGCTGATGGCGGTCTGCGTGGGGCTACCCTATTTCATTCTCTCGGCAACTGGCCCGCTACTGCAAAGCTGGTTCAGCCGCACGCACGTGGGCCAGTCGCCCTACCGACTTTACTCGCTGTCCAATGTCGGCTCCTTGCTGGCGTTGCTCTCATATCCCTTCGTTTTCGAGCCCGCTTTTTCAGTAGGCACACAATCGACAATTTGGTCGGTGACTTTTGTGCTGTTCGCGGGCCTGTGTGCGTTCAGTGGCACGCGCATGTGGTGGCATTGCCGCAGTGCCCAAGGCGCTTCGAGCAATTCAGTGGAAGCGACTGAAGCTTCGAGCGAACGGGTCGGCAATTTATTGCGGCCATCGTGGAATCTGCTGGGCCTGTGGGGCCTGCTCGCGATGACACCCTCGATTCTATTGCTGGCGAGCACCAACCAAGTGTGCATGGACGTAGCCGTGATTCCATTCTTGTGGATCTTGCCATTGGCGCTGTACTTAGTGACTTTCATTCTGTGCTTCGACAGCGAACGTTGGTATTCTCGCCAGCCGTATACGATTGCCACCGTCATTTTTCAGTTCGCGGCAATCTATATCGGAAACCTGGGTGCCAATGTTCCGATTGTTGTTCAAGTGTCAATCTATTTTGGTGCGATGTTTTGTGCCTGCATGGTCTGTCATGGCGAGTTGGCTCGGCTGAAACCACATCCGCGCTTTTTGACGCTGTATTTCTTGACAATCTCGGCCGGAGGTGCTGCGGGTGGACTATTCGCAGGTTTGATTGCGCCGCGAATTTTTGTGTTCTTCTATGAACTTCAAATTGGCATGGTTTGCTTGGGACTGGCCTACCTATGCCTGCGCGTCCGCGAGGATCGAATTCCGCTTCCGATCCCGGGCTGGTCTCGTGGTCCATGTGTGGCACTTATGTTGCTCGTGGTGATCGCCGGCATAAGCCTGTTGGGTGGATATCAGCAAGAGTCGTTGCAGGTGACGCGCAATTTTTACGGCGTGCTCAAGGTACACGAGGTTCATCGCGAGGAGGCGTCGACAGAACCGATGATGGAATTAGCGCACGGGCGGATTGCTCACGGCAGCCAGTTCATTTCGGTCGACAAGCAACGCATCCCCACATCGTACTACGCCGCACCGACTGGTATTGGCCAGCTGATGAACGCACGCGCGGTGGGCCAGCAACAACGAATTGGTGTCGTCGGTCTGGGAGTGGGTACGCTGGCCGCCTATGGAAGAGCGGGCGACAATTTCCGTATGTATGAAATCAATCCAGACGTTATCACGATCGCACAGAACACATTTAGTTATTTACGCGACTGTGCGGCTGACATCACGATCGCAACTGGTGATGCTCGGCTTTCGTTGGAATTTGAACAGCCACAAGACTTTGATGTGCTGGTCCTAGATGCGTTCTCTGGCGATGCGATTCCGATCCATTTGCTGACACGCGAAGCGATGGAAGTTTACTTGAAGCACCTGAGCCCAGACGGCGTGCTCGCATGTCATATTTCCAACTTGCATTTCGATCTGAAGCCCGTCATGGCCGGTTTGGCGGGTGAATTTGGATTGAGCTTCGAGTTCATTTCAAGCCAACCCGATCGGGAAACCGCAGCACTGGCTTCGCTGTGGGCCATGCTCGCGCGGCAGCCCGAGCAGCTTACGAGGCTCGTAGCACCACCCAAGGATGCCTCGGCAATGTCGCTAGGAAAAACGTCGCTAGGAAAAACGTCGCCAGGAAAAACGTCGCCAGGAAAAACGTCGCCAGGAAAAACGCCGCCAGGAAAGTTGATCCGCAAACCGATTACGTGGACGGACAATCGCAGCAATCTGTTGCAAGTCATCTGGTAAAGCTGGCTTTCAATCCAGCCCAAAGTTCTAGGGTGGTTGATGCACTGGCAATGTGTGAACGACTTCACATTTTTTGGTGCAAGTCGACGATTTGTAGGTGATTTTGCCCAGAATGGCTCTGATCTTCCTGAGACTGGGCCGGTAGACTGGAAGCGGTAATAACCTTCGACCGAGTACGCTTTCCACCGTTAAGGACCGACCATGAAAACTTGCAGTCTGTTTCTTTTTGCTTGTTTACTCCTGGCGATTCCAGCACTGGGGCAAACTTCGGCGACTTCCAACCAAAATGCGGAATTGATTCCGCAGAACTTGCTGCGACTGGTGCATGCCCCAGAGGTTCACCAAGAGCTGGCGTTTACGGCAGAGCAAGTTAAGCGACTGGAGGCATTCTTCGATCTGTACGATGGGCCTTGGTTCCGCTCGCGGATCCTGCCTGCCGACAAGCAACTATCGATCGTGGCTGAGCTCGAAGTCAAATTGCGCGGCTGGCTGGCAAAAAATGCATCGGCCGAGCAAACGCAGCGATTGCAACAGTTGGAATATCGATCGCAGGGCGTGCGCATGTTGCTCCGCGAAGATCTCGGTAAGCAGCTTGGCCTGAAGAGTACCCAAGTGCAGGAACTGGCCAAGCTAGCGACGGCCAGCAACACGGCAACAGCTAATTTCCAAAAAGCCAACATGGGCGGCGAGGTATCAGAGAAAATCAAATCGGCCGTGGTGAGTACCGCCAAAGCCGAGCAGTCCGCGCTGAATACAATTCTAAGTCCAGAGCAACAACAAAAGCTGAAGTTGGCTTTGGGTGAAGCATTTGATACGGCCAAACTTGAACGGATTTATCCGATGGCTCCTGAGCTGGTCTATGCCGCAGACTGGATCAACTCCGAGCCGCAGAAACTGAAAGACCTGCGCGGCAAGGTTGTGATTGTGCATTTTTACGCATTTCAGTGTCACAACTGCCACGCCAATTTCGGGCACTACAATAAATGGCAGTCGGAATTTCCGAGCGACAAGGTAGCTCTGATAGGCATTCAGACTCCTGAAACGAGTAGCGAACGGGAGCCCACGGCGGTCCGCGAAGCGGCCAAAGAAAGAGGCTTCCAATTTCCAGTGTTGATCGACTTGAAGTCGGAAAATTGGAAGGCATGGTCCAACACCATGTGGCCGACCGTGTACGTCATCGACAAGAAGGGCTATATCCGCTACGTCTGGCAGGGGGAACTCAACTGGAACGGAGCCACGCAGGATCAAACGATCCATGATTTGATAGAAAAGCTGATCGCAGAGGACGAGACGGTTTAAAGCTTGCATAGCATTTGGGCAATTTGGCTGTGTCTTTCTTGAGGAGGATCGGTGGGTCTTCATCGCTATCGCGAATCGACCCACCCTACAAAAAATCGCAACCGTTCACGGCCTTTGTTCGTGAACGATTACGGTTTTTCTTTGACGAGCACTCCCGTTTCGTGATAGGCTATGGGCATTCCTCTCCCGTCAGTAACCCTCCGGAGCACATTCGATGACTCACCCAACTTCCTCCGATCGCCGGAATTTCATCAAGCAATCTGCCACAGCGGTGGCTGTAGCGTCCTGCCTGCCATCGATGGCCAAAGCGGTCGAAGCCGAAGCGTCTTCGGCAGAGTCGCTGGTCAAGGTGTTTTTCAAAACGCTCAAATCCGAGCAGCGCGAAAAAGTCTGTTACGACTGGAATCACATCGATCCCAAAAGAGGTTTGCTGCGGACCCGCGTCGCCAATAATTGGATGATCAACGAACAGGAAGTCAACAGCGAATTTTATACGGCTGAGCAAAAGGATTTGATTCGTAAAATATTCGAGGGCATCGTCAACCCGGATTGGCATGCCAAGTTCGACAAGCAACTCGAAGATGACTGTGGTGGCTTTGGCGAGGAGCAAAGCATTGCCATTTTTGGGCAGCCTGACAAAGGTCAATTTGAGTTCGTGCTCACAGGACGCCACATGACACTTCGCTGCGATGGCAACTCGAGTGAAAACGTAGCTTTTGGCGGACCGATTTTTTATGGTCATGCGCCTACGGGCGACGATGAAGAGTCCGACCATCAGGGCAATGTGTTTTGGTCTCAAGCCCTAGAAGCCAACAAGATTTATACGATGTTGGACGGCAAGCAACGCAAAGCGGCTGAGGTGACCAAGACGCCGAGCGAGCAGAAGGTGGCTTTCCAAGG
>JBGSJL010000085.1:0-2092 GCA_041741955.1 Pirellulaceae bacterium | reverse complement strand
GTACGAAGTACTATGCGTATTAAGTCGCTGCTGTTCGACGACCTGGGGATTCTTCCTGATCCCAGCAATCAAACACATATTTCTCCAACTGCAGCAAAAAACCGGCCTCGATACGGAATGCCGGTTCATTGGCTTGACAACAATGTTAACGGCGACATTGAGCCTTTGCAAGAAGATGTGAAAATTCCGGTAGCCTACGTCCGAAACAGCACGCCTGCGGTCACCGCTCTGTTTTCTCTTGTGGAGGCTAGCAACGTTACACCATCGCAGATTGAGATCCGGGGTACGGGTACGGGAGGAATTCTCTTTCCAGCCAGTATTGTAGCCCGAGACAATGACGGCACCTATCGCTACCACAGCGCGGCGACAAGCAGCCTTCCGAACGTGGTCAAGCATTACAACGATTTTGAAATCAATTGGCAGACCCGTACACCCGGCGGTGATTGGGAGAGTGCGGGAATAACAAAAAACGACCTATACCTTCTTTTGGATTCACCACAAGCACCACTGTTCCACACTGTCGTACATTACGGCTCGCACTACGGCGCTGGAAGCACAAACGCTGATCAAATAATTATCGCAGTATGGGACTATTTCAAGACGCTCAACATCAAGAAACAGAATGAGACAACTCACATAGGGACAGTCGAGATCAAAGACTTCGGCAAGCCGTTGACTTATTGGTCGAACTACACAGACAGTGGGGCGTCAAACACTGACGTACTGCTGGACAACATGAATGGAAGCTGCGGAGCGTTCGCAAATATTTTTGTCGCAACCATGCAAATCCAGGGAATCGACCAGCAAAACGAATTCGTGCAAGTAACAACATCAATTCTTGTAAATAACTGGGAGCCCAATGGCCCGCAAGTTGAACAACACGATGTGATTGTCTTTCGCCCGTACGAATTTGAACCCGACTTTGAATTTGATTTACTCCGACATAAATATGGCAACAACCTGGACAGATATATGCTTAACCAGGATTCGCAACTAGCTCGCGTGAACGGCATTCCAGGACAAAACGAAGAAAATCCGCGTGCTGACTTCGGTGGCGGTGCTGGCCATACATTTGTGCGATACTTTGTAAATGGCCAAATGCGTTGGTTCGATCCTTCGTACGGCAAAGAGTACTCAGGAACAACCGACGAAGAACGAATCATTGATTTCGAAGACAAAGCAGTCTACGGGATCAAAGTGAATGATTTGGATGATATCGTAGACCTCGAGATTAAAATGAACCGCGACCTCGATGGAGACGGCAGCATCACGGCAGGGAAAAATCAAACCTTCGACTATCAGTATTATACAATTAGAAGACAGCGCCCTGGACTCAAGGATGTTGACTTTTTTTTCAAAGAGTGGGTAAAGTAATGCGCTGCAAATTCTATTTTACACGGGCGATGAGCAATCCAATCTGGGTCTGGCTAGCGGCATTACTGTTCATACAGCCAGGTCACGCCGAACCGCCGCGTGTTGGCGAGTTCCGACTTTTTGTGCAGGTCTGGCGTCAAGATAGCGACGGCGAGCAACTGCAAGTCGAGCGACGCCCGCAGAATAATGTGTTTGTCTATGCGCCCAATACTAGAATCGCAGGTGTGCTCAGGATTCTATCCGCAACTCCTCGTCTTGGGTTTAAGGAATGGCTTGTTGCGGTTGCAGAACAGACACGCGAGACCAAAAAGGAACATGTTTTTAGCATCACCAACGGCAAGGTCGTCCCTTCCCGGGTGGCTGGCAGAACTACAGACACCTGGACAGTTCCTAAAGATAGCGACAATGGCTTGTTTATTCGGGGCTCGGCAAATTCGCCTTGGGCGGGCACTTCAGCCACTTTCGTTAGCCAAACCCTAAAGCACCCTGAGCCCTTTCCAATTGACATACTTCCCCTCACAGTGGATGCGGAGCAAGCTTATGCACTTGTCCTGGATCACCCGGTCGCGAGGATAACTGATGACAGCGGAATCGCAGTGTTTGACAGATTGCCCATCGGTGTGGATGTGCCATTGCTTGTCCGCGCGCCGGGAATCACGAGCATGACACTTTTGGAAGAGGTGGAAGGGGTCGAAATAAAGCGGGGCAGCTTCGTGGT
>JBGSJL010000084.1:0-8642 GCA_041741955.1 Pirellulaceae bacterium | reverse complement strand
GGATTGCCGATCACCCGAAATGTTTGCTGACTACCATCAGAAAAATCGGTCGACAGAACTGAAACCGAGCTCCCACCCAGGGGTGACGTGGGCTTAGCGAATGCGCGCGGAATTTCAACAATATTGTACGATCGCCCGATGTCCAAATTCAGGAATGAATAGCGGCCTTGAGAATCGGTGACCGTGCTGCGTTCGCCAGCGTCCAATTCACCGTTACTGTTCGAATCGATAAAAATCGTCCAGCCCGCTTGGCCTGGCTCTCCTGCATCGCGAATGCCGTCAGCGTCGAGGTCGTTGTACTTGACACCGTAAATCTGACCGCCGCGAACTTGGCTCCCCAGATCGCGCACCAATTCGACTCGTTGGCCCCCTGGACCTTGCAAGAAAATTCTCAGGTCGGGTCCCCAGGTATGATCGATGTTGAGCTCGACATTGACATCCGAGACCAAGAAGGAGTCGACCACAGAAATGGCGGAAATCACCACGCCGCCATCGGGAATGTCGGTGGGGATGACGTTTCCATTAGCGTCCGTACGGACCGGGCTGTCGTAGGTCGCCGCGCGTGACTGCTGCGAAATAGTCCCCAGGTCGACCGCTCCCGTAGCGGTTGGATTTCCTTCATCCGTTTCACCAATTTGCAAATGATAAGTGGCGGTCGAGAGATCGGTGGCGAAGGTCAACACGGCCACGTTGGCCACCGCGTCATAGGCTACCGACTGTGGAAACAACAACGATTGATCTTGGGTATCAATCAGGCGATAGAAGGCAGGCGTTTGAGCCGTAACTGGGTCTAACGGGTCGTTGTTGAAGTAGACTTCGATCTTATCCTTGGCTTGGGTCAGTGTACCGTTAGCATTGCGCGTGACCGGCTGCGGAACGACGGAAATGACTCGCGCACCCAATTGCAAATCAAACGTCTGTGAAAAATTCTGGCCATTGTCGACGTTATCCATGGTCCGATCGCCGAAGGCCAGGCCTGCCATGTTGCGCAGCGCACCGGTCCCCTGGCCCACAATCTGCACACGGTACATGTCGTCAACCAGCGTTTCGTTAAAGCGCATGACGACGCTGAACGAAGTTTGACCGAGATCGAGATAGGCAGGATTGATGGTGACATCGTTGCCGTTGTCGAAAACTCCGTCGAAACCGCTGCGCATCAAGCGAATACCACTGAGCGTGGCGCGATTGAGCACTTGTCCTTCGTCGAAGCGGAAGGTCAGCTCGCGCGGGGCTGTGTTGTGAATGCTGCCGTCCTGGATCAAGACACCATTGTTATGGTCGATACCCAGCAATTGCGGTCCGACCGCCAAAAGACGTCGATCTTCGAGCAGTTCTTGACGAAGGGCACGCTGCTTCTCCCTTTTGGAAAGCGACTTCGAGGCGCGAGTGTCGGTGCCAGGGGTCTTGCGTCGTAGAATCATCGAATAAAATCCCAATCTATCACGCACAGGTGAATATGTTGCTGACGTTGCAGTGAGGGGGTAGCGGATCGGCGAAAGTAGTATGAACGGTGGTTGTCGGAATGTCATCCATTCTGCAGCCCACGCTGCAGAATTTTTGGAGCTGATTCATACGCGATCACGCGAGGAGGTGAAATTCTTTTGGAATTCCACTCTCGCCTGCGCGACGCATGGCACGCGGTTAAGTAAGCGGCATGGGCGCTAGTCCACCGGTGTATTCGATGTCGACTTTGCAATGCAAAAACGGCGGACTAGTTTTCAAAACTCTCTCCCAGTTCTCTGAGCAGACTGGCCAGCGCCAAATCAATAGGTAGGTTGCGATCGACGGCCTGCTTGAGGTTAAGGGCCCAGCTAACGTCCATGCCGGACGGACTGGAATCGGCATACTGTCCGAAAATCGCCTCGGTGGGATTACTGGACTGCAATGATCCTTCGGGAGTTTGCTCGCCTTCACCGACCGGCATCACAGGCAGTCGATTGTTACCGCTACCGGCGATCGCATACTGAGATGCAAATGCACCCGCCAGCGCGTCCCGTTGCCCGTCCGCCTGCGCTGAGGTCAAGTTGCCAAAGGTGGTTGCTGCGCCCTCGCCGCCGTTTTCGCCTTCGCCGCCGTTGCGACTGCGGGCCTGCTCGTTGAGGAAGTTAATCACCAGCAGCACATCCAAAGCAGTGATCGTATTGCTGCCATCGACATCGCGATAGGGCGGTGGTGCAGGTAGGGTGGACACCGACACGCCACCACCTCGCTGGTTGATCAAGTTAATGATCAGCAACGCATCGATGGCCGAGGTAAATCCATCCGCATTCACATCCAAGCTGTTGACTGGATTCTGATGCGGTGGGGGCGGTGGATTGTCGATCGTGATCGTAACCGTCGTAATCGCACTCAGCCCAGTTCCGTCGCTGGCTCGGTATGTAAAAGTATCGGTTACTTTACCCTTGCTAAAGTCATGCTGATAAGTGAACGTTCCGTTCGAGTTGAGCGAGAACTGAGCAGCGTTTTGTGGACCAGTGACCAGCTGTGCCGTTAGCGTCGAGCCTTCGGGATCAAAATCGTTGGCCAGCACACCATTATCTCTAGGGTTGGTATTTGTGCCTCGTGGATCATTGGCGATCAGTGTTTCGCCCTGTTTGACTGTGTAGGTGTCAGGCGACGTTACAGGTACGTCGTTGACGTCGACAACTGTCAATCGGAATTGATCGATGACAGTCAGACCTGCCGAGTCCCTGGCCGAAATACGAATATCCGAGAAGCCAGACCTGTCGCTGCCCAATGTCAGCGTTAAGCGGTTCCCACTAATCGTGGGTGTTACCAACAGCGCATTGGTATTGCCAACCACTTCGAACGTCAGTACATCTCCGTTGGCGAGGTCTGGGTCAAAGAAGTAAGTTGGGCTGAGCGTAATCGCGGGAATGATATCGTCTTCGTTGACGGTCCGATCCGGTAGACCCAACACCAGCCGTGGTGCGTCGTTGACTGGGGTAACGGTCAGCGTGAGGGTGTCGGTCACACTCAGTCCCGTGTTGTCCGTAGCGCGAACGAGGATGGTTGCCGACCCATTCGCATCGGGTAGTAGTTCCAGAACGAGCTGGTTGCCGCTGATCGTGGGTCGCACGAGGGCTGGGTTGCTATTGCCTCCAGCCGGAATGAGGTAGGTCAGCGTCGAACCCAAATCGGGATCGCGGAAATTCGTCGTTAGGTTGAACGTGCGTGCCGCATCGTCTTCCCCCATCGTCACATTACCTAAGCTGGTGACGACTCGTGGAGCATCGGGCACACCCTGCACCGTTACTGTGACCGTACCCGTTGATGTCTTCGGGTCCAGAACTCCGCCGCTAGTACCGTTGTCGCGGACCTGGTAGAAAAACGTATCGATGCCCTCGAAGTCTGGAGCCGGTTGATACGTGGCGATGCCATTGGCGAAGGTAACGGTACCACCATTGGTGCTGGCTGCTGTGACACCAACAACGGTCAGAGTCTGTCCGGACTCATCAGCCGGACCTGGTAAATCGCCAGCCAGTAGTTGAGCGGCAGTCATGGTGGCTGACGTATCTTCCGTCGTCGACAGGGTTTTACCGACCGTAATGGGCGGGTTGTTCGTGTCTGCGATCGTGATCGTCACGGTGGCGGTAGCGCTCAACGGGGCCGGAACACCCGCAGTGGTCCCATTATCGGTAACCGTATAGTTGAATGAATCCTGCCCGCTAAAGTTAAGCGGTGGTACGTAGCGGATACGACCGCCAATTAACGTCACGCTACCACCGCGAACGCTGGTAGGATCGACGGAAGTAATGTTGAGAGTTTGAGTCGACTCATTGGCTGGACCGGCCGCATCGTTGGCGAGCAACACCGATTGATCGATATCGAGCGTGCTGCCCTCGTTGATCGACTGATTATCGCCAGTCGCAATCGGTGCATCGTTCACTTCGCGGATCGTCAGCGTGGCAGTCCCAAGGTTATTAGAACCCAGCACACCATCGTTTACGCGGTACACAAATGTGTCGGTGCCGTTGAAGTCCTGGATCGGCCGGTAGGTGAACGTACCATTGGCTGCCAAATTGAAGCTGCCAGGTCTGGCGAATGCAGGACCGGTAACCAGGGTGACGCTGAGTGGACCGCCCTCGGGGTCGGTGTCGTTGGCCGCCACACCGTCATCGATGGTAAAGCCGGGTGTGGCTGTGCCATTGGGGTCGGTCGTGGAAAACGCCGTCACCGGATCTTCATTGAATGAATAGGAGTCGTTGACCGCAGTGGGTGGCGTGCCGGGCACGATTGTCACTGCGTAATCTTCAACCTCACCGTCGACGGCCAAGCCCGTGGGTACTAGTCCACCTTGGCTACTGGAGCGGAATCGAGCAAAGGTCTTGGTCGAGCTACTTGGAATTGGTGCGGTCGCGGGCACGGTGATACTGAACGACCGAGTCAAGCTGTCGGCCGTAAAGCGTGCGGCTTGCAGAATCTGCTCGCCCGGATCATCCCAGTCGCCGTCGGCATTGAAGTCGATCCATGCATCGACAAAACCTGCCGTGGATAGCGACACGTCGATCGTCGTGAACACATTGCGATTGAAGATTCCAGGGGTGGATAGTAGTGAACCAAATACGACGCCATCGTCCGAGCTGTCCGCATCGGCATTGGGCGAAGGTTTGCCATCATTGTCCGCCGTGATGCTGCTGCCCAACAGAGCCACATTGCTGATCACGTGGCGAGCACCGTTGTTGACGTGTTTGGTCGGGTAGCGGCCCGCAGTTGTCGACAGCGGGTCGGGAGCGTCGCCGTAGTCCAATGACACACCTGGCATCAGAATCGTGAATTGCGTTTCGTTATTGATGCGATTGGGCTTGAGCAGGTTTCTGGCCAAGTCGGCCACACCGCGCAGAAAGTAGCTTTCAATTTGCGAGCTGATGATCGATGCACCCGACACGAACAGCGAAGCACCGCCACGATCCGAAGCCACTAGAATTGTGTCGGCTGACGCATTGATGGCATCGATGATCGCTCGTTTCATATCCTCGCCGGTGAAGCTTGGATCCTGAATAAAGCTGACCGCATTCGAACCGCCGGGAACGCCCGTCCTGATCAGCGTGGGTGCGCCATTGACATTGGTTATAAATCGCGGCGTGTCATTTAACTGCAAGCGTGCACCGCTTAGGACGGTCGTGGTTAGACCAAGTCCTGCGCCCTCGATGGCCGCCTTCATGGCCAGCACCAAATCTTCCGGCGTCGACGTATTGCTAAACAAAATCGGCGTATTGCTACCGGCAAAGCCGTTGCTGAGATCGACGTTATCGAATTCGAAGGTCACGGTCCGTGTACCGTTGTTGATCGTGAACGATTCTCCGTCGGCCACGACGCCACGGGTGGTCGTAAGTCCGGTCGAGCCAAGCAAGAGTTGATTGGCATTGATCCGACCAAGATTCACTTTTCCAGAACCCGTGCTAGCAGCGGATATGCCAAGCCCGGCATTATTGATAGCCGAGGCTATAGAATCGGCAATGTCGGTCGAAGTGCTCAGCGAGGTGTATCCGATCAGTACGTTTCCGGGTTGCGAAGCTCCACTGCCATCGCCATCGAATTCGAATACGACGGTCCGGTTGCCTGCGCCTCGCAAAGAAAATGAACTGTTTTCAACAATCGCATTGGCGGGCGGAACCTGCATTACTAGCGGTCCGAACACTTGCAACTGGGTCTTAGTTTGTACACCCGGTCTGCCAAACAAAGTCAAGCCTGGCGCTGCCGAAGCGTCGATGGTGTTGTCGGCTGTGCCACCGATAGCAATGTTGCCATCGCCAACGGCTCTTGGGTTCAACCCTAAACCAGCGGCAGCAATGGCGGCCACGATACGATCCGCGACCACGTTTTGCGTATCGGTCGTCGATACGGCAATCGGGACATTACCGGCACCTACGGTCGCATCGCGAGTCAATTCGAAGGTTCTCGTGGCTCCGTTGCCCGTAACCGTAAATCGCTCTCCGTCGGTCAGTGTACGAGCCACTCCGACCAGAGTGAGTTGGCTATTGTCGATCGAGGCCGAACCACTAGGGCTTAAGCCCAAGTGAACCAGCGTGCCTGCCACCACAGTGGGGCTAAGATTCAGTCCACTGGTCGCGATGGCATTGCGCGTTAGCACGGCCACATCGGCAGCCGTGATTGCGGCTGCGAAGTTGACTGCCACCCGTCCGGCCACCACACTGCCGTCGGTATCGTATTCAAAGGTGCGTGTCTGCTGACCATCGCTGACCGTGAAGGTATCTGCTTCCAGGATTCCTCCGCGTGGACCTGCTGCGGGAATACGGAACGCCAGAGTCGGCTTGGGTTGATCGAGCGTCGAGAAGGTGGTGTTGAGTTGCACACCGGCCTCGGCACCAATAAAGATCCTGCCCGACCCCTGTTGGATCGGAGAAATGCCCACGAGACCGGAGGCTTGGAGCGCGGCTACGATCGAGTCCGCGATGGCTTGCTGGGTGGAACCTTGGATAAAGTTGATGCGACGATTGCCGGCGAGCACGTTGCCATTGCGATCGAATTCAAATGTGGTGGTGACACCCGAGATGGTCAGACTAAACCGATCTCCGTCCGAAATGCCTCCAAACGCACCTCCCGCCAACGGTACCTGCATGGTCAGACCTTGCGGAACTTGCAAGCGATAGCCACTGTCAAATTCGTAGGTAACGATGCCGCCGTTTTGGTCCGTGATGCGGAACAGATCACCGTCAGCCACCTGATCTCCGCTGGGTGCAGTGACAACAAAGCGATCTTTGTTGTTGACCGAAATCTCGTAGACTCGGCCATTCTTCCACACGCCAGCCAGAGGCGTCAGGATGATTTCATCGCGCGTCGAATTGTAGGCAAACGAATAGTCGATGCCCTCCTGCAAAATTTTTCCGTCTTCGAAAATGACGACTGCAGCGCCCGTCAATCGCTTGTCGGGAATAATCGAGGTGACAACCGTGTTGTCATCGATGCCAATCCCCAACAGTGGGTTGGCTGGTTCATTGCCATCCGCCAATTGGATGCGGAATTGCGGGTACACTCCCGAGATCAACTGCACTACGGAATCCGAACCGTCGCGGTCGATTCCCAGCGCATCGTTGTCGATCGGGTCGAGCAAAATGGCCGCTGGACCAATGAAATCAGCGCGATCCAAAGCACCTCGGTCGATGAAGACATTTTGCCCAACACCACCAGGAGGCGATACTGCCGGATCATCTGCACGCAACTGTCCCACCAAGTCAAAGGTCGGTGCCAAGATGTCGGAACTCGGCAAGCCGATCGCGTTCTTTACCGTCGCCAGACCAGGACGTTCATCGAGTTTGGCGATGGCACTATCGATCAATGGCGAGCCCGGGGCCGGCAAGTATTGACCCGCTTGAGCATTGACGAACAGCCGCACCGAATTGCCAACATCAAAGTTCTGGTCCAAGGCCGAGTTGGGCACATTCGTGGGCGATGTTTCCACGCCGGTGCCGAATCGTGAATTGGATGAAGAGGTTTCGTAGTACTGATAAATCGAACCGCCCAACACGACATCGCCCGGTTTGGAGACAATGTTCGGATTGTTAGTTCCGTAAGGGGCCGCAATGAAAGTGTTCTGATTGACGCGGGACTCCTGGTTAACCACAGGAGTTTGCAAGTTGAAGAACACGTTATTCAAAATCGTGGGACTGGCACCACGCGTAGCCAATACACCCGTTTCGGGAAGCAGTTGGTCCAAGTTGGAGTTGGAGTTTTCGTCTGGGTCAACGATGATCCGATTGTTGCTGTCGATCCAGGCCGCGTTGCTGACAACTACAAAACGCTCGCTGGCACCGTCGCCACGGGAAGTGAACGACAGAGCGTTGGTCGATTCGCGATCGTGGCCAATACCCAAATGGGAAAGGCTGGTGATGTTGCTAACCGAACCGATACCTGGAACTCCGACCGTAGTCGTAACGATAAAACCGTCCGTACGACGACGTGGGAACAACTCAAGTCCCCGATTGACTTCATAAACTGGGCCGCTAATCTGCTGCTCGATTTCCAGGTCGCTGATTTGGTTTTCGCCAAACTCACCTGGGAATTCCAATAGATTTAGGATGGTCTCCTTGTCACCTTGCAGCCCCCTGAAGGGTGCGTCGATGACACCTGCGATTCCGCCCAACGCTCGAGCATGCACCGGTGGCAGCGGGCTGGCGGTGCCGAATGTCCCGTTGGGTAACGCTTGCTGGTTGCTGATGGCGCGACCTCGGTTCGGACCACCCTCGTTGATTGCTCGAGTTATGGCATTGGCAATATCCGCAAAACGCCAGTCGGCATTGATATTGATCGGAATGTTGTTGGGATCCGCAGGTCCACCTCCACCAATCACAAATTCGAAAGTGCGTCCGCTTGAACCCGTGGTGCCGATATCCGGTACACCGAAGATCGTAAAGGTGTCGCCGTTGGCGTACGCGGTGGCGTCCTGAACAGTAATTACGAAATCCTGCACATGGCGGGCGCTGACCGAGATCGAGTAGCTGCCGGTCGTCGTTCCGATTTGGCGGTTAGCAAACGATAGCGGATCAAACGTCGTATTGCCCACGGAGCTAATGGCAGCAAAGTAGACTCCCGGAGCTGTAGCCGTGAAGTCGCCATAGGGGTCCAGTCCCAATGTTTCACCTGGAGCTGCGTCGTTGTCGCTCAGTGTTCGATTCAGTCCC
>JBGSJL010000083.1:0-1660 GCA_041741955.1 Pirellulaceae bacterium | reverse complement strand
GGAAACGATCCATCGTCACCGCAAAGCCTATTATGCCGCGCTTCAGCTCAGCAGCCAGAGCAACGACATTGATGCTTGGGTGACATGGTTTGCCGATATTGTCATCGAGGCGCAGGTGAGGACGATCACGCGCATCCGCTACCTGATCGACAAGACGCGGCTGCTCGATCGCTTGCGCGGGCAAATCAACGAACGGCAGGAAAAGGCGCTGCTTCGCATCTTCCGTGAAGGGCCGGATGGTTTCGCGGGCGGATTGAGTGCCGAGAAATATCGGACCATCACAGATGCCAGTCTTGCCACTACGACGCGCGATCTGGCTGATCTTGTTGAAAAAGGTGCGCTGATCCGCACCGGCGAGCGTCGATATGCCCGGTATCGACTTGCCGCTGGAATAACGGCCGATCACAGTGCAAGTGAAGAATGAAATGATTACAGATTATCACTCAAAATACTTGGCTATCGATCTTGTGCGGCGTCGATCATCCGACAGCAGCGACAAGTTGGCCGTAGCCGTCGCTGGCGCGCAGGTGGATATGAACCCGCACCAAGTTGACGCCGCACTCTTTGCGTTCGCTTCACCTTTGTCAAAGGGCGCTTTGCTTGCCGATGAGGTCGGGCTTGGAAAGACCATTGAAGCGGGCCTAGTCATCTCTCAACGCTGGGCCGAGGGTAAACGACGGGTGTTGATCATCGCCCCGTCCAATCTGCGTAAGCAGTGGTATCAGGAAATGAATGAGAAGTTCTTCATTCCCTGCTCCATCATCGAATCGAAGTCATACAACGCTGCGATCAAAGCAGGGGATTTCCGACCATTTGACCTTAATGGCAGTGTCGTGATTTGCTCATATCAATTTGCCCGGAACAAGGCCGCAGACGTGCATTCGACGCCTTGGGATCTGGTTGTTATCGACGAAGCCCACCGACTGCGGAACGTCTATAAGCCGTCGAATGTGATAGCCAACACTTTGAAAATGGCGCTGGCGGAGCGGCACAAGCTCTTACTGACGGCGACGCCTCTGCAAAACTCGCTATTGGAGCTGTTCGGATTGGTCAGCTTCATCGACGAACATACGTTTGGCGATTTGAAGAGCTTTCGGGAGCAATTCGCCAATCTGTCTCAGGAGCGCACCTTCGAGATCTTGCGTGAGCGTTTGAAGCCGGTTTGTCACCGCACTCTTCGTCGGCAGGTGACAGCCTATGTCCCCTACACCAAACGCCACG
This sequence comes from Pirellulaceae bacterium, assembly GCA_041741955.1. GTDB lineage: Bacteria > Planctomycetota > Planctomycetia > Pirellulales > Pirellulaceae > Aureliella. Next base: position 439 of record JBGSJL010000083.1, on the reverse strand, counting down.
CGATTTTGGAGGAGTTCAGCCCGGACGAAGCGGAAGATCGGCTCTATAATCTCGTGACTGAGTATTTACAGCGCGACAACCTTCAGGCGCTTCCCGCCAGCCAACGCTCTCTGATGACGCTCGTGCTGCGAAAGCTGCTCGCGTCGTCCACCTTTGCCATCGCTGGCGCGCTCACTTCAATTTCCAACCGGCTACAGAAGCGGCTCGATAAGAGTAGGCCCACGTCGCTCTTAGAGGAGTTGGACCAGGATTATGAGGCGCTGGATGAGACGGCGGAGGAGTGGTCGGATGACGAAATTGAACCACTGACGGAAGCCGACCAGAGGGCGCTTGAACTCGAAATTGTCGAGCTTCGTGAGTTTGCGGAATTGGCAACCTCGATCGACCAAAACGCCAAAGGGAGGGCGTTGCTGAAAGCTCTAGAAGTAGGCTTCGCCAA
>JBGSJL010000082.1:0-4482 GCA_041741955.1 Pirellulaceae bacterium | reverse complement strand
CTCGAACTCCACCCACACGATCGAAAGTCCGATGCCCGAGGCCGATCGAACTCGCTGCACGCCGGTGGCACCGTTGAGCTGATACTCGATCGGTCGCGTAACCAAGACTTCGACTTCTTCGGGTGCAAGGCCCGGCGACTCGGTCATGATCGTGACCGTGGGTCGATTCAGGTCAGGAAAAACATCGACCGGCATTCGGCTGAGGTTGTAGCCGCCATACAACAGAATCAACAAACCCGCGATCAGCACCAAGCCGCGGTTGTGGAGAGAGAAGCGAATGATGGCGTTGAGCAAGGTTATTCTTTCCGTGGGATAGGCTTCCAGCCTGTCTTGCATGTTGTAACAGGCTGGAAGCCTATCCCACTTTTCATTTCAGCGCCGCGTAGCCGGATTGAAGGGCCGTAGCACCACCGACTGCGATGATTTCACCGGCTTGTAGTCCATCCAAAATTCCAACTCTTAGATCATTCGCGGGCCCGGTTTCCACGAACCGTCGCTCAAATGTGTTGTCGTCGCTTTGGACAAAGACATACGATCGCATTCCTTCGCGAACCACCGCTTGCAACGGCACGGCCAAGCCATCGTTGCTGACGGCGGTTTCAATGCTGATGCGTGCCAACATATTGTGCTGCAATTGAAAATCGGGCATGTCTGGCAGCTCAATCCAAATTGATAATGTTCGATTGTCGTCCGATATCGCTTCGCCGCTTCTTGCAACCGTTCCCAAGATGATTTGGTCGGGTGCCGTCACAAATCGCATCCGCACTTGTTGGCCGAGACGAACGCCAGGAAAATCACGTTCGGAAATGAAGCCTTGCACCCAAGCGTGACTCAGATCATGGACTTCAAACAGTGGCTCATCGGGCCTGACGACGTGACCTAGAAACTTATCAAACCCGACGATCACTCCGTCGATTGGCGCGCGAACGGGCAACGTCGGAATGAGCTGTTTGCTTGCGATCAGATTCGCGATTTGTGACTCGGTAATCCCAGCCGTCTTGAGTTGCTGGAGAACCAAATCACGGCGACTGCTAAACTGATTAAGTTGACTTTCACTTTCCCATAATTGCCGCTGAGCGATCGCATCACTTGCGGCTCGTAAGTTGGCTACAATGAAAATCTTCATCTGCACATTCAAGTTGGCCCGAAGCAATTCAAGTTGCAGATTTTGGAATGCTTGGCTGGCAATTTCAGCGAGAACTTCGCCACGCTCAACCTTTTGGCCACGATCAACCAAGATACGTTCGATTGATCCTCCAAGCTGAGCCGAAGCGATACTTCGATGCGTGGGCGGGACATCCACGACGCCATCAATCGTGATTGTTTCGACGATCGAATCAGTAACCGCCGCGGCAGTTTCCAGGCCGATATCGCGAGCGGATTCGGGGCCGACGACCAGCACGCCTTTGGAAAAGAAACTCCCAAGCTCGTGACTGCCACGGGTCACCACGCGGTCGCCAGGATACAGGTCGCCACCTCGCACTTCGATCAGATTTCCCGAACGCTTACCCAGCACTAAAGGCTGCTTCTGGTAAGTCGACGCGACCACCGTTTGTTCTTGTTCAACGAGCACGAATCGTTCAGCGCCGTCCCGGATCACCGATTGCATCGGAATCACGAGCGGTTCGCCATCGTTGGCCGCGTCTAGTCGAACAATTCCAGACATGCCTGGAAGCAATTTGGCACGGCTATCGGGATCGTTTCTTAGCGTCGCCCAAACGCTACCCAGGTGGGTTTCGGGGTCGAAGAAAGAATCAACCACATCAACCTTGCCATGAAAAACATCATCAGGTTCGGCGGTCAAACGTAGTTCAATCTGATTTCCCACCTCAACCTTGGCGAGGTCCTTTTCAAGCACCTGAATCTTGACCCAAACATTGCTCAGGTCGAGAATCTCGAACAGGTGTTCTTTGGGGTCGACGACTTTGCCGATCGAAAGGTCCGCATGGGTGACCACGCCCTTGATGGGAGACCGTAGTTCCAATAGTTGTCGATGGTCTTGAAGTGGCGATCTCAGAATAGTGTCGAGCATAGACTGAGGAAGTTGCAGTGCATGCCACTTCGCACTCGACAATTCGACGGATGCTTTATCCTGTTGAAGTTTTGTATCCGCCTCCAGCAAACGCACCCCAGGGATAGCGCCACTGCGAGACGCTTGCGTCATGTTCTCGACAAGTTTTATCGATAGCTCATAATCAACCTGAGCGGCTCGCAATTCCAAAATGAGCTGTTCCAGTTCGGGGCTATCCATCGCCGCAACGACTTGACCTGCCTCGACCGATTCACCAGGGCTAACCTTCAGTTCAACGATGCGACCTGTCAGCGGTGAAGCGACCACGGCATGATGATCCCAAGGTGCGACAATCGAGCCATAAGCGTTGATTGATTGCTTCAAAGCGTGAGAGACTGCTTCGACGGTTTGCACATCGAGTGTTTGCCGCGCCGCCTTAGTCAAAACCATGCTGCCCGCATCTGCGTTGACTTCCATTCCACGCGTCGGCAACGGACGATGGCCTTCGTGGGCGTAGGCAGCCGCGGCGAGCAGAATGACGAGAGTAAATGTAATGAGATTCGGCAAGGTTCATCTCTTAAAAGAAGTGGGATAGGCTTCCAGCCTGTCATTCTGAAAACAATGGGATGAAAACGACAGGCTGGAAGCATATCCCACTTTTACTATTTCAAATTGTCTTGCTTCAACTTAGCGACCGTTACCAGTGTTTCTTCTGGGGTGCGAAGTGCTTTCGACTTGCAACCTTTGCAACACAAGAACACGGGTTCGCCATTAACGTCCACTTTGATTGGCGCCCCCATAGAACCAAGCAAACTATCCGTCATCACCGCACAAAACTTCTGTGACTCGGCCACAGCACGATCTGTATCGTTCAACTTCGCAAGCGCTGCCGCAACTCCAGGATCAACATCAACGGCAGAATCAGGCTTCGGCTCTTCCTTGACACTCTTGCTTCCACCCAACCCGCTGCGTTCGCCTTGGACATACTCTCCGGGTTCTTTCACTTCGTCAGGCTCTTCTTTTGCCATGCGAACGAATTCATCGACGCACGGTGGACAGCAAAACAGATACTTCTTGCCGTTGACTTGCCATTCAATCTTAGCGTTCGCTTTGGTGAATGTGACCGGGCAAATCAAATCGCCTGGCTTCGGACTCATATCGTGCTTTGACATGAAACCACGAAACTTTGCACCGGCCGGCAAAGGTCCATTCGCTTTGATGTCAGCCTCTGTGTATTTTCCTGCTGCGGTAAAATACAACTTTTGCTCTTCGTCACCAGTGACCGCCGCTGGCATCCCGTCATCATGCTGTTCAACTTTAGTCGTGAAGCCGATGCGGAATCGTTCGCCTGCGACTCGAAGGTTCGGAATCGTCACATCGATCGGCTGCCCCACGAGTGCTTCGGGCAGCTTACCAACGAACTGCGAAGTCTTGCCGTCAGCGTCACCTTCTTGCTGGACCGCGTTCATATCGATCGGCGTGGCATCCGAATCACCGGACGCCTTCACATACGCCTTCACGGATTGAATATCGACTTCTTGGATGCGAGACTCGTCAGCACCCAGCATCAGCAATCGGAACTGGCCATCTTTTTCGATGACCGCTTCGGCATGATAGCTGTCTGAGCCAATCGGAATGATGATCCCACCATGAGCACCGGGAATATGCGGATGCTCTTCGGCGTTCTCAGTCCCAGTCGAACTCGGCGTCGCGACGATCGCCGGTGAATTCCCAGCGTCAGATTTAGAAACAGTCGGAGTGGTCGATTGATTGCAGCCCACGAACGTCAATGTTCCGGCTGCACGGACAAACAAGGAAGCGGCAAAGATTTAGAGCGAACGTGACATTTTTGCATCCGTGACGGCTGGAACCTTGGAATTGAACGAAGGGGCATTGTAGATGTCTGATCGATGCGGTGAACAGACGAAAACGCACCACCGGAGGTTGGATGCTGAGGCACACCACATCCTTCACGGGAAAGCATAAAATTGCTAGGAATCGCGTGAAATTTCAAAGAACCCGTTTCCAAATCGGGCCGTGGGGCAGCATGGGAACGATCGCCGCGGATGAAGTTGTATCGGGCGAGTAAGTACCGCCGGAACAATAAGTGGGATAGGCTTCTAGCCTGTCATCGCGAAAACTTGTGGAATATGCGCGTAGCTTAAAGAGGAGTCGTTGCAGCCCGGACGTTCAACTCCGGCTAGATCGGCAGCAACGTTGAAATTCACGCCGCCGATAACGATACGCGAATCGTTGCCTTTGGCGACTCGTAGCCACCGCCGCCGAGTTGAGTCGCAGGGCGTTTCACGAGTGCTTGCAAACATGTTAGATTCCAATATCCGTTCCAGTTAGCCGCTTGCTAGGTGTTCATCGGATTGATTGGGGGCCGTGAGTCGGTCAAGTTGTAACTCCGAAACTCGCACCTCCGCCGTTTCAAGGTAGACGCCTAACTGGCCGTTTTCGAAACTCTT
>JBGSJL010000081.1:0-20878 GCA_041741955.1 Pirellulaceae bacterium | reverse complement strand
CGAAGTCCCAAGTTTGCGGTCGAGCCACCAACCGATAAGGCCAGGACCCAACATGAAAATCAGCACCGCGATAGTACGCGACAGCCACTCTAGCGCCTGGTCAAACGAGGCTTGCTTTTTCAAGGTAGCAGCCCTTTCAATACGATAGGTGGTTTTGTGTTCAGTGCCCAATGGCGGTGAGCCGCGATTCGACACGCAAATTTTCCAGTGGGTTGCGGGAAACCACACGCGTTGGTTTTGAGCTTAGTGGGATGTTAAGTGCTATAATTGATATTTACAGGTGCGATGTTGCACTTTGGTGCAATTGCCTGCAGATCAGCAGGATACTGTACGTATGTTCATAATCTAGAATTTTTCGGTTTCCCTTGGCATACTGTTAGAGGCGGTAGGCGTGCCGTAATCACTTAGGTGTTTCTTCCGACGCGGCGGTTGGGCAGTTTCCAATTGGACCGATGCGGGCAAAAGGTTTCGATTCAAAAAATAGCAGGTCCAAAGTCCTGGCGAGTTAGCGACTACAACAAGTTTTCGGAGTTCTTCAAATTGATTACCCCAGCCGAATTGAAAACTCAAACGAAAGCAGACTTGGCCAAGATAGCGAAACGGCTGGGGGTCGCTAGTTGGGCGGCAATGAAAAAAGACCAACTCGTCGCGGCTGTTGCCAAAGCATCCAAGGCCAGCGTGAAAACGTCTGGAGATGTTCGCAAAGCGAATACAAGCCGCAAGGTCGCAAGCAGCGGAAACGCTGCCAAGTCGGCGAAGGTCAATGGACACGCCGGACGCGTCAAATCTGCCACTGCCGGAACGGCTCGCAAAGCCGGCAGCATAGCTAGTGCACCCGCGAAGGCGACTGGCGCAAAAAAGTCGGCGAAAGCAGTTTCAAAGGCCACATCGACCCCTGCACCTGCCAAAACCACCTTAGCCAGTAAAGCCAAATTAACTAGTACCAAAGCACCCTCCACCAAAGCGCCCACCACCAAAGCGCCCACCATCAAAGCACCCACCATCAAAGCGCCCACCATCAAAGCACCCAGTAAAGTTTCCGTGAAGGCGGTTGATGACCAAACCGCTGCGGCGGTCGCGGGGACTGAGTCACTGTCTCCCAGAAAGCCACACAAGGCTGTATCAGCCAAGAACCCAGCCAAGGCAAAGCCAGCGCCGACGCCGACCGATCCACGAGTCCTAAAACGCATTCGCGAACTGCAACTGCAAAAGCAGTCCGACAAAGATATTGCTTTTCGCCCGACTCTGGTGCGTCATCCGGGAGCGGTCGAGCCTGTTTGGGAAAAAGAGCCCGTGAAGGATCGCATTGCACTGTTCGTCCGCGATGCCCACTGGATGCACGCCTCCTGGGATATTACGCGCAATGCGATCGAGCGGGCCAAAGCCGCGATGCTCGAACAATGGCACGGTGCCAAGCCCGTACTGCGATTACTGCGGATGGATGATACCGGCACAACGAGCACTTCTGAGACCGTCGAGCGCGACATCCCGATTCACGGTGGCAGCCGCAACTGGTATGTCGAGTGGAGTGGCGAGTCGACTAGATTTCGCGTTTTGATCGGTTACTTGTCTCCCAACGGGCGTTTCCACGCCATGGCGAAAAGCAACATCGTCAAAACGCCTAACGCGGGCAGCTCGGATACGGTCGACGAGCACTGGTCGGATCTCGGTGCGGAGAGCGAACGCATTTTCGCGACGAGCGGGGGCTACGATAGCGAAGTCGAAACGGGTGAGCTCAAGGAGATGTTGGAGGATCGCTTGAATCGCACGCTGGGCGCGCCGCCACTGGCACAGCTTGGCTCGGGCGCAGACGGCCCGTTCCGTCGACGCGGTGGATTTCACTTCGATATGGATGTGGAGCTCATGGTCTACGGCTCGACGGTTCCCGATGGCTATTTAACGCTCAACGGTGAGCCTGTAACCTTGCGCAGCGACGGCACGTTCATGCTCCGCGTGCCGTTCCCCGATCGCCGGCAGGTTCTCCCCGCCGTGGCTTGCTCCCGCGACGGCAGCCAGCAGCGTACAATTGTTGTGGCCGTCGAACGCAATACTAAAATCATGGAGCCGCTGGAAACCGAACAGGATACCGGCGAGTAAAATTGTCGCCACACGAAAAGGTTCTTCAAGCCGCCAACGGTCTTGCGACCAGCAAGTCGGAGTTGTCGACAGAGCGCGACCTAGCAATGGATCTGGTGGCATTGGCAGACCAATTAGTTGGCTGGTTTCAGCCCGACCTGGCCTATGCGGTAGCCCTTAGCGGTGGCGTCGATAGCGCAGTAGTCGCCAAAGCCGCCTCTCTCAGTCAATCGGACGTGTTCGCTGTCACGGCCCGCAGTGCCAGTGTGTCTGCCGCAGAAATTCGCGACGCATCCTCATTAGCGAAAGACATCGGTATTCGGCACGCGTTTGTCGAACCACGCGAATTGGAGAGTGCTGATTATCAAAAAAACGATACTCGGCGGTGTTATTTCTGTAAGACCCATCTGTATGCGGCGATCTGCCAGCAGTTCCCAGGCCGCACAGTTGTGTCGGGCACAAATGCTGATGACTTGCACGATTATCGGCCCGGTTTGCAAGCCGCCGAAGAAGCGGAGGTTCGTGCGCCGCTGGCTGAACTAAACATCGACAAGCGGGCCATTCGCGGGCTTGCTCAACACTGGATGTTGCACGTGGCCGACAAGCCAGCTAGTCCTTGCTTGGCATCTCGTATTGCGCACGGCGTCGCGGTAACGCCCGCGCGATTGCAGCGGATCGAACAGGCTGAGATGATCTTGCGCGAGCTGGGCTTGGTCGAGTTCCGTGTGCGGCTTCACGAAGGCGAACTGGCGCGCATCGAGGTTCCTAGCGATCAGATTGCCATGTTGTCTGCGGAAAATACCCGCAGACACGTGATCGATGGTTTTAAGCGGCTGGGCTTTCGCTACGTGACACTCGATTTGGAGGGTTTCCGCAGTGGCAGCCTCAATCCAGTTTTTCAGATTGTCACAAAATCAAACTCCTAACGGGCGACACCGCCCGTGACTTCGAAGCCCGAGCCGATTTGTGCAAACGGGAATATTCCGTAAACGCCCTGCGTAAAGACTTGCGAAACAAAGTTGTCGAAGCGTTTGATGGGCGTGGGTGGCACGATGATCAGGTCGCCATCGCGCAGCCAGATTTCGTCAGCGGGCGTCGGGACTTTACCCAAGTGCGCGCCGCGAATGTCGACGCGCGTAGCAATCAATCGCCAGTCTTCGGCGCGACGGAAGATCACGATCTCTCGTGTGTTTCCGCCAATAGCGGCTCCTTCGGCCATCGCCAGAGCTTGCGTCACGCTGGTCGGCCCGAGCAGTTCGAAGCGCCCTGGGCGCCCGACTTGGCCGTACACGAAAACAAAATGCTGCGCTTCAATATCCAGGACCGGCTCGACTTCAAGACCTGCCACGATCTGTTGGTAGCGCAAATTCACTTCTCGCTTGATTTCGTCGAGAGTCATGCCCTGCACACAGATGGGCCCAATCTTGGGTAGACGTACGGTGCCGTCGGGGTGAACGCGATCGGTGAAGCTCTGCCCTGAAAGACCGACTCGAGCTACCACAGCCGACCGGATTTCCTCGAGCAGCGTATTGGTCTTGATAGGAATGATGTCGATGGCCGGACTCTTAACACCCTTAGCCGTATAGGCGGCTATGACATCTTGCGACAATTGCGAAATGGTTAAGCCAGCCGCGCGGACGGGACCAATTTGTTGCAAGTAGAGCATGCCGTCGGACTGAACCTGAACGCCGCGCCCCTGTACAACGTCTCCCAAGCGAATCGTATCGGGGTGAGTGGTTGAACTGATTTGTATTTCGTCGCCAACCTGTAGCGGGAAACTGTTCGATAGAACTTGCCGCGACAGAATGTATACGAACCGCATCTGATCGCCCACGCGAACGCGATAATCGATCGTAGCGGGCAGGCGGATGGGGCCAAGATACTCGCCGTGCGCCAGCGGCTGAAAATTGTAACGATGCAAGTCTCGCCAGTCCTGACGATGTCCGCCACAATTGTCCGCGCAATCGACTCCGACCGCACAGGCTTGGCAGTGCCCCGCAATGACCTGCGGCTGTGCGGGCAAGTTGTCAACGGAATATGCACAGCGATCGACGCTGCCCGACTGTGCACCGAACATCGCAGCCGGTTCGGCGGCGGGTATTTCGATCGTGACAGGCTCGGAACTGACTTCTCTGATCTCGGTGACAAATTGCATGTTGGTCTGAGCAAGGCAATTCGCACAAGTGCAGAGGAGAACTAGTAAGGCGGTGGCGCTGAAAAAAAATAACGAGCGAATAGTCATAAGCGGTTAGTAACTGTTAGGAGTGGATGGTAGTGCGGCGACGCGACCCGTTTCTACAGTACCGTTGCCCATGCGAGGATTGGGGCCAACCGAATAGGGACTGATCGCGGCGAAGGTTCTCGGATCCACTTCGAAGACCGGTGGTGCCAGTGGCTGGACCGGTACACGGATTTGCATCGCAGTATAATTTTGAAGTGCCCAAGCACTGGTGGCTTGATCTCCCAGTCGCCGACTGGCCTCCACCAAGTTCCCCAGTGCCGCTGGATTGGGTTGCACGGCGATCGAAGCCAGCAGAGCTTCGCGAGCATCTTCGGGGCGATCCATTTGCAACAGGACATAGCCGAGCTGATTGGACGCCACGGCATTACTCGGCGCGATCGCACGGGCACTACGATAAAGCGTGACCGCTTTCCAACGTAGCGATTGATCCGAATCGTCGGTAGCCGCGTCGGCTTGGGCTTGGTAGGTCCGACCCAATGCGTAGGCCACCTCGCTCGCCCAAGGATGCCCCTGCGCGGCCTCTACGATCTTGGCAGCGGCAAACTGGCGGTAATGTTGTGCGGCAGCCAGCGGAGCTAGTTCGTTCACGTTGGCATCCTTGAGCACGGGCGTATCGTGCGAGAGGATGATTCGTCGCAGCAAATCGCTATCGGATGTCAATCGCTGCACGGTGGAAAAGTCCTCGGCTTCGGCCATGGCTTGTTGGGCTTCGTGCCAAGCCGGTTCGCAGGCATATTGGTTGGCCATCAAGTCCAGCACGCGGACCAAGTAGAGCATGGCTGCCTCTGCGTCCTGTCGAGCTGAAAAGTAGGCTTTGCGATTGAGCAACGATTCGCATTTACCGATGCGACCGCCCAATTCCTGCCGAATCGCTTGCCAGCCAGGCGGCGAGTCGATCGACTCGACTGAACGTCCCAAGTGGTCGTCCGCGTCGCTCGGATAATTTTGTGAAGGTGCAGAAATCAATGTAGCCGAGGTAGTCAATGTAGCCGAGGTAGTCTGTGAGTCGCCATGCGGACTGCAAATCGCCAGCTCTGGCGACGTCTTCGTGGAAGACGTCATCGTAGAGGACACTGCGGCTGGAGCCGACATCTCCGCAGGTAGTGGAGGTAGGTCGTGCGGGTCCAACCGACGCGCGAGCTGCTCCGGCGCAACCGTCGCTGGCAATGTGTCCATGGTAAGCTCGTTCGATGCCGGCGATGATGCCGGTGATGATGTGAGCGGTAGCGCTTGCCAGTCCGATGGCGCGTTGATCGACATTGGCTTCCCAGCCTGCCAAGCAGTTTCAGTTGGCTGCGGCGACTGCGTCTTGCATTCAGTGTCTCGTGCTACCCAGCGAAGTCCGTTTGACTCCTGCGGCTCGCGTAGGCTACGCGAATTTAGTGGTTCAGCACGTGATTTCGGTTGTGACAGCCACTCGCGCGGTGCCTGTGACGCGATTGGGAGAGCCGACTCTGTCGCTGCCACGCCCGTCCATTGAATCGCTGGTTTAGGTTGATCGCTGGCCGCTGCGCGTGCTGCCGGTGGAACTGGCTGCTGGGCGAGAGTTGCCGCGTGACTCGGCTGCACGATAAATTTGCCGCCGTCCGCAGCGACCTGCGGCGCGTTACCGACGCCGCACAATAAAACCAGCGCGGTTGCGAATCGCCGCCGACGTTTTTGAACGCTTCTGAAACTATTTGACGATTTCCAACTCTCAATCATGACAAACTGTCCTCGGAATGGTTCGTCTGCGCTGAAAGCCATTGCAACTGGACGCCGACCTCTAGCCCAGATCGGCGGCTTCGCGACTTGGCATCCAGCGATTGTTGCAAACGGGATTACGAGAACAAAAGAACCAGCCGATTCAATCCGTACAATCGCTACAGATTGCCGGTTTTGCCAAACTAGAAGGGAAGCAGTCTCGCCCAGAGCGGACTGGGTGGTGACCACCGAGCCGCTCCTGCAGAGTTCCGAGCAATTGGCATAGATGTGCGCTAGTAGCTGCGCGCGTAGCTTGTTTCTGGAAACATATCCGGTCGACGGGTGTTGCTAGGCAGACCCACGGCATCGAATAGCTTGTCTAGCGACTCCTGAGCCAGTCCGACCATGGCATCGCGGGTGGCTGGAGCACTTGCGGGACGTCCCATGGCTGCGACCGGTAACTTTAGCTCCGCATCCACGAATTTTTGCAAATAGGCAACATTGCTGACCACGTCCGTGGTGGCTGGCAGAAAACAGTCTTCGGCAGTTGCGGTCTCGGCAGTTACTCCTTCGCGGCAATCGCTCAATCGAATTGCGGCGACTTTTTGTACGCCAATTTGATCCAACATTGCGTCAGTCCCGCGACCTACAAACCAATTCCATGAGTCAAAAACAATGGCGACGTTCTTCGAAGTGCAGCCACGCACGATGGCCGTAAAACCCTCGACGTCGCGAACAAACTTAAATTGCTTTTCCTCACCCTCGGGCGCGAAAACATTAAAAGTCAGCGCCAAACGCACGCCTTCTTTGCCCAGTACTTCTGCGATCTGATCGACGCGTTTGCGAATAACATCAAAATATTCGGGGTAAGGCAAGCGGTTGGTGCCATGCGGAATCGTCGCGATTGCGATTTTCGCCTCCGCCCTAGACGCTATCTCAGCGACTCCATGCAATTGAGCCAATTGGCTTGCAAACGCCTCGTCATCGCTGTCGAGGTCGATCGGCGCGGCGAAGCCAGCTACCTTCAGCTTAGAGCTGGTAAGAAATCGCGACGCACTTTCAAACGAGCCGCGTTGGCATCGCTTGACCATGTCGTCCATGTCAATTTCGATGCCGCTAAAACCATAAGTAAGCGCCAGCTCGATGATCTCGCTCTGCCGACCCGAGATATTAAGTAAATCACAGTTCAAGTTCTTATACATGCTGCATCCTTTATGGTGCCTAAGTTTCCTTTAGTCCGCGTTTTGTGGTTTCCCGAGACGTCGTAGTGTGTGGGAACCGCCCTCAGAACGCCTGCAAACGACAGGCTAAGTATCGCATAGGAGCCAAGAAAGTGACAGGGGGACCCATAGCTTACACCTTTTTGGGGGGGTTTTTGTTTGCGGGCCCGACGTCCTAGCGGTCGTGGCACAGTGCATGTCCGTTTAGGGCTTGCCCCTGCCGGACACCGCTTTGGCGTCCTAAGGCGCTGGGCACCAACCGCGCGCCGGCCTTCATCCCCCCGCCCGCACCGCGGGCGGAGGGATGACGGCGCGCTGGTGCTCTGCTCCGGGTTAGTGGGCCAAAGCCTCAGCCGTCAGGGACAAGCCCCAGAGCGGCTGTTGGTTGCCGGTTAGTACGCCAAAGCCTCAGCCGTCGTGGACAAGCCCCAGAACGGCTGTTGGTCGCGTCACGGGGCGCGTTTGCGAAGCTTTCGTTGTAGCGATCGACGGTGAATTCCCAGTCGCCTAGCCGCCTCGGAAATGTTGCCGCCGCAATCTGCCAAGATGCGGTGAATGTGTTCCCACTCGGCCTGAGCCAACGTGGGAACTGGAATATCCTCTTCGGCTTCGGGCATGTCCACTTCGCTTCCGCCACGCAGGAAGGCGTTTAGAATGTCATCGGCGTCGGCCGGTTTGGGTAAAAAATTGGTGGCACCCAAACGTATGGCATCTATGGCCGTTGCAATCGATCCGAACCCAGAGAGGATCAAAAACTGCGTGGCAGGACCTATTTGTTTTAGCGTTTGCAACAGGACCAAACCGGGCTTGCCGGGCATGCGCAGATCCAAGACAGCTAGGTCGGTTGGTTCGCGAGAAAAAACCGTGACCGCTTCGTCATGATTACTGGCGACGGCCACACGAAATCCGCGTTCTTGAAAGGCCAGGGCGAGTCGATCGCGCAGGACCGTACTGTCGTCTACCAGCAAAATACTCCGAGCCGGTCTAATGCAGGGCTGGCTGGTATCTGTGGTTTGTGTAGCGTTCATGCGTTCCTACTCAGTTTTTGTTGTCATGGTTAGGCAAGGCTGAAATTGCGGTACTTTTTGGGGTAACTCGACAATCCACTAGCTTCTCAGTGTTGGCAAAATTACGGTAGCTGTTGTACCCACGCCCGGGCGGCTTTCAAAAGTCAGTTTGCCATCGAGTCTGCGAATTACATTTTGCGTCAAATGTAATCCGAGTCCCATGCCCCTACCTGGTTCTTTGGTAGTGAAGAACGGTTCACCGATTCGCTGAAGAATTTCTGGACTCATGCCTGTCCCCTGGTCCACAACGCTTATCTTCCAACCTTGTTCGCTGGGTTCAGCCTGCACGCAAACTTGGCTACCAGCATCGCTAGCGTCCAACGCATTTTGTAGCAAGTTGCGAAGCGCCTGTGCGGCGGCTTGTACCGGCAACAAATTACACGAATCGCGGGCGCTGATCGCAACGTCTACCCTGACTCGCTCCGGCTCGCGCAGCCCCACAAGCGTTTCAATTAAGAAGTTCTCTATGGAAACAGTCTGGAGTTTTTCGCCCGCCGCTTCACCAGCCGTGCTGGTCATGCGATCGAGAATCTCTCGACAGCGATCCAGCTCGGTACGAATCAGTGTCACGTCCTTAGTGACAGCTTCAGGCACATTTTGTTTTTCCAGCGCGCGGCTCAGCTCTTTAGCAACGACTGCAATGGTACTCAGCGGCGATGCCAACTCGTGAGCCGCTCCGGCGGCGAGCGTGGTCAGAGCTTCGAGCTGGCGGTTGCGAACGCGCTCATCTTCGGCGACTTTGAGCGCCTGTTCTCGCTGTTTCAATTCGCCAGTTAGAATCGTAATAAAGTAGGTGATAACGCCGCTGCAGGTTGCAAACGATACAAAAAAACCAAATTTTGGAATGCTCCAATTATCTTCGGATTTAGGAGCGGCGGCCAGCAGGCTGGCGGTGCTCAGCTCCGCGATTGGCAGCGACCGGTGCAACAGCCACATGACACCCGCGATCGTCAGCAACCAAACGCTCCAGGCCCACGCGGGGGCGATGATCGCACCGGCCACGGCGATATTGACAAAATAGAACAAGGCAAACGGATTTGCCATCCCAGCCGACAAGTACAGCATGCCTGTTAGGACGAGAATGTCAACCAGCATAAGTCCCGAAACGACTTGGTCGGTTGGCAAGCGATCCGAACGTTTCAGACCTGTTTGGTTCAGATATCGCAGCCAGAGAGTGTAGCTCGTATTGGTAACAGCAGTGACACCCACCAGCATCAGCAATTCAACCAGCGGCAACTGGATCTTGAACACCCAAATCACGACGGCCATGGTTAGTAGTTGGCCCGCGACGGCCACCCACCGCAACTGTTGAAACCAGATCGCGGTCTCGAGCGTTGGATAGCTTTGTACATGCGGTCGAATGATCGGAGGCAGTTTCATGATGGGCTCACGCTCGGCTCAGGCTGGGTTATCCTGGAATAACCGTCCTAAACAAATCGCTACACCCGAGCGGTCGCGTAGTGGAAAATACTTCGCCAGCCGCAAAACCAGCCGCAGCGCCTGCAGAAATGGCTTGCCCCCGGACGCGGTCCAAAATGCCACGCTTTTCCGGTGGAAACTGAGTTTGGTAGCACAAGATGGAGGCAATCTTTGCCTCGAGTTGATCGGAGATATCGACCGTGATTTGGCTGCTCGTCTCTGGCGATCTCAAGGGCTCGAAACCCAGATGGAAGTAGACTTGGCTGGTGATCGTGTGGACGGGCAGGCCACCGAAATGCTCGTCCCACTTGGTCAGCCGCGAGTAGAACACGGCTGCATCGGTGATAAGCATGGCTTGATAGTGATCCGGTGAAGCCATGGGAGTCTTTCCGCCAAAGCCAATGACCATCTGCGGCCGATAACGGCGAAATTCGGTCGCCAACGCTACGCGAGTCTCGAAGCTTTCGAACAATCGCCGATTGGTGAGGGGTAGGACCTTGCGAATCGCCACACCCAGACGCTGCCTAGCCGCTTCAGCTTCGGCTAGACGGATTTTGGGATCGCTGCACCGCGGAGTTGGCTCGCCATCGGTCAAATCGATAATGCCCACGCGATAGCCCTGACTGGATAGGCGGGCCAGTGTTCCCCCACACGCGATCTCCACGTCGTCGGGATGCGCACCGACCACGATCACATCGAGTCGTTGATCCGCTGGATCCTCGCGAGGCTCGCCGGCTGCATGGGATGGAATCATAGTCCTAATCACTTTCGGGCGATAACTAAGAACGTCGGATTGGCAGACTCCAATCGCAGCGCTTCGAACTGATATTGGCTGCGCGCGAGATTAACCATCAGCACGCGCGGATCTACCGCCAGTTTGCGCAAAAGTTGATCGACTGAAGTTAAATTCTCCAGGCTGGCAACATTGACAACCAGCCTGCCGCCCTGTCGCAGACGGGCCCAAGCCGATTCCACCAAATTGACCACCGAACGTCCCGTGCCGCCAACGAAGATCGCATCGGGATCGGGCAATTCCGACCAAGCCTCGGGAGCCTCCCCGAGAACTGGCGTCAAATTCTCGATCCCAAAGGTTTGCGAATTCTGGATCAATAAGTTGTAGTCCTCCGCATCCATTTCGATTGCATAGACTCTGCCTGCCAGTGAAAGCTGAGCCGCTTCGATGGCCACTGAGCCGCTGCCGGCGCCGACATCCCAAACGATGCTTGTGGGGCCCAAATCCATTTCAGACAGCGCGATCACACGCACTTCACTTTGTGTCAGCAAACCCCGCTTGGGCCGGCTTTGCAGGAAGCACTCATCTGGGTTGCCAAACAATCGCTTACCCTGCATGGCCGCCGGCCGATCCGGCACGTTGGGCAGTCGCACCAGGACCATGACGTTTAAGTTGCCGAAGCCTTGACTCGCAATTTCGTTCAAGGCTCCGCGCGTGACACGTTCGTCGGGCGACCCCAAATTTTCGCAGACATAGGCCGTGAAGTAGTCGATACCCTTGTCGAGCAGGGCTTGTGCGAGTTTGGCGGGCGAATGCTCATCGGACGTGAAAACCCCAACCTTCTCAGCCGAACGGATCTTTTCAACAACCCGCTGCAACGACTGAGTTGCCAAGTTGGTTAGATAGGCTTCGTCCCAACTCTCTTTGACTCGGGCAAACGCCAATTGCATACTGCTCACGTGGGGCAGGACTTCAAACCGGTCCTTGCCCAGCTTTTCGCACAGGAATCTTGCAGTTCCATAAAACAACGGGTCGCCGCTGGCTAGCAACACCAAGGGCTCTTTGTTGGCGGCATCGATACTGGCCGCTACTTGCTCGAGGTCGGCCGACAACGCCACTCGAATCTGTTTGCCCAGTTCTAATTTGGCTAACAAGTTTGCGGGGCCAAACAACGTGCCGGCTGAGGAAATGACGTCGTGGGCTTGCCTCGTTAAACCCGCTAGGCCGTCATCTCCAATGCCAATGATGGTAATTTTGTTGTCCAACCGTCGGGTACTCCCTGGCTCGTTAGTCTGTCGAAGCAAGTTTACTATTCGTGCGTTCGAGGATGCTTTGGCATTACTGTAGAATATTGGCGGCAGCTTTCCCCTGAAGCACGTCGTCGTGCCAAGACGCAGTGTCCCAGATTTTGGTAACATTCGTAAGTCGGGACAAGCACGGGGCAGAACCCTCAATCTTATCAAAGCGGAGAAAGCACATGGGATTCTATCGTTGGGGTGCAGCTTGGTTGGCGCTGTTTTTTTGTTGTCAGGTAGTCGCGCGAGATGTGGTGCCTCTGAAGATCGGGGCTTCGGCGCCCGACTTTAACTTGCCGGGGGTCGACGGCAAAAGTCACTCGCTCAAAGACTTTGAAGACGCAAAAATTCTGATGATCGTCTTCACCTGCAATCATTGCCCAACCGCCCAGGCCTATGAGCAACGATTGATCGACCTTCATCGCGACTACAAATCCAAAGGCGTAGCGATTGTGGCAATCTCACCCAACGATGACCTGGCGGTTCGACTCGACGAACTGGGTTACACCGACTTGGGCGATTCCCTTGAGGACATGAAACAAAGATCCAAAGACCGCGGGTTCGAGTTTGCATACTTGTACGACGGCGAGACGCAAGCCGTCTCAACCCAATACGGTGTGCTCGCCACACCCCACGTCTACATCTTTGACGCAGATCGAAAGCTTCAATATGTCGGCCGGATTGACGATAACGAAATTAAAGAGCCCACATCGCACGACGCAAAAAACGCAATCGATGACATGCTGGCTGGACGCAAAGTTGCCAAACCCGAGACACCTGTTTTCGGTTGTTCAACCAAGTGGGCTGATAAACGCCAATCGGCGGCTGACGCACTGACGAAATGGGACCAAGAAACCGCCGAATTGACGGTGATCACCAAGGATGAACTATCCCAACAGTTGACCCAGGCGTCTGAAAACTACCGTCTCGTCAATGTTTGGGCGACTTGGTGCATACCCTGTGTCGAAGAGATGGGTGAGCTGGTGACGATACATCGCATGTATCGCAAACGGCACTTCGAGCTAATCACTGTTTCTGCCGATGAGAAAGACGCGCGGGATAAGGCCCTCCGAGTGCTTCAAGCCAAGCACTGTTCGGCTACAAACTACATACTGGACGCACAAAATCGCGACGATCTATTCGATGCAGTTGACCCAGAATGGAAAGGCGCCGTGCCCTACACGCTATTGATTTCACCCGAAGGGAAAGTCGTCGAGCGCACTCACGGCGAATTCGATCCTCTGGAACTTAAGCGACTTATCGTCAAGCACATCGGTCGCACGTATGCATCGCGTAAAGAATAATCGTGGGTAGATTGTAGCTCGTGTTTTGGTTCATCGGTAGTTAGATGTAGCGTGGGTCGGGCGTGCCGTTAGGCCACGATGACCCACCATTTCTATGTGATTGCAGTATCCGTGGGTCTACATCGCTATCGCGATTTGACCCACCCTACATAAAATCACAACCATTCACGCCCTTTGGCCGTGAATGGTTACGTGGAGAGTCTGCTGCACTAGGCGGAGAACGAACTACCGCAGCCGCAAGACTTAACAGCATTTGGATTATCAAATGTAAAGCCTTGCTTCTCTAAGCTGTGGTACCAATCGACGGTTGTACCATCTAGGTAAAGCGAACTTTTTTTGTCGACTACAACGGCCACACCGTGATGCTCGAAGCGACTGTCAGCCGCTTCGTCGTAGTTGTCGTCAAACGCCAATGTGTAATTGAAACCGCTGCAGCCACCTCCGGCCACCCCGATGCGCAGGAACATCTCGTCGCCGAATTGGTTTTCTTCGCGGAATTTTCGGACTTGGTTTGCGGCGTTCTCGGTGAGAATTACTGCCATGGATGATCCCTCTCAAACAAAAAACAACTGGAAAGTCGTTGGAAAGACAACTCGTTCAACCCATTTTATACGCTGGACTAGGCCTTTGGGACAAGCCGCAATCGGTTCCTAACGGATTTTTCGACTTCCAAACTGCGGAAATGGCTCGTAAACGCCCTGTGACTCAGCGACCCTTAATTTCATTGAGTCGTTTGGACAGTTCCAACTGATCTTCGGGGCGCTGGGCGACGATGTTCCTGTTTTCAGCAGGATCCGAGCGGTGGTCATATAGCATGGTTCCAGTCACTTCCTCCTTGGCGTTGGCATATTCGCTGTAGCGCAACGTATCGTAGCGGATCGTGTCCCCAGCCATGAATCGCCCGACTGCGTAACCTTTTCCAGGGAGGCTAGGGTCGATCATCTGAGCCACGAAACTGCTGCCTTGGACGTGGCCAGGAATTTCCAAACCGGTCAATTCGCACAGCGAGGGGTAGATGTCAATGAATTCAGTAAGTGCTGCGACGCGGGTGCCTGGTTTGACTTGGTCGCGATTGGGTGCGGCCACGATTAGAGGAGCATGCATGGAAGTCTCAAAACAGGAGTGCTTATTCCACATCCCATGCTCGCCCAATTGCCAACCGTGATCTCCCCACAGAACGACGATCGTATTATCGCTCAACCCCAGGCTGTCGAGCGATTGCATCAGACGCCCAATCTGTGCATCGGTAAAGCTGACGCAGGCATAATACCCATGGATCATGCGTCGCGCGGTGGCCTCGTCGACTGGAGCTTTCGGGTCGATGCCCGCGTAGGCGCGGAGCTCGCCCGAATTGTGAACCGCTCCTGCGGGGGCATCTTTGGGTGGAAAATAGTTGTCGGGCATGGGTATGCTGTCGGCGTTGTACATGTCCCAATATTTTTGCGGGGCATTGAAGGGCAGGTGCGGTTTGAGAAAACCCACAGCCATAAAAAATGGTTGATCTGGCGCGGCCGCGAATTTCTCTAAGTAGCCGATCGCGCGATTGGCGCAGTCGCCGTCGGGATATTGGTCGTCGGCGGCATCGTAGGCTTCAAACGGCGCCGAATTGTGCTTTGCCTTGGAGGGCCACTTGCGTTTGTTCTCGGCCTGTGCCGCCTTTTGTCCTGCTGCATCCTGGTAGTTCGGCTTGCCAGATCGCCAAGCGGGCTCGGACCATCCATCGCCATGATCTTCCGTGTGGTGAAATACTTTTCCTAAGCTGATCGTCGTGTAGCCATTTGCTTGGAAGTGCTTGTGCAGCGGAATTGCGTGAGCGGCTTCTTTCTCGGCCCAGGCTAGATGGGTTACAAAACGATTGCGGGCCGGGCGAATACTGGTCATCAAAGCGGCGCGAGATGCACCGCAGGTTGGGACCATGCAATAAGCGCGCTCAAACAGCACACCTCGGCCAGCCAACGCATCAATGTTCGGCGAGATCATCTGCTGCCTGCCATAACAATTCAGTTGAGGGCGCAAGTCGTCGACTGCAATAAACAGCACGTTTGGACGCTCGGCGGACGCACTGCGTACGTCGATCCCCACGGACACAAACAGGCACACGAATACCGACGAAAAAAACTTGCACATCATCGCGGCTCGCTGAAGTTAGAGTTCAAAAACTATCGTAGTCAAAAACATCGTAGTCAAAAACATCGTAGGAGGCACAGTCTCTATGCTGCGGCACAGCCGCCAAGTATACCTAGTCGGTGTCGTACACGCTGTAAAAAACTTGAATATACTGTATCAGCCCGCAGAGGCATTCCGCATCTGCCCCCCTACTCTGCTCTCTCACCCGCAACCTACTCCACCAGTACCACGAGGTCTTCGATGATCAACACGCAACGGAAGATTGGCTGTTTCGTACTTGCACTATCTGCTAGTTTTACCAGTTTCTATTTCAACCAGAATTCGGCCATGGCACAACCAGCACTCGGGTCCATCGAGCGACTGACTCCACAGTTTGACACTCTGGTTGGTAAGGACGCCAAGATTGAAGTTCTCGCCAGCGGGTTTACTTGGACGGAAGGGCCCGTGTGGGTCGGCGGCTCGGACGGCTACTTGTTGTTTTCGGACATTCCTCGCAACAGCATTTTTAAGTGGGAGCAGAACGGCACCATCTCGCTGTTTATGCATCCGTCGGGCTATACGGGGGTAACCTACTATGGCTTGGAGCCCGGCAGCAACGGCTTGTTCCTGGACAGCCAAGGCCGCTTGGTCATGTGCGAACACGGCGATCGACGACTGAGTGTGCTAACTGAGAAAGGTGGCAAGCGAACGCTGGCTGACAACTATCAAGGCAAGCGACTGAACAGTCCCAACGACGGAGTCCTTAAAAGCAATGGCGAAATTTACTTCACCGACCCACCCTATGGATTGCCAGACAGATTCACCGACTCGCGACGCGAACTCGAATTCTGCGGTGTGTATCGTCTCAAAGTAGACGGCACGCTAACGTTGCTGACCAAGCTCATCGAACGCCCTAACGGAATCGCGTTTTCGCCCGATGAAAAGACGCTCTACGTCGCACAGTCCAATCCGGACCAAGCCAATTGGACAGCCTTTCCTGTCAAAGAGGATGGAACCCTGGCTGCGGGCAAAGAGCTGATGAATGTAACCGAGCGCGTCGGCAAGGAACCGGGCCTGCCCGATGGCATGACCGTTGACTCTGCTGGCAACATTTGGGGCAGCGGCCCTGGTGGAATTTATGTCATGGACTCCAGCGGCACACTGTTGGGCCGCCTAGTTACCGGAGAGAGGACCAGCAACTGTACTTTCGGTCCCGGCGGCTGGTTGTACCTGACAGCCGATACTTATCTTTGTCGCGTCAAAACCAACGCCCAAACCAAATAGAGCAATCGTTCAAAAGAAGAGGCTGCTAAAACTTAAACTCGAACTTGAACTTGAACTAAATCATTGAGGCGCTAGCCGCGCGTGCCTAAAAATCAGTAAACCTTAAGCCGATTGTGTTGGAGACTGGGCGCCAACCCGAACTGGACGCTGTCCAGCTAGGGATCGTGCGGAAAATTACTGTCTGATTCTGAACGTGGGATAGGCTTCCAGCCTGTCGATTCCCGCATGACAGGCTGGAAGCCTATCCCACTTGTTTCCCGCTTGCTCCTAGATTCAAGCGTGGCCTGGGGCCTTACAGTTCAGGTTGAGGTTTAAGTTTATGTTCAGGTTTAAAGGTAATGCTCGTTCTTCCAGCTGAACGAGATCGTCCGTTCGGAGCTTGTCTCGGGCGGACGCCGCTCTAGCGTCCTACCTTAGACTGCGTCCTACCTTAGACATTGTCGGCTTCCCACCAATCGCGGGCTTTGGCGTAGTAAACGCTTTGAGGGCAGTTCTCGGTGATCTCAGGGCGCGAAGCCACGTCGCGGATGTGGGCGCGCTGCACCATTAGGCACATGTCCAGCAAGTCTTGCAGGATTGGCGCTGCAAAATCCCAGTCGTTGGTTGGCCCATTGCCGATCGCTTTGCTGAGCTTAAGTGCCAGATGCTCGATGGCTGGTAAGTCAAATTGTTTGCCAGCTTTGGCCAATTTGTCGAGTGACTCTGCTAGAACATGGCTGTCCAGAGCTTCAAACGCATGCATCGTGCGCTCGGTTAGGTGACCAATAGAAATCGCCAATTTGTCTTCGATCTCAAAGTGCATGAAGCGACTGTCTGGTCGCCAGCCCACTTGTTTACGGATGAAGCGTTCGACAAGAACCGGATCGAACTGGGTGCCAGCACAACGTCGGAGCTCTTCAAAGGCTTCGCCGACCGACCGTCCGTGGCGATAGACTCGATTGGATACCATGGCATCAAAGGCGTCTACAATGCACACGATCCGAGCACCGATCGGTATCTCTTTGCCAATGGGGCCGCCTGCAGGTGTATTGAGACCATCAAAGCGAAAATGATGGTAGCGCACGATATCCGACAGCGGCTGAGAGTTAAACGAAGATTCAACAATTTCAACTCCCATGCTCGCGTGGGCTTCCATGATCTTCCACTCGTTTGCCGTCAGCTTGGCGGGTTTTAAGAGTATCGAGTCGGGCACGCCGATCTTGCCGATGTCGTGAAGTATCGCGGCAATTTCAAGCACATAGAGTTGACTGACCGTCATCAAACCTCTGCCAAGCGACACGGCCATCTCCGCCACCCGCTGGCTGTGCAATGCAGTATCAGCGTCGCGATACGCCAGCGCAGCGTGTAGCGAGGCAACCGCATGGTACGAGATTGGTTGATCGCAGGTGGTAGCCATGGAAACATCGAGCTTGGCTGCTTGCTCGGCCGCCAAATTGTGGCTCCAGCAACGCACCGCGTTTCGCCCGCCATGTTTGGCCGCATACAAAGCTTGGTCAGCCTGTTCGATGATCAATTGGAAGCTCGCGGCACCAAATTCACTGCTCGAGACGCCCAAGCTGGCCGTGACCGCATAGGGTTCGGCCAACTTCGACTCAATGGCAGCTCGAATCAACTCGCCAACTACCGTTGCCTGTTCTCCGTTCAAATTCGGGAGCACGATGCAAAACTCTTCGCCGCCGTAGCGTCCCGCAACGCCACCGGCGGGGACCGCTTCCTGTATCGTCCGCGCCACATCGCGAAGGACTTGGTCACCTACCGAGTGGCCGTGATTGTCGTTGAGTTTCTTAAAGTGGTCGACATCGAACATGACGCAGCTCAATACCTGCCCGTTGTTCTGATGTTCGTTCCACAGCACTTCCAATTGTTCGAACAGCGATCGGCGATTGAACGCACCCGTTAGAACGTCTCGCGATGCGAGTTCTTGCAATCTCAAGTTCTGTTGGTGAATCTGCTCTTTCGAGTCTTCAAGTTCACTGAGCGCGAACAAAAGAGATTGCTTTTGCTGCTGGAGTGTGGTCACATCTTCAAAGCTAACCAGCGTTCCAGCCAGTGCTTCCTTCGAGTCAAAAATGGGCGTGGCATTGACCACGAAGCAGCGCTCAATTCTATCGTCTGCTAAGAAAAGAGTCGCACCGCTCTTACGCTGCTTGTCCAGTGCGACCTGCTCCCACGGCAAGAGCTTTTCGTCGGTACGAAATGGAATGTCGCTTAGTAGAGTTCCAACCAATTCGGCCGTGGTTCGTTTGCAGCTCGTTTGAAACGCATCATTGGCCATAACGATCTTGCGATTCCCATCCAATATGACCACACCACCGGCGATCGTGTCGAGTGTGTTGCGCACTCGCCGCGGGACCGCATTGCCGGAGTCGAGCACTGCTAGCGAGCGCTTCAGCAAGGCACCGAAGGTTAGGAGGTTCAATGAAAGCGTAACCATGAAAGCTTGAGCCATCTGCCACAATTGGGATTTAGCCAAGTCGTCTTGGTAAATTGCGTCGATTTCTCCCCACTCTCGCCCATTACGCAAAATCGGAATGTGAATTCGTTTGGATGCGCTCACTGACTTACCAGACGGCTCGGTTGCAGCCGATTCGTTCTCCGCAGAAGACCGATTCAATAACGCCGAACCGCCCAACTGATGCACAACCAGACCGTCGAATCGCACTAGACGCACACATTCCAAGCTCTCGCGGCGCTGCATGAATTGGTCTAGCAGTTGCTCGATGGCGACGTAATCATGGTGTCGAAGTTGTAGCGAACAACCTAGTGCCAATTGTTCGCATGAAACGAAACGCTGATGAGTCTCGAACGCGATTTCCTTAGCGGAGCGGCCAAAAACTAAAAACGCGAGCGGGGCTGTGGAGAGCAAGGCGAGCAGCGCGGTCAGCTTGTAAGTGATGTTCAGGCGTTGCATTACTATGAGCCGCTAGCTCTCTCTATTTTTGCGGATTCAAAAATCTGCTCTTCGGTCGTATCAGCATCGATAGCGCTGCCCGCCGACTGGAGCACCGTTAGCGGGTCCAACTGAACCCAGGACGACGTCGTCGACAATAGGGCTATGGCGACCTGTCCTGCGTGGACCAGCCAAATTACGATCCCAGTCCCCACAGCGGTTGCCATGAACGGATCAACCTGGCTGATCCAGTTTCGGCCCGCCTCTTCCTCTAGCTCGACTTCTGCTGCCCGAAAAACGAGTTGTGTCGCTTGACTCTGATTCAAAGCCAAGCGGGCGACTGCTGAAAATTGCAGCCTCGACAACTCTTGCTCACGCATATCCAACCCGACGATTTGCATGCCTTGGGCGCCCAAATCGTCTGCACTGGTTCCTGCAAAGGTGGTCGTTTCTAAGGATCGTACCGATTTTTCGTCGGCCGTAAGTGTCACAAATACCTGAGCCACTGCTTGGGACGCTTCTCCCTGGCTCGTCGCATCGCTTGGTTGCGGACCGAAAAAATCTGCCGCTTCGCTATGCGCTGCGTGGTCAACTTCGTTCGCAGGCTGTTCAGTGTTTGGTTTGGGATCTACGGGTTGAGGCACATTCTTAGGAAGAGTTACTTGAATTGACACCGTCTGCAACGCAGACGTCAACTCACCATCTGTGACATAGTAAACAAGTGTAACAGTCCCAATAAACCCTGCTTGGGGAGTGTACAGCAGGCTTCCATCGCTGCGTAGGTTGGCCGTGCCGGACGCCGGTCCCTGAACGAGTACCACCGTTAAGACGTCTCCATCGGGGTCGGAATCGTTACTCAGGACTCCTGGGGTCGCAACGACCAACTTGTCTATATAGCTGGTTGTATATGAGTCGGGAGAAGCGAATGGTGCTTCATTGACATCCAATATCGCGATAGTAAAGTCGCGGGTCGACGAAGAACCATCGCTAGAACTAGCTCTCACACGAATAACTCGTGACGTTCCGTCGACTTCATAGTTAACAGAGCCTGTCAATCGCACGACTCCGGTTGTACTGTCGATAGCGAATCGGCCAGAATCGTTGTTGTCTAGACTATACGTAATGGAATTGTTCGTGGCGTCCGCATCGCTGGCAAAGGCTGTGATTCCCACTAACGAGTTGCCAGCTGCGTTTTCCGCGATTGCATTGACAGCCGCGTTGGAGTCAGAAATCGGTCCGGTTCCTGATTCGTTGACATCGGTCAGATTGATCGTATGGAATTGCGTGGAGAACGATGTATCAGCCGAAGTAGCGCGTACGATAATGTTATGCGAAGTCGCAGTTTCGTAGTCAAGTAAGCTACCGTCGGCCACGGTGACGACGCCAGTGACTGAGTCCACCGCAAAACGCCCGCCGGCGTTATCATCGAGCGTATAGGTAATCGTATTGGTGGTGGCATCGGCGTCGCTGGCGAAAGCCGTGATGCCAACAACGGTCCCGTTGGCAGCGTTCTCGGCTACCGAATTGAGAGCGACGTTGGTATCGGAGATGGCCGTCGT
>JBGSJL010000080.1:0-11307 GCA_041741955.1 Pirellulaceae bacterium | reverse complement strand
ACGGGTCGACCGCGTCGCTGTGGATGGTTTGATGCTGTCGCAGTACGCTATACTGCACGACTGGGTGGCGTCGATTCTTTGTCGCTGATGATGATGGACGTGCTCTCGCATTTCGACTCGATCAACGTTTGCGTGGCGTATGAAATAGATGGACAGCGCGTCGATCGTTTCCCCTGCGATGCGGGGATCCTACGCCGCGCGAAACCGATTTACGAAACACTGCCTGGATGGAAGAGCGATGTTACAGATATGCGGAACATGGCCGATCTGCCGGACTTGGCACATCGCTATTTGAATCGCATTAGCGAACTGGTCGGCGTGCCCGTGAAGATCGTCTCTGTGGGGCCCGATCGGGAACAGACGATTTTTGTCGACAAAGCACAGTTGATGACATTCGCAACCTGAAGATTGGGGTCAATCCTGGTGACCAGAAGGAAATGCATTGCCTAATCAACCCAAGAGCTTGGCGGCCAATGAGTCGGGCTATCCGGCGCTGAACGTGCCTAAAGATCGAGTTCCGAAGCACATTGCAGTCATCATGGATGGCAATGGTCGCTGGGCAGAGCAACAAAATCTTCCACGCATCGAGGGTCACCTGCGCGGCGTCGAGTCGGTGCGCAGGACCATGGAAGGCTGCCGCGATTTTGGTGTCCAGGCGCTGACTCTCTATTGCTTGAGCAGTGAAAATTGGAAGCGGCCCGCACAGGAGCTGGAATTTCTAATGGCTCTACTCAAAGAGTATCTCATTGCTGAGCGCAGCAGTTTGGTGGAAAACAACTTGCAGCTCAGGATCATTGGTCGTCGCGAGCGTTTGCCCGTTGAAGTGCAGGACGAAATGGATCGCACGCTAGACGCGTGCGCCGGCAACAACGGAATGAAATTGATCCTAGCCATCAACTATGGTGCGCGCACGGAGATCGTCGATGCGATCGCAGCTATCGCCAGCAAAGTTCGTACCGGCGAATTGGCATGCGAAAAGATAACTGAAGAGCTGGTCAGCCAGAATCTTTACACGGCAGATCTTCCAGATCCAGATTTGTTAATCCGTACCAGTGGCGAAATGCGAATCAGCAATTTCTTGCTTTGGCAAATCAGTTATGCTGAGATTTGGGTCACGCAGACGCTTTGGCCTGAGTTTGGCCGGCATGACTTGGCGGATGCAATTCGCGACTATGCATCGCGTAGTCGGCGGTTTGGTGGTATCAAGAACTGAGTGAAACCAAGGAAGCAAGAAAGTTACCCGCGTGAAACAAAGATCTCGACGATACGATTTCTGCCGGAGGCTGAAGTAGTTGCTGCGTTACCGTCTGCTATCGGCAATGATTATCGTTAGTGCCGCGCTCGTGTTTGTGGCATTGGATGCCTGGTATCCAGTGGCTCGGGCAACGAGCGGGGCAGGTACGTCGGTTTCCTGCAATGGATTTTGGATGGTACCCCTGGGTGTCTATTTGATTTTTGGAAGTGCCTGTGAATGCGTTTGGATGTGCCGCAGTGGACCCCAGGGTCCGATCGATGCGCCGGCACTGGTGGGATGCGGCGGGGTCATGCTTGCCGCTACCTTACCCGTTTATTGGCCGTTGCTATTTGGCGAGGCCTATCCGACCGATTGCGCACTGGGCAAACTGGGCTGGCCTCTTGCGGCGTCGGTCGCGGCGATGATTGGCAGTTTTGTTTGGTTTATTCCCACGTATCAAGCCGGCACAGGACTTTTTCTGCGAGCCATCTTGTCGGGTTGGGTGTCTGTGTATTTCGGAACTTGTTTTGCATTTGCGGTGGCCCTGCGACTGACCGGAACCCCAGGCTGGGGATTGTTCCTCCTGGTAGGCATGATCGTCATTACCAAGTTTTCAGATGCCGGTGCGTACTTCAGCGGGCGGGCACTGGGCAAGACAAAACTATGCGCTTCGGTCAGCCCCGGCAAAACCGTGGAGGGATTGATCGGCGGCATGATTGTGGCCATGTTCGTTGCCTGGGTTTATTTCGGAATCTGCTCACCCTGGATGTTTGGTCCATCGCAAGTTCGCATCGGCACTTTGGCAATTTTTCTGCTGGGTGGACTTTTGACAATCGCCGGTGTACTGGGCGACTTGCTGGAATCGATTTTTAAACGCGAAATGGGCAGCAAAGATAGCGGGAAGCTGTTGCCGGGTCTCGGAGGATTGTGGGACATTACCGATTCGCTATTGCCCGCGTCGGTAGTTGGCTACTTAGTCGTGGCGGCAGAGTTGATTCGAGGACCTGGACAATAGCGGCCTGCCAACGCATGGTCCGAGCTGGCTAGCAAAAAGGGACAAATGTATTATGTCGGAAGCCAATATCAACTTGACAGATCCAGCCGCCATTCTGAGCCTCTTCGGCCCGCAGGATCAATATCTCAAAATTATCCGCAACCATTACGGAGTGGCCATCACACACCGCGATGGCAAGCTAAAAATTGTGGGTGATGATGAAGCGGCAGTGCGGCTGGCTACCAGCCTGATGGAAAACCTGCACCAGCTTGCTCAGCAAGCCGGCGGCCTGACAATGCAGGAAGTTCAGGCGGCCCTGCATGTCGTGGGGTCGGCCACAGCCATAGATACTCCGTCCGAATTAGGCAAAGAATCGTCCAGTACGCCTGCCGGGCGCGGCGTGGTCGAAGTGAACTTGCCGCACATGCATCGCAAGATCAAGCCCAAAACCGAAGGGCAAGCCTCCTATATCAAGGCAGTCCGGCAACACGATTTGACGCTTTGTCGAGGTCCCGCCGGTTGCGGCAAAACCTACTTGGCCGTCGCACTTGCCGTTGAAGCCCTCAAAAGCCGCACAATTCAGAAAATAGTTTTGGTGCGTCCTGCCGTCGAAGCCGGCGAAAATCTGGGTTTCCTACCTGGAGATTTGCAAGCAAAACTAAACCCGTACCTACGGCCGCTGCTCGACGGACTCAACGAAATGCTGGACTACGACCAAGTTAAGTACCTAATGGAGCACGATGTCATCGAGGTGATACCCCTCGCATATATGCGTGGACGCACCCTAAATGGGGCATTTATCATCCTGGACGAGGCTCAGAATACGACCTCGGCTCAGATGAAGATGTTTTTGACAAGAATGGGGGAGCATTCCAAGATTGTCGTATCTGGTGATATAACACAAGTAGACCTGCCCGTTGGTGTGACCAGCGGCCTGCGCGATGCCTGGCATCGCCTGTCGGGCCTGGAGGGCGTAAGCTTTGTGTCCTTGAGTGCGGTGGACATTGTCCGCCACCGCCTCGTGCAGGACATCGTTCGTCGTTACGAAACGCGGCACGCTGCCGAAAACGGACTGGACCCACAGGAGGATAGTGAGCCTAGATAGCTCGCACCCAAAGTCGGATGGCACCATCTACGACCAAGCGCACGCGCAGCGAGCGCGTCGCTTCGCTACAACTCGAACCCAGCTCGCTGAGCCGTTGGATGCGTCAGTTTTTAACTGGCAAGAGTCTGTTGCAGAGCATCATAGCGCTGTGCGCCGCTGGCTTGATTATCCTGATTCTTCAAGGCTGGCGCCCAGCCTTCGCCTATCGAGAGGGGCAGATCCCCCAGCGCGATATTGTGGCTCGCGTCGCCTTTGACGTGGTCGACTCCGGCCAGACGGAGATGCTGCGGAAACAGAAGCGCCGCGAAGTATTGTGCTTTTATGAGAACCGCTCTCAACCAATCCTACAGTTGATCAGCACGATAAAAAATAAGTTTTCGGCATTGCTTGGCGACACGCCCTACGACCAACTCTCGACCGAACAGCTCAAGATCTTAGCGGAGTTGATGCCCGTCGGTTCGCTTTCCAGCACCAGTGCGGCCGGCGGAGCAGACGTCGAGCTTTCCGAGCAGGACGTTTTAACTCGTTTGCGCGCGCTCCTGGACGATAACACCAAGCTGGAAGGAGGCAAATTCGATCAAGCCCTGCGTTCGATACTCGATCCCCTAGCCGAGACGGGAGTGCTCAAGTCGATCGGCCATGACAGCGAACAGGGCAACCAGCGATCGATCATTGTCTTCGCGTCAGGGAATCCAGAGGACAAGGTCTTTGTGGATATCCCGAAGGTGCGTCATGCTGAAATCGTGGCAGAGCTGCCGCAAAAAGTGACTGAGCGCTTCCAACAGGTCTTTAATACACCCGATGCGGTACTCATCGCCCGCATGGTTGGAAAATATCTGGTTGGCAACTTGCCCGTGACTCTCACCTATCAGCAGAATCTCAGCGAGGAGTCGCGACACAAAGCCGAGGAGTCTGTGGCGGATGCAATCGTGTCGTATTTTCCGACTGTAAGCAAATTGGCTCAGGCTGGGCAGCCAATTACACGGACTAGTCAACTGCCGCTCCTCCGCGCCGAGTACGAAGCTTGGCTTAATCAACTATCGTGGGGCGAAACCATCATTCGATTGATGGCGTTTGCTGGCATGTTGGCTGCTCTTTATCTGCTTTGCGGTCTGTACATCTATTTTCAGTACGATCGCCGCTTGATTACCAATTCCACGCAATTGTTGCGGCTGCTGGGGTTGGTCGTCATCACGTGTTTTCTGTGCCGATACGCTTCGCCGGATCCAGTTCGCGCAGAAGTGGTTCCGTTGGTCCTTTGCGCCATGACCATGACGATTACATTCGGTCGGCAGGTCTCGATGCTGATTTCAACTTGTATCGCATTGACCATCACCCTAAGCCTCGGTCTGGATATTGGCGAATTTGTAACGCTGTGCAGCGGATCGTGCGCTGCGGCTTTACTACTGGGCCGTATTCGGACGCGCACCAAACTGATCTACGTCGGGCTGGCTGCTGGGGCCATCGTCGCCATGACACATATGGGGGTCGATGTGGTGCTTGGCAAGCTGGATGTGACCATCCCGCTGCTGAGCGATAGTCCCACCGTGCCGCGTCAGGACTGGCTAACGTTGCTACCGGTCCTGGCCACCGAATCGCTGCGGCTGGGCGGCTTTACGCTGCTGGCCGGCGCACTGATGCATGGGCTGCTGCCGTTTGCCGAGAAGGTGTTCGACGTTCAAACCGACTTGAGCTTGCTGGAGCTTGGCGATGCCAGTCATCCACTGCTACGCCAATTGGCGCAACGCGCACCAGGGACTTACAACCACTCCATCAACGTAGCGGCAATTGCCGAAGCGGCGGCAGATGCCATTGGTGCCCACGGCCTGCTCACACGCGTTGGTGCTTACTTCCACGACATCGGCAAAATGTTCAAACCCAACTATTTCGTAGAGAATCAGGAGCAGGGTGGGAATTGCCACGACACGTTGCAACCGGCGATGAGTACGCTGGTTATCATCGCACACGTTAAAGATGGCGCTGACTTGGCTCGCAAGAATCGCCTCCCCAAGCCGATGATCGATTTTATTGAACAGCATCATGGCACGACGCTCGTTGAGTATTTCTATCGCGAGGCAGCCAAGCGCAGCCAAAATGACCCTAATAAGGAAGAAGTCTCGGAGACTAGCTTCCGCTATCCCGGTCCCAAACCCCAAACGCTCGAAGCCGCTGTGCTGATGTTGGCGGATTCAGTTGAAAGCGCGAGCCGTACGCTCGTCGAACCGACTTCCTCTCGGATCCAGAACTTGGTAGACCAAATCGCGATGAAGAAGTTGCTCGATGGACAATTTGACCAATGTGGATTGACGCTCCAGCAACTGGACCAGCTTAAAAGCTCGCTGGTAAAATCGCTTACTGCCATCTACCACGGTCGCGTAAAATATACGGGTCAAGCCTCCGCTTGGAGCCCAAAGAATTCACTTCGTACGTTATTGAGTATGTGATCTGTTCCCGAGCCAATCTCTAGCCTGTACCAGACCTGTACAACTTGAAATCTTATGTCAGATCTCGAGATCGAATTGGATGTCGTCTACCATATTGACTTGCACGAATTCAATGTTGCTGGAGAAGACACAACGCGATTCGAACAGGCCGCCGCCTGGATCGCCCA
Organism: Pirellulaceae bacterium; assembly: GCA_041741955.1. GTDB lineage: Bacteria > Planctomycetota > Planctomycetia > Pirellulales > Pirellulaceae > Aureliella. The sequence continues at coordinate 5,363 of JBGSJL010000080.1, read as the reverse complement.
ATGTTTGTCGATTCACAAATTGTCCGTCAGTGTGGCCATCGTCGATGATGAAACAATCCAAAGCCTCAACGCACAGCAGCTCGGACATGATTGGCCTACAGACGTGATCAGCTTCGAGATTGACCGCATCGGCAAGACGGTTGAGGGCGAGGTCATCGCGAGCTACGAAACGGCGGCTCGCATCTGCTCAGCGGCAGGCTGGAGCGCAGCCGACGAATTGCTGCTGTATGTGGTGCATGGCATGCTCCATGTGGTGGGTCTGGATGACGCGGAGGACCAGGACCGACAGCGTATGCGAGAACTGGAACGCGACTGCCTAATTGCCGTGGGAGTTGCTCGAGCAGAGGAGTACCATCTGCGCTGGGACGGAATCTTCAACAGCGAGTACTCAGAATGAGTGTCAGTTGGCTTGGAATGCTCATGATACTGTGTTGGTTCCTGACGCTGATCGGTGGAACGGGCGTACATGTGCTCGAAAACTTCAATGGTCGCAAGCTTGAAGCCTATTGCCGATTGCGCCGGCAGCCCGGTCGCTTTGGCGAAATACTCGACGAATACGAACAGATCGCCATCGCTGCGCAGTACCTGCTCTTGTTCGGTCTGGTGCTGGGTTCGCTTGCTGCCGGTGCTTGGTTCTTTACCAGCGGCGATGTCGTGTATCGCGACGGACGACTCTGGACCGATGTCAGCAACTTCACGATTTTCGGGTGGGTTGTCAGTTGGCTTGTGCTGCTTACTCTTGCCGGCCTTTGGCTACCGCGCATCGCGGTGCGTTATAGCTCTTCCTTTTTCCTTTTCCACTCCTGGCCGTTTTGGAAGGGGCTGGCCATCGTAACAGGACCTTTCCTCGGCTTGGGCGACGTTTTTACTTGGGTTGGACAGCGACTGACCGACGAACCCGAGGACGAAGACTTTGAAGAAGAGATGATCGAGGACGAAATACGGACCATGATTACCGCGGGCCAACGCGACGGAGTCTTCTCCGAAGGAGTTCCCGAGATGATTCAAGGCGTCATGGATTTGGACGAAAATGAGGTCGAGTCCATCATGACCCCTCGAAGTATGGTGGACGCGGTCAGTGTCGACCTACCATGGGACGAAGTAGTTGCCATCGTCGCCAATACGGGCCGTACACGGCTGCCGGTTTTTCGCGACAATTTGGATAATGTTTTGGGCATCCTATTTGTGAAGGATCTCCTATCCGCACTGGTCGACAAGACGTTTCAGCCTGACGCGGCCGGTATCGAAGCCATGTTGCGCAAGCCCTGGTTCATCCCACAAAGCAAGCCCGTCGACGAGCTGCTAAGGATTTTTCTGCACAATCGAAATCACATGGCAATTGTAGTCGACCAATACCATCAAGTCGTCGGCGTGGTCACGATCGAGGACGCGCTCGAAGAAATCGTAGGTGAGATTGCCGACGAATTGGATATCGACGAAGACAGCGACTTGATCTATGACGAATCGACTCATCGCGTTGAGGCGGAAGGCAAGGTGCCGATCGAGAGTATCGGCAAGCTGCTTGGCCTCGATCTACCCGAATCCGATGACTACGATACCGTCGGTGGTTTGGTCGTACATCGCTTGTCCGAGATCCCCAAAGTCGGCACGACCGTTGAGCTCGACGGGATTCGCATCACCGTATTGCGAGCTACCAAACGGGTCGTCCAACGTGTCCATATTGAACTTATCCAGCCCGACTCGCACTCGGAAACTTCGCCTTCGAAATCGCTGTATTAGACATTTCCTCAAGACTAGGAAAGGGTATTAACTGTGGACCCAGACTTAAAAATTCTTGTGTCCGAATATCAAAATTTGAAGACTGCAGATTCGCAGGTGAATTGGGAGCATATTGAGGCGGAATTGATTGATGACCATGAATGGTCTTCAGAACATGCCTTGACGATCGTGCGACTAGCTCGAGACTACGGCGGTTTTGTCCTGCGAAATGCGGCGGCACTGGCGATCGCTTTTGAACATGAGGATGGCGAACTTGGAATTTGAAAACCCAATGAATCATGAAACGGATCTGCTGAGTCGATTTAATCCAATGCTAAACAGCGATCGTCGGTCATTTCTGCGTAAAACTGCACTAGCTGCCGCTGCGGCTAGCATCCCGCTGGTTCATAGCCAGGCGTCCACGACGCAAACTCAGCCCGATGGCTTTTTTACACTTCAAAAGCGGGCCGCACGATATTGGCTGATCACACCAAAAGGCAAGCCCTTTTTCAGTCTCGGACTGAATCATGTCGACCCTGCCACGCTGCGATACTCTGAAAACGTGTCTCGTTGGCGCGAGGATTACGGCAACAGCATGCGGCGTTGGCTACAGGAGTCCGTCCGTCCAAACTTGATCGATTGGGGATTTAATTCGCTGGGCTGGAGCCAAGAGGTCGTAACCCGAGGGAAAACAAACCATCGTCACTCGCGGCACTTCACGCGCGAGGAATACGGTTGGCTGGACATGCCATACTGCCATCAATTGCCTTTTGCCGACTTCCATCAGTGGGAGGCCGAAACAAAACATGCCGACTTCTACTCCGACGAATTCGCGGACTGGTGCGACCACGTCGCGCGCGAGCACTGCGTTCCGCTTATGGATGATCCCAAGCTGATCGGTTACTTTTACATCGATTGCCCCTGCTGGTTGCACACCCAACCCATCAACGTCTGGAAGGGGCCTATCTTCGACCCCAAGCGGCTCGACAGCGCAGCAGGCAAACAAGAATTGCGCGAGCTGGCGACGCAATACTATAAAGTTGCTCACGATGCCATTCGCCGCTACGACCCACACCACTTGATCCTTGGCGATCGCTACGAAGCCAACGCACTACTCGCCATCGACATCCTGGAAGCCGCACGTCCCTACGTGGATGTATTAAGCTTCCAGGATTTCAAATTGCCCGTCGAGCATTTGGAACAATGGCATCGCGACACAGCTATCCCGGTCCTGTGGGCCGATGGAGCTAAAAACCTCACGCTGCCCGATGGCAACCTTCGCCAAAATGGGCGATGGTATGCAGAAGTTTTGGCTGGTTTGCGCAACAACCCCGGCTGTATTGGCGCCCATTTGTGCGGGGCCTACTACCGCAATCGCGTGCGACGTCGCGGGCTGCTTGACGAAAACGAACAACCCGATGTGGAAATGATCGCGCTAATTCGCGAAGCGAATCAAGTTACTTCCGCGTGGGTCGAGAGTTTCTGAACCGACCGGCGAAAGCCTAGACACCAACACAGTGTGGCATTGGGCGTTCAAGCCTGAAATATGGACTACTTGAGTGGTATTTCAGAGTGTGAGCGGCCATCTGTATCAAGAATTTGAAAATGATGGATGCCGTTTTTCTGGCCGTCTGAATAGGTCCAAACAATTTCTTTTTTGCGATTGACTTCAAACAGCTTCGGTGCTTGCGGATCTAGCTGGCCGCCCGCGTAACACGCGATTACAAAATTGCCATTGGGTAAAACTTGACTGCCGCATGGGTCTTGCAACCACGGACCGGGCAGATCGTCGTTGGTCAGTTCCCAAGCAACTTTTCCGCCAACATCAAAGTTGATCACACGATTGCCATTGGTGCAGCAAACTAGTGTCTCTCCCTCGCCATGACGAATGGCTGTAAACGGCCAAGTGTGTAGGGCGTGCTCGATGTCGCCTGGAACCGTTGTATCCAACGTGCTGAGAACTTTCCCGGTCGCATCGTATTGCAACACTGCGAAATCCAGCAGATGTGGGACCAAGTAGCTTCCATCGGCCAGCTTGCGAGCCATACGAGTCTGCAAATGATGATTTGTTTTCTGGCATTGCAGCGGGAATTCGACCAGCACTTTGCCTGCCCGATCGACCTCGACCAGACGCGGGTTGTCGCCCGCTTCGGTAATCACAAACGTACCGCTGTCCGTCGGTTGGGCACTGTTGACTTCCGACTGAGTTCCCTTCCACAGGAGCAATTCACTACCATCGGCAGCGACCTCAACGACAGCTCCGCCAGCGAAGCGTGGCCCTTTATTTAGCGTAAGCACAATATTGCCGCTGGGTAACACGTATCCATCCCGGGTCGCATGAGGGTACGTCCACGTCTTTTTGCCTTCGGCATCGACTTGGTATGTTTGCTGACCGAATGCCATAAAGCCATGCGCAACTTTCATGGTCTTCGCAGGCTCCTCGGCAGAGCTCTTCTGCTTGAAGTCTTGGATTGTGCGCGGTCCGTTATCGAAGAAACGGGCTCCGCTACCCGTTTGGTTGATGTCACCTAGTTCGCCACGAGCCCGATCGATGCGCTTCATTAATGCGGTCACCACATCGGGATATTCAACCGCCACGTTCGACGTTTCACCTGGGTCGGAGGTCAGGTCGAATAGCATGACCATTGGGACTTCTTCGATCATTCGTCCCCACCATCCAATATCGGCAGGTGATTTTTCGCGAGGCAGAACCAGTTTCCAATTATCACTGCGTACGCCGGTTAGTAGGCAGCCAGCGTAATAGAGGAACTCGTCGCGGGGGCTCGCCGATGCATTTCCCTTCAGAAAGTCACTCGCGTCCCAACCGTCCAGTACCAAGTCAGGCAATTTGGCTCCTGCGATTGCGGCAAAGGTGGGAAGCAAGTCCATGGTGCTCAGCATTCCGCTAGACGTTTGCCCAGCCGGTATTTTTCCAGGCCAACGCGCAATAAATGGAACTCGAGTTCCTCCCTCCCAAGCCGACATTTTCCAGCCTCGATATGGATCTGCATTACCAGAATGATCACGAGGAATAAATGCGTCGGCGTCGGGCTGCATACCCTTGGTTGTTTCAACCCAGGGACCGTTATCGGAAGTAAAAACGACCAGCGTATTGTCGTCGATACCAAGTTCTGTGAGGGTCTTGAATATCTCTCCGCACGACCAATCAATCTCTTCGACGGTATCCCCGTACAGGCCGCCCGCCGACCTGCCTTTAAAGTTTTCTGACGCACCCAGTGGGATGTGTGGCATGTTATGCGCTAGGTAGAGGAAGAAGGGCGACTTGTGATTGGCTTTGATCCAGTCGACTGCTTCGCGGGTGTAGTTCCCGGTGATGTCATCCCAATTTTCAACGGCTTCGACGACGACTTCGTCGTTGCGGAATATTGGGCTGCGCATTTTGGAGTCCTCCACGCGTACGGTGGAGCCATTGAACTTTGGAGTGCCATAGTAGTAGTCGAACCCCTGCGCCTTGGGCATCGTGGACAACTCGACGCCACCTGGAAATTCCTTCCCATCAACCGCCAGATGCCACTTGCCGATAATGGCCGTCGCATAGCCTGCCGACTTCAGGACTTCCGCCATCGTCAACTCGTTTGGGTGCGGCACGGTATGCAAGCGTTTGATATTTCCTGGTTCAGCGA
>JBGSJL010000079.1:0-1586 GCA_041741955.1 Pirellulaceae bacterium | reverse complement strand
AACCGTCCTACACCGCCGGGCGTAGAGCCGCAGTATTCGGGTACTCGTTTCATTAATAATAACGGCCAACCCGGCGTGGACCGCCCTGGGCCAAGCTACTTCACGAACGTGATCTACGAGTTCGACGAGAATACAGGCGCCGCTACCAGCAACCCAGCTGCCGACAAGCAAAACTTGGCAGTGGGTGCAGGTGCCGGTACCGCGATTCGCGACCGCGGGTACATCGAAACCTTCACGCTGGATGCTACGGGCGCTATTGTCCGTCAAGCCTCTGAACTGGTCACTCAAGAAGTAACCCGAGCCACGGTAAGTGGACCTAACTTCTTGATTCGCAATGGCGATTCGTTCGTCATTCAGGAAGTGGGCGGAGCTCTGCGACGCTTCGAGTTTGATTTGGGCCCCGAGGTTAGATTCAATACCACCGATCCCAACGCGGTCTTAGGTGTTACCGATGGACTCACTTTCGTACTCGACGGCACTACCTATGAATTTGATACTGGGACACCTGCCGGAGTGGGTGCAGGGAATACTCGCGTAGCGTTAGTACCCAACGCCACTCTGCGCCAATTCGTCGACGCCGTTAGCATCAGTATGCCTGCCGGCATTACGGTTTCATTCGATGGTGGCCGGATGAATTTTGGTGGCGCTTCAACTGGCAATTTCGCTCAGTTGCAAAGCGCGGGAATCCTGGTAAGTCTCGGGAATCCTGGTACACCCGGTTCGCAACTGATTTCGGTGCTGGCCTCCGATACGGCGCAAATCATTGCCACGCGGATCGTCGATGCGATCAACGGGTCCGGTTTGCCGGGCCTCTTGGCAGCGGTCAATCCTACCGCTCCGGATCGCGTCCAGTTGGGTAACGGTAGTACTTTTCAATCCACAGGCCCGCTGAGCGCCTTTGGCGTGGCACCCGGAGGTATCGTGACCGGTATCGCCATGCTTGGTAATAACGCCATTGCCGGATCGGCCAATCGACTCTACGCGGTGAGCGATACGGGTGGACTGTACTTTGTGGACAATCCGATCTCGTTTGCGGGCGGCAATGTGGCCACTTACGTGAGCACGTCGTACGAGCTGCGAGGCATTAATTTCACTGGGCTGGTTGAAGGCCCCGCACACGCTCAGAACGGTGCATTGTCTCAAACGCTCTTTGGTATCGATAGCGCGGGCGTGATCCATGCCTTTGATACGGCTGGCCGTTTGTTGCCGATTTTTGCCAACGGCGCGACGAGTGTTAACACGGGCTTGACCGGCGCAACCGGTCTAACGATGCCCGCTCTGGACTTCAACCTGTGGCACGTGAGCGGCAATCGTAATACCGACGCTGGCCATGGTTTGCCAGCCACTCCCAATAACTCGCGAGCGGCCTTCAATGGCGGCCAAAGCCTGTATTTTGGCTTTCAAACAGCGGCTACCAACGGTAATTCCGTGGCCACCGGTCTGGGTGATTTGACCAATCTCAATGCGACGGGACTGAACAACAGCTACAACTTCCCTGGCGGAGCGGCGGGTGCCATCGAGAGTGCCCCGATCGACCTGTCGTCAATCTCGGCGGGATCGCTACCCACGTTGTACTTTAATTATCG
>JBGSJL010000078.1:0-1667 GCA_041741955.1 Pirellulaceae bacterium | reverse complement strand
AAGGTCGACGATTCTCTTGGATACTGCCAGACCAAGCCCCAAGCCTGGGTCTTTCGTGCTGAAGAAGGGGTCGTAAATTCGGTCTCGTTGATCTGCGGGCAAGCCACAGCCATTGTCGGCAACACTTAAACATACCCAATTAGGCTGATTTTCCGAAGACGACTCAGAGATGCCGGCGCGATGATACCGCTCGACGGAAACAAGGATTTGCCCCTCATTGGGTACAGCATCAAACGCGTTTAACAGTAGGTTCAGAAGTACTTGCCGCAACTGCATTGCATCGCCTTGCACCTCAACAGAGTCAATTGGAAGTTGGACGTCGATCTGAATCTTCCGGGTTTCTGCACGCCCCGAAACAAGATCAGCGGTTTGACGAACAATCGGCGTCAATTCAACCGCACTGAAATCCGGTTCAAAAGGCCGTGCGAAATCTAGAAACGTCTGTAGCAGACTATCGACCCGCGTGATCTCTTCATCCAGAACCGCTAGGTCGGCCGAATCCAGGATTGCGGATTCGTGGCATCTTCTCGCCGATTGCACCAAGGTCTTCATGCACATCAACGGGTTGCGTAATTCATGTGCCAAGCCGGCAGCCAATTTGCCCACTGCCGCAAGCTGGTCCGAGCGAACCACTTCTTGATGCCGTTGGTGGAGCTGTTCGACCACGGAACCAACGCGAGCCGAGACTGTTTCGAGCACCAATTGTAAATCTTGAAGGTTGGGGTCTGCCTTAACTGCGAGCGGTCCAACGACAGAGTTCAGCTTGCCCGCGACGTCACGAATCGGAACGGACAACATATACATCGAACGACTGAGGGCGCGTGCGACGACGTAGCCAGCTTCAAGTCCCGCGACACAACCACATGCTCCCAACAACACCATCACGATCGCCAAGTTTTCAGCGAAACGATGATTCTGTTGATTGCTTTGCTCCAATTCGTTCTCATTAAAATCGAGGTAGTTGTGAGCTACAACCAAAACCCTTTTGGAGAGAACCTCTGCTTCTAGCGATTCAACGTCGCCAGGTGCGACTTCGGCGTTGGGATCGTCCACGAACTGCCGGAGCTGGACAAAATAGTCCTCGAGATCTTTCTGAAGTTGCACAACAAACGCTTTCTCTTGGTCGGATGCTGATAGCTTCTCAGCCTTAGATAGCCATTCGGTCGCTTGGCTCTGTTGCGCCGCCGCGTGTACGAGGTGCTCACGATCGTTGGTGAGCAGATATCGGTCGATATCATGTCGCATTTCGCGAACGATCAATTCCAGCTCTTCTGCCGCACGGATGCTTGCGACGTTCACGTCTAGAAGTTTTGCGTTCTTTTTTTGAAGCTCGTTGACGTACCACGCGCCGGAGACTCCGAGCGATAGAATTAAAAGTCCAGTGATCGGCAGCAAGCACCCTATCTTGTGTCGCAGGTTCATTGAAACGCCCGAAGATGTCTAGGAATGCGTCTGCTAAATTGCGGATTGTTCCAGAATAGCGTCATTCCACACACGCCAACGATGTTACTCTTGAAGCGCAGGTGGCAAAAGCTGTGCCCATTCACTCGCTAAACAATGATAGCGTCATTCTATCGCACCGGACCTCTTCAAGCTGGCGAAAGCCAATCGCCGTGACTGAAATTCGACACCGCAGGCTTGGCGGCCCCTTATTCACCGGTCGTTCG
>JBGSJL010000077.1:0-42896 GCA_041741955.1 Pirellulaceae bacterium | reverse complement strand
GTGCATCAAGGTTTGGAGTCTCAAGTCCTGCGATCTTCGAATTGGGTTCGCGTGCGCCCCGCTCGCTGGTGTAATAGCCAAGATCCTCCACATAGATGAACAGAACATTCGGCCGAGTCTGGCTGGACAAATCGGCAGCCCGCGCAGAGTTGCCGCATGAAAAAGCGATGAGCAATAGTAGCAGCAAGAGTGAATGAATTTTCAATTTAGTTTATCCCAGTTGGCAGTAAAAATAGGACGCTTAGTGGTAGGAAAATATTAAATAAAGAGGGAACGCATCAGCGGATGCACTTCTCATTTTCCTACCCCTAATTTTCTTGCCTGCCCGTTTCTCGATTTGGCAGCGATTGAACAGGCTCGCTCAATTGAATCCCTTGCGAGCGAAGCTTGGCACGCGCCATCGAAGCCTTCTCATCGGGCACACTCTCGCGCGCTCCCGGTCCGATCTTGCCATCGGACTTGTAGATCGGAGCGTACTCGGGTTCGCGCTCTCCGCCCTTGAGCCGCAGTCGAACATCCGGTCGCTCAGAGTATGTTTTTTGCACTGCCAACATTTCCTGCAAACGCTTAGGATTCACGCCAGCCAAATCGCGAGTTTAAGTCCTGTCGTTCGTCAGGTCATAGAGTTGCCAGGGTTGGTCGTAGGCTGTGACCATTCGCCAGCCACCATCGACAATCGCCATGTTGTTGAACAGCGAAAAGTACAGCGTCTTCGACGGAAGCGACTCGCCGTCTGTGAGCACCATGGCGAATGAACGCCCTGGTAATGGCGGGTGCTGGTTCCCACCGAAATTCTGCGGATACTCAGCACCTGTGACTTCCATCAGCGTTGGCAAGATATCCGTGATGTGCAGCGGTTGGTCATTGAACTTGGCTTCGGCCTGAATGCCGTCAGGCCAGCTAGCGATGAACGGAGTCGTCACGCCGCCGCTGTGCTGGGTTCGCTTGTAGTATTTGAGTGGTGTGTTTGACGCATTTGCCCAACCGACGCCGACGTTCCAGGTCGTCACGGGTTCACCGAAATTACCGCGACGAACGCGGTCATTAGGGCTGGCTCCATTGTCGTTCATGAAAATCACGAGTGTGTTGTCGGCGATACCGAGTTCATTCAAGGTTCGCATCACTTTTCCAACTCCTTGATCCACGCAATCAACCATCGCAGCATAGGTTGCCATCCGCAGGTCTTCAAAATCTTGCGACCGATCGTCGAGTGAATTCCAAGCGGGAATGTTGTCGGGGCGTTCAGGGAAATTCCAGCCGGGACCGGCAAGCCCCAACACTTGCTGCTTGGCAAAGCGCGCCGTGCGAATCGCGTCCCAACCTTTGAGGTACCGGCCGCGATACTTGGCGACCTGATCGGCCGGTGCCTGAATCGGCGAGTGAGGAGCGTTGTAGGCGAGGTACATGAAAAATGGTTGGTCGGGATGAGCGGCGTTTTCTTCGCGGATGAACGTCTCCGCGTAGTCCGACAGCGACGTGGTGACATAGAAATTCTCTTGGGGTACCGCCCAAGGTTTTCCATCGAGGGTGAAGGAATCGTCGCCGAGGAAGAAGTTGGTACCGCCGCCCATAAATCCAAAGTGGCGGTGGAATCCCCGTTCATAGGGCACACCGGCGCAGTGCCATTTACCGACCATCATGGTGCGATAGCCAGCGGCCTGAATAATCTCGCCAATGTTTGGACTATCCCTGCGTATCGATACGTTCGGATCGTGAGTCCAAAACTGATGGCCTGTGGTGAGTGCCGCACGACTCGGCTCGCACTTCCCGCAGTTGTAAAACTGCGAGAATTTTAGTCCTTCTTGTGCCAACCGATCGATATTGGGGGTTTCAATTTCGCTGCCATAGCAGCCGATATCTGAAAAACCCATGTCATCGGTGATGACTACGACAATGTTAGGTCGCGACGCGGCGCAGACCAAACCAAATCCACCAATACTTATTGCCGCAAACAGTAATCCAAGCCGATTGATGTATTTCAATAATCTGCCCTTTGAGTCGAACCGTCAAAATCTTGGTGCCTGGTTTAGCCGAAATCACCGGGAATTTGTAAGCTCCGATAAGTCGGAGCACTCCCCGAAATTGCAAAACTGGAACCTAGTTGATGCCGCGCCCCTTGCCTTCCGAACCAAGTAACACATGTGCCCCTTCTCGAACCGTTTCGATGGTCTCCCAACCACGACCAATATTGGAACGCTTCGGCAACCAACTCGAACCTTGTTGGGTGAGTTGGTAATGATGGGTGATCTCTTCTAGCGAGAGCGCATAGTCATAGATGGCAAGTTCATCGATAACGCCTGAGAAGGACTCTGTTCTTCGCCAGCCGCCGATTTTAGCGGGTCTGGGCCCGCCACTTTGAATGCAATGTCCGACCGGGAATCGGTGTGAAAAACAGATGCGACCATCCACAGTAATGGCTTTCATCCCGGTGAAGCTATCGTAGGTCGCAGCGATTAGATGTGGCTTACCATCGGCGATTTTGTCGACCGTTGGGCGACCGTTCTTTCCATCAAGGGGCATATCCAGCTCACTGTAACCCAGGCCTTCGAGATAGATTCCAAATGAAAGCACTGGGCCTGATTCGACAACCGGAATTTCGTAATCATTCTCGTCGTTCTGAAAACTCAGCAGAATGCGATTCGGTCCGTCTTCCTTTCGAAAGATGACGTCCTGATTGCCGGGCATGGCGTCCCACCTCGACGAAATGATGGTTTCGATGGTCATGCCACCGTTAAACGCAAACAGACCGCTGCCGACTGTTGGTTCCGTACCACCGATGATTTCGGCGAAAGTTCCGCGAATATCAGCAAACTCGATCGCTCCCTTGCCGACAACTCCGTCAATACGCGACGACTTACCATTGAGTGAGATTGGCAAATCGTCCTCGCTGGCATCATCGAAAGACCAGCGAAGCCGTGGTCCAGACAATCGCGTTTGAATTTCGACATGGCCCATGCGTACATCGAGCTTTGCGCGGTCGGCGTCCACTTTGGTTAGTTCGAACTGCGCACCATAGCTGAGCAAGCGTCGGTCGCCCATTTCCACTGCGTATATGCTATTAGCGTCATTGGCCGAAACGAAAGCGCTTCCTGCAAACAATAGCCCCAGCTGGTCAGAGGCAAAACTAAATCGCGAGCCATAGGCAACGCTGACATTCACGCCTCTGGCTGAACTAAGTTGCGAAGTGAAATTCGCGGAGCCACTGGATCCCGCAGCAATCGGAACTACTGCACCCGAACGACTCTCCGGGAAAGCGTATCCAACGGTACGAATCGGATATTGTTGTAAATCGTATCCAACATCTGCAATGTCTCGGTCTGAAGGCTGGGGAGGCCAACGCAACACAAACACCAACGCGGATGCTGCTATCGCCAATCCAAAACTTCGCATCCAAGCACTGGAAGCCGAACGCTTCGTGACGATCAAACCTACACTGTTCGGAGTTGGAACGGAGCAGAACTCCTCAGCGATCACCCCCAGATGCCCGTGTAAGATCGTGTACTCAACAAAGTTGCGCTTCGCTACTGGATCGCTCTGCAGAATCGACTCCAACTGTTGAATCTGTACCGCATCAAGGCTGTCCTCAAGATATCCATCAGCAAGTATTCGTAGTTTGTCGTTCATGATTCACTCAATTTTGTCATAATGCATTCGCCAAGTTCTTTTCTAAGAGACCGCAACGCGTTGTAAATCGCATGAATGTTGCGATTCCAGCTCTTTGCGACTCCAGCTGCCGAAATGCCTTTACCGTAAAAATCCTTTACGAGCTCGCGCTGACGATTCGTCAATTTCTGGAGGCAATCCCGCAACGCTTGAAGTCGCTGTTGATCATTCGAAAGACACGTCTCTACCTCGTCTGCCAATTCATTGATCAGCGTTTCGCTAAATACGTGCCGGTCGCCCCGTTTGCTCCGCCAATGCTTAAGGACTTGATGACGAGCCACTCCCAATGCCCATTTTGCGAAATCCTGTTCGGCGTCGAACTGATCGAAACCCCGCCACAATGTCAAACTGGTTTCCTGCATCACATCGCTGGCATCAACCGGATCAGTTACCAACGACCGTACGAGACCTGCAATTCGAAACTGGTTACGAGTAAATAGGCGCAGGAACTCCTCGGACGTAGCACGGCCTTCGGGAGTATCCGATGTTAAGCTCACCAATCATCAACTTTTGCTGTGGAATCGAGGCGGAGATACTACTCACCTGCAGGATAATGCAAACGAAAGTTAACTTGCATTCAACCGATTGAAGGCCGAATCTATTTCGACTTCAGCTCAAACGAATACTCGTTCTTGCCGCTTTCAACCACGTCGCAGGTTAGCTCCGACTTGTTGTTGTAACGCGGCGGTAGGATTTGTAATTCAATATCGACTTGGGAATTCGTATCGATGTCCAATTCGGTCTTGCCCGAGGGGCGAAAGGCTACGAGTTCAACACGATACTTTCCGGGAGTAGCACCGCTTTCCCGCGCCAGCGCAAACTTACCCTCGATAACCTCACCACCCACAGTTGTCCCAGGTCCGATAGGAAAAAAGGTAATCACGCCCCTTTTCAGCGGAGCACCGTCCAGCGTGACCGCTCCGGACATGGGTTGAAAGGGCTCTCCCCGACTACAGCCCGTCAAGCAGAGCAGGCACAGAGTCAAACAGAGCCTAGCAACGTATATATTTTGAAAAATCCTCATCAACGCCGAATTCCTTGAGTCATGTGAATGGCTATTGATCCAACTGAGCCACTTCGGCACCCGCTTGGGTACTCAGCGCTCGGTACACTTGGATATCAATGTTTTGACTGATGAAATGCACAGAGGCATCGCATTGCACCACCTGCACTCCGCCCGTATGACGACTGCGGGCCGCCATGGTGTATTGTGCGACCGTGCCACCCGAGATACAGGGTAGACCAACCGCGGGCTGATCGAGACAAGTCCCGCGATCCGGAGCTCGGCTATTGGGTGACAGATAAGTGCTGACCTGGTAGCAGGAGGAATCTTCGTTCCAGGGACGTCCGCGTCGATCAATGACGCCACCTGTTGGCGACGGCGCTTGTAGCATTTCTATCATGGCGAAGGTGTTCGAAGTTCCATCGATGATATCACCAAACTTAGCACCGTAGAGCCAGTAAAACGGCCCCTTGTTGGCAGTATTTGTCACCATCTGCGTTTCCGCGCCCCAGTTCACTCCATAATTTCCCTTGTAATCCCGTTGCACGTTCGTTTCCATTCGCTGCGAGGTATCGCTGGGACAATTCCATACCGAGAGGTAGCCGAATACAATGTCGTAGTTGGCGGCTGGCTGGACGTGCCAATTGACTTGATCATCGTAGTACGAACTACGATTGCCCTGCTCGAGCACCGCCAGCATGTGCCGAATAAAGGGTGTGCGCTTAACAGATGGCTGACGCCCATCATTGACATAATTGCCGTTTACAGGACTGCGACCGATGGCACCGGTCGGCAATCGCTTGGCCATCAATTCGTAATTGTGCAAGGCAATTCCCAATTGATGCAAGTTATTGCCACACTGCATCCGCCGAGCCGCCTCGCGGGCCGCTTGTACCGCGGGCAGTAACAAACCCACCAGAATTCCGATAATCGCAATCACCACCAACAATTCGACCAAGGTAAACGCGCTACGAACTTTCATCGCTAACGACCCTCCTAAGAAAGATATCGAAGGCAATCAAAACGAAGGAAACCTACTTCCAGGTCATCACACGGCAGTTATAAATCGTTGACTCCGAAGAATTTTTCATTCCTCTGTAGACATTCCACTAATAGGTAATGGCGCGCGCGCTCGTATTTGTAGAATTATTTCGGGAATTATTGAAAATTTCTGAAAGTGCCCAAACAAAATTGAGCGGCGACTCCGCCGACTCCGTGTCATCTAACGGCATGTACCGCTCGCAGCTCACAAGCGTGCAGGCGGCCGATCACGTATAGCAGTGAGATTGACAGCAGCAGCCAGTTCAATTGACCTACGCCGCTTGGTGGCAGAGATCAACGGGGACACAGCATGCAGACGAGGGTCCCCATACCAGTGCTGTGTCCCAGGTGGTCTTTTCCTAAAACATATTGCGATCGAGCATGCGGTAGTTGATGGCTTCCTGCAAGCGGACAGCTACAATGTTGTCGGTGTCCTCCAAGTCGGCGATGGTCCGGGCCACGCGTAAGATTTTATCGTGAGCTCGAGCCGAGAGGCCCATTTCATTGCAACTGTCGCGCAGTATATTCATGCAGGTTGTATCGAGCGGACAATATTCGCGCAATTGGCGACTGTTCATGAGCGCATTGTACAGGCTTGGTAGATTGCTAAACCGGGCGGCTTGCCGTTGCCGCGCCCGCTCGACGTTGTCGCGCATTCTGGCGCTACTGGTTCCATTCTGAGTTTAAGACAGCTCTTGAAAGGGGACGGCGGGGACTTCAATATGGATATCGATACGGTCGAGCAACGGTCCGGAGATCCGCGCCATGTAGCGTTCAATTTGCCTCGGACTACAGGAACAACTGCGGCGGGGATCGGTGCGAAAGCCACAGGGACACGGATTCAGTGCCGCCACCAACATGAAATTGGCTGGAAAGGTAGTGCTCCGCAGGGCTCGCGAAATCGTGACGGTGCGGTCCTCCAGCGGTTGCCCCGGCTTGAGCCGCCCCAGCGAACTGTAAATCCGCGTCGTTTCAATCGATTCCTCAGCAGTTAAAGTAGGCAGAATCGAAGGTAATCGCTTAGCCAACATGGTCTTCCCCGAAAGCGAGTACATATAGGTACCGGGTTTTGACAACACTACCACCACCCGCCAAGGGAATTAATTGCTCGAGGCTCTCCCTTGCTTTCCTTGCCAATCATGACGCGAGGAAGGCTCCCCCAGCTGACAATCAACTCGCTCGACGTGGAAGAGTTCCTGCTGCTAACTGGCGTGACCGATCACGGGACCGTGCTGGATGCCGATGTGTGCGGCAAGCTATTGTCGATTCCCGCTACGGTTGAGGATTCCGGTGCAGGATCGTTGCCTGATTTATCTGCCAGTCGTGACACGGAAATGACCAAACGTGTCATGGAAGTAGTACAACGTAACATGAAGCACTTCGACGAAGAGGTGCTGAAGCTCGACCATTGGTCGGACGACTTGAAACAGGGCTTGGAGCGGGAAATCAAGGAACTCGACAAAGAGATTCGTGAGGCTCGCAAAGTGGCGGCTTTGGCGGCTTCGTTGGCAGAGAAGCTGGAAGCACAGAAACAAATCAAATCACTTGAATCGAATCGCAAAGAGAAACGCAAACGGCTCTACGAAGCACAGGACGACTTTGACAGTCGCCGGGACGAACTGATCGGACAGATCGAAGTTCAGCTTGGCCAACAGAAGTCTGTCTCGAACCTGTCTACAATTCGCTGGGCATTGAACTGAATTCACCGACAGGACGGAATTTGATGGCACGGAAACAGAAACTCGAACTGACTTGGATCGGCAAGGAGAAACAACTCTACGGCAATCACCTCATGAATGGCAACTACCGACATACGCAGCGAGCGCCGCTCTGCCTGCTCGTTTACGGTACAGCCGTCATGCTCCTCGTGTTGGGCTGGGTCTTGCGTAACGAGCCGGTGATTCAATGGGTTTTCCCGCCCACTGGCTTGCTGATGCTCATTCTTGCGGCCTCGTTCCATCATCTCACGGTCGAAGACGAAGGAGACGGATTATCGGTCAGTTTCGGGCCAATCCCCTTGTTTCGACGATCAATCAAGTACGGGAACATCGTCAGCGTCGACGTTGGACGGACAACGATCCTCGATGGTTGGGGCATTCACATGAGCTTCCGGGGAAGGTGGGTCTGGAACGTCTGGGGGCGTGACTGTGTGGTGCTGCGGTTGCGAAAGGGTATCCTACGAGTAGGAACAGATGACGCCGATCAGCTTTCGGAGTTTCTTGATCGCCGGATAAGTGAGCAAACCCCACTTCACGAGGAAGATAAAACATGATTCTACGAACGCTGCTGCTTACCGTCTTTCTCGGGGGCTCGCCACTCATCGCTGAGGATCGAGTGCTCTTCAGCTTCGAAAACGCCGAGGCTGCAAAACAATGGCAGCCGGTCAACGACGGTGTGATGGGTGGTCGTTCGGATGGTCGCATCAAGATCAACGAAGATAAGATTATGGAATTTTTCGGCACGTTGTCGCTGGAAAACAACGGCGGCTTCGCATCGGTGAGGTCGAGAGAAACCCAGCTGGGGCTCGAAAAAGACGATTCAATTGTGATCCGAGTTCGTGGTGACGGTCGTGATTACAACTTTCGTCTCGACGTGCCAGTTAGCGTCAGCAGAAACTCCTACCGGCAGTCCTTCAAAACCAAGAAGGACGAATGGATCGAAGTCACGTTACCAATGAACAAGTTCGTGGCCACATGGCGAGGCAGCGTGTTTCCGAATGAGAAGTTTGATCCCAGCAACGTAACAGGAATGGGGATTCAACTCAGTGACAACAAGCCGGGACCATTCAAGCTGGAAGTCGAGTGGATCAAAGCTAAACGACCGGAGTAGCGGGGAAGCAGAGGGCCATATGGGGATAAGCAAATAATTTCGATGCCCGAAATCAAGAGTCTATGACCGACCAAAATTCGCATAACTTGTTTGCCGATCTCCCGACGAGCCTGACCGAAGAGTTGGTCAATGTTCTTGCGGAGAATCCACAAGTTCGGATTGAGCGTATCGTCTCAACAGGACAATGCAGCAAGCCCGGCTTCTGGTACGATCAAGATGAACATGAGTGGGTAGTTGTGCTCAAGGGCCACGCAAAGTTGCTCTTTGAGGGCGACATTAACCGTGCCTGAATAACGATAGGTAGCACCGTCATCCCCATATTGAGTCACAACGAAACGCCGACTCGCAAGGATTCTCGATCCGCCATACAAGTCGGAACGGTCTCGACTTTACTTCGGTCGATTCGATCACGGCGATTTTTTGACTGGTTGAGAAAGCAGCGAGGCGGATGGGCACTTTCGATGAATGGTCCCGATCCAGACTCGGATGGCAGAGACTTTGTGCCTAAAATCTAAGACGAGCGGTTTGAGCTACCAAATGGGACCAGTGCGGTGAGGCGATTGGGCGGACTGAAGGCGCCTCCAGTCACGGAGTTGTTGTATGTTCGAGCGGCCATCGATCCACGGCAAAATCAGGATGAACCGACGTAGCTGCAAACTTGGAAACGTGAAAACTCATTGGCAATCAACCTCGTAAACCACTCCCTATCAATAGTTTGCGGAAACGCCGCACCACTTCGCAGCAACCCAGTAAATTGAGGTGGCGACCCGCAGATTGCGTCGGTTTGTTTGCAGGAAAGTCTTACATTGATCACGCAAACTGCCTTGCGATGGATTTAGCCTGGCGGTCCTAGGAACCGAACCACTGTGGCAAAACGTTCAGTTTATGGGGCGGCCAATCGGCACTTAAATGGCTGCGTTCAAGTTCCAAGGCCAGTGCATAGCCATCTATACCTTCAACGCCAATGGCGGCGAACGGTTACGAAAGTTCCTGGCTGCGCTGGGCAGAAGCGAGCACCGCTTCAATGAAGGCGCTGCGGATTCCCGCCGCTTCCAGTTCGCGAATGGCGGCAATGGTTGTTCCGCCTGGGCTAGTTACTTGGTCTTTCAGTGCCCCAGGATGTTTACCGCTTTCTAACACCATCCGAGCAGCACCTAGCACGGTCTGGGCGGCCAAGCGAGTGGCGACGTCCCGGCTCAGACCAGCAGCCACGCCACCGTCGCTTAGGGCTTCGATCACCATGAAGATGTAGGCAGGACCGGAACCGGACAGACCTGTTACGGCGTGCATTAAGCCGTCGGGAACATGCACGACCAGCCCAACGGCACTCATCAACTTTTCCACCCACTGCACATCAGCAGCGGCGGCTGAAGCATCGCTGGCAATGGCTGACGCACCGGCGCGAAGCTGTGCGGGCGTGTTAGGCATGACGCGAATCACGCGCGGAGTCTTGAGTAGGTCTTGCAGGGTTTCAAGTGATATGCCTGCGGCGATCGACAAAACAAGGTGCCTGGGCTCTAGCAATGTAGCCAGTTGAGGGGCAATCGCTCGAAGCACATTCGGCTTAACGCACAGCACTACGTAATCGCAATCCGTCAAAGGCTTCTGCGAATGGCTGAAGCAAGCGGACTCTGGGAACTCCGATTTTATACAATCTACTTGATCCGCATCGGGCTCCACGAACACCAAGTCGGCTGGGTTAAGCACACCAGCCATGACAGCCCCGCTAGCTAGTGCTCGCGCCATTTGTCCACCGCCGATAAAGACAACTTTCTTGCAGGTCATAGGTGAACCGAGATTTGTTCGGGGTAGTCGTAGATTGAACGCTGCCAATCAGCATTCTGCGGCGATTATAGCCAAGCGGAGGCACCTGCGTAATCGACATCAACGGGCAATCCGTATAAGCTGGCCCCACTGAACTCCGCATTTGCCATTCAAAATTTGATAGTCCTCTATGCTCGACAACGCGCCATTTTTATCGCACTCGCACCGTTCGCTGACGATTGAGGGCTACTCGCGCGCCGCCGTGCAAACCTATTGGAGAATCCCCGAATTGCGGATTGGTTTTGATCTCGGCGCACAGCCTTGGGATTTTATGGGAACGGCTACGCTGGCGATCACCCACGGCCACTTAGATCATATTGCCGCCCTGCCGGTCTATATTGCGCGGCGGCGGATGATGAAAATGGAGCCACCGCGGATCTACTTACCCAGCTCGATTGTAGCGGGCGTCGAGGCGATGTTGAAAAGCGTTTCTCGCTTAGACCGAGGGCGTTTGCCGTGCGAATTGATTCCGGTCGAACCCGGTCAGGAAATCGAACTTTCGCGCGAGTTGGTCATGAGCGTGCATCGCACCATGCATTCCGTTCCCAGTGTCGGATATCTAATTTGGGAACGACGCAACAAGCTAAAACCCGAATACCAAGCTCTGACTGGGCCAGAGATTCGAGATCTTCGATTGAGCGGAATGGAGGTCAGCGCGGAAGTGAGAATGCCGCTCGTGGCTTACACGGGCGATACCAGCCCGGGCGGATTGGACCACAACCCAGATATGCTTCGAGCCCAAATCTTGATTACGGAGATGACTTTTGTATCGCCAAAACATCGGCGTGAAAAAATCCACAAGCACGGGCACATGCACTTGGATGATTTTGTAGCCCGCCAGGAAATGTTCGAGAATGAGCTGGTGATCGCGTCCCATTTTAGCGTGCGATATAACAGCGGGCAAGTAATGCGGGAGATCGAAAAGAAGCTGCCCGGTATGCTGGCAGGACGCCTGAAGCCCTGGATCTAGGGCTACGTCCCACGATAAGGCCAGCTAGTCTCCTTTAACTGGAATTAGCGGCGCCAGAGTAGCCGTCAATTTTGTCGCGTAGTGAGTGAGTCCATGGATGCGATTGGCGTTAGGTGAGAACAAGGCTGCGAACCCTGCAATCCCAACAACCTGTCAACTCGCATGGAGCTAAACTAGTAGGCTCAGCCCAGAAGCTACAGTTTCTCAACCTAGAAAACTCGCGCCTTCCGTAAAGCCTTTGGCACGCGCTTTATCGAGAACCACTCAGCGTGGATTTCGAATGTCTGCAGCGATAGTTTAACTAGCCCTAGTATTTCGAGTGCTATGTTTCACTGTCAATGATGACCAACGCATCCCCGAAGCTGAGAAGGACTTTATAAAGTATGCTCATGCGCCATCCGCATCCTGAGTTACAGTTCGCATACAAGTTGCCATACGGTGCTGTGGTTTCTGACCGCGGCGTTCAGTTTGTTGTTTTCAGCCGCAGCGCTACGGCAATGCGGGTTCTGTTATATGACAAGGTCGAAGACCGCGAGCCCGCAGAGATTATCGAATTCGATCGCGATACCGACCGCTGGGGCGACGTCTGGAGTGCTTTTGTGCCTGGCATTGGTCCGGGCCAATTGTATCACTTCCAAGCCAATGGTCCGTTCGATCCCGAATCGGGACAGTGGTTCGATGGCAACGCGCGTTTGATCGATCCCTATGCAAAAGCATTGGCTGGATGTTTTCAGAAGAGCACCGACGGCATCATTCGTCCGCCGAAGTGCGTGGTCATTGATGACTTTTTTGATTGGGAAGGCGATCGACACTTGCGTCGACCGCTTTCTGAAACGGTGATCTACGAGACGCATGTTCGCGGTTTCACCCAGAGCAAGACCTCGCGCGTAAAACACGCGGGAACCTACTTGGGGCTGATCGAGAAACTGCCGTACCTCAAGCACTTGGGAATTACGGCGGTCGAGCTCATGCCGGTACACGAGTTTCCCATACTAGATATACACGGAAATACACCCGAGAGGCCTAATTATTGGGGCTATGACCCGATGGCTTTCTTTGCGCCGCACCGCGGCTACGCATACAGTAAGGAGCCCGGGGCGCAGGTCAACGAATTCAAGCAAATGGTCAAGGCCTGTCACCAAGCGGGCATCGAGGTCATCCTAGATGTGGTGTTCAACCACACTTGCGAAGGCAATGAGCATGGACCCGTGCTGAGTTTCAAAGGGCTGGAGAATCAGGTTTATTACATCCTCAATAGTGGTGGTAGCCACTACAGCAACTATTCTGGCTGCGGTAATACCTTCAATGGAAACCATCCAATTTGTCGGGAATTGATATTCCACTGCTTGAGGCATTGGGTACACAACTACCACGTGGACGGTTTCCGGTTTGACTTGGCGAGCATTCTGTCTCGCGATCGCAAAGGCAATTTGATGGCCAGTCCACCGATGGTGGAGCAGATCGCGGAAGACCCCATGCTGGCCGATACGAAGATCATCGCAGAAGCCTGGGATGCGGCCGGGGCATACCAAGTCGGATCCTTTGGCGACCTGCGATGGGCAGAATGGAATGGACTCTATCGTGATGATGCACGGCGGTATTGGCGCGGCGACGATGGTCTCATTGGTCCTATGGCAACACGCCTAGCTGGCTCCTCGGACCTATATGAACATGCAGGGCGCGCACCCTACTGTAGCATCAACTTTATCACCAGCCACGACGGATTTCCCTTGAACGACCTGGTCAGCTACAAGGAAAAACACAACGAGGCCAACGGTGAAGGAAATCGTGATGGTGACAACCATAACTGCAGCGATAACTACGGTGTGGAAGGTCCGACGCGTCGCAAACCGCTCGATCGTTTGAGATTGCGTCAGATAAAGAATATGCTGGCGACCTTGCTGTTAAGTCAGGGGGTCCCAATGATTGTGATGGGAGATGAAGTTCGTCGAACACAGAAAGGAAATAACAACGCCTATTGTCAAGACAACGAGATTTCGTGGTTCAATTGGACGCTGGTTAAACGCAACGAAGAGCTCCTGGACTTTGTGCGTGGCTTAATTTCTCTGCGAAAGAGTCAACCAACCTTGCGTCGCACGCGATTTTTGACTGGAAGACCATTTGATTCGCGTGGCGTTCCCGATGTGAATTGGTTTAACCATCTGGGTTTGCCATTCAACTGGGAGAGCCCTAGCGGGGGACTTGTGTGCTGGTTACCGGCACCTGCTGTCTCCGTTGATCCAGATGTCAAAGGTCACGACCTGATCATGCTGTTCAACGGCACGCCAGAGTCGATGCAATTTACACTTCCAGATCAGATTCGAGGATTGCGATGGAGTTTGCTGTTGGACACCGCGGCGGACCAAACCAAGGATATTTTTCCGAGCTTAAATGGTCCGCCTGCACCGTCCAATCGGCGGGTTGAAATGATCTACCGCAGCATGCGAGTATTCGTAGCTGATCGCCCCAAGTAGTGGGCTCGGTTGCCATGTTTTCCCGCGAAGCCAATTGAATTTGTTAGGCGCGGTGCCTACTCGAGATCGAAACATTCCGCTTCTACCATGAACACCTGTCCCCGAGCTGCTCCCGCGAGCAGCTCGGGTTTTTTTTAATATTGCTACGCGGCCGCGTGGGTAACGGAACCAGTCGTTTCAAAGCGACCGCACGCGAGAAAGTGGACGACTTGCTGCACCGCTATCTCATGGCGTGGCAAACCAAAGTGGGTCGTATCGACGGTGTAGTGGTCGCGCTGATTGACCAGTCGTGTGTTTGCCATCTGCACGACAAAGTCTTGTTGGGCGGCGATGACTCCGATTTCTATTTCGGGCGCAATCGTCAGCCGATTGGGCAAGCTACCAGGCCCTTCGGATAGCTCGGCGATCGCAGGCACGCACCATGCAAATGGTCCCATAGAAATTCGCGTTAAGTGCGAACCTTTATTGGGAGGAGCCAACATGACCAGCCGCTTTGCCTTGCGGAAATTCGCGACATGCAGCGCGCCCCGCGCCAAAATCCCGCCCATACTGTGCGTCACAAAGTGCAGCGAGCCCACTTGGCTATCGCTTTCCAAGGTGTTTAAGAGCGGTAACAGCCTACGCACGTGCGTGGCGGTTGAACGCCAAAATGTCGGGTAGCTCCAATTGTGAACTTGATAGCCAAGTCCAGTCAGGCGTCCCTCAATTATTCGCATGCTACGCGAAGTGGCAAATAGTCCATGCAGCAACACCACACATTCGAGCTGTCCGCAGGTGGACAGGGCCAGAGTAGGTCGTGTTGGTATGTCTTTTATCATCTTGATTTTCGGAGTCGATCCTCAGGAACATGTTGGCCCGACGCTAGCGAGGTGACCTTAGGGCAAATTAAGGGGAACACTGAAGGGGGCGTCGATTTCTGCCGGACGACTCACTAGGGCTTGAGCAAAAGTAGGCGGACCGCGCAATCCGCGGGCGTCGTTCGAAAACGCAAACGGTTCGGTCGGGATTCCCAAGCGATTTCGGTTTAATGTGCCATCGCTGTTGATGTCTTGATAGACTGCCGCAGCAAAGGGACTATCAATTGGCAGACTGGCCAGCAGCGTCGCATGACTGGAGTCCAAACTGATGGTTTGTGTCGCGTGCTCTGCGTCGGGGAACGCAGCCGCATCGGTAAAAATCGCGATTTTTACTGCACCGCGCCCAGTTCGTACACCATTCACTATCAAGCGGACTTCTGCTGTCGGAGGGACAGCGCGAGCGGCCTCCTGTGGCTGGTCACTGGAATTTTCGAGCTGATAACTAGCAAGTTCCGGCGCAACAGCGAATGGTGCTTGCGACCTATCCGGCGTCGATTGTGGGCGAGCTAACTGACTCTCCGATTGGCCCCGAGCTTCCGCCGCGTAGACTGGTGGTTCAAATTTTTCCATCTCTTGGCCATCGTCATTCAAAGCGGCAGTTCCCTCGGCCGAATTCTGGCCCGCTTGGGCACTTAACAGCGAAGGCTTCTTTTCAAACGGAATATCACGAGCAACGCGAGACGCGCGGCAACCTACGGAAACTAGCATGCAGGCCAGTAGCCAGGTAGTGAACAGGTGTCTGGGCAGGGCAGCACTCAAGCGATACTCCAACGGCGAGCACATAATCTGGCAAGCAGGCCCAACAAGCTGGCGATCAGCAGGAGCACGGTTAGTTCGAGTCGGATGGCGCTAAGTGGTAGGTCGTACCAAAAGATCTTCTGAAAGCCATCCAGCGCCCAACCGTTGAAGGTAAACTTTCCAAGCGACTTCATCGATTCGCTCATGACGTATCTGGGAACCATGCTACCGCCTACGGCCGACATGGTTAGCACCAGTACGATGGAGAGGGCATTGAGCTGTTGACGACTGCGACAAAGACTTGCCAAGAACAAAGCGAAACTAGCGCAGGCCGACGATGTCGCCAGTGTCATCGCGATGAACCCAGGCAAGTGTCCAAGTAGATCGACATGGAAGACCAGTTGCCCCCAAGCGAACATTGTCAACAACTGTAGACAGCCTAGGCCGGCAATAAATAGCCACTTACCCAGCAGCAACTGCGTTAGGCTTAGACGGCTGCTCAGCAATCGACCCAGCGTGCCTGCCTCCTGCTCCTCGAGTAGACTCGCGCCAGCTCCGATGGCTGAAAACAGCAGGAACATCACCGCGATTCCCGCGGCGTACATGGCAATTTTCGGTTCGTGTTTGTTGCTTTCAAAGGCATTGATCGACTTAAAAACGGCTGGCTCTGCACCTGGCGCCTCAGGCTGTTCGCCACTTTTCGGCTCAGCGATCGCGCGCGTGGCCGACGCTTGGGTCACTCTTGAAGTGGGCGCGCTGGCAGCCTGCGGTTGCTGTAAGCTGGCCAGGTTCGCTGCGGACAGCTGCAGCGCAATCGATTCGGCCAGACTGGCTTCGACCAATCGATGCCCGATCGGATTGCCACCTTCATTGAAGAGTGCGATCGACAACGTGGGTGCCTCTGGATCTTGCGTCGTAAAGCCAGGTGGAATATGGACCACTACTTCGACTCCACGCTGACTGATCAAAGATCGCGAGAGTTTTTCAATCTGCCAATCGCTGCTGGTTCGCCCAATGCCCGTTACAGGTTTTATCTCAGAATGTGCGCATGCACCCCGAATCACGGCCAAAGACTCCGGCGTCTGGTCGTCATCGATGAACGAAACGCGTACCTGCGTCATGGACTGACCCATGCCACGGCTAAAAATAAGCGCGAAGATGCTGAAGAACAGCACGGGCACTACAATCGCCAGCAGCAATTCCTGTTTGTTATTCCAGAGTCTGAGTACTGAAATTTGGCAGACTGTCCAAATCAATCGCGGAGCTCCTTACCGGTCAAGTGTAGGAACAGGGTCTGAAGCGTGGGTTCGCGGAGCGTAAGTCGCTGGATTGATGCCTGGCTGTGACGGAGCGCCAACAACAACTCTGGCAGCTGGCCAATGGTATCGTCTAGGAATCCAGCCGCCTCCTGTCGGGATTCGTTCAGTCGTAGTGGCGGCGGAACGCGATCGGTGGGCTGGCGGAATACAATATTGATTTGCTGCGAGCTCCCGATCGTGCGGGCCAGCAGTTCCTCGAAAGTGCCCGAGTCAAGCAAGCGTCCATGATCGCAAATCGCAATGCGATCGCACCGTGTTTGGGCTTCGTCCAAGTGATGCGTGGTCAATAAGATAGCCGTGCCCTGCTCGAGCAAGCCATCCAACATCGCATAAATCCGCTCGCGGCTTTGCGGATCGACCCCTACCGTAGGTTCGTCGAGCAAGATTATTTGGGGCCGGTGCAACACGCTACACGCCATATTCAAACGACGCTGCATGCCACCGGAAAGCGAACGAACCAACGATTTTTTTCGATCGTCCAAATCAGCCCAAGCCAACGCGTCCTGGATGCGCTGGGCAAGCGTATGGCCTCCGAGCCCATGTAGCTTGCCAAAAATCGACAGGTTTTGTCCGACAGTTAGGTCTGCGTAGACTGCCAATTCCTGCGGCACGACCCCCAAGCAGTCCGATAGACGACCCGGTGCGTGAATCTGAATGCGGCCACGATCCAGTCGGCATTTGCCCGTAATGCAGTTGATCAGCGTTGTTTTGCCCGCCCCGTTGGGCCCCAGCAATCCCAGCAATTCGCCAGGGAAGAGTTGTAGCGAAATGCCCGCCAATGCTTGCAACTCTCCGAATGCAAGGTGCGCTTTCTCAACCGAAAGCAGGGCTTGTTTTAGCTGAATCATGTCATCCGACCAAATTCTTAGAGACCGTCCCGAAATAAATTCCGTATTAGATAGCGTTTCCGCTATCAGCTTGGAAAGCTGAGCGACAATGTCGCTCGGTTCTCCGAACCGAAAGCGTTTGCACATAGAAAAATGTCAGAATCGCAAATCGGGAAGTCATTTCAGGAAAATTCCATAGATACGCTACGCGAACGTACCTGACGTATAGACACTTTCCCAAGATGCCGCAACGTCGAGAATTCCTTAGGTGCGAATCCCATCTAGGAGTGCGACGCATATAATCTGATGCATCAAAAACCAGCAGCTAGAACCAGCCGCATTTTCCTCTCCAACAAGTTAGAGACACTATGATGCGAATTGATAGAACTGTGCTCGCCTTCTTAGCCATCGCGAACTGCTTTGCTACCTATGATGGCTTTGCTACCGACAATGCCTGGGCTCAGTCGGAAACTTCGGCATCAGATTTTGGCGCTGAGCAAGAAATGCCACTGTATGCCGGAGTCGCGCCGGGCTCGGAGACATGGAAATACTCCGAACGACGTATCGAAGGCAGGTCGGGCCCGCAGCTCAAAGACGTCGTGCGTCCCACGCTGTTGTATTACCCAGCCGAAAATTATCCTGAAGGAAATCAGCCAGCGGAAAAGCCTCAGCGTACGGCGATGATCGTTGCGCCTGGGGGCGGCAATCGCACGTTGATGATGAGCTACGAAGGCGTTGATATAGCCAAGGCGCTCAACGCGGTCGGTGTCGATGCGTTTGTGCTGAAATACCGCTTAAATTACACGGGCCCAGACGCAGACACGGCCGAACCCGCCAAGTCCGGGCCACAGGCTGGTCAGAATGTGCGTGAATTGTCGGGCCAGGATGGAGTCCGGGCGGTCGCATTGCTACGCCAGCAGGCTGCCAGGTTTCACCTAAACCCAGAACGCATTGGTATGATCGGCTTTTCGGCAGGCGGCGGTCCGATTCGTGCGGCCATGGGCGGTCCGACCGAGTCTCAGCCGAATTTTGTTGCGCTGATCTACGCCACTGGTAACTCCGATAAACCCATCGCACGCCCCGAGCAGGCACCGCCACTGTTCTTGGCAGTGTCAGCCGATGATCCGGCCTACCAAAGTTCCATCAGCACGTTCCAAGCTTGGCGTGCAGCTCAAGTCCCAGTCGAACTGCACATTTTTCAAATGGGCGCTCATGGTTTCGTCAATAAAGGGGGAGCTGCGGACCACTTCATGGATCGCGTAGCCGATTGGATGCGCGGCAACGGTTGGTTGACTCCAAAGTAAATCAAGCCCTGAAATTCTAGCTCCCCTCTCTCCCAACACTTTTGGGGTAAAAAATAGCTGACGTGAGGGGGTAACACTGGACTGAGCGAAATTGGCTCGATTATTCACGTGCCTAGCGGCCCGCGTTTTATTGCGACCAGAAACGCGGAGCGATGCCCACGCGGTTAAACAAAAAAATGCCCCCTTTTTGATTGGCAAAATTTACTCAGTTGGCGTTGGGTGAGGGGGGCTGGAGTAGTTTGAAATGTGGCTTGGTGGTCCCAACTGACCGTTCACGTCAGGAACCGCGGGGGCGACTATCCTTAACGATAATTAATGTGTTTATTATTGGACAGTTCTGTGCTTTTCGTTAGATTATAAGGGAGTGCTTTTCGTTACCAGTTGTTTTCATTGGGAGAATCTGATGTCTAAAGAGTTTGTGCGATCAAGGGGCTTCACGTTGGTGGAGCTTTTGGTTGTTATCGCCATCATTGGAATTTTGGTGGGGTTGCTCTTGCCCGCCGTCCAGGCTGCTCGCGAAGCAGCTCGCCGCATGCAGTGCAGCAATAATGTCAAGCAGCTTGCCCTAGCGTGTCACAATTACGAGTCAACTTATCAGCGTTTCCCAGCTCGCCAAACTGGCTCGGGAACCATCGTGGCTGGCCAACAGCGATACTCCCTGTCGGCGGCCTACGCCCTGCTGCCCTACTTGGAGCAAACCGCGCTGTACGATTCAATTAACACTTTTCAGCGCGAGCCTTGGACGAATGCAGTCATGCCGGGCACAACCTTCAGGCCGTATCTACAGAACTTGCCAATGCTACAGTGCCCCAGCGACGCTGGCGACAACGATCCATTTAACAATGGTCGAACTCGCGGTCTGACGAGCTATGGTTTTTGCTCGGGCGATGACTATGCCGCATCACAGATCTATACGCCGAGCGAAGAGCGCAATAGTGCGACCATTGCTCTGGCGAAAACGGTCATCCGTCATCGCGGTATTTTCGGTCGAGGAGACTATCCGAAGATCGGTTCCATCACAGATGGTACTAGTAATACAATTGCCATTGCCGAGCGGAATCGGCCTAGTGCCGTGAACTCTAAGGGATCGGTATATTTGATCGCAGGGGATATATCCACGTTTTCGCCACTGAGTTGCCGCGCGGCTTTCAACGGTCGAGAATATGTCAACGCCGCCAACATTTTTACAGCAGACACAATGCCAGGCTACCGAGCTTACGCTGGCAATGCGTTCTTCTGCGCTGTTTCGACCATCCTGCCACCTAACTCGGCGGTTTGCATGATTGGGCAGGGCTCGGCCTCACCGCACTGGTTCCCTGGCATTTGGACTGCGACCAGCGAGCACACAGGTGGTGTGCAAGTTGGCCTTGCGGACGGTAGCGTCCGATTTTTGAGCGACAATGTCGACACGGGTAATCTGGCTGCCATCGCGCCGCTTGGTACCGGTGGTGGATTGAGTCCCTATGGCGTTTGGGGTGCCCTGGGTAGTAAGTCCGGCGGTGAAGTTAGCCAGCTCGACAACTAAGTAAGGATCAAGCGGAGAATAAGTGGGATAGGCTTCCAGCCTGTCACGTGGGAATCGACAGGCTGGAAGCCAATCCCACGCTGATGCGGGAATCGACAGGCTGGAAGCCTATCCCACGTTCAGAATCGGACAATAATTTTCCGCACGATGCTAAGTTGCGACACGCTGCGTTTCAGCATTTTCTAAATGTGAATTTGGAGTACTCGTGAGTAAACAACTCAAATTGTTAGCCGCCCTGGCATGGCTTTGCTGTGCGGGCTGTGGGCCTGACCTCAGTCATTTGCCGAAGACGGTCAGTGCCAGTGGGGTGGTGACACTCGATGGTAAACCGGTGGAGCTGGCCTCGGTCATGTTTATTGCCGATTCGGGAAACTTTCACGCAACCGGAAACACGGATTCTAGCGGTCGGTTCACCCTAAAGGCCTTTGAAGAGAAGCCAGGTGCCGTGCCGGGTTCGTACAAGATCGAAGTCAACAAGACACTTGTTGGCAACGAAAAAGAGGACGTCACGGGAGGCGAGACGACCATCAACTTAAGGCATGGACTTCCGGCCAAGTACGCGACCTTCATCACTAGCGGGCTGAAGTATACGATCCCCGATAGTGACGTCAGCGACATTAAATTGGAGCTAGTTTCGAAGAAGTAGGCTGCTCGACGACTGCCTTTGTTCGATGATTTAATACTGAGCCTTTGGGCGTTTCGCCCTGCGGCTCAGTTCTTTTCAACGCCCCGCAGAGCGAGGTAAGCCGAGGGCCGATAAAATTTAATGCGGCACCTTGTCGAGCGGCAGATGCGGCGTGGCTGGTGCCGTGCGAAAGTCGGTATTGGCGATGAAGATGCCTCCTGCGCTGGGTGACGCAGCACGACGCTCGGCGGGCATGTGTTCCACCGCAGTGGTGATGATCAGCTTGACCGTGCCATCGAGCATCTCGAGCAACAACGGACACGTGGCCTGCGGGCTTAGCGGTGTGCGCCAGATCTGTTCTAGCTCGCCATTGAACAGACTATACTGCCGAGTTTCGCCAAACTCGGCGGGGTTGGGATTGTAGAAACTAATGATCATACTCTGCTCGTCGGGAGTCATCGTCATGCCGTCCGGCACCGACTCTAGGTCTCGTAAATCAACCACCGTTTCAGGTTCAGACAGGGCTGCGTTAGCAATGTCGATGCGATAACGCACGACCTTACGAGTCGGCGAATCGATGTCGATTAACTGCAGACCGCCTGCGCCCGAGTCGATCACATCTTTGCCGTTGCTGCAAACTTGATCGTTCCGAAGTCGTATTAGCTTGCCGTCGTCACCTCGGAAGAGATACAAACCGGCTTTCTTCGTTTTAAACTCCAAATCCTTGGTGCCAAAAACTAAGTTGTTGGCGTACATCGTACCGTCGTTGACGATCGTCCCGCTGACGTCGTGGTCGATGCCGTCGACCAGTATCCGCCAAGTCTTTTTATCGGTGTTGAACAAGCCAATTTCGCGCTCGCTGCCGACCACAAATGTACCGAGTTCCGTGGTCGGTTTGGCGAAACCCGGACGTCCGGGCAACTCATAGTGAGCGTGGCTACCTGTCGCCATGTCGTAGATGTTGAGCGAGCCACACTTGGCGTCCGGACCGTGCTGAATGGCCACCCAACTGAAGCGGCCAACACCCAGCGCTGTTGGTCCCTCTGGTAAGAAGCGTAACTGATCATTTTCAGGCAGGAAGAGTAGCTCTGCATCGGTCGTTTTTGTCATCGTGATTCCCTTTAGTTCTCCTAGACGTAGGCTAGCGTGGCAACGGCCATTTGTCCACCGGCGGAATCAAGGACTGCGGGATCAAGGACTAAGTAACCACTCCTCCGACCCGCTGACGCTTAGCAAACCCACTGGCTACGATTCCCAAGTGTGCTAGGCTTTGGGGCTGAGCATAGAGACCATATTCCGTTTGCTACAGGGTTGTCCAATGGCCGTTCCACGCGTGCTTATTTTGCGTGCTCCGGGTACGAACTGCGATATCGAAACTGCCTACGCATTTGAGCAAGTAGGAGCCAAAATTAGCAGCATCCATGTAAACCAACTGGTCGAGGATCCACGGCTAGGTTATGGCTATCAAATCCTGTGTATCCCAGGTGGCTTCAGCTATGGCGATGACATCGCCGCAGGTCGAATCCTAGCGCAGCGATTGAAAGTCCATCTTCACGATTTGATTGAGGAGTTTCGTGGTCAAGATCGGCTGGTACTGGGGATTTGCAATGGCTTTCAAGTCATGATGCGGCTGGGTATTTTCTTTCCCGGACACGAGGCATCGCCACCGGCCACTCTGGCTCAGAACGCTCACGCGCGCTTCGAAGACCGCTGGGTGCATCTGGTCAATCATCATTCCAATAGCGTGTTTCTACGTGACATTCAACGCATTTTCCTACCGATTGCCCACGCCGAAGGCCGTTTTGTGGTGAGCGAATCCACTACGGTATCTGGATCGATCTCGCAGCCGCAATTAGGGCTCCGCTACTGCACTGCCGACGGAACGACATCGGATTCCCAACTCGCGTTTCCAGAGAACCCAAATGGAGCCGCATTCAATGTGGCTGGTATCTCTGACCCCAGCGGTCGAGTGTTTGGGTTGATGCCTCACCCCGAACGCTACCTGGACCCGACTCAGCACCCCTACTGGACCCGCCAAAAAGAACTCCCGCAATATGGCGAGGGACGCCAAATTTTCGAGAACGCAGTCAGTTTCTTTGCTTAGGCACATGCACGTCGCAAGCCCCTTCCGTGTCGCAAGTTACACCACTGATTCGATAGCGTCGCTGGGCGATTACACGATAGACGTAGCGCCATAGTGGCATCGAAAACGGTAAGTGCAGCAACGGAGCCAACCACCAAAGGCTCGGCAGTTTGCGACTCAAGTAGCGGGCCGCATCGGCTCCACCGTATTTTGCGACACAGGCAGATTGCACGCCCATCGGACCATCCGAGCCGAGTTTCGTCGCAAGTGGCGCTCGAGTCGCGACCCACATCTGGTCCATCAATTGTTGGAAGGTCAAGTCTGGCAGCAGCTCTGCAACTCGCGGATCGTGCAGACTGACGAAGGTCAATTGGTGCCACCAATCGAACCGCCGCAGCCGCAGGACTTGGCTAAGGCAGAACGCACACTGGCCATCCCAGACGACCACGTCCGCCAAGGGTGCATAGTCCGGATCAGGCAATTGCGGTTCGGCTGTCATCGATGGCTTACCGTCCAAAAATTCGTTTCATCCCCAAGTCTAGTATATCCTGAAAGTCAAAATCATCATCACCGTCTTGGTCCAGGAGACCGGCCAGGAGTCCGCCCGACGCCTGATTCTCAATGGTTTTTCGCTCTCCCCGCAGCATACCAGCCAAGTCGCCTGAGTCCATTTGATTTCTAGCAAAGCACTAGTCTTTGGAGTCTGTTTCGGCAAAAATCTTGTCGTCGTTTTGCAGGGTATTTGACACTTGGTTTTTCAGGTACTTAATTCGAAAAAAGTCTGCCAACAAAAATACTCCAGCCACCATGCCACCAGCCAAATAGCCGGCTGGAACACCCAAGATGGATGAAAACACTACCAATGGAATCCACGAAGCATTCATGGAGGAATTCATAGTCGCTGGCGAAAAAACGTGGATCGCGCCCGCCATAAGGATCCACAGGATTGGGCCGGCTACCAGCGAAGCCAGCCGAGGTAACTTACCTCCAAACAGCGCCAACTGGAACAAACCAATGCCGGTAACAAATATTCCCAGGCAGGTGGCCACGATTTCAAGTGAACTCAATAGCAGTGGTTCAATCATGCGCAATGCAGCAAAAAGCAGTGCGAATGCTAAAGTGATTGCCAGCATGGTAAACAGATCAAATACCCGTGGTGCACCATAGCTCTCGCCGCCCAAGATTCGATCGAGCCAATCTCCAGCATCGCGAAAAAAATGCGAATCCTCTGCTGTATCGATTGGAGGTAGGACGACCGGCGGATCGGCTGCTTGCTCCGTGGCGATACCAAAACGGCTTATGCGGCCCAGTTTCTCCAGTGAAAAATGGCCTGGTCTACCCGTCAGCAGGCCGTCGGACTGCTTTTCAATCTGAGGAGTATCCTGCGGAGTGTTACGTTCATCCATCGAAAAATGCCTAAAATTCGAATCGCTTGGCGTAGTTGGAATCGCCCGACTTCAGTCCTCAAGAACCTTTGTAGTTGGAGTCGCCAGAATAGAGTTGTTAGGGACCGAAGTCTGGCGACTCCGGCTACAGCACTAATTCTTTACCACCGCAGAGCCGGTAGAGCGATCGTGGCTTGCTAGATAGAATGGAAGTGAATTTACAACCGAACTCATTAAATCAAAAGCTTGGAGACGTGTCCCAATGGCTAACGACCTTTGCGAAGATAAAGTCCGTGAACAACTTAAACAAGTGATAGATCCCGAATTGTTCGTTAACATTGTGGATCTAGGTTTGATTTACGTTGTCGATCTAAGCCCAAATGTAGACGAAACCGAAAAGACCGATGTCAAAGTTGAAATGACTATGACAAGCCCGATGTGTCCAGCCGGTCCGCAGTTGGTCGGTAACAGTCGACAGGTTATCGAGGCGATGGAGGGTATTGGCAAGGTAGATATCAAAGTAGTCATGGACCCACCCTGGACTCAGGAAATGATGAGCGAAGATGCGCGCGACCAACTCGGAATTTTTTAGGGTTTACCGACGCAAATCAAGCGATTGTCCGTGCGCAGCAGCAAAAAATGTTCGCTTAAGGCGGGAGTTGAACGAATGGTGTCTTCTAGCTTGACGTTGCCGAATTCGTGAAATTTCTCGCTAGCTGACAGAACCGTGACCGTTCCGTCTTCGGCAATGCCAATCAGTTTTTCACCCGCGATCACAGGCGACGCCGAGACATTGCCGCCGATCCTCTTGCTCCAAAGCACATCGCCACTAGGGAGCCGAATGCAGGAGACGATGCCGGTATCTCCCCACATAAACAGCAACTCACCGTGGGCAACCGGAGTCGGTACGTAGGGTGCTGAGCGGTCTATTTTTAGCTTGAGCTCATGGGTGCCGTGAATATCGACACCAAAGAGAATGTTGCCACCGCCGCCAGATCCCTCGGTGCCGATCGCCAAGTCGCCCACGACCAGTGGGCTGGAGACACAGCGTTTATCAAAGACGCGGCTGTTCCAAAGCGGTGTGCCGGTTTCCAAATCAATTGCAAACATGCCCTCGCCTGTATCGCTAAATAGCAACGCATCTACGCCCGAGGAATCGCGGAACATGGTGGGGGTACCGTAGCAGGCGCGTGTCGAAGTACACGGCTTAACCCATTTCTCCTGGCCCGACTTGGCGTGGAAGGCCATGACTCTACTCACGCCGGGCTCCGCACCGGACGGCAACTCTTGAGCCTGCTGGCTATTGAAGAGTACCAATGTGTCGCCAAACAGTACTGGCGAAGCGCCAAATCCGTGTTGACTCACGTAGGGGCCTAAGTCTTTTTTCCATAGCTCTTCGCCATCGTGTTTTAGCGCGATCAACGTCAAACTCTTAGGCGTCGCCCAAGCAAAATAAACGGCCGTCTCGTCGACGCACGGTGTGCAGGAAGCGTAGCTGCTCCGTGCGTGCAAGTGATAGGGTTCGGATGGGAAAGCATGGGTCCAGAGGACATGTCCGTTCTTGACATCGAATGCTTGTAAATAACGCGTTGCATTGTCGGCATTGGCACTCATCAAAAAAATACGATCGCCGAAAATACTGGGTGCCCCGTTCCCCTTGCCGGGCAAACTGGCTTCCCAAGCAACGTCTTCTGCCTGCCATGGGAGCGGCACATCGCAGTTCGCCAGTCGACCAGTATTCTTCGCGCCGCGGAATTGCCCCCAGGTGGGACTCTTTGGCTCTTGGGCAGGCAACACCCTTGCGTCGACCACGCAACACGTAATTGAGATGCAAACCAATTGCAGTGCAGCTCCGCGGCAACTGATCGAAAAGAAATCGCGAATCATCATGTGCTAGTTTTCTAAGCCTGCAGGAAAGTGGATGGCGAGATTGATTTGGCGGGATCGAGGGTGGCAGCCTGGGTGCGCTGCAAACTTGAATTAGCATCGTGTGGAAAATCACTGTCTGATTCGTAGTGTGGGACAGGCTTCTAGCCTGTCTAGTCCCGCGTGGGATAGGCTTCTAGCCTGTCTAGTCCCGTAAGACAGGCTGGAAGCCTATCCCACTTATTTCCCACTTGCTCCTTACAACGTGCTACGACAGAGATCACTCACCCGACGCGACTGTCTAATTATTGTCAAAGGACGCCACCTATTTCTAGCAGGTTCCGCATCTCCGAGGGGTAAAAATTCGGCAAAACTTGAAACTTCTCGCCCTGCCCGTGTATCTCTGCACGTTATCGGGATGGGATTGCTACAGGACTACGGATCGCGCTGGAGACTAGCGCTTGCTTCCGACCCGCGCACACGGGGAGGTGGCAACAACTGGCAGCGACCCTAAGTAGGAATTAGAGAACTTATGACGATTCTGCGGGGCGCTTTCACACTGCCGTCACAGACTGGCGACACAGTTCGGTACATGTCTCTCAATACAGACCATCAAATCCTGACCTAAACTTTTTGGTCGTTTTCGCGCAAAAACAAAGCCCACACACCGTGTGGCTGAGCTTTAGATGCTGTCAACGTTCATCAATCCCTAGTGTCGGAGTGACTAGAATGCGTTGTATCGCAGTGCACAATTTGAGCGACTTGAAGTGCCTCGAACCAAACTGGCAGGCTTGGGCTAGCAGCCCCATGCAGAGTCCCCAGTGGATGCTAGCCTGGTGGGATCAGTTTAGGACTCAAAACTCCCAGTTGTGCGTCCTGGTGGTGTACGATGAGACTCAAAATCCCATCGGCTTAGCGCCCTTTTTCATCCGCGAGAGCTGGTCCCTAGGACGCAGTCTACGATTCTTGGGAAGTGGTCGTGCATGTGGCGATTTTCAGTCTTTGCTCGCGGCACCCGGGCAACTCCAGCTCGTGGCTCACTCGGTGGCCAGTTGGCTTGTCGACGCTCAGCGGAGCGGTACCTGGAGTTTCCTAGAATTGGAAGGAACAACGCTCGGGGATGCGACTATCGACACACTAGTTGGCGAACTGAAGGCAAAGGGGTGTAGCATCCAAACCACGGAGCTCGAGCACACCTGGCGCTTGGATCTTACTCAGGGTTTGACGGGCTTCCTGCAGGGGCTTTCCAAAACCCAACGACAACAGACAAGGAACCTGTTGAATCGATTCGACAAACTCACAGACGTTCAATTGACTTGTATCGACGATTCGGAACAGATTCAACGGGAACTCGGCACTTGCATAGAACTCCATCAAATGCGATGGAACGCTGCTGGCCAATCAGGTTGTTTCGCCGATTCACGATTCGACAATTTTATCCGCACCGCCTGTACCCAGTTGGCACTACGAGGACAAATTCAAGTTGCGGTCCTGAGAATCAACGGCGAACCTGTCGCCAGCCACCTCTACCTTCGCGACGCCACCGGCAATTTGTTCCTGTACCAGTCTGGTCGCGATCCACTTAGGGAAAGGGATGGAGTCGGCAAAATGCTCAACGCGGCTATGGTTCGCACCGCCGTCGAAAGTGGGGTTCAGTTTATCGACTACCTACGCGGCGACGAAATATACAAACACCGCCTGGGCGCGATAGCATCCAAGAATCTTCGAACTCGAATCGCGGCGCCTAGCTGGCTGCCTCAACTGAGAAACGGCATCTGGACATTGGGTCGAGAACTGAAACGTGGATTCTCAACACTTAGTCAGAAACGCAGGGATCGGCAATTACCCGCCGATAGCAATCGGCCCTGCCAGATTGACTCGGCACAGTCCTCCCGCGAGACCGATGAGCGCAAATCGTCGATCGCACAGCAGTAGACGAATTTGTAGCAAAGCTAACTCTGTAGCGAGGACGACTCGTTGTACGGCTGAGTCTGTCGCTGTGCGACAGATCGCCTACGTGGGATAGGCTTCCAGCCTGTCATGTGGGAATCGACAGGCTGGAAGCCTATCCCACGTTCAGAATCAGACAGTTATTTTCCGCTCTATCTCTGCGACCAAAAACAAGATCAACCTTAAAATCTTAGGCAAAAAAAACACACGAACGATTCTAAAGCACTAACTGAACCCGCTATTTGTCGCTCAGTCTAAGCAGCATCTGTTGCTAAGACGTCCACGATCTACGATGGAATACGTTCAAGCAGCCGTCCTGGACTGCCCATCATGTTGTAGCCGCCATCGACATGCATGGTTTCGCCGGTGATACCATCGCTGGCAGGACTGAGCAGGAACGCACCCGTACGGCCAACTTCTTCATGAGTCACGTTGCGCCCCAGCGGAGCCATGTATTCATACAACTTGAGCATTTCATCCACGCCAGCAGCCCGTCCAGCCAATGTCCGCAACGGTCCCGCGCTGAGCGCATTGACCCGAATACCCTGAGGTCCAAGATCGTAGGCCAAGTAGCGAACCGTAGCCTCCAGCGCCGCTTTGCAGATTCCCATTACGTTATAGCCTGGCACACACTTTTCGCCACCGAAGTAAGTCATGGCTGCGACAGAAGCGCGTGGATTGAAAATACCTTTGGCAGCATTGCAGACGCTCAACAGGCTATAAACGCTGACATCCATGGCCAACTTAAATCCTGCCCGACTAGTTTCAATCGTGTCCCGCGATAGATCATCGCGGTCGGCGAAGGCAATCGAGTGCAACAGGAAATCAATCTTGCCAAAGTGACTTGCCGTTTGTTCCATTACCTCTCGCACATTGTCGTCGTTCTGCACATCCAGCGGAATTAGGAACTTTGCATTAGGCTGGCCATCAGTGAGTTTGCTGACGCGCAGACGATTTTTTTTTCGTTCGTCGTCGGGCCGATCCGGTAAATGGGTAAAGCCGCATTCGCCTCCCTGCTCTAGGATCTGCTTGGCGATGGCCCAAGCGATCGAGTTCTCGTTGGCAACTCCAAGTATGAGACCTTTCTTTCCAGCGAACAATGTCATCGATTAAACATCCTGTGTAATAAGCTGCTAAACCTTTAAAATATCGTAGCCGTCGCGACGCTGGCGAGCGAAGAAGCTATCAGCTTGGCTGTCGTCGACAAATTTCTCCAACTGTGGATTCCATTTAATTACGCGATTTAGACGCGCCGCGATCGCCGACAAATGACACGTGGCCATCGCCTGCACGTGCGTGAAAACGTCTGAAACCGGTAGCCCGCCTTCGCGAATGCATCGATAGAAATTCTCTTTGTGGCCTTCAAAGGGCTTGCCTTTATACATTCGCACAATGTCGGATTCATCAAACTTGCTTTCGTCCCAATTCTCATCAATGGGCGTACCGGTAATCTTGCCTCGATTGACGAAAAGTCTACCCTTGGTGCCTTCGAACAAAATGCCGTTATCACCGCGACTGGTCACGTCCATGACCATTCCGTCGGCGAATTTGCACTTCACCGAAAAGTCGTGAGAAGAATTGTACGTATCGTCGCGAGTGGGATAGCCATCGACCAAGGGCACTGGGTGTTTAGCGTCGGTTCCATCGATTTCTATCGGTCCCATTCCATCTTTGTCCTTGCCGGTGGCCCAAGTCGCGATATCGACGTGGTGTGCGCCCCAATCCGTAAATTTGCCGCCGGAATATTCGTACCACCAGCGAAACTGGTAGTGGCAGCGTTGCTTGATGTAGTCGACTTCCTGAGTCTGTCCTTGCCACATCTCCCAATTTAAGTTCTGAGGCGGTGCTTCTTTGGCAAATGCCTCGCCAACATCGCCGCCGTCTATGCCAACAGTAACTTTCTTGATGTCACCCAATAGACCTTTCTGGACGATGTTCACCGCACGCAAAAATAGATTTTTGGTGCTACGCTGTTGGGTTCCAACCAAGAAAATGCGATCGCTATGCTTCTTGCAGGCATTTCGGATCAACTGATTTTCTTCTAGCGTCAGTGTCAACGGCTTTTGACAGAAGACGTGCTTGCCCGCCTCCAAAGCCTCGATGGCAATTTTGACGTGCCAGTGATCTGGGGTCACGACGCTCACAACATCGATGTCGTTGCGATCGAGCACTTTACGATAGTCACCGTAGGCATCAGCCTTGCCCTTGCCAATCTTGTCGCTCTGTTTCGCTCGATCGGCGTGCTCGCTATCTACGTCGCAAACGGCAAGAATATCCCCGAAGTTTGCATGGGCTTGTGCATCGCCGGTTCCCATGCTGCCCACACCAATACAGCCAATTCTCGGGCGGTCGTTGGCGGCGATATTCGCCAGCGCTGGCGTGTTCCATGCAAAATAGGGAACCAAGCCGCTGGCCATGGCCGCTTGTGTGAAACCGCGACGAGTGAACTTGCTTGCAGACATTCCGCTATCTCCCTTAGGATCGAATTGAAAACCGCCGCTCGGACCGCTTAGGATCAAGCGGGAAATAAGTGTCTGATTCAGAACGTGGGATAGGCTTCCAGCCTGTCGATTCCCGCATGACAGGCTGGAAGCCTATCCCACTTATTTTCCGCTCGATCCTAAACTGAGTACTATTCTTCACAAACACAAATATCTTCTGTACGTCATTCTCTTGAAACTGCCTCGTTTCTCAGCAAGAGCCTAATTCCTTGCGACCGCTTGCCGACGACGAATGTAATCTGCTAGATCCTGGACAGTTTCAGAATTCACAATATCGTCTTCGACCCGAATCCCGAACTGGGACTCGAGATCAAATGTCAATTCGGCCATGCCCACGGAATCTACGCCTATGTATGCCAATCCATCCGAAAGCTTTGGACGACTCCCAAACTTTTCGGTAAATGTTTTCAGTAGCTTGTCTTCAATCGACTCCACGCGACCGCTTCCTCGTTAGTTACCGATGCCGCACGTTCGGCTGTGTATTGAGAATGTACTTTGGAGAAGGTAAAGTTCTTCGAGTATGCACTTCCAAGCCGCCCTAGATTCTAGGCTAAACTGGATAGCTTAGGGTAGGCGTATTTGCCGCCAGGGCGTATTTGGCGTCGCAAACTGCTTTTTGGATCAGAGAAATTAACGAATCGGGGATGCAACCATGCTTACAAGATCGAAACTTACTGGACTGCTTTTATCTATCGTCTTGTGCCAGTTTGCTAGTCCCCTTGCGGTGCAAGCAGTTGATTCACGCCCAAATTTTATCGTCGTCCTGTGCGACGATCTAGGTTATGGCGATTTAGAGTGCTTTGGACATCCCCACATCAAGACTCCAAATTTGAACGCTCTGGCAGCAAGTGGCATTCGTTTGACGTCATGCTACTCAGCCGCTCCCGTTTGCTCGCCGAGTCGCGTAGGACTATTGACGGGCAGAAGCCCCAACCGGGCGGGTGTTTACGACTGGATCCCCGAAGGTTCCGCGCCTCAAACAGACCTGCGCAATCTGGTCCACCTGCGTGAAAACGAAGTTACCTTGCCACAGTTGTTAAAACAGGCTGGATATGCAACCTGCATGGCTGGAAAATGGCATTGCAATGCACTCTTTAACTCGCCCGAGCAGCCGCAGCCGAGTCAGGCGGGCTTCGATCATTGGTTCGGAACTCAGAACAACGCCGGCCCATCCCATGTCAATCCAGCCAACTATGTCCGCAACGGCACAAAAGTCGGCAAGCTCGAAGGAACCAGTTGCCAACTGGCTACCAGTGAAGTCATCGCTTGGCTGGAAAGCAACGAAGCCCGTCCAACAGCACCACCCTTCTTCGTTTACCTCGCGTTTCACGAGCCGCACGAACCGGTGGCTTCGCCCGAGGAGCTGGTCAAAAAGTATGCGGTCGTCGCCAAAAATGAGGATGAAGCCCAGTTTTTTGCAAATGTTGAAAACGTCGATATCGCGGTCGGACGCCTTTTGGCCGCGCTGGGCCAGCTAAAAATCCAGGACAATACGTTTATCGTATTTACGGCGGACAATGGCCCCGAAACTCTTGACCGTTATCCAAGAGCGAATCGTTCATATGGACGGCCGGGCCCGTTGCGCGGCATGAAGCTTTGGACGACCGATGCGGGCTTCCGCGTAGCGGGTATCCTAAGTTGGCCTCAAAAGAGGTTCGTGAACCACGAATCCGATCAAATCGTTTCGTCGCTCGACCTTTTACCCACACTCTGCGAACTCGCCGCAATCGAGCCACCCCAAGATCGTGAACTGGATGGTACTAGTCTCGTCCCGCTTCTCAATGGCCAAACGATTCTGCGAGAGAAGCCGCTGCTGTGGTGTTATTACAACAGCCTCAACGAGCAGCGCGTTGCCATGCGAGTTGATCGTTGGAAGATGTTAGCCAAGTTAAATAGTGGAGGACTTCCGAAATTCGAAAACATCTATTCGGGAAATCGCGAGCAGGTCTTATCCGCTGAACTCACGGATTTCGAACTATACGATGTCGAAGCCGACATTAGCGAATCCACCAACCTCGTCACCTCGGCAGTAGAAGCCGCAGAGCTGAAGGAGCTCATGGAACAACAGTATAAAACGCTGCTTGGCAATTCGTACGTCTGGCAGAATCCATAGTTTTACTGGGGTAACTCACTTTGCTTCGAAGCCTGCAAATAGGCGAACAAGTTGCGGATTTGCTCGGTGGTCATTTGGCTAAGCAGCCCGTCCGGCATGGTTGAAGACTCGGACTGATTTATTTTCGCAATCTCCTCTGTAGCGATTCGGAATGTTTCGTTTTGCGTGGCCAGCGTTACGATGGCTTCGGTTTGCGATACAAGCAGGCCCGTCAAAACTCGTCCGTCTTCGAGCAACAGAATTGTGGCTCGAAATTCCTTGGTGACTACAGCGCTGGGGTCGATGATGTTTTCGAGCAGATAATCTAGGTTGCTGCGCTGGGCACCCGTCAAGTCGGGGCCCAACTTGCCGCCTTGTCCAAACAGCGTATGACAACTGCTGCAGTTCTTGTCAAACAATGCTCGGCCGAGTTTTGGGTCTGCAGCCGCTAGCGAAGTCGGCGTCAATTGTTCTTTTAGCGAGCTGATCTGCTGTTGCCTCTCCGCTGGGGTCTCGCGAACCTTTCCCCACAGCCTAGCCAGCGACTGTTCCAATTCGGGCTCATTCAAGCTGACGATCTGGCGGGCCTGAAAAGATGAAATCTCGCTGCGATCAATTTGGCCGTCATCGACTGCTTTTAGGAGCGTCGCCGCCCATGGCTTGCGAGTCGCGAGTATGGAGATGACTTGTGGTCGATCCAGCGGAGCGAAGGATCGAAAGGCCGCCAGAATTTCTTGACCAACGACTGGATCGGTCTCAGCGGCCAGTCCTTGCAGGGCGACAATGTTAAGGAAACGCTGTTTTAGCATCTTCGTGCAAATTTCGCGCAGCCCGTCTGCTTTGGATGACACCAATGACTGCAGCGCGGCCTTGCGGGCTTCGAGCGATGCTTTGCCATCCGCTGAAATGCGCTTCAACTCGTCGATCGCTACTCCGTCGCCGAACAAAACATTCAAATCGCCCACGGCTCGTTTTACACTCTTTGCATGGTCACCTAAATCAACCGAGTTCAATGTGTCCTGGAGATCCCGCCAGCCCTCGGGTTGCGTCAACTTACGACGTCCAGCTAGTCCTTGTGAAAATCCCTGCACAAGATCGTTGACACTGCCAACATCTGCAGACTTGGCGGAACTGTCTGCAAGAGCCACCATTCTTGCAATCTCAGCCGGTTGGTCATCGATTTGTTCTGCCACGCGCCGCGCGATCAACCGGCGTGTCGTAGGCCAGGTAGACGCCGCGAACAAGTCGACCAATATTGACATATGACCATGGGCCAGCGGCATAATGCCATACCAGACCATCAAAGGCAGATTGTGATCGTCCGCATCCGTGGCATGGGTCATTAGTGCGGCCGCCAAGTCTCCTCGTTGATTGACGGGCAGTCGCTGGAGAGTGCTCGCCAAAGTCAATCGAACCGAAGCCGAACTTTCGACTACCGCCAACCATGCTAACCGTTGAATCGTAGCGGGCGATGGCTCAGTTGGGCCATTAGAAATCGGCCGCGTTCCATCGCCTCGATCGATTGGCCAAGTGTCGCTCAGCAGGCGGATGGCCCAGGTGCGCATATTTGGACTTTCGTCAGACAACATCGACGTCAACTGTTCCACCGAGAGCCCGTCGATCGCATTAAGTGCCAACAGCGATCGCACTCTCGCAACCGAAGTCTTCCCAGAGCGCATGCTTTCAGTCAATTGACTGCGCGCTATCTCCATCTGTGGGTTGTCTTGGTTGTTGATCCACTTGGTTCGCAGCAATTCGCGAGCTCGTCTGACTTCCCACTCCGTGCCGTTCACCGCCCAGGCTGCGAGTATGGCCGGATCACTGGCCATGTCTCCAGCAAAAATGGAAGCGGCTGGCTGCGCGGCCCTAGTCACCGATTCACCATATACGATTTTAAATACACGCCCGCTGGTTCGATGGACACCCGTGGCTTCGTGGCATTCGCCGGTGTCGGACCAATCGATGAGCAGCGCGTTACCATCGGGAGTGGGCAACAGCTCCATGCCGCGAAACCAAGTATCGTCCGAAAGCACGAAATCATCCTCGTGACGTGCTACATAGCCAGAACCAGTTTGTTCTAGTCGCTCCACGTTGACGCGTCTGCCGTGCATGTTGACAGTCATCAATCGGCCATTGAATTTTTCGGGCCAAGCTGCACCTTGATAAATCATGGCACCGATATGCGCATGCCCTCCGCCGAAGTCGTTGGCTGCACCGTCGCGGGAATCGGTCCAGCTCTTGCCTGTATCGAAATGCCAGTGATCTGCGTGTGTGTCGATCAATTCGTAGGTGAAAGGGTTAGCGTCGATCGTATGAGCCCTGACGAAATGCGCTCCAGGTATACTGTGCCATAAATGGCCATTGACGGTATTGATGTAAAACAATTCGCCGACGTCGTTCCAATCATGCCCCCATGGATTCGTCGTACCCTGAGTCAGCGCCTCGACGACCTGTCGCTGTGGATGAAAACGCCACATGCCGCCTCGGATGGGAACGCGATCTTC
Source organism: Pirellulaceae bacterium (assembly GCA_041741955.1). Lineage (GTDB taxonomy): Bacteria > Planctomycetota > Planctomycetia > Pirellulales > Pirellulaceae > Aureliella. The sequence continues at coordinate 7,516 of JBGSJL010000077.1, read as the reverse complement.
ATCCAAACAGCCTGGCAATCCCATCTGGCCAGCGCAGGATGCGCCACAGCGACCGTACAACCAGCTATCCGGTCCCCAGCTCAGTCCATTCGCAAAATTGTGATAGTTTTCGCGAGCCACCGTAAAACCATCCAGCTTCACTTCCGGCGGACCGTCCGGAACTAAGTCTCCATCGGCATCGGGTACAAACAGCAATTGTGGCGGACACATCAACCACACACCGCCTTGGCCCACGGTGATGCCCGTCAACATCTGCACCCTGTCCGTGAAGACCGTGCGTTTGTCAGAAACACCATCACCATCTGAATCTTCTAGCACGACCACACGATCTCGCAGACTCAGGTCAAACCGTTCAGACCGTTCGGCATAGGTATAGTTCTCCGCGATCCATACTCTTCCTCTAGCGTCGATCGCGGCCGCAATTGGATTTTGGACGTCGGGTTCCTGTGAGAATAGCGTTGCCGAAAAGCCTGCGGGTAACCTGAGGCTGTTCAGAGCCTCAAGCGGACTCAACGGCTCTCCCGCGTCCTTGGCTTCGCTATTGTAAATCTGCGGAAACACTGCGTCGATTTCCTGCGCCTGGAGTGGTTTACCAACGCATGATATCACCATCATCGCAAGCAACAGCCCTGCAGTGACCTGAGTTGAACGCATGCTGACTTTCACTTTCCTGTTATGCCGTTTCGCCAATACCCATTGGCAAATCACTAATCCTTGATCGTAACCAACGCGACATCAACAATCCATATCTACTAAGTCTTCGTAACCTCCCAGCTTTATAGTAAACTACAGTGCGGGCCACCGAAGTCTCGAACAAAATCTGCTGGAAATGCTGGAATGCAGCGGATAACAGAGTCAAAGACTAGCAGATTCATGAACCTCCAAGATACGTCCGAATCAGAAGCCATGCCACCAGGCCTGCTGCGGCATGTTTCTACCGGCGAGGACGGCGAATTACTGCTGGATTGCTCCACGCCAGGCCGCGTGGTTGAAGTTCGCGTACTGACGTCGGCTTGCCACAGCCCTGGGCGCATCGATTGTATACGTCTTCAGTTGAAGAAACTTGCGTTGGTCCGGCATCCGGCGATTCGCACTTTGTGCCGACCGCTATCATCAGACAACCCGCCTGCTTTTGGTCTGTGGCTGGCCGACGGCTTGGATCCAGTCACTTCGCAACTTTCCGCACAATCCAAACTCAGTAGCGAAGGTCGACTGCAGATCGCCGCACAGCTCTCCGACGCCCTAGCAGCGGCGCATCGAGTTGGCCTGTGTCATGGGTCTTTGGCGGCTTCAACGATCTTGGTTCAGTGGGTCGATGGTCTTCCAGAGATTCATGTCGATTTTACAGCGGTCTCAAGCAGCCCCGATGTCCTGCTCGGCGAGCTCTCCATCGAAGGCGACCTGTTGAATTTGCAGAAATTGTTTGCCCAGCATCTGGTCGCCTGTTTGACTCTTCCAGCCGCAGAAGAGTCAACCGCAAATCTTTCCGCTGAAAGCCGCAAGCTGCTGCGAACCTGGACAATCACTGACGAGCAACCCCCAACGATCGATCAGTGGCTGTCCGTGCTGGGCGGATTCCTCCGCCACGAAAGTTCTGGAGATCGCACGCGGTTTTTGGGTAGCCAAGAATCCCAGGGTGGCGGTGGCGGCAGTTCCAGCCATGCGCATACCGACTTCACAACGGGTGCAATGGATACCGGTTTTCCAACTCAGGTTGGTCGGTTCGAACTTTTAGAAAAGATCGGCCAAGGCGGCATGGGAGCCGTCTTCAAAGCGATGGATTTGGCTGACGGCACGATCGTGGCCATCAAGCTGTTGCGTCGCAACGGCAAGGACTTCGCACGAGCCGTGCGCCGCTTTCGTAAGGAAGCCCGTTTGTTGTCCGATGCGCAAAATGAGCACATCACTAAGCTGATCGAAGTTGGCGAAGACGGAGAGCATCACTACCTGGCTATGGAGTTTGTCCACGGCATTGATCTAAGACGTTGGCTGGCAATCCACAAGTCCCTGCCGGAACTCAAAGCGCTCCGTCTGTGCGCCGACCTTGCGCGGGCCCTTGTCGAAGCTCACGCCCGCGAGGTAGTGCATCGCGACATCAAACCTGAAAACATTTTGCTAAAGTTGCGGGATGATGCTGCAGAATCCGCTGCCAATCTGGCGGAGCGTCCTATCGAGGACTTTGTTCTCAAACTTACAGATTTCGGTATAGCCCGCCACGTCCATCAATCTGAGTCCATGGAAGTGACGCAAGCCGGTGCGCTGCTAGGCACGCCGAAGTATATGTCGCCGGAGCAATGCAAGTCGACCGGTAAGATCGAGCCCGCCGCAGATGTTTATTCGGTGGGCATTACTTTGTATCAGTTGCTGACCGGAACACTGCCATTCGAGTCGGAAGACTTCATGAATTTGGCTTCCATGCATTGCTTCGATGAACCACCGGCAATTCAAAAACGCAATGCACTCATCACGGACCAAGCAGCCAGAATCGTCGAGCGGGCGCTGGCGAAATCGCCCAGCGACCGGTTTGGCGATGCCAGCCAACTCCTCAGCGAATTGCAGCGAGTTCTGCATGGCGATTCCGCCGACATGCTGTCGCACCCAAAACTGCCTGAGCATGATTCAGCAAAAGTCTGGGATAAAACAGTTCGATGGCAACTCAAAAGTTCGCCTGATATCCTGTGGCCCTTCGTTTCCAACACCGAGCGCTTAAACGAAGCGCTCGGGCTGGCTGCCGTGGACTATCGAATTGAAAAAGACCTCCAATTGGGCGTGCGCCGTTTCGGATCGTTTACATTAGCGGGAGTCAAGGTGGCGTGGGAGGAACACCCGTACGAATGGATTGAAGGCCAGCGAATGGGCATCCTGCGGGAATTCGACGCGGGGCCCTTCAAGTGGTTTCTTAGCGCAGTAACGCTCGAGCCTAGCCCAGGTGGCGGTACACTGTTAACACATCGCGTGACGATAGAACCACGGAGTTTGCTAGGACGCGTACTCACCACGATCGAAGCCGATTGGAAGGGTTTTAAGAACCTCGATCATGTGTATCGGAGGATGGATCGATCGCTGCAGGGGCAGCTTGATATGCAGCTCGGTGGAACAGATGCCTTCTGCAAAATAAAGCCGCTATCTAACAATCAACTCGTGCGGTTGGACGAGCGGCTCGATCACATCATGGATGCGGGCGTGTCGCCAGAGACCGCCAGGCAATTGCGGCACGCGCTGGTGCACTGGGCTGCACAGGACTTGTCGCAGTTGCGCCCGCTGGCCATGGCGGATCAACTTGGGGTCAAGGGCGCCGACATGCTCGATGCTTGCCTGCAAGCTGCGCATTGTGGTCTGTTGCAATTGCGATGGGATGTGCTGTGCCCGACCTGCCGCGTGTCGTCGCTAACACTCGACAAACTCTCCGAAATCCAGTCGCATACAAATTGCGAGGCTTGTGATGTCGACTTCAAGTCAAATCTTGGAGACGCAATCGAATTGGTATTTCGGGCCCATCCCGACATTCGAGAAGTCAACGATCGGCACTATTGCATCGGTGGGCCTGGACATTCACCGCACGTGGTCGCCCAAGTCCGCGTCGAAGCTGGCGAGTGTCTTGATGTGCAATTGGACCTCAGCAGCGGCGACTATCTGCTGCGCGGTCCGAGGCTGCCCAGAACCCAAACATTTCAAGTGCAAGACTCGGCAGCTCCGTCGCAAATGCAATGGGTCTTCTCGGAAATCGGTGCCAACACGCACACGAGTAAATTGCGTCAGGGACGCCAAACGCTGACGCTGATCAATGATCTTTCCAGTCTGCATGTTGCGCGGGTTGAACGCATGATCCCACGCGAAAATGTTGTTACGGCCACCATGGCTGCCGCACAGCCACTGTTCCTAAAGCTATTTCCCCATCAGCGCTTTGCGAGCAACAATCCAATTCAGACGGAACTGATGGCCTTTGTGGCCACCAATATCAACAATATCGATTTGCTCTATGCCGAATTGGGGGATACTGTGGCCTATGAGTTAACTCAGCGGTTGCATGGGCTGTTGTCCATGCAAGTCGTCGCCTGCGGTGGAGCCGTAGTGAAAACAATCGGCGAACGCATGTTGGCTGTCTTTAACGCGATCGAACCCGCTGTCGAGGCCGCCTTGGCAATTCGCGTGGCGATTGATGAAGCAGAGCTAAAGCATGTGGCAATTGGCATCGGAGTGCATTGTGGACCAACGCTGGTAACAACTCAGAATAATCAACTCGACTATTTTGGCAGTACCGTTCGCAGTGCATTGGCTCTGCCTGAATTAGCTGGTTGCGACATACTTTTCACCGAGGCGATTTATGCAGACCCCAGCGTCCGAAAACGTCGCTGGGTAGCAAGCGACTTTGTCGAATCGATTGCGCTACCTAGTAACCCCAATCAACGCGTCATCCGCGTTCAAGTTTCGCCCGCTAGCTGACAATCCTAAATCGACGCATGAGCGAGGGACCGAGTGTCGCCGGATAGCTGCCAAAACCCGCAGCGTAAGCGAGAGACTGATTTAAGCCGAATCCTTGGCTGACGCTTCAGGGCTGTGGAAATCCGCTACTTGGCATCCGCGAACGTGACAAAACAATCTTTGTCAACATTCCACAACTTCAGACGCAAACAAGCCCAGATGTCGCTAAGCCGCAGCGACGTCTTAGAAGGGTTTTGCAGTTCCTCAAGTCCTGCCATGGCCTCGGGCAGACGGTAAAACGGGATCTTGGCATTCAAATGATGTACATGATGATAGCCAATATTGCCAGTCAACCAGTGCATCACGGGTCCGAGTTCAAGGTAGCTGGACGATCTTAACGCCGCCTTAGTGTAGGACCACTCTTCGCAGCGCCGAATCTTGGCGTCGGGGAAATTGTGCTGGATGTAAAAAAGATAAGCACCGGAAGTCGACGCAATCCAGGTTGGCAAGATAAAGACTAGTACGGCCGTCTGCCAATCAGCATAGTAGCAAAACGCGGCGATAAGTCCGAAGTGGCACAGCAGCGAGAAAGGTGCATCCCAGTGTCGCCGACTGTCTAGTAGGAAAGGCCGCATGCACATGCCGAACATAAAGACCGTGAGGTATCCCAGTAGAATAATCAGCGGACTGCGTGCAATTCGATACTCTAATTTTTCGAGCCTGGACGCAGTTCGATAGTTTTCCGTCGTCATGATCGGAAACGAACCGATACTGGCCCCAAACAGTTTCGAATTATGCCGATGATGGTGGTCGTGTGAACGCTTCCATACGCTGGGTGGTGTCAACATGATGTAGCCATAGATCGATAAGATCGCTGTTGCCAAGCGCGAATCTTTGAGAATAGCCTGATGTTGATAATCGTGATACAGAATGAACATACGTACCAGGGTTAGTCCTGTCAGCAGACTACCAAGCAACCGCACCCAGGTTGCATCAGCCATTGCCGCAGCGCACGCCGAAATGGCCAAGGCAACGAAGGTTGTGCAACAGTGCCACCAACTCCAAAAACGCTGCTCGCAAGCGTAGTCGCGGCTGGCAATTAGCAACGAACGATCCTTCGCTTTCGCGTCATCAGATTCAACGATTGCTTCCACAACGGATTCTGGTGCTAATAGTAGTGAGCTCAATCCTTGAGACTCCTCGAAAGAACGCTAGTGTAAGCCATGGTATTTGCCGCTAAATTACATTTCGACGGCGAAAAACGGCCTTTTTCGGACACGAAACCGAGTCAACCAACTCAAACTTCCCAAATCAAATTACGTTGCCCAGAACGCGGAATCTCGTTGAGGGGCGGCATTCTATCAGGAAGCAGAAGCATTTATTACTGTCAGAGAGTAGCGAGCTGGACCCACATAGGTCAACGGCGAAAGCGAGAATACTAGCCTTTTGTTGAGGTTTAACCGCAAAACCGTTCAAGTTTCCAACGTATCGATGCCGGAGTCGCCAGACTTCAGACTACAAGAACCCTTCGTAACTGGAGTCGCCAGACTTCAGACTGCAAAAGCCGAAGTCAGGCGACTCCGGCTAGGGTTACCAATTACTGCCGCACGGCCTACCGAGGATGCATACGTCCACTGCGTCCACTAGATTGATCCGCACGGTTGCTGGAAGTGCTTTGGCTCTTCGCGTCGGAGTCTCCAATCGGCTTGGGGAGCAAGCTTCGCCCGCTGAAGCCTATCGCCGATATCATGCGGCTAAGTCCCGTCATGAGCCGATGCCACTGGAGCAAGAGTTCCGGAACTCCAATCTCTGTCGCTTCGTTGTGCCCCAAGCCACGCTCGCTAACACAAACTGTCGGACTTAGATGAAGGAGGGCTTCGAGTACTAAGTGGTCCCAGCGGTTTTTCTCGCTGACTGTCCCATCTTCGTAAATCCAAATGTGAGCTGACATTGCCTCGTAGATCAATCGCATGGCTGCAAACTCAGCCGTGGGGGCGGAAATGATCAGCGTCTGCGAGCCACAACTCGCATAGAACTTGGCCATAAGTCTCTTCCTTGAATAAGTGATGCGGGAAGCTATGTGAATGGAGCCATTGATTCCACGGGCTCTGGCCTCCACAACCCTATCATCGAGTCACCCTTGGACACCTTAGGTCACGCTCCAAATAAAAAATTCCGGATTCGCCAGTTAACGCACCGAGACAAAGATATACCAATGGGCAAATGTCGGATTCACAGTCCCAAATTCTCTTCTAACTTTATCAGTATTAAGACTTCATCGCGTCTTAAAAGCGTGAATCCACGCGCCAGCAAGTGCATATTAATAATATCGAGCGACTCGGAGACCTAATAAGTACTTTCCGTTTTCCGATTAAACGCACCGCTGGGCAGCTCTCGCCACTCCATGTTCAGATTCGCTTCCTTTACGAACCAATCTAAAACTTCGTTCCAACTAGCTCCTAAAGAATTAAATTACAATCGATTCTGCTTTTTCCAATTGACCTGGTGCGATTTATCCGGCTGAAGTTTAGGGGCGCTCTGTGGCTGAGCAAACGCCATGCGTCTACATGAACGCTGCATAAATTCCACTTGTTGATTTGGATATGCTGTGTTGGTCGCAGGCAGAAATGTTAGACTGTGCGATCCCCACATTCGCTTCGATTGCTTCGGTGGACCTGCATGACAACACCGTGGAAATGCTGCTCCCAGGCACTGCGGGTGATCTCGTTCCACATCAAAGCGAATCGATTTCTTCAATTCTCATCATGGGCGTCCCGCTATGCGAAACCTACTTTCCTCCGCTCTGGTTGTCGGCTTTTCGTGTTTTCAGACCTGTATCGCTTTTGCTCAGCAACAGACAGAAAGTAAGCTTGGCATTTTCGATTCTGCGGTTGACATTGGCGAGAGTGGCCAAGCCGGAAAGGTTTTGTACGAAGCCGACAAGGCGACCTATTGGGTTTCTGGTGGGGGTGCAAATATGTGGTCCGTAGCAGACGCATTTCAATTCGTCTCGACACGGGTGAGTGGAGATGTATCGATCGCAGCCGACATCCGCTGGCCAAACAAAGATCAAGATGGAGATCCCCATCGCAAA
>JBGSJL010000076.1:0-7366 GCA_041741955.1 Pirellulaceae bacterium | reverse complement strand
TCCTGATACTGAACTGCTTTCTTGAAACTTCGATCGACAACATCCTTGTAAACCTTAGCGCAGCAAACCTCGTGGCCACAACGCACAAGAAAAACTTGGGCTTCTTTCCCGCTCATCAACGAACGAATGACTTCGTCAACTGAGCCGTCGTCGATCTGCGGTTGGATACTTTTGGGTATTTTCAAAACGTCACTTCTTATGGAAAATCGAAAAACGACCGAACTCAACAAAACTGTTTGGGGGGGCTCGAAGTTGAACCAAGGTTGGCAGTCCGGTATTACTGTTGCAGTATAGACGTTCGCCTAAGTTTGTAGCGATTAATAAAACTCGGCATGACAATTAGATGGGGATCTCTTGCGACATGCCGTCATTTTTCGGCTACGTCGGCTTCGTTGTGTTTGTCCCCGTGTGTCTCGCGCTTGTTGTAACCCTTCCGGCGAAGTTAAGCGGTTCAATCGACGAACCATTCGCCGATATGGACCGGAGCCACAAAAGCCGGATAAATCATGTGAGAATCAGGAGATTTTTGGGTAAATTTGTCGTCGTTTCCGACCATGGATTGATACGTTTTCGACGCTCCGGTCCCCCCAACCGGTGCGGATCTGATTGCGAGCTAGGACTGTGGGTGCGCAAACCGACGCGAGTTTAACTCAATGCATCCGGCACTTGGAAACCCACGTAGTTGAGCTGTCAATCTGACAACACCGCCATTGAACCAGCGCTCACATGTGGGCGTGTCATTACGCACCAACAAGAGTTTTCGAACTTCACCCTGACGGTTCGTCCTGATTCACGAATGGCAATCGCGGTCGCGACTTGAATCGGCTCCTCTGCCCAGTCAGAACGATGACTCGGGTTGCCCGGCTCGCTGCCAATCAACTTGCTGGCGGCTGAGGCTAAGTCAATTCTCCGCACGGAGGTGCTGGCGACTTCCGCCCCTGTCGACCCAAAGTGTAGCTCGCTCCTCACGGCGAATAACTGGTCATAAAGTGTCGATTTGCGCTTTAAACAGTACCACCGTTTTGCGCTTCAAACGGTACCAGTTAATGCGGTTGTTAATCTATCCAAGTTCTCGCCATAGCAATCGGCTAAATCGGTAATGGGGTAAATCAGCGATCGCCATGGCCCCTAGAACCAAAAAGCAAGCACGCGGAGGGTGCTGACCACAATAATTCGAAGCCGACAACCTACAGTCATAGGATTTTCGATTTAGCAGTCAACATCAGCTCAAACAGCGGCGAATGGGAGGAAGAGTCCGCAGGTAAAAACGTGAGATTTAGTCGGAATTTTCCAGCGGGAAATCGTAGGCCGGACAGCGACGGATGTTCGGCTTTTCTGCAGCGCTCTGAAGTATGGCGACTCCAGCTACGCGAGAAGTCTCCCGAGCGGGAGCTCCATAAAACGTTTTGTGGGTTAGAATGATGGATCAGACAACCGCCTAACTGCAGCCGATAACAGGCTGGCGATGAAGAATCAATCGAGTCGAGTGATTTTTGCATTTTGGTCGGCATAGCGTGCTAAAGCCATCAACATGCTTTTGCAATCCATACTAGCTATTGCAACTCGGTGGGTTTTTCAAATGCATGAGCCAGATCGAGCAACACCAAATCTTCGTTCTTGGAGATTGGATTCCCAAGTCCCAGAAATCCGCCTGCGGCATCGGCGACTTGACGCGCCCGCTTTAGTGTGCTGTTTCGCACTGTTTCCAAGTTCGTCGCATCCAATACTCGCGCGAGTGCGCGTGCATAATTCTGCCAAGCCATTTGCAGTGCCGGTCCAGGACACTCCTCTAGCCACGCTTGGAGGAGTCGATAGTTTGCCGTATCTACAGAAATCCCTTCGTCGGCGGCTGCCCGTAACACCGCGTCTCGCTCGCGTTCAGAAATCTCCCCGTCTGCCCATGCTACGCGAACCAGCGGATATAAGCTTAAAGCGATAAACGACTCGGCTGTGACACCAACTTGGATCAAGCTATCCAGTGCCGTCACATCATCAATCTGAGCGATTTCAGCAATTTGTGCGCGGCGATTATCTTCGTCATCCTGGGAACGCAAGTATTCAAGTAGAGCAAAATCTTGCTCTCGGTAGAAATTCTCGTCTAGGGCACGGCTGATATCCGCCAGTAATTCATGATTCATAGGTTGCTTTCAACTGGGAGATTGGCCTTCTGCTGCGAAGTACGCGACAGAGATGCGGGTTTTTGGATAGCCTCCAAGTGTAACACGCATAGCTCATAGCTGGGGGTCATAGCTGGGGGCACTCAAGTTTTCTAGGTGTGTGTACTTTTATGATCAGGGGGAATGCAATAATTTGGTAGGATTTGAACGATTTTCGGTTTGGAGGACGTAGCGATGTCTCGGTTGGGGCGTGCAGAAGTTTTTGGGGCGGACGAAATTGCGATCTGTCATATCATGAGCCGCGTGGTGCGACGGTGCTTCCTGCTGGGCGATGACCGTAACGAGTGCTGTTTTCGGTGAGTTTCTGCTGATTTTGCTCCCACTGCTCCCAGGGGATGTAAGCGGGCAGCCGGCCCCGAAGCAGAGCATCCCAGTCGTCCGCTAAACTTGAGTGTCCCTTGTTCTTCCAGAAACTACTGAACTCTCGGGATTCAACTTTCCGATTTCGTTTTGCAGATCGCTGATTTGCTTCTGCAACGCTGCAATCACTGGCTCAACCTCGGAAGCCGGCAAGCGGCGGTGGATGTGCTGCGGGCAATTGACGTCCCAGGCTTCGACGTGGAACAGAATAGAACGCTCGGCCCTGCCGGCATATTCGCGATCATGAAGAAGCTCGTTCAGTTGGGCGTTGCCCTCGATCACTTCAGCCCGGCCCCACACTTTGATGCGCTGCCGGTTTACGTAGTCCATGAGAAATAGAAACGCTTTAGGGTTCTCCGACAAATTGCCGAGCGTGATGAATTGGCGATTGCCACCGAAGTCGGCGAATCCGAGTGTCTGATCGTCGATGACCTTCAGAAATCCTGGAGGGCCACCGCGGTACTGGATATAGGGTTGCCCGTCTGTGTTAGCGGTGCCAAGGTAGAACATGTCCAGCCCCATAAGGTAGGTCGCCAGATCAGGCGTGATCTTGGTCTGCCATCCACCATGCGACTCCATGCGAGCGTAGTTTGTACGCGATCCTTTCGGCGTCTGGATTGCTTTAACGGCTGGAGTGAAAGCGATATCGCTTGATGGCGTTGTCATAATCGTTGCCTGAAGATGAATCACTGGTTGAAGTTAAGAAAAACACTCGCCCGGTTCATTCGAGCGAGTACGCAACGCTGCGACGATTATTTGATAAGCGTCTTGTCCAGAAAGGCATGCATCAGCCTGGCGACCTGGGCTCCATTGGATTCCAGGGCAAAGTGTCCTGCATCTAGGAGGTGAAACTCGAGGTTTTTGACATCACGTTTGTAAGGTTCGGCTCCAGCGGCCGGAAAGATCTGATCGTGCTCGCCCCACACGATCAACATCGGTGGCTGATGCTTGCGGAGATATTCCTGCCATTTCGGATACAGTGCAGGGTTGCTGCCGTAGCTGAGGAACAAGTCGAGTTGGATCTCCTGATTGCCATCGCGATCGAGCAGGAACTGATCGTGCGCCGGTCCATCGGGACTAATGCTCTCCACGCTTTTCACTCCGTGTGTGTACTGCCACTTCGTCGCATCGTACGAAAGCAAGCCTCGCAGGGCTTCTCGCTTGGCTGCATCCATGGGTGCACTCCAATACGCCTTGATCGGCTTCCAGAAATCATTGTCCAATCCTTCGTCGTAAGCGTTTCCATTCTGCACGACAATCGCTGTCACACGGTCGGGATGAGCTGCTGCGATGCGGAAGCCGACCGGAGCGCCGTAGTCTTGGACATACAGCGCAAAGTTGTTTAGCCCGATCTGCTCGGTGAAGCGATCTACGACATGGGCGAGATTGTCAAAGGTGTAGGCGAACTTATCGCGTGATGGCATCTCGCTGTGTCCGTAACCTGGATAGTCTGGTGCAAAAACATGATATTTGTCAGCCAGGGTTGGGATTAGATTGCGAAACATTTGCGAGCTGGTCGGAAATCCGTGCAGCAACAGTACGCTCGGTGCATCCTTGGGTCCTGCTTCGCGATAGAAGATTTCTATGCCGTCAACGGTGACGGTCTTATGGACCACCGTTGGTGCCGTTGCATGCGATGAAGACTGGCTGGGCGGCTCCGCAAGTGACGTTCGGCTGACGACGACGGTGGAGGAAATCGCTGCCAAGGCAGCGACAGCGAGGTTCAGGCTAAGTTGATGTTTCATGATAGTTTCCTTTTCGAGTTAGATTTATTAAGAGTTTTCGTTTACTTGACGGGGGAGATGCCGACGTGGTCCCAAGGGCGAGGTCCTGGAGCTTCCCAGAAGAACTTTCGATCGTCTTCGGTGATCGCCACATCGTTAATGCTCGCTTCTCGGCGACGCATCAGCCCGTTGCCATCAAATTCCCAGTTTTCGTTGCCATAAGCACGAAACCAGTTGCCTGCGGCATCATGCCATTCGTACTGAAAGCGAACCGCAATCCGATTGTCGGTAAAGGCCCAGAGCGCCTTTACCAATCGGTATTCGAGTTCGCGTTTCCATTTGTTGGACAAGAACTCGCGTATCTGGTCACGACCTGTAACAAAGAGGCTTCGATTGCGCCACACAGAGTCTTCTGAGTACGCCAGCGAAACACGGTTTGGATCGCGTGAGTTCCATGCATCTTCGGCGGCTCGAACTTTCTGAGTCGCAGTCTCAAGAGTAAATGGCGGACAAAGATCAACGGGTGATGCCATGGCTGGCTTCCTTCGCACGTGTTTGAGGGTAACGGGACTGTCGAGTTGAACGGGAACATTAAGCGTGCGTTTCAAAGGTGCCTTCCCGCCAATGCTCGTCGGCCGCGGCGCGACGCTCCCGCTCGTTCTCGTTCCACTGCGGTAGGGTGTCACCGCCAGCACCGCGGTAGAACAGAGCAAGTCGTTTATCGTCGGTGATCTTGAAATTTGTCGGGTCGACCCCGAAAAGTTTTCCTTCGCTGGCTGCGGTCGCGCAGTAGCCACCGTAGAGCGGAATATGATGCTCCGGGTCCGCGTCGAACTTCTGCTTGTTGGCTTCACTTGCGAAGAGATACAAACTGTCGTTGTGAACCGAACTAAACAGCGGATCACCGGCGATCGCCTGGCCATCAAAGTAGGCCACTGCGTCGTACCCGCTAACTGCAACTTGAAGTTGTTGAACTTGATTCGTCATGATCTTTACCCTTTGCAAAAGAAATTGATTTGGTTGTTTGGTTCTGGAGACTAGTTCACGGCACAGGCTTGCTGAGCGTCACAGGTTTCATGAGCGTCATCGATTGGCTCAGCGCGGGGAAAGTCGATTTCCGTTTCGGCGACGTGATTGAAGTAGTTGGTGAAGATGTTGAGCGCAACATTGGCCACGATCTCTGCGATTGCACCGTCATCCAAACCGGCACTTCGGACTGCGCTCAAGTCGGCGTCGCTGACCAAGCCGCGTTTATCAACGAGCTGGCGTGCAAACTGGAGCACCGCATTCGAATAAGGATCTGACGATGTTCCACGACGGCTGTCGAGAATCTGATCTGTTGTGAGTCCGACCATCTTGCCGATGGCCGAGTGAGCACTGAGGCAATAGTCACACGAGTTTGCTTGACCTACCGTGAGCGCGATTTGCTCGCGGGCCTTCGCCGGCAATTCACCTCCACCTAGGGCACCGCTAAACTTCAAGTACGCATCGAGGACAGCAGGCGAATTTGCCATGACTCGCATTAAGTTGGGTGTCATTCCCAACTTGGCTTTAACGCCGTCCAGCAGTTCTTTTGCTTTGCCGGTCGCTTGCGTTGGATTTACGGTTTCAATTCGGGACATGATTGGGCTCCGATGGTTCAAAGGTTTTCTGTCGTTGTCAGCTACGATTGCTGATCATGTTGGATCTCAATGCACTTGCAGTGCCAAACGCAAATGAATTCCGCAAGTCATTTCCAAGGAACACTTTACGGCAATTACGCAGCTTGCAATGAGAGCACGACATTTCGTTGTTGCACGATTTGTCGTTGCCATTGCACGAAGTTTCGTGTATTCCTATCCAGATGATCGAACAACACTTGCCCTTGATTCCCAATCCGAAATCGCTCCTGTTGGCGATGGCCCAGCAGCGAAGCGTGGACGACGTGCTGAAGCTAGTCGTGGCTGAGCTTGCGAGCTCCGAATCGGTCGCACTCGCCCGCATCTGGTTGATCCGACCGGGCGCCAGCTGCGAAACGTGCCCGATGCTGTCCCAGTGTCCAGACCAAACCAACTGTCTGCATCTTGTAGCGAGCGCCGGGACTTCCGTTTCCGGCTCAGGCGACTCGCTTCAGCGCATTGATGGATCGTTTCGCCGCTTCCCGCTGGGTGTTCGCAAGGTCGGACGAATTGCTTCGACTGGCCAGCCGCTGGAGATTCAAAACATCGACGGCGAGCCCGATTGGCTGGCGAATCCAAAATGGGCCAAAGACGAAGGCATCCGTGGCTTCGGTGGACAACCGCTGATGCATCGCGGCCAAGTGCTAGGAGTGCTCGCGGTATTTAGCCGCACGACGATAGGTGACCAATGCCTCGATTGGCTGCGGATGATTGCCGACCACGTTGCGTCAGCGATCGCCAATGCCGAAGCTTGGGAGGAGATTGAATCGCTTCGCAAACGGCTGGAACTCGAAAACGATTACCTGCAAGAAGAGTTGCGTGGCGAGTCGTTCGGCGAGATGATCGGCCAAAGTTCAGCGCTGCAAATGGTCGCGCAGCAAATCAAGTTAGTTGCCCCGACCGATTCGACCGTTTTGGTGTTGGGTGAAAGTGGTACCGGCAAGGAGTTGGTTGCACGTGAGATTCATGCTCGCTCATCACGCCACGCGAGACCATTGATCAAGGTCAACTGTGCCGCAATTCCACGTGAACTCTACGAGAGCGAGTTTTTCGGGCACACCAAAGGTAGCTTTACCGGTGCGTTGCGAGATCGGATCGGCCGATTCGAATTAGCCGACGGTGGAACCTTGTTTCTTGACGAGATCGGCGAGATCCCACTCGATCTGCAAAGCAAACTTTTGCGAGTTTTGCAAGAGGGAGAGCTCGAAAGAGTCGGCGACGAACGCACTCGCAAAGTCGATGTTCGCATCATCGCGGCCACCAATCGCAATCTTAAGTCTGAGGCGGAAGCCGGGAAGTTCCGAAGCGACTTGTATTATCGATTGAGCGTGTTTCCCATCGAATTGCCGCCGCTTCGAAAACGTAAAGAAGATATCGCCTTACTTGCCGAGCACCTACTCGGAATTCTATCTCGGCGTCTTGGTAAACAGACGCCAAAATTTACTCA
>JBGSJL010000075.1:0-3200 GCA_041741955.1 Pirellulaceae bacterium | reverse complement strand
AAAAAAACTGCCTGCGACCCGCGGATTGCCCAGCGCATCCACGGCCTGTACCAGCTCCCCGATCAGCAGTCGCTGTTGCCACTGGGCCAGTCCCGACTGAAGCGCGGCGGGCACGGCCGCATAGACTTCTCGATATTTTTTTTGGGTAAACAGTCGATGCGCCTCCACAGCGGCCTCGTTCCGCCATTGCGGTATTACCAACACGATCTGAGCGCTTGGAATCGTGCGGGACGCACCGTCGACCTCGGTCATGACTAATTTTTCACCATCGAACTGCCGCACCTCGCCGCGAACAGGGTAGCTCACCGTCGCGGTCCACACATCCTGCTTGGCGGCTGGACCAACATATTCAACAAGATCGACGGGAGTGGTCGCCGAGCCTGCTGGCAGCGCATCTTGCGCCCAGCCAACGTGTGTCGGCTGGCCCAGCCCGATGGAGCTGGCGCCCAACAGCGTCCCAATCACACCCACACGCCAGGCTTTCACAGTCGCTCCGGATTGAATGGAGTGCTCGGCGGCAGGGCCTCGGCCCGAGTCTCGAATTGCATGCGAAGCTGTGCCACGACATCGGCATGTTCTGCTAGTTTGACTAGGTTATGGAACTCCTGCGGATCGACCGAGTGATCATATAGTTCTGCGCCTGCCAGGCCGCCATTCCATTGCGTGTAGCGCCACCGCTCGGTTCGCACACTGCGACCCATGATGGGCTGACCTTTGCCCGGTCGAAGGACTTGTGTTACCGCGATACCGTTCCAAGCCTGTTGTGGATCATTCAGAAGGGGTTGTAGGCTGCGGCCGCTCAATTCGCTGGCTACCGGCAATCCGCACAACTCTGCCAACGTCGGATAGATGTCGACAAATTCCACGATGCGACTGCATGACTGCCCATTGCCCTGGGCACCAGGTGACATAATTAACAATGGAGCTCGGGCCGACTCTTCAAACAAGCAGCGCTTTTGCCAGGCACCCAAGTGCTCGCCCAAGTGATACCCATGATCGGACCATACCACCACGACCGTACTATCGCTTAACTTCAATTCATCGAGCGCATCCATTAATCTTCCGAGCTGAGCGTCGACAAACGCCACGGCCGCATAATAAGCTCGAAGTGCGGCGAGACACGTTTTCTCGGGCAATCCATAGTTGGGCTGCACACAATTATGCGCAAACGCAGCCGCCGGAATATCGTCGCGGTCATCTGCGGGAGCAAATGGCAGCCGCAGCGAACCGGACGGGAACAGATCGTAGTACTTTTGGGGGGAAACGTAAGGCGTGTGCGGACGAAAGAAGCCAACTCCCAGGAAAAATGGCGATTGACGGTGCTCTCCCATCAGGCGGATGGCTTCGGTGGCGATCATCCCATCAGTCTGCTCTTCGTCGGTTCCCTCCGCTGCCAGCCAACTCAGCGCAGCGCTGATCGGCCGCTGCGGCTCGGCATTGACGATCTTATTTTCTTCCAGGACGTCTCGGCCCTTTGGATTGACCGTCCATTGCCAACTGGGCGGATCGTCAAAACCGTCGGTGCCGATCGCGGCCGGGACGTCGTAGTGGTAGAGCTTACCAATGCGTCCCACGACCCAGCCATGACGCTGGAATAATTGCGGCAAAGTGATCGCGTCGGGGACCTGCGCGCGAAAGTGTCGTGCGAGGTCGTACACTCGAATCTGGTCGGGCCGCAGTCCGGTCATGACCGAAGCCCTGCTAGGGTTGCACAGCGGCAATTGGCAATAGGCGCGTTCAAAACGGACGGCGCGCTGTGCGAGCCGATCAAAATTGGGCGTGTGAGCATTGGTATCACCATAGCAACCCAGAGTGCAGGCCAGGTCGTCCACGGCGATGAACAGCACGTTTTTTTTGTCGCCAGCCAAAACTGCAAAAGCCGGAGCAACCAACAACCCCTCAGAGGCAAGGCAAATTAGGAATGCCGCTCGTATTAGTCGAATCACTGGAGTTCCCAAGCGTTGAGCCACTTTATTTCGACCAGTTCCATGCCAAAATCTTTTTGCAGCCGCTCGTGCATATCCTTTAGGTGTCCGGCACCGTAGAACACGCCTAATTTTTGCTTGCCCGCTTTCAGCTCGCGATCGAGGACTTCGAAGGCTTTCGCATTGCGTTCCGTGATCAGCGTGCTCTTGCCGTCGTTGCCAGTTATCGCGTTCATTTGTCCTTCCATCATTTGCATTTGTTCTGCAAACGCGCGGCGCAGCGCCTTGGTGCGATCCGTAGCGACCAATGCAGTCAGCAAACCAATATCGCCGCCTTTGCCGGAGCTTTGCATGGCGATGCCGGCACCCAGCGAACGAAAGAACATTTGGAGCACGCCCTCTTTCCGCGCATCCATCGTGTCGAAAAACTCTTTGGGAGTCATATCGGCATGCACAAAGTTCTTGGCCTTATAGTCGATCTCATCGAGCTGAAATTCTAGTTCGAGCGAGTCCTTCAAACCCACTTGAATCGTGCTAATAGGACTCACTCCACGGTCTTTGGGATCTGGAACACCCGCATCGGGTTCAGCCACCAATTCGTAAAGCAACGCATCGTATGTGCGGAACAATTGATTCAGTTGGCTGTAGTAAGTCGATTCGCCGATATGCACAGCTCCGATCAGCGAGACCTCTGGTCCGTCGGTTTGACCGGTCTTGCGATACTTGGCAACCGCTGTTTGTAGTGCTTGCGGGACATCCTCTTTCTTCAAGATCCGTACGAATTCTGTCGAATTGGCTGACGCCTGCACCTCGTCGGGCTTCGTCTTTACGTTACTACCATCATCGCGACTATCGGCAGGCTTGGCAGCAGGCTTCGCGGAAGTGGGCTGAGGCGGTGCTTCCAAGACGGCTGTCTCTTGGGCAGCAGTTGGCGAGTACAGCCCTCCGGACAGAAACATAATTCCCACCAACCAAACTTGCACTTGTGACTGCATCTTCGATTTTCTAGCCCGTGTCATGCCACGAATCCTTAAAATAGCTTACAAACTTCTTCAATTCGAATGGTCGCTCGATGGCTCACCTAGTCGAATCACTGTCAGCGATTTGGGGGGAGGTGAGACGCCTCGTCGCCGCGCAGCCTCGACCGCATCGCCTCTTTTTGAACCCTAAGTATACCGAAGAATTTATTGTTACAGGAAATGCACATTGAATAAAGCGACCTATCAAGCTACGCGAGAACGCCTGGGTGCGTTGGACTGCGTGATCGTAAGCCCC
>JBGSJL010000074.1:0-5215 GCA_041741955.1 Pirellulaceae bacterium | reverse complement strand
CTGATCAACCAGTGCAGGCGTCCGAACTTGCGTGTTCGGAACTCTTTGACCATGACAGGATTGAGCCACCAGGGGATGGTCGATTTGCGTTTGTTGGGATCCACCAGATAGGTCACGCGACGCAGGATGCCCGTCTTCTCGCCGAGCTTGCCGATAACTTTGCCAGTTGGCCTAGCGCGGTCCAGCAAGATGGGGTCGAGTTTGCGGATCGTGACAACGCACAAAATCGCAGTGATGATAAAACTTGCTATCACAAATTCCAGCCATCCAGTGCTCAAGCCTAAAGAGTTTGCAGTGGCCTGTGAGCCTGTGATTTGTTGAAGTGCGGAAACGGGTGAAATAGCTGTCAGTGCATTGGCGGCCCATGAAACAACACCAGACAGATTTCCGATAAAAACCAGAGGTGCGATGGAAAATACGGCCAGGGCCAGCACCGCTGCGTAGGTCCAGCGGAGACTGGCGTCGCTCGACGAGGAGCGCAGGCTGACCCACAGTCCTACGGCTGAGTATTGCAGAGCCATTGCACAGAGCACGACGGTCAATGGTCCCACATGGTCCTTTACCGAAATACCACCCATCGCCAAGCATGCGGCCATGGCTGGAAAGCTGGCAGAGATGAGAATCAACGACAGAACCACGTTGCTGAACAGTTTTCCGAAATAAATCTGCACGGGCGTGGTCGGCGAATTTAACAGTAGTCCCAGTGTTCCTCTGCGGCGCTCCGTGACCAACGAAGTTGCCGGAAAGGGCGGAACCAGCATCATTACTGCGACCGTAAGCGCGCACGCCAAGGGACGGAAGACGAGCATCGAACCTTGGCTAACGAGGTCGATTGTGGCGTCGGTTGGCCAGCGCAGCAGCACCAAGCCGCTACTGACCATCGCGACGGCAATGAGCGCCGCCAGTGTCTTCCATGATCTCAGGCGATCCAGCAACTCACGCTGAAAGATAGGGTTGTTGAGAATCACGCTTTGTCCCCTGTGGCCACAGACAGAAACGCATCTTCAAGGTCACCGACAACTTCGCGAAATTGTGCTACGCGAATATCGGCAGCAACCAGCATTTGTAGGACGTCGGCCAAGTTGTCTTCGCTGTCGGAAGTCGGGAAACGCAGCGTTCGCTCGCGGAGCGACGTCGAGATTTCTTCTTTGGGGATACGACGCGCTAGCACGTTAAATGCGGTGTCCATTTGCTCGGGTGCAACAAGCTGTACTTCGTAACTGCGGGTGGGGCATAACGTTCGCATGACTTCGTCGAGTGGTCCGAAGGCTTGCAGGCGGCCGCCGGCTACCATCGCCACTGTATCGCAAATGCGCGCCAGTTCGGGCAGAATATGGCTAGTTACGATGAGTGTTTTGCCTTCGCTGGCCAAACGCAGCAGCAATTCGCGCATTTCGATGCGGGCCTTGGGGTCAAGCCCGTTGGCAGGTTCGTCCAAGATGACGACTTCAGGATTGTGCAATAGCGTTCGCGCAATGCCGACACGTTGCTGCATACCATGGCTAAGACTCTCGACAAACTTATCCTGCATATAGGCGGTGCTGGTCGTGTCCATGACTTCCGCAATTCGCTGGCGCCGCACCGAAGCGGGCAACCCAAATACGGCACCAAAGAAATCCAAGTATTCACGGACGCGCATGTTGTCATACGATCCGAAGCGATCGGGCATATAGCCGACTAGGTTTTTGATCCGCGCCGCTTGCTCACTGCAGTTCACGCCGGCGATCCATGCGTTGCCGGATGTAGGACGGGAAAGGCCGACTAGAATCTTGATCGTCGTTGTTTTGCCAGCCCCGTTAGGGCCGATGAAGCCCAGGATCTGCCCGCGCTGGACATGGATCGTCAAATCGTCCAGGGCACTGAAATCGCCATAGCGCTTGGTTAAATTTTGCGTGCGGACTACGGGTTCGTCGGATTTCGTCATCGGGAATTTTTCTTTGAACGGTATTGAGAGTAATAAATACCTGGGAGCAGTTTGGAGTCTGGGATTAGGGACGGCTCAGGCTCGAACCGGCCTCAACCTGCCCACGCAAACTCATATGAAAGTGTTCGATTTGCCAAGCGACGAACGATGTCAAGGATTGATTGGTAGCACCGCTGCGATCGCCAACGTTGATCACCACGTCCAAGACTCCGTCTCGGACTTCTCGCAGGACGCTGGGATCGCTGAGCGTCGCTCGCCAGGGCAATGAAGGACTTTCGAGACGAGCCAGTTCGATATCCCCGTTTTCGGTTGGCACCATGATAGTCACCGTTCGTTGTGGTGCTTTGATATCTAGCTCCAGTTGAATTTCCTTGGCAGCAAATGGCACAATCTCCGCAGGCAGCATAAATTCCATCTCCGCCACGGTGCCCATTGTCATCTCCTCTCTCCAGATACCTGTCGTATCATCGAAGGCTGATGTGACGCTCGCCTTGCGAGAATTCTTTTGGAGCTGATTCAATCCATGCGGAATGAACAGTTCTTCGCCAATCGCAGGTCGCTGAAGTCGAACCGGCAGCGCCACCAGCGCCGCGCCCTTCTGCGCCATCTCATAGTCCCATTGCGAACCGTTCCAGGGAACTGTCCAGCCATAGAGTCTGCGGGCGGGACGCTGAAGCGACTCTTGAGGGGCAAAAAAAGTTTGGTAGATCTGCAATCGTCGTTGCTGTTCGTCGCTGAGGATCGATCCGGCAATCCATCGCTCGTTTTCCACGGTGACACTACCGTCGGCCAAGAATCCACTGCGGCTGGGTGTACAGAGCATTGGGGTGCCAACGGCAAAACCAAGCACGGGGTCTTCAAGAGCGGAAGGTAGGCCCTCGGGCAGAGTCAGTTGTAGCCCACTACGAGTTAGTTGCCCATCGACCACGAAATTGTCTGTCTCGGTGGTAAAGTCCGAGCGATACCGCCAAGAGCCAGGTGGCCAGTCTTGGTTTTCAAATTGCCATTGCTGGAAATCACCGACCAGGAAGCGACGCACACCGGTCGTCACGGCATCGCTGGCGAGCATACTCCCATCTAATTGGCTGTCCAGCCGCATCGACTTGGACGATTCGAGAAACACAGCCGACTGTTCCTGGGCAATCGCAAAGCTACCGTCTTGTGCCACTTCGACCGTTTGCAAACGCGAAACACTTTCGGGTATGTCGCGTCGAATCCAGGTCGAAGCCAATAGCAAGATTAAGCTGGTCAATATCGACAGAGCGGGCGTCAGCAAACCAATGGTGCTCACACGACCAAACCAGGCTAAGCAGCAGCCTGCAACACCCAGAACGCTACAGAATCCAAGTAGGCTCAGCGCGACCCAACTACGCGGTACGACGGGGTTACCAATCAGCTTCAGTGGATACTCCACTTCTGCGGAAATGGGTTTCTGCGTGCGGGGAGCGTTCATTTCGAAAGCAAATGCATTGGCCCATTCGTGCGTGCGAAACGGAGATTGGAAGATGGGGTCCGAGCTGCGTTGCGTCGTCCGTGGTACGAGCCAGCCGCGACTGTCAAGTGTCGTCAATACGAGCTGCCCGTAACCCACTTGCATCTTCACGGCCAGCGGCCAAGAGTCGATGAAATGCGATACCACACCTCCGGTTTGCACGATACGCGACATCGGGACGTCCTCATCGAGTGTGACGGTGCGGTCTGCTTCAGAGAGACCGGAGAGTTGGTTGACCGCGCTTCTAATCTCGACGGTGAACTTGCTGAGCTCCACACGCTCGACTTCCTCACAGGCTTGATTGGGTCCAAGCAGTGGACGTACCAGTTCGCAGGGGACGTGATCCAACATAATCCACAGCCGACCGCCATCGGACATGTAGCGCCGCATGGCCTCGACAGCCGCCGCATCCTGTAAGACTGCCGGATCGGCCACAATAAACACGTTGACCGTATTCCAATCGGCTTGATTGAGTGGCAGCGAGCGAGTCTCGAACGTGGCCGTGTAGCGGTTGTTGCCTGCGTCAATTCGAGCCGCTACGGCCAGTTCGAAGCTGGTTGCCCGGGATGGCTGCGGCCAATACCAAGTGGGCAGATCCGGTTCGAAGGGTTCCATGGCCATCCCCAATGCTTGGCCGGATCGCACGCTCAAATTAAAATCGTAGGTCTCTGGTCTGCCATCGCGATCCTGAATGACTTGTCGATCGCCGTAGCTTACGTACATCGTTACGACGATATGTAGCGAATCGCCCTCGCGGATACTTTCGGGCAGCTGGACGGCCATTTCAAACTGTTCATATTGTCCCGAATCGAGCAGCACACGGCGGGCGCTCTGCATATTTGCGAAGCCATCGATCGTGGCTACGATGGTTCCTTCAGCGGGTTTCTCACCCGAGTTACCGGCCTTGGCAGCAATCACCAACATCCCGCCGGGCACGGGGCGACTGTGGGGCAACAGGGCAATACCGTGAAACGTTAAACCCTCGGCCGCGCTCAAGTTTGTCCACGCGGGAAGCGACGTAGATAGCATCCATGCCAAAAACAAAAAGGATAGCGTTCGCACAGAGTTGACCTCATGCCCTGTCATCAGACGGCATTATTAATGGTTGCGAAAAGGGTAGCTCGACCTGCAGCAGGGTGCGGAGGTTCGAAAAAAAGAAAAGCGAAAGGGCTTTGTCGTCGCCCAGCAGGTCTCGATCGGCAGGGAACCATACTATAACGCGGATCAAATTTGCAAATTCTGGAAAGTCGTTTTTTGTTGAGTTTCGCCAATATTTTAATCCGACGGACGAAACCAGATCGAGCGGCAGGCTGTCTGGAAACGCGGCTGTTTGCAGCTCCAGCCTCCCTAGGTCATAATGCCATGCGGTTCGGCCGAAAAAATGCCAGGTTCCGAAGACTTTTTTGCGATCGTTTAGCGTTATGTCAATTAGAACTCCTGCCGAGACCCTAAGGCCGTCTGGCCCAGAGCGGGATGCGTTGGCTTCGCTGCGTATCGAGCGTCCGGACGCTCGTGTGGCATCTGGATCCGGACTCAAGTGGAAGTGGATTTTCGGACTGCTGCTACTGGCAGTCGGCGGCTTCTTGGGTTTTCGCTACAGCGCTGCGCATGGCCTGCTGCCTGCGAAACTAGTGGGTAGTGGAGCCACCTGGGTTCCCGAAATGATCCAGAACCGCATCGAAGTGCGACTGGCCTCGCTGACCGTGCAACGCGGTCGGGCTGCCGATGCGGTGGTAGTGGCCACAGGCTACCTGGAATCCAGGCGTCAGGCAAAGATCGGTGCGCGGGCTGTGGGCCGC
>JBGSJL010000073.1:0-9972 GCA_041741955.1 Pirellulaceae bacterium | reverse complement strand
TAGCCATCTAAGGTTTGTTCCTCTGCACGCCCCAACCGAGCCATCGCTACGCCCTCCAAACGGAAAATCTCTGACCCCCACCCAAATTACCGTATTCACCCTGATCAGTGTAGCGCGTACCCCTAGAAAACTTGAGTGTCCCCAGTTCTCTTTCATCCCAGTACGCCAATCTTCTTGCTCACCATCGCCGCACCCAACATCGAAGCTTAGGTTCTGCTCGTACATGACTCTTCTATCGTCTAGCGGGTCTTGCTGGTCGTGAGCAGGGCTTGCTTCAGAGTGGCGTCGGCCGGTTTGCTGGAAAGCCAGATACTGAACAAGGCTTGCTTGAATTTTGCGCCAGCCACTACGCCTTTTAGTTTTCCGTTCTTGTTGACAATCACCCCATGCTCTGGAAGGTAAACCATATCAAAGGTATCGCCCTTCGCAATGTCATCCCTGAAGCAGTCACGGAACGCGTCAATCTGCATGCGGATTTCGCTAGCATCGCCGCCGGTCGCAGTTTTGAAGCCTGATTCCAACGACTCTATAAGGCTCTTCTGACTGACTAAGCTCGAAGTGATTTTGATGCGGATTGCCATTGGTTGATCGTCCGCGATGATTTGAGCTGCATTGTTGCTCGCCTGCGTCAAATAGAGACCAGCTACGTACAACTCAATAAATGCCTTGGTTCGCGCCCCTTCGCCGTTGAGTACCAAGCGTTGTTCGCCGGCCTTAATCTGACTCGGAAAGTCTGCTGCGACGGTGGTCACCGCAGGTAGGTTTGAAGTAGATAGGATGAAGGCCACGGCCACTGATTTCCACATGTTAAGATCCTTCCGTTTGCATTCGAATAAACGTAGCAACAGGTTGCATGGCGATGTACAGCTGCAGATGCTCAAAGCACCCTGTCGGACTTTAGCAATTACCCGCAGGGAGGCACAACAGTAGAAAGTCGCGTCCGCGCCAGAAACTGGCGAGCAATTTCGGACTCATGCGACCAATCTGAGTTCGAATTGAGTCGGGTGCTGGTGGGCAGAGTCACGCAGTTTTTCAATCTGAGAAAGTCAGCTGCCCGACGCATGCGGTGAAGGTCAATTCGTTCGATCATCTTGCGACTGGGACAATTGAACGTGGTGACGGGTGCGAACGGGTAGGGCAAGTCGAGCCTTTATCGGGCTTCGCGATTGATCGCCGATGCCGCTCATTCTCAGCCCTTCTCCCTCATATTTCTGAAGGAACAGTAGCGAGGGAGAAGAAAGCAAGAATGTCTGGATTTCAGCGTGCGCAATTACAACAACCCAGTCTAGCTTCGTTGGATCAATTTCAGCGGACGGGGAAGCGGCTCAAAAAAGCGACGCAGGAAGTGCGAAAACCGACGAGAGTAGGCGGTTAGTAAATGCAAAAACCCCTGTAAAAACAAGGGTTTTCGTGTCGTCTAGTACCCCCGCAAGGACTCGAACCTTGGACCCGCTGATTAAGAGTCAGCTGCTCTAACCAACTGAGCTACGGAGGCGCTTGATGTGCTGGTCAAACTGGATGAGGATGTTAAACGAACTCGCAGAACTCGCAACCCCCGTTTGCTGTCTTCAACCTGCCTAAACTGAATTGTAATACTTCTCTGGGGCAGGTTATAAGGATCCGGTAAAGTCTTTACACCCAGAGATCCTATAATCCAAGCGAAACCAGGGCTTCATTTTGGGGTTTAATTCGGCGGAAGATTAGAATTGAAGGCTTTGGAATAGGCCGTTCGGGTTTCCCTCCTTGCAGCAGACGAGTTAAAGATCATGCGTAAACCACTGGGCTGTCTGTTCTTAGTTGCTCTAACTCTCTCACCCGCCTTGGGTCAACCTCCCGGTGGAGGAGATCGTGGAAGTCGCGGCGGTGAAGGTGGTTTCCCTGGCGGTGGTGGTTTTCCGGGAGGTGGAGGCGGTTTTCCGGGTGGAAGTCGCGGAGGGCCTCCGGGCGGGGGAGATCGGGGCAGCCGAGGTGGCGATACGGGCGGCGGTGGCTTCAATCCAGCCGACATGCTCAAACGCTTCGACCGCAATGGCAACAATATGATCGACCCAGACGAATCTCAGGGTCCGGCTCAGTTTTTCCTACAGCGACTGGCTCAAAGCAATCCCAAGATCGATTTGACCAAACCGGTCCCAATTGACACGCTGACGTCGGAGATGAACAGGATGCGTGGTGGGAGTGATTCTTCCGGTGGCGAGTCCTCGTCGTCCGCCAGCAAGGAGCCCGAATTGTTGGTACCAGACTTTCGGGTAGCATCCGTACCGCTGCCCATCGAGGGTTTTGGGAGCGGTAGTGCTTTGTTTAATGTCAAAATCGAAGAACGCGACCTGAAAGAAGCCGAAGATCGCTTGAAGCGCTATGACACCAACAAAGATGGTGTTTTATCGATGGATGAACTGAAAGCTGGGCGGTGGTCGGACGATCCGTTGCAGTACGATCGCAACCGCGATGGCAAAATCAATACATCCGAAATGGCACTGCGCTATGCCAATCGCCGCGTCGAGGATCAGAACCGGCAAGCCAGCAAAGATGAATCGCGGAATAATAAAGAAAAGAACGGCAAGGAAAACAGCAATGGCTGGAACCGCAGCAATGGCGAAGAGGAAAAAGCCAAGGAAGTAGTCAGTCGATTTGGCGACGCCAAAAGCTATCGCTCGCTGTCGTCTGGGACTACCAGCGGGCTGCCTGACTTTTTCGCCCGCACCGACGTTGATGGTGATGGCCAGGTCCTGATGCATGAATTCAGCAGCTCGTGGACTCAGGAAACACTCGATGAATTCCAGAAGTGGGACCTCAATCGAGATGGAATTATCATGCCTCAAGAGTGCTTGGCAGCTTTGGCTAGCGGTGCCAGAGTGAGCGGTTCGACCGCGGCCACGAGCAGCGATGCCGCACCGTCGGGCACTGCTGCATCGACCTCAAAGTCCAGTGGTTCCAGCGAAATGGGTGGAGCACAGATGGATTGGGCCAAGCGACAGATCGCCAAGTACGATCAAAACGGCGACGGACAGCTAACGGCCAACGAATGGGAAAAGATGCTCATCAAACCCACAGGCGCGGACACTAGCGGAGATGGAGTTATCACCGCCGAAGAGTACGCAGCGTTCCGCGACAAGAAGAAGTAGGCGATTAATTGCGACTTTTGGCGGGCGTGCCGCGTGTGCGTTGCGGAGCGTCCGGCTTGGAGGCCTCTGGAGCTGGCTCCTGGCCCTCTTTCGGCTGATTCGCCTGCGCGTTGGGCTTGGTCTTGGGCGCTGCAAAGAGCGTTGTCAGGGCTTCCCTTACCGACTTGCTGTTGATGCTTGGGTCGAGCGTGTAAACTTCGAAACTGCCCTCGCGTCGTGCCGCTTCGTCCAGTTCGGTAATCATCTTGCAGACCAAGTCGAGCAGCGGCGTGCCTTCGGCAGATACCAAGATCGAGTTGGTTACCGTCTCGACGCCCAGCGAAAGCCGGCCTTTAAAAGCAAAACTCATCCCACCGCCGTCCTTGACACTGCCGCCGTCTCCATTGCGTTTTTCCTTGCCGCCCTCTTCATCGCCCGCTTGGAAAGTCTTATCGTTGGCGCTCAGTAAATCTCGATAGGCTTCTTTGATGGAATTGGCGATCGCCTCGGCGCGCGAGTACTGGATACGGACGAGTCGGGTGTAGCGGACTGCGTCTTCGTCGGTTTTCTCAGGCACATCCCACAGTTTGATCAAGTCCTTAATGGTTTGTCGCGACAATTCGTCGGCACCTTGGACCACAATGGAATTGGTGTCGTTGTCAGCGATGAACCGCAGCGGTGGCTTGTCGCCAAGCTGTCGATTTTTTTCCTTGTCTGCTGTAGCGTTATAGTCATAAAAGTAAAAGCGGTTACTGGAATTCTTCTTTTCGTCGGCGTCCTCGAAGTACTCGTCCAGGTTGAGTTTGATCCAGCTTGCGCGGGCATGTTCGACTTTGAAAATATCGTAAGGCCTTCTGGGCGGGCGATTGGCTTGCATGATTTGTTCGAGTCGGTCGAGCGCAGCCGGATCGTTGGACTGCAAAACGAGATTACCCGCCGCATCCATGGTGATAACCACCGGGGCCATCTGCTGACGGTCGCCAGCACCCTGCGGAATCTCAGTCTCCGAAACTGTTTGTCCTGAGTCCGCTTGATTTGACACTGCCGATTGACCGTGCGCCATGCTACAAAATGCGAGGCAAACCAGCAATGAATGACTAAGTCGCAAGTTGGAGTCCATAATTCAGACTGTCCCAGGGTGAGTTTTGAGTCACTTTCACAGGAGCTTCGTTGGCATTAGCCTTTGCATTGTAGTCAAAACCGCCGTCAATTTCATGCCTGAAACCGTACAGGCCCCCCACAAGAATTAAAATCGCCAGCTGTAGCCACCAGCGATGCTGCGAGTCCCAAGGCTGGGCTGTTAAAAGTTTGAGGTTGTGTGCTGTCATTAGTTGCGCAGGTTCTGTTCCTGAAATTTGCAACAGGCTTTTAGCCAGAGGGCGAAACATTGATTTAAAGGCGTTTTATGTGTCGCCCTCCGGGCTACCGGTGGTGAAAACGGACACCGGTGGCTGACGCCACCGGCAAAGGTTGTGTCGCCCTCCGGGCTGAAAAGGCGGGACAATAGCGGCATCGAAAGTACGCACCGGAAACGCGAAGAAAGAACCCGCGGCTAGCGCCATCGGCTCAAGGACTAACTGCGACGTGGGAACATAGGTCCACCGTAGCGGGCGGTATCACCAAGTTCCTCTTCGATGCGGAGCAGTTGATTGTATTTTGCCATGCGATCGCTGCGGGAGGCTGAGCCGGTTTTGATCTGTCCGGTCGATAGGCCCACCGCCAAGTCGGCGATGGTGGAATCTTCCGTTTCGCCGCTGCGGTGGCTAGAAATCGATGTGTATCCATTACGGCCAGCGAGTTGAATGGCGTCGATGGTTTCACTCAAGCTACCGATCTGATTGACTTTGATCAGGATGCTATTGGCGATGCCTTCGTCGATACCACGCTGCAAGCGCTCAACGTTGGTGACGAATAAGTCGTCGCCTACCAGTTGAACTTTGTGGCCGACTTTTTCGGTCAACAACTTCCAGCTTTCCCAGTCGTCCTCGGAGCAGCCGTCTTCGATTGAGCAGATAGGGTACTTGTCGACCCAGGCGGCTAGGAAGTCAACCATTTGAACACCCGACAGTTTCTTGCCATCGATGGTGTAGACTTTTTCCTTCGAGTCGTAGAATTCGGTGGCTGCCACGTCGAGGGCGATGAAGATTTGTTCGCCGGCTTTGTAGCCCGCTTGCTCGATAGCTTCCATGATGAGGTCCAGGGCTTCTTGATTGCTGCCCAGATCGGGCGCGAAGCCGCCTTCATCGCCAACGGCCGTATTGAGTTTTCGACTGCTGAGCACTTTCTTTAAGTGGTGGAAGATCTCCACGCCGGCGCGCAGTCCGTCGCTGAAGCGGTCGAAACCCAGCGGCATGACCATAAATTCTTGGACGTCGACTGAGTTGTCGGCATGTTGGCCTCCGTTGACGATGTTCATCATCGGGGCTGGAAGAATATGAGCTGCAGTGCCACCTAAGTAGCGGTACAGCGGCAACTGGGTGAAATCTGCGGCGGCTTTGGCTACGGCCAGAGAAGCGCCCAGGATGGCATTGGCTCCGAGTCGCTTCTTATTGGGCGTGCCATCCAAGTCGATCATGATCATGTCGATTTCGCGCTGGTTGACAGCATCTAGCCCAATCAGGGCGTCGGCAATTTCGCCATTGATATGCTCGATGGCTTTGGTCACTCCCTTGCCCATAAAAACATCTTTGTCGCCATCGCGAAGCTCCCAAGCTTCGTGAGCTCCCGTGCTCGCACCGCTGGGAACCGCAGCCCTACCAAGCGAGCCGTCCAGTAATTCCACTTCGACTTCAACCGTTGGATTGCCGCGACTGTCAAGAATCTGACGACCGTGGACAGCTTGGATAATGCTCATTTTGTGCTCTTTCGTTGTCGCTATCGTTAATGATGGATTTGGTCTCAGCTCAGGGCCTGATATTGTGCTCAAACCAACCAAAAGCACCAGACGGGTCAACCTCCAGAACAGCAATATGATGGAAGTGCGGGCGGGGCGCCGCGAGTCGGGTCGCCAGGGTACCCAATTACGAGTAGGATTTCATTCCAGTTCGCACGCTCGGCCGCAGGCATTTCATCACACCCAGACCGCAGGCATTACATCACACCCAGATCGTAGGAAAGACCAGCCACAGCATGTTCTCGGGATTGATTGAAGCCCAAGCCCGGATCGCCCGTATAACTGCTGAAACGGGCGGCATCCGCATACAATTGGAATGTCCCATTGAGTTTGATGACGTGAAACTTGGCGATAGTATTTGCGTGCAAGGTTGCTGCTTGACCGTCGTCGATAACGCGCTGGGAATGTTGAGTTTCCAAGCCGGTCGGGAGACACTATCCAAGACATCGTTGGGCACGCGAGTCGAAGGCCAGGCTTTGAATGTCGAGCGTTCGTTGGCGGTGGGCGATCGTTTGGGAGGGCACCTTGTTACAGGCCATGTGGATGGACCGGGGAAACTCGTTTCGCGCACCGATGAGTCCGCTTGGTCGACGATGGTTTTCGAGGCTTCGCCAGCACTGATGAAGCAGATGGCGTCCAAGGGCTCGATTACGGTCGATGGCGTTAGTCTCACGTTGGTCGAGGTGACGCAGTCCATTTTCTCGGTCGCGCTAATTCCGCATACGCTCGAGCACACAACGCTGGGCGCACTACTGATCGGCGACACCGTGAACTTGGAGACAGATCTCTTGGCCAAATATGTGCAGCGTCAATTAGAATTTGTCGACCGCACTTAACACTGAATCACGAACTCCTTGTTTGGTGCAGCCCATAAAAAGCTGATGGCCAACAGACGAAAAAATTTGGAAATGTCCGAACGGCAAACGCTCAGCTACATTCAGAAGCGATTCGAACTGGCTCGAATCCAACCGCAAACTCGCTTCGGTCAGAATTTCTTGATCGATTTGAACTTGGTGGAGCTGATCGCTAGGACAGCAGAACTTGGCCCGCGCGACGTGGTGTTAGAAGTTGGCACCGGTATGGGATCGTTGACGAGTTTGCTGGCTGCCAAGGCGGGGCACGTCGTTACCATCGAGATTGATCGCAACTTGGCCGCACTGGCCCGCGACGAGTTTGAAAAATTTGGCAACGTAACGCTCCTGGAACAAGACGCGCTGAAGAGTAAAAACCAGCTCGATCCGCTGGTGATTGAAACGCTTCGGGAGCGTGTCCAAGCCATTGCCGGGGGGAGAATTAAGCTGGTTGCTAACTTGCCCTATAGCGTCGCTACACCCATTCTTTCCAATCTGCTCGACATGGAGCCGTGGCCGGTGCGGATGGTGGCAACGATTCAGCGCGAGTTGGCGGAGCGTATTGTCGCCAAGCCGCGGACGAAGGACTACAGCGCCCTGAGCATTTGGATGCAAGCCCAGTGTCAATCTGAAATTGTGCGCACCATGGCTCCCAGCGTGTTTTGGCCGCGTCCCAAAGTCGAATCGGCTATCTTGGACATCCGCCCCCAGAAAGTACTACGAGATCGGATACCCGATCGGGCCCATTTCCATGCACTAGTGCGGGCCATTTTTTTGCACCGCCGAAAGTTTTTGCGGTCGGCTCTGCACAGCGCTGTCAAAGACCGCTTGGACAAGCTGCAAGTCGACGAGATCTTGGCTCACATGGAATTGGACTCGACCGTCCGAGCAGAGCAATTGACGCCGCAGCAAATGATCGAATTATCCGAGCTCGTGCGCAACAAAATCTAAGAGAATCTCCGTAGCTGGGGTCGCCCGACGTCGGTTCTTACGAACTGAAGTCGGGCGACTCCAGCTACGGTGCGTAAAAGTGTCTGAAAAAGTCTGTATAATTCTTGTAGCCGTTAGTTGCGTGCTACTTCGAAATCCATGTTACCCAGACCGCTGGAACTACCTATGAGCGGATCAACCCCAAGTGCTTTCCGGCCATCGAGCTTAGTTGCCGGCGATCGAGTGGGAGCGTATCGCATCGAGCGTCCGCTGGGCAGCGGTGGCATGGCGGACGTCTATTACGCTGTTCACCAAGGATTGCAGCGTCCGGCGGCGATCAAAGTGCTCAGGCCATCGCTGGCCACCGATGAAATTCATTTGCAGCGTTTCATGCAGGAGGCTCGGGCCGCGGCTTCCTTAGTACACCCTAATATCGTGCAGGTCTACGATGTCGGCCAAGACGGTGAGCATCGTTACATCGCTCAGGAATACATTCCCGGCAGCAATCTGCGACAGTACTTGGCTGCTGGCAATACTGGCCTCAGCTCGATTTCTACAGAAAACGGGCCTGCAAAAAAATCCCCTGCCGACGTGTCGCAACCCCGTTTTGCATCAACGAGCGCACCGACGAGTGCGACGACGGGCGACATGCGGGACGATGCATCGCGACAGGCCAGCAGTCCTGCGCCGCGCGATCGGCAACTGTCGATCCGCGAAACGCTGAGCGTGTTGCTGCAAGTGCTCGCCGCGCTGACCAAATCGGCAGCCAGCGGTATCGTCCATCGCGATATCAAGCCCGAGAATATCATGCTCACGCAGGACGGCGACGTGAAAGTAGCCGACTTTGGGTTGGCGCGTTTGCTACTCGGCGACGATCCTCAATTGACTCGCGCAGGCACGACATTGGGAACTCCCATGTACATGAGTCCCGAGCAGATTCAGGAGGGCAAGGTCGACATTCGCAGCGATCTTTATTCTCTGGGTGTGACCGTCTATCACATGCTGACCGGTCGTCCTCCGTTCACCGGCGAAACACCCTTAGCGCTAGCCATGCAGCATGTACAGGCCAGCGTGCCACCCATCTTGGAACTGCGGCCCGGCCTGCCTGCCTCACTGGTCGAGCTGTTATCGCGATTGCTGGCCAAGTCGCCCGACGGTCGCTTTGACACACCGACGGATGTGCTCGAGTTCCTGCGCACCCATCGCGCGGACGACTTAGCCAGCGATTGGCCCGACCAAACCATCCCCTTGCCGGGGGTCGCAATCGCCGGTGCCGGCGGTCCTATGCAAGCCACGTTGGCGCTGCAGTCCAGGCTGCGCAAAAAAAATCACCAGTCGCGGCGAAATATCCTATCGATCGTGGCCACAACTGTGTTCTTGCTGAGTGCTTTTGGCGTGGGGGCCGTGCTGGCTTTCTCCACACCATTCCAACTGTTCGAGAGCACCAAGGAATACCACTTGGGCGTTGTCAAGAAGAGCAGTGTCGAAGAGCAATACCGATGGGCGCTGCTGAATTCCGACAGCAGCCAAGTCAGCAAATGGGAAGCGGTTGGCAAGTTTTTTCCGATTCGAGGAGAGGACGCTGAGAGCAATCGCTATTACTCGGGCCTTGCCAGTCTACAACTTGCCCGCGCCCATTTTGATCGCAAGGATGAAGAAGTAGCCAAGCAGAAATTGCGGGAAACAATCGACGATGCGGACATGGCCGATACGATTCGAGCGCTGGCCTACCTGCAATTGGCCGAATTTGCCGCGACTGCTGGCAACGAGACAGAGCGGGACCGAGCCGTAGGACAGGCTCTCCTTATTGCAGCGACCGACAACATGAAAATCAGCACCGATGATCGCCGCATATTGGATGAGAACGTAGGTCTGTTGGACGAAGAGATTCAGAAGCGCTGGTCCAGTAGGTAATTGCTAATCGCCGCTGGAGTCGCCGCTGGAGTCTCAGTAGACGTGCGATTTGTCGTAGTTAACGCGTGGGTGTCCGTTTTCCGCGTGAGTGCCCGTTTTCCGCGTGAGTGCCCGAGGTGCCACCGGTATTTACCCCGAAGGACGTGCGATAAACAAGATGCGGAAGTTCTGACGGGCCGAAGGTCCAGCCGATTGTCGAGCCCAGGCTAAACGTAGCGAGCGTGCGAGCGAAGTGCAGGCCTGGGTCTCGGGCTCCCGGTTTGGTTAGCTGCAGAGCAGC
>JBGSJL010000072.1:0-72082 GCA_041741955.1 Pirellulaceae bacterium | reverse complement strand
TCTGGGCAGGAGCAGTAAGTCGGAAGGCACGAAGAAAATCAACCGCTCGGATTTTCGTTCCTTCACTACGGCACCTCGGATGGTAGGTTACAGCAAGTTCTGTAAATCGCCGCTCGCGGTGAAAAACGAGAAGGTTTAGTTCTGGGCAGAGTTCAAACCCGCCGCTACGAAGCTCTACTTCGTGAAACTCGTCGCGTCGCATGAGTTTGTAGCAGGTTGCTGGGTCGGTCAACCGCTGCGAATTGTCCACCCACTCCGCAGAAATCCCAGTTGCGTGTCCAGCTTCGACCCCGCTAAAGTCATTCGGGAGTGGCTCGCCGGAATTCGCTCCAGAAACAGGCGCCAGCGCGGGCATCGAAGACTCGCTTACGGCTGGCAAACCAGCGAGGCCGGACCGGTCGTCCCTCTCGCTACGATTCGCTTGAGAGCTTGAGAGCTTGCATGACGTCACCCCAGGACAGGCAATTTGATCACGTTTCTTATCGATCTCAGTCTTCTTTTTCCACATTCACCATCCTCTGTCAATCATTTTTTGCAAAATAATTTCCCTGTAATCGGCAGCTAGGCGAGCTCATGCCCCGTTAGTGGCCCAGAGCCTCCGGTGCGAGAGCATGTCAACTTGCGCCGTCGGCAAACTGTAGCAGGCACTATGGCGCTCGATCGCGAAGTATCGACCGGCTATCCACTTTCGTCGCTCGGATCGTACGGAATATAGGTGGGATTGGCTTCCAGCCTGTCATGCGGGAATTGACAGGCTGGAAGCCTATCCCACGAAGGAACAAGGCTATCCCACGAACGAACATGCCTATCCCACGATGGAACAAGCCCTGAACGGACGTGAACTCGCACTAACAGAAACTAACACAATTTCTCACGGTCTCGCCGCTCAACTCGGTCTACTATCTGCCAATCGTTTATACTCGCCTGCTCCAACCGCCAACATCCTCGCAGGCTTCTCCGGTGCAACGCATTGTTCACTACCACCAACGTCGATCCGATCGAGTGTTGGCTGGGATCTTGCACGCCTGTGCGGCGGCTCTGATCGTCCTGTGCGGAATGTGGTTGGCAGATTCAAACGAATGGTTGATCTAGCGGGGCGTCTCGCCGCGAGCTATCGGCCCAGATGCGCGCGGGCACCTTGGGGCCGAGTACGATTCGATCGCTGTGGCGCTGCGCAGCGGTCGTGGTTTCGCAGACCCATTTCGCGAACCCACGGGTCCGACGGCTTGGATGCCTCCTGTCCTGCCATACCTCTTGGCGGCATTGTATGGATTGACGAGCGATGATCGCGACGCAGTTGTCGCCATCGTAATCGCCTTGCAAGGGCTGGTCGTGTGGATGACAGTCGTCATCGTCGTCCGCGAGTCCGTCCGCCTGAAATGTGTCGCACTTGGATATACCATTGCCGTTGTCGGCCTATTGGCGAACTTTCACGAACTGTTCCAAAAGACTCACGATGTGTGGCTTAATCTGCTGGTCGTGGACCTCATGTGGATTATCACAGCCACGATGGTCTGCTGCGAGCCAATTTGTTTTTTCCGATGTGGCTGAACCGACTGGTCTGGCCACTGCCTGCCATCGCTGTTTTTTTACTATTGGCGTCGCTGCCGGTCCTGCCGCGCGCGGCGGGCGCCGCCTTGGCGATTTATGCTGTCAGTCTAGCGCCCTATGTGCTCGTCAGCTACTACGACCGCTACGCTGCGCCTCTGCTGGGTATGAAGATGTTGATCGTTTTGTACGCATTGACGCCAGCCAGTCGCCGATTGTTCTACCGCCTGGCTGATAAGAGCGCAGCACTTTGTATCCATACAAGGCGTTGTGCCGTACCGCTGTCCAACTAACGGATACTGCGATTTGTTGCAGCCCATCGGTTTTGCCCAGTTTGCCGACTGGCTAATTGTCGGTAGAATTGTGAGCTGGTTTGCTCGGGCATCCAACTAGCATGGGTTATGGCCAGTGGCCCACACAGGGCTTCGCTGTGGGCCTTACACTGGCCAATCGGAGCGGCCTTGCTCGCTGGCGAGGCGTCCACCGGGTGTCAAAATACGTAACATCCGTTTTGTTTGTTTAAAAGGCCAATCTTTTCATTGGCGGGCTGGTAGCTCAGTTGGTTAGAGCAGGGGACTCATAATCCCTTGGTCGCGGGTTCAAGTCCTGCCCAGCCTACTTTTTTGGTTTCGCCCGTTAACCATTTGCCGTTTTCAGGAATTTTTATTCATGAAACCAAGCGAGAATTCGACGGACGAAACACAGTTCGAACATCCCTGGGGTCACAGCTTGTCTCACTGGCGAACGGCTCGTGCCGACGGCGCCACTGTCTGTTCCTGACTAGCAGAACGCACCGTCCATCCGTCCATCCGGATGGACGGATGTTTCGTCGCAGAGCTGTGACCGCATTCGGGCTGAGTTCGATTCACGCTACTTTCTCAGCAGGTGAGCCATGGGTTGGTTGTCTCTGGGTGACTCACCCGATCGCCAAAGGACCTCAACCTGTTCGCCTACTGCGTCAACATCCAAAACTCGCACGCCAAATTGAAGGCTGGACCAGTCTTCGCCTTGCACGTCGATCACAGACTTGATTGGCAAAGACACTTCCACGACATAGCCATCCTGCGTCTTCATGCCCATTGCGACAACACCTGGCAGGGGGCGCTGGCGTTGTCCGAAAACGGTGCAGTTCTTGACTTCTTCGCTCTCGGGCGCGTTGATTGTGACAGCCACTGTTTCACGCCCCAGCGAGGTAGCGTTCAATCGATCCAGTTGTAATCGCGGATCGACCAGTAGAGTGATCGAGTCGGCGACCACAACTTGTTCGTCGGCGACTCGGGCCGCGACGTAAAGGTGATCGTCGTCATAGCTCATCGAAACTTGAAACGAGCAATCTCCAGCGCCCGTCCAGTTCTGGATGGCACCTGCGAGCACAGGTGTGTTGCCCGTCGACCACCACTCAGACTTACTCCAATCGCTTAGTTGGCCATCGACCGCGATACTTGCGCGGGCGAGTTGGTATTCTCGATCGATGACGACGGGTATGGTCCACTCCGCTCGCAGTGGCGGCACATCATCGCTTTCGACAATTGCGGTCATACTTGTGGCTTTGAAGCGTTGTAAGTCCACGGGCTCCTTCAATTCGAAGCGTATGGTTTGGGATATCGCCTCACCGGCGTCGGCCGACAACTCGAGCAACTGAGTTTCCATACTTAGGCCGACCAGTGGCAAGCCATCTATCTTGCCTCGCAGTTTTACCGAGCGATCAAACTCGTTTCGCAAGCGGATATTAATCTCACCGGTTTGGATTTCAGTGCCAGAAATGAAAATTGGTTCCACATTGATGCGTGCCAACTGTAGAAATTCCCGAAAGCGTTCGATGCTCTTTTCGGTGACCACGTTGGCAGGTTGAATGCCATCCAACAGCAAATTAGCGACTCGTGGACCATCCTTTTCCATCGTGAGCCAAGTGATGTGATCGAATTCTCCATATGCGACACCCCGCAGCGGGGAACTGCCGCCGGTGGTCGCCAACGAATAGTAGTCGCGTCCACCGCGATCGTATTGCACGTAATGATGAACGTGACCCGCGAAGACGGTATGCGGGCGACCGCCGAGCAGCTCGGATACTTTGGACCAGTTGGATGAATCTGGATTGCCTGCTTGCAAGTCGCGCTCGCTGTAGGTCCAAATTGGTTTGTGAAGGAACACCAGCGTCCAGCGGGCTTGTTCATTGGCCTTTAAATCATTGGACAGCCAGGCCAGTTGTTCATCGCCCACGTGCGCCGTGGGGTCTTCGCTATTCAAGCAAACGAAATGCACGCCCTTGTAATCGAACGAATACCACTCGCGACCGAAGCGTTCTTTCCAAATCGCGTGCAACTTGGGATTCGTCACATCGTGGTTTCCAGGTACGAAGAAAAATTTCATTTGCATCTGATCAATAAAACCTAGGAATTCGGTCCATTGACGTGCAATCTCTTGATCGTCTTCGGTATACCCCTCGATGAGATCTCCGACTGAAACTACAAAATCGGGTCTTAACCAATTAATTCGTTCGACGGCCTGCATCCAAATTCCTGGTCGATGGCCGCCTGTACGATCGGTCATGATCGCGATCGAAAAGCGATCCGCGTCGGTAAGGGCGGGCTTGTCGGACCAGGGCTTCGGACCATCGATATTGGGCAGGACCAGTCCCGTGCCAATGGGCTTGGCATCGCCGCTCGCATCGGCTGATTTCTTTTCTTCGTGTCCTTCATGCGGTGCGGAGTATAAAATTGTGCAGTCGAGGCTGGCGCATCCGATTACTAACGAAATGAATATCGCAGCGTGTCGCTGACCGAAAATTGTTTTTCTTGTCCACAGCATCATGACTATTGCCCTCGTATCGTGTGACTGGCCTATTCGAGACTAATTCAATTTCAATTTCCTTGAGGCCAAAAGAACTCGGCAGTTGACTTCGCTCTATTTGCTCACTGGACGTAAGCTAACACAAGCCAAGATGGTTGCGCCCGGCGCATCATGAAGAATTGTTGAAATGCCTGAAAAAGAACACAAAAAGAACAAAGGGGTCAGGCCTCTTTGATGTCGTTCCCGTGACAAAAGTAAATCAAATAAGCCTGACCCCTTAGATTGCATCTTAGATTGCATCTTAGATTGCATCATCGTAAGCCGCTATGAAAACGACATCAGTAACACCCGCCAATCCCTGCGACGAGCGTATCCAACACGCCTTCTGGAACGCGACTATTGCACGTCGGGGACGCGTTCAGCTATGCTAAGTTTCACACACGTGATGCGAGACGCTCGCAATCCGCATAAAGCCAATCGCTCCCATGTCCCAGTTCAACGCCTCAACTATCCAGCTGACTACACCCGGATAGTTCTCAATACGTTCGCCGGACAAAAAACATGCGCGTCTACAGACACCGACAGATCGGCATCCTCATTCTGTGGGCTCTGGGTCTCGCCGTCGGTGTTGCATCCGTGATCCTGATCCCAATAGCCTCGAGAGGGTCTGCGATTGCGACAATTCCCGCCGTGGTCTTGATTGTATTGGCGGTCTTCATGCTCCTGTTCGGCGCGCTGACCGTTGAAGTGTCGCAGGATCGCATCCTGCTGTGGTTTGGACCGGGATTGATTCGGAAGGAGTTTTCCGTCAGGGACATTCGCCGCGCAGCTGTCGCCCGGAACCCGTGGTATTATGGATGGGGGATTCGCCTGACACCCCATGGCTGGTTGTTCAATGTTTCGGGATTCGAGGCGGTGGAGATCGAACTGAATTCGGGTCGGAAGTACCGGATTGGCACCGACGAGCCGCAAGAGCTGCTGTCCGCGATCCGCCGAGTCATGGAGGCCGGCTGACTACCGCGTGAATCTGACGGTTCGACTTGTCATCGGGCATGCTTGCGCAAGCCCGTCGCCAGGCCTCACCGCAGGTTAGCGTAGTCGTTAAGCTAAACCGCTTCACTCTCAGTTTTCTTTACGGTTCTAAGCAAGTCCCAGAGAAACTCACTGGAGTTGAATTCACTCGTTGTTGGTCGCTACGCATCCTTCCCAAAGGGTTTACCAAGTCGCGATGTTTTGGTGGTTACAGCAGTACTAGCCGCTCGGCTTTCATCGCCTTATGCCAGCGACTCCATCCTCCCCCTAACGCCGACCAAGCGGAGACGGAAGTCAGCCAAGCCCCCTGCGAGGGAACCGCAGATACGAGCAGAGGGCCGGTGTCAAAGTGCCAACAACCACTGCAGCTCATCTCTGAGGCAGGCCGCCCGAGCTGGCGTGACCTATTCCACGGCCCTGACCACCACGCTTGGTTCGAAAAGGGAGCAAGACTTCCAGGGGTTATGGCCTGCTTGCCGATACCGCCTGGTCTTTCTGTCTTGAATCATATTTTTTGGGACGGTGGATGTTGGCAATGGCGGCCAAGCCCCCGGCCAGGGAAATGGGCCAGTAATGTCCTGGCCAGCCGTGTTGGGCAATCTGGTCGATGGCCAATCCCACCGCCGGAGCCACAAAGAGATTCACAAAACGTTGAGCTTGACTCTCGATCGACAGCAACGTGGAACCGGTCTTGGCATCCGAGCATTCATCAAAGCGGCTGACTAGAATCGGTCGCCAAAAGTTTTCTAAGACAGTCAGTGCTGCGAAAGTTAGGGCCACGCCGAAGTTCCAATCGACGAGGTCGCTGAAGCCGAGTGCCAAAAATAGACTGGCGTTGACTCGCCATAAGAAGTGCGAGGCGCCAACCAGCGAACCGCAACGGTTGACGAGCACATGGGACGTCCGGCTGGCCCAACCGCTTAGCAAGAATAACACGGTGTAAGTCGACGAAATCGCAAGCACGACATAGGGATTGGCTGCGCCCGTGGCCACGATCGATAGTTCTTGAGGCTCGGGAAGTGTGCCTGGCTGCATAAGCGTAGCGAGTACAAGCGTGAGTAGTACGGGCTGAAGGTAGTCTTTGATGGCTCCAAAAACTCCTTCCCAAGACATGGACTCAAACATCAAGCCTCTCAGTTGCGGCTGGCCGATTGCAGCTCGGAGCGTTTCGCGCACTGAGTTCCATAGTCCGCCTAGGCTGTGGGACCACGTGGCACCTGCCGGCGGATGCGTCGTATGTTCATTGAGGTTATCAAGGTCATCCAATTCGCGTGGGTAGCCGAGAAAATTGATGATGTTCAAGACATAGGGAATCGTGGAAAACAGAAAAACGGTACGGAAGTCGCCCGTGGCAATTACGAAGGCCGCAGCGAGCAGCGCGCTGATGGCCGAGCCGTATTGGCTCCAGCTCCGCGTGATTCCGTAGACTCGTGTTCTTTCCGACTCGCGACCTTGAATCCGCAGCCATTGGAATATCATGGCCTTGTGAGTCCCAGTGCGGAATGAATCGCCAATTCCGTAAAGCACCATTGCGGGTACTAGTAGCAGCGGATGCGTGGCAAACGCAAACATCACAAAGCTGAGGATATAGGCCGCGAAGGAAGCGATCATGCAGTACCTGCGTCCCCAGTGATCAGCCATCGCGCCGGAGGGGATCTCAAGCAGATTTAGCGTCAGTGAGCGGCAGCTGTACAGGAGGCCGATCTGATAGAAGCTGAGCTGGTACGACAGTAACGCGAGCATGAAGAAGGGCTCGAAGTACCGTTGGTTCTTCAGAAACCCATACAGGCAAAATCTCACCAACATGGGTTTCAAACTGCACCAGGACCGCGAGTGCCCGAATCGATGGAGTATGCTTCCTCGGTGGGCAGGACAAAGACTTTACCGTCGCCGATATTGCCCTGCGTGCCAGTTTTGGCAACTTTGAGGAGCACATCGATGGTCCGCTCGACGAAGTCCTCGTTGACCCAAATTTCCAAGGAAATCTTGCGGAGCATGTTGACATGGTACTCAACTCCGCGATAGGTCGACGTCTGTCCGCGTTGTCGACCATAGCCTTGTGCATCGCAGATGGTCAGACGCTCCACGCCAGCCTGAAAGAGCGCTTCGCGGACGGCTTGTAGTTTCGTAGGTTGAATAATGGCTAGTAATAGCTTCATGCGATGGGCACGTCTCATATTGGGACTGAATTGAATCTCCCTTTTTCCAAAGTACCCATGATACCGCCTACGGCGGCACCGAGCATAGCTGCGTGCGAACCCATCGCAGCCTTTTCCGACCGAGAGAATTCCATGGTAGAAGCTCTCCTGTATTTAATTTGGCGCGAGCTTTTCACCGCTTTTGGCCGCAGAGTGGGCAAGGGTGACGTTGCCGTAAATCTCGTCGAGTGTTAGACTTGCGGTCTTATTCACGCCCAAACTTCAATGCCGCGCAGAGTGCCGGCGGTTGAGTGTGAATGGCAGCTTACTCTCTTTTTTGGGTTCCTCTCGGTCGTACATTTCCGATCGGCAGGTTTACTAGGTCAATTACAAGTATGGTCAACCGTAACCTCATTCGCTCACTCGAAGACGATTCCATCACCTCACAGGTAGACTTGCTGCTACCAGAGGACGAAATGGATGACATGATCCTGGAGGGTCTTGAAGGCCTCAACGCGGGCTTTGACATCAATCAAATTGTGGACGGGCGCGTCGTTGAAATCAATGGCGAGTACGTCGTCATCGATGTCGGTTTCAAAAGCGAAGGTGCCGTCAGTGTCAACGAGTGGGACGAGGGTGAAGAGCCGCCTAAAGTGGGTTCGATCGTCAAAGTTCTCATTGAAGAGATGGAGGACGAACTCGGTCCTGCAAACGATATCCACGGCATGATCTCGCTGAGCAAGCGCAAAGCGGAAAAGATCTTGGAGTGGGAAAAGATGATGGCCGAGGTCAGCGAAGGCCAGGTCGTCACCGGTACCGTAACTCGCAAGATCAAAGGTGGTTTGCTAGTCGATATCGGCGTGAACGTGTTCTTGCCGGCGAGCCAAGTTGACATTCGTCGCCCGAATGACATTGCCGACTACATCGGCCGAGTCGTGCAATGCGAAGTTCTCAAGATCGATGAAACGCGGCGCAATATCGTGGTTAGCCGAAGGTCGCTCATCGAGAAGCAGCGAGAAGAAGATCGCGAGCACCTGCTGGGAGAACTCGAGATTGGACAACTGCGCAAGGGTATCGTGAAGAACATCGCCGATTTCGGTGCCTTCGTCGACTTGGGTGGCATCGATGGTTTGCTGCACATCACCGACATGAGTTGGGAACGAATTAGCCACCCAACCGAGATGGTGTCCATCGATCAGGAGATCGAAGTCAAGGTTCTCCAAATCGATCGCGAGAAGCAGAAAATCGCGTTGGGTCTAAAGCAGAAGCAGAACAATCCATGGGACAACATCGAAGAGAAGTACCCAGTGGGCACCACCGTCAAGGGTGAAGTTGTCAACGTGATGAGCTACGGTGCGTTCGTGAAGCTCGAACCTGGCATCGAGGGCTTGGTACACATCAGCGAGATGTCTTGGACCCGTCGCATCAATCACCCAAACGAATTGGTGCAGATCGGCGACGAAATCGATATCAAGATCCTTGGCGTCGATCCAGCGGGGCAGCAATTGTCACTGGGCATGAAGCAGACCGTAGCCAATCCGTGGGACGAAGTCATGGACAAGTATCCCGAGGGCAGCGAGGTCATGGGCAAAGTCCGCAATCTAACCAATTACGGTGCCTTCATCGAACTCGAACAGGGCATCGATGGCCTACTGCACGTTTCGGACATGTCCTGGACGCGCAAGGTCAGTCACCCCAGCGAAGTGGTCGAGAAGGGACAAGAGCTCAAGTGCCGCGTGCTGTCCGTCGATCAAGAGCGACGTCGAATTGCACTGGGATTGAAGCAGCTCGATAGCGACCCATGGGCCACCACAATTCCGGCCAAGTATCAACCAGGACAACTCGTGAAAGGCAAAGTTACCAAGATCACCAACTTCGGCGTCTTTATTGGACTCGAAGACGGCTTGGAGGGCTTGCTACACATCTCCGAGCTGTCCGATGACAAGGTCGAGAACCCAGAAGAGTTGGTCAAAGTTGGCGATGAACTCGAAGTAAAGGTTTTGCGAGTCGATACCGACGAACGCAAGATTGGACTTTCGCGTAAGCGCGTTGATTGGGCCGAAGAGCAAGAGGAAGCTGCTGCCCGCGAAGAAGCTCGCCAGCAACAAGTCGTCGATGCGAAACCCACCGTCGAGCTCAAGGGTGGACTGGGTTCGGACGGACCTTTGATCGCCCCAGCCGCTGCCGAGGCGCCAGCGGCCGAAACTGATAAGTCCTAGCTGCCTAGCGCGATAGTTTGGCTATCGAAGAGTGTCGTAACTTTAAAACAAAAAACCGCCTCGCAAGAGGCGGTTTTTTTCGTAGGCCGTTTCAGGAACTAAAACGGGGTGCAACGCCGCGAACTTGCGCGTCGGCAGTCCAAAGTGTACACTCTGCGAAACCGTAGATATTCCTACGCCCATTGCAATACGAGGGAAATCCAGTGAATTCGTCGACGCAGTTATCCGCCAACATTTCATCCGAGACAAGCCAATTGTTGGAGCGGTACGTGCCGGCGCATGGCGTAAAGAAATCGCATTGGATCGAAACAGCCGTCCTGCATCATCGAAGTGCCCTCGATTCTATTCCGGCCGATCTGATCATTCTGCCTATCATCGAAGTATCTCGCGCGACGGGGAACACCATTCTGGATCGCATGGCACATCCGAAGCCAGCCACGGTCGCGGTGCGGGCACTGTTCGACGATTGAATTTTTTTGCGATGGGCCTCTACAGGGCGCTGACATCTACATAGCGATATTGGCCACCGGTTCCTTCAGCGAGTTGTCGGATCCAGCCTCCTGATTGGGAGCTCTGGCCTGCTCCCGATCCGAACTGAATGGTATGTATAGTCGCGCGCACGGAGGCAGCGCGGGAGTGCAAGTTGTCGATATCTCTGGCGGAAGGTGACGAATCGGCATCCGTCAAGAAAAACACGACGTCGGGTCCCAGGGAGAGCGCCATCCGCAGGGCATCGACATGTTGCGTGCCACCATCGGCGGAAACATCTTTGACAAATCGCATGGCGGCGGACTTGGATCGGTCGTCGCCGCTAAACAACTTCGGCACTCCGCCCGACAGTCCTCCGAAGGGCAGTGGCGTATCGTTATAGAAGACGACTTGGAACTGGTGTTTGGGGCCGAGGCTCTCAAGGCTCTTCAGCAATTCGGCTTTGGCGCGTTTAAGTGGCGCCCCGCCGTATCCAAGCATACTTTCCGATCGGTCGAAGACATACAGGAATCGGGTGCCCTCTCCCTCGATACCAAAT
This sequence comes from Pirellulaceae bacterium, assembly GCA_041741955.1. Classification (GTDB taxonomy): domain Bacteria; phylum Planctomycetota; class Planctomycetia; order Pirellulales; family Pirellulaceae; genus Aureliella. The sequence goes on along the minus strand of JBGSJL010000072.1, from coordinate 61,328 downwards.
ACAGTCGTTTTCACTTTGCTGACCGAACTGTCGCCGCCGAGTGCCGCACCACCGTCGCCCAGCCCCAGCCCACCAGCGGCCTGGGATGCTCCACCTGCGGCTCCCAGCTCCGGAAGCAAGCCTTCCAGTAAGGAATCAGTGGCGGAAGCCAGACTGCTCGCCGACGGAAGACTGGCAGCGAGCTGCTCCGCTGGCGTCGTACTCGCGTCCTGGCCAAGCTGAGCGGATCCCGAATCATTCAAGAAATAGGCTTCGCCGCCAGCCGATTCGTAGATGACAGCGAGGCCCACGGGTCGATCGGCACCACCTCCAGTCCCCTTGGGGCTCGCGACCCAAAGCCAACTTACGGCAACGATCAGACTCACATGCAACAAAACGGACAGCAGCCAAGCAGGCAGGCTGCGCAATTTCTCCGCGCTTGGCAGTTCGGGTATCTCCCGTCGTTGGAGCCGCTGGCGAGAAGCACTAGGTTTTGAAAGGTTCGGCATAAAACCATTATATCCCAATGGACTCAGCACTTTAGCAGTCGGCTAAAGCCCAGACACCAACAACGCGGTCGGCTACGAGGTGGGGAAATCTAGTTTCATCTGATGATCGTCCTCAGTTCGCCCGAATTCCCGATAGAGCAGACTGGGCTGTATGTCTTTGTTGTTCTGATACTTTCCAGACGAGTATTCTTTGACACTTCCTTCCAGTGCGTGGTACATGATCTGGCAAATTTGCACGCCCGGATAGACGCGGATGGGCTGCACGGCAAACATCTCGAGCGTCCAATAACCCTTAAAGCCAGCATCGCCAAAACCGGCGGTGACATGCACAAATAAGCCCAATCTACCGAGCGATGAGCGCCCCTCAATCATCGGCACCAAGTTATGGGTCTCGGTGTGCTCGACCGTGCGTCCCAAATAGACTTGGCTGGGACTAAGCACCAACCCGCAATCGGGTATGTCAATACGTCGATAGCGGTTTGGTATTTTCAGATCGAGTACCACTTCTTCGTACACTAGCAATTCGTTGTGCAAAGTCAGGTTGTAGCTATTTGGATTCAGGTGGGAGGGGTCAAATGGCTGGATATTAATGTCGCCACCCATTCGCTTCTGAATTTCCTCGCCAGACAAAATCATGGTGCAAATCCTAAAATATGGTGGGCTCACTCCCGACCCGTGGTCGCAAACAAGCGAATGCCAGGACTTCGAGCCGTTATTTATACGCAATCACCACCTCTTGGCCTAGAACCAAGTCGCGCCACGGCCGATAATCACAACCGAGCATCGCTGCTGCATCTTGTCACTTACGCTAGACTAAACCAGACACGCGACGATTTTCCCTTCGGATTCGACCCTGACTTCGAAGGCAAGACGTATCGTGGGCTTGTCTGGGAATCTTATTGAGTCACCACTTCTTCGGTACGAGAGATTGCCGACCATAACGGCAACTTCCGCCGAAAATTTAGCAGAGAATTTAGCAGATATTTAAGTGGTAGACCTTTGGCTGTTGTACAGCGGGCTGCTCAAGAGAGACAATGACTAATCTACCAAGCTCAGCGGGATGGCCAGACGACTTTTCTGGGAAAGTACGTTTGTTCCCGTTGCCTAATCTAGTTCTTTTTCCACATGTCGTTCAACCCTTGCATATTTTTGAACCGCGTTACTGTGACATGCTAGCCGACGCAATGGCTGGGGATCGCCTGATCGCAATGGCTCTGTTAGAAGAGGGCTGGGAAAGCAATTACCAACGCAAACCGCGTATTGCGCAAGCTGCCTGCGTTGGAAAAATTATTTCCCATACACCTACCGAAGACGGACGTCACAATATCTTGCTGGTAGGTGTTAAGCGAGCTAGGATTGCGCGCGAAATTGATAGCCAGTGCTCGTATCGTGAGGCGGAAGTCCAGATCCTCGAGGACATATACCCGGTCGAAGATGCGCCCCAGCGCCCAAAGCTTATGACGTCGCTGCAGCAGTTGTTCTCGCATTTCGTCCCAGAAGGGTTGGCCGCTCAAGAAAGTTTTCAACAATTGGTCGGAAGGCAGCTCCCACTGGGGATTCTGACCGATACAATCGCCTACGCTTTGAATCTACCACTTACCATCAAACAACAGTTACTGGCAGAAAACAATGTCGACATCCGCTGCCGGCTATTAACTCGATGCTTAGAGCAAAAAATTAAAAGTGACGCAGCCGAGCCGAGCGATCTAGCGGGCGGCGACTTTCCTCCACAATTCTCCGAAAACTGACCCACCCCCAAATCACCGAACTTTTGCGGCCCCATGCAGGGTCTACCATCCGGAAAGCAATTCGATGTTCTGGCTCGATTTCCTCTCGCGTGTCGTCCATATCTCCACCGCCATCGCCCTAGTTGGTGGCAGCGTGTTTACACTCTGCATCTTATTGCCCAGCGTCAAACTACTGTCCAGCGAAGCCCATGCTTCGTTGTCGGCGGCCATTGCGGCACGTTGGAAGCGATTTGTACACGGCGGAATTTTACTTTTTCTTCTCAGCGGCTTCTATAACTACTTCCAAGCGATGCCATTGCACAAGGGTGACGGGCTCTATCATGCCCTCGTCGGAACAAAAATTTTGCTTGCCTTCGGCGTATTCTTCATCGCCTCTGCCTTGGTCGGTCGCAGCCCCAAGTTAGAGCCACTCCGTCAAAAACGCGCTCAGTGGCTGACGATCATGGTGTTGATGGCCATCGCAATTGTGTGCATGTCGAGTTTCGTAAAGGTCCGCGGTGTCAATTCAAACGTAGCCAGTCCAACCGACTTAGCCACTGCACTGTAATAATGAACGATAAAGTGTCCGGTACCTTTTGTGCGAAGCACCCGCAGGGCCAGTACCTGGCAAAAGGTAAGCGACACTTACTTATCCATCGTATTCACTCGATTCGAGTCTTCGCTACGAAAATGTGATTGAAGGGACTGCCCTCGACCGGAAGCGAGCGCAGAAACGCAACCTGACTACCATCTGGCGAATACACACAGGCTTCGGGTCGGAGCGAAGTGAGCGAAGATGTTAACTTTGTCACAGCGCCAGAGTGGGTATCTACTTCGCATACTGCATCACCGATGACACAGGCGACACCTCTGCCGTCGCTCCTGAAACTGAACGCTGACGCAATGGGCTGAGAACCGTGTGTCAACTGACGCGGCTCACCTCCCAGTGGAGAAATCAGCCAAAGTTGCGACACGCCCGTATCGTCCCGCATAAGGAACGCGATCTGCGAGCCGTCGGGGCTGCTCCGTGGCCAATGCCGAACTCCCGCTAGACCTGGATATTTTCGCTGGCCGGTAAACGTCAACCTTCGCTGCAGTGTTCCCCTTGGTGGCAGTGGACGTGTAAGCGGAGTACCACACAGCGGTCCATCGCCCGGTATGGTGAGGTTATCCGGCAGGTCCACGACAAATAGTTCGGGCAGCGGCCTGCCTGCGTTCGACACGCAGTCGCCGATGAAGGCCAGCGCACGAAATTGACGCTGGCCGTCGGATTTCATATAGCCTTGCTCGCCAATCCAAGCGTCTTCGTAGGCGCGGTTGATCTGGTCGCTTCCCAACTCGGGTTCGTCGGTAGTGCGCGTGACAAGCACGCTGAAAAATTCTCCATCGTGATTGCGTGGATGCGCTTTCGGAACTAACACCTGTCCTGATGCCATCGAAACTCCGACATTGCGTTGGTTTCTTTGGCTGTCCGCCCCATGCTGGGTAGCCAACACATGGTCTTCGTAAGTAAAACTCGCGCATAGTCCATCGTGGCTGAAGACGTGTACATGGCTACCGCCGCGCAGAGCTCCCGGAGTGAACGGTGCGATCAGGTCTCGGGCATCTAAGTTGCTCACGGACTGGGGGGCTGAGTTCGTAGGCGACACAACTACGCCTCGGCGATGGTGGGCCGCGTAATTCCAATCCTCGGTGGGTACTTCAGGTCCATGGATAAAAACGATCTTGTCTGAGTGCGGGCACACGGTCACAACCCCCACATGCGCGCCATGTCGAGATCGATAAAGGACTTCGACTAGGCCTGTAGCTACGTGGACGCGCTCAATGCGATCGCCATCGAACTGCGAGCCCGAAGCATCGCTACGTACGTCGTAATAAATCCACTGGCTGTCATGGGACCAGACGTTGATATTCGTCAGCAGGTGGTTTTTGGGTCCATCGGTCAATTGCCGCAATTCGCCGAAACACATAGTTGCATCGCTAAGCAAAATGGCTACTGCAAATAGAGTCTTCAGGATCAACCAGGAATCTCCTGAGCGTCTGAGGCCAACGAGGCTAGTCTACCGGAGAGGATCGCTCTAGGAACTCTGCATTAAAGACCTGGTCCGCCGATACCTTGGCAGCGTCAATCAGTCTGAGCTTGGAAAATTGTTCGACGAGCTGGGTCCAGCGGGCCGAACTCATTTGCCCTATCTGCTCGGGAGTCATGGTATCGGGCAAGCACAGCGGCTTCAGCTCGGCGACACCAAATGCCAGCGCCTCCGCCGTCATGCCATGTGCATTGGCGGCCAAGATGGCGGCATTGGCTTGTTCCGGCGCTTCAAAATATTGCTTCCAACCTTCTCGACAGGCAACGACCATACGGCCAACTAAATCGCGATTGTCCTTCACGTAGGATTCGGTGGCTAATAAGCACGAGGCGTAGGGATTGAAGCCAATGTCGGACAGCATGAGCTTGCGAACGGCAACGCCCTGTTCCTGAGCCATGAACGGTTCGCTGAACGAGTAGGCTTGGATTGCCGTGCCTTTGTCGCTGACCAGCTTCGCCACGGTACCACTATATGGCACGACTTGAACACCGCTGAGTAGCCCTTCAGCCTGCATGAAACTTAGAAAGGGCCGACCTGTGTTGGCTTGCAGTACCAACCCAGCGAGTTCGGATAGTTTGGTCACGCCGGAGTCTTCGCGAACCAGCACACAGCGGGGCGTATTTTGAATCGGTGCCATCAAGGCCACGACGGGAACGTCTTCATTGCGGAACAGCAGCACATCGTCGGCATTGCCGATGGCAAATTGTACGCGGCCGGTCACCAATTCCTGCGCGACGGGAGCGTTGGGTCCACCGGCTCGGATTTCAACATCCAGTCCGTAGGCTTCGAAGATCCCATTTTGCTGAGCAGCATAAAAACCGCCATGCTCTGCTTCGGGATACCAATTGAGCATCAGCACAACTTTTTCGCGGCCATCCGTCGATCTCGGAGAGCGCGAAGGCGTGCAACCAGCTAGAACGAAAATACCAATGAAGCATCCAAGAAATTTCAGTATACTCATGACGATCTATTTGTTCTCAATGCTAGGATATGAAATCGAGCAGCTCCGCGCTCGTATTCAATCATTCTCAAAACCGCTGCTGGCCGTCCATCGCCACAGCAAGACTCGCGCTATAAAATTTACTATACCAATCACTGCCAGTCCTAGCAGTGTGCTGGTAAGTACTACGGACATCAATGCGTCTGTGCGGGCCAGATTTTGCCAGCCTGTCATGATAGTCCCAAGTCCTGCGTAGCCAGCGGCTCCATTGCCGACGAAAAACTCTCCAATGATCGCGCCAATTACGGCTAAACCAGAACTGATACGGGTGCCGACGATCAAGTGGCTGATTGCCAATGGAATTCGCAGCTTGACCAAAGTTTGCAGTCGCGACGCATTTCCAAGTCGAAACAAATCCTTCAAATTCTCGTCGACGGAGATTAGCCCAACCGTCACATTGGAGATAATTGGAAATAGACTGATGATACACGCCACCATCACCACGGTTTGGAATCCATAGCCAAACCAAATGATCAGTAGCGGCGCAATCGCGACAATGGGCACGGTTTGAAGAAATACAACGTAGGGATAGAAGGCGGAGCGAACCAGTTTCGACTGACTGAATACCACCGCAATCAGCGAGCCGACCAGGATACTAGCCAGCAGTCCCAGCAAAGCAGCCGCTCCGGTGACCAAGAATCCTAAAGCCAGCGTGCTGCGTTCTAGCCAGGCTGCTTGGGCAATGCGCAGCGGTGAGGGCAGTACGATCGGGTGAATATTCAGTAGAGTAACCGCCAATTGCCAACACGCAAACAGTCCCACCAAAACAAGCACTGGGAAAGCGACCCTGAAAAATCGACTGTTGTTCACTTGGTTTTTCATCTAGCCTGCCACCTCGCCGAGGGCTTGGCTCACTTTTCCATACAGGCCCGCGAATTCGAGCGCCGATCGTTGGTGAGCTCCGCGCGGCCAGTCCAGATCATTTACTAGCACTTTGAAGATGGTTCTGTTCCCAACGACGGCAATGCGGTGGCTCAAGTAAACCGCCTCTGCAATATTGTGTGTCACAAATACGATCGTTCTGGGACGGGCGGACCACAATTGGAGTATCAGATCGTTCAGGCGTGATCGCAAAATGTCGTCCAGGGCAGCGAAGGGTTCATCCAGCAGCAATACATTGGGATCGGTGACTAGCGCCCGCGCGATGCTCGTTCGCATTCTCATCCCGCCGGATAGCTCTCGCGGATATTTTCGGGTGTCGGCTGCGGTCAGACCCACAGAGTCTAAGGCCAACTGGATTCGTTCCCTTCTGTCTACATTTTTTCTGCTCGGGCCGAGATCGAGTGGCCCCAGTTCCAGTGGCAGACCGACATTCTCCGCAACGGTTCGCCAGGGTAACAGCGTCGGATCTTGAAATACAAAAGCTAAATCGCCTGGGCGGCGACTGGGGGCACCTGCTGGAAATTCGATCGAGCCCGAAACAGGTTGGACCAACCGCGCAATGGCTTTGAGCAGCGTGCTCTTGCCACTACCCGATGCGCCGACCAGTGCCACGATTTCACCTGCGTCGATATCGAAGGTTACGCGGTCCAAGATGGCGGGGCGATTCGGAAACGCGATCGTTAACTCATTGATTGAAATACCTGAAGCAAGTGTGTCACTTGGCGGTAATTGCAATTGCCTCTCCCAATCGGACTGCGTTTACTTGACAACATCATCGATGTCTGGATAGTCGATGTCTGGCGTGACCAGCTCTGCGGTTCGGTTTGCGAACTTTCCGAATTGTAGCAAAGCTGTCGAGTCCGCCGAAGCCATGTCGATCAGCTCGGCATGGATTTCGATCTGCCCGTCGAGCCAACCCTGCAATTGATTCGCATCGGCCACCACTTGCAATAGCCGATCCGCCAGCCTGCGCTGCTGTTCTAAGTGGCGACGCACGGTGCTCATCGCACTTTGGGCTTCCGTGGGTAGTCCACCCGCGCGAGACATTTGCCGCAGTCGATCGACTCCGAGCTGAATGAGCTGAATCTGCTGACCGAGCTTGCTTTGCAACGCATCAAGATATTGTTTGTCCAGCGGCACCACGACCATTGGTAAATCCTCAGCTCCCGCCACGATGCGCCAACGCAGGCTCGCGTCTCGGCTGCCGACCAACTCAGCTTGGACCAACACTTGTATGGCTGACTGAGAGTTGGCGGCGGTGTTGGTGTTGGGTGTCTGCTCACGGACTAACCAAGTTGCTATCTCGCGCCCAGACACTTGCTGTGGTTCGCTGGGCTCGCTCAAGAATCCTTCACTCAAGGCCAACTGCAGTTTCCATTGCGGCTTGCGGATACGCAATGTTTTATCAAATTTTTGGATCTGGAAAATTGGCGACGTCGCAATCAATAGCGGCGAGGCTGAACCGACTGTGCTGCTGTTTGTTTCCGATGCGACCAGCTTTTCTAATTGCTCTTTTTCGGCCGCACTGCTGAGCAGTTTCAAGTCGGCCAGCACATCCATCTGCTCGATCGAGTTCGAGGTATCGAGGTCTGTTGTCGATGGAGTGGACTGGTCGAGTGGCAGGGCGGCTTCACGATGATCCACGTTGAGGTCTGCGGCTGTATCTTCGAGCAGGCTCGGTTTGTCGTCGGAGCTACCGCTGGCGCTGCCGACTAGCGGGCCATTTTTTTCTAAGAGCGTAGAAAATGCGTTTAGTGAATTCGCGAACGGATCGCTAGTGTCCGATGTTGGGCCGCCCGCTAGGAGACTAATGGTACCGGTCTGAATCGTGTTGGACTCATGTTGCAATCCACCGAACTTGAACTCAGTTTCGCTGGCTGTGTTTGCGGATGGAGTCTTCGAGGTAGTTGGCCCGTTTGCTGTAGCCATGTTTGCGGTCGGGGCGCTTGGCAAAACAGTAGACACACTCGGTTTAAAAACTCCCCAGCTTAGATAGATTAACAGGCTGGCGACAACGAGCAGCCCGAGACTCGCCGTCAAAGCTCGGGAACGCGTTCCGAGAAATACGCGCTTCGGACTTTTTTGGCTTCGTAATTTGGCTGGCGATAGTCTTGTAGGGCTGGCTATCTCAGCCTGAGAGTTCGTGTGTCCCGACCAGTCGAGCAACTGATCAACCAGTTGCTGTAGACTCAGGCTCGCATCGCTATCGCTAGCATTCTTGCTTTGACGGAAATCCAGTTTCCCATTGGAGTCGATCCACACGTCATTCCAAGCGGTGTGTTGTGATTGAGTTTCAAGGGACGGTGATGCCGTTCGCGACGAGAGTTCTTTCTCCCAAGCTGCAAACTTCTTCCGGCCGATGCGCTGAAGTTGCCATACCCAATCCAAACACAATTCTGGTGGGGGCTGCCCAAGTCGATCGAGAATGGACTGCAAATTGCTGAGTTGCATTGTTTTGGCTTCGCGCAAATTCGGCTTGTGCAAATCTTTAAGCTATCAATAAGCCATAAAGGCGTGTCAGTGCTCAGTTTACGCGAAACGTACTGAGCTGGAACGAGCTAAGGCTTTTTTTCATGAACAGATTTTCCACGCTTCGAGCACGCAAACTGTCGAGAAAGTTTGGTAACATAGCGGCGACTTACTCAGTGGGAATGCCTACTTCTCCAGCGGCATTTGGAATTGGTTGTCGATATACGAGGTCGAAGGGCAAAAACAGTTTGACATGCGTGCTAGCAAATCTACAATCGCTGCTCGTCAGTGACGCGATCAGCGTGACCGACATGGCTGCGAAAATTCAGACGCGATCCCCAGCCGCGAATCCCTATCGCGATGGTTTATTGCGGACCAATTGGGCGCGTCTGCCGGAGCGCCTTGTCGGAGAAATTCGCGGTAGTTTGAATAGAGAATTCGATGGAAAGTTAGTGGCCTTTCTTTTCAGCCTTCGAATTCGAGCCGGAGAGCGTGGCACGGTATGCCACGAGTGTCAAACAGGAACCAGTTTGGGCAGGAATTGCGCAAACATTGACCAGGTAGGAGCACGCACCGAGTATGACACACGATGTGAATCAGAGCGAAATGGATGTCGCCACTCAAGTGCGAACGGCTTTGGTAAGCAGGGTCAGCTCGGAGCGTTACGACCTTTGGATGCCACGGGATGCGCAGTGGTTGTGGAACGATGGGATTTTGCAGATTACCTTCGCTTCCGATTTTTCGTGTCAAATCGCCAAGAAAATGTTCGGCTCCGAGATCCACTTGGCTATCTCTGAGGTTGTAGGAAATGAAGCGGAGATCAACTGGAGTGTTGCCGTAGGCAAGGCCAAGACGATAGACTCAACGAGTTCGCCTTTGCAAAGGGTATCTCGTGTAAAACCTTCGTCTGAGCCTGCACCAATCGATGGCGGCACGCCGCTGAACGAAGGCAAGCAAGCGAAATTTAACAGGGTCAGCAGCCATCCCGTGGCTGCATCCAACTGGACGCCGCCAACGTCGGAATTGTGGGAGAAGTTTGTGCAGGGTTCGTCAAATCAGCTTGCTTGGACTACTGCCAATTTGGTCATAGCGGAGCCTGGGAAACTAAGCCCAGTGTTGCTGCATGGACCCAATGGTTGCGGCAAATCGTACTTAGCCGCCGCCGTGGCTGAACGTCTCCGCTCCGTAAACCGACTGCGTCGCGTAGTCCACATGTCCAGCGAGCAATTCACCAACGACTATATGGAAGGCTTGCGCGGCGGTGGACTACCCATGTTCCGTCGCAAGTACCGCGATGTTGAAGCATTGATTTTGGATGACATTCAGTTTTTTGTAGGTAAGAAGTCGACGATTGGCGAGCTCAAGCACACGCTCGATAATCTGATCCGACTTGGCAAGCAAATCGTATTGACGGCGGATTGCTCTTTGTCGGAACTTCAGGGACTTGGCAGCGATCTGGTTGGTCGACTCAGAAGCGGCATGGTGACGCCAATTTTCCCGCTCGACGAATCGACTAGGGCCGAGGTGATTCATCGTCATTTCAAAGCTGCCGGACTTGAGATTAGCCATGATATCGTCGCGCAAATTGCTTGTCGGGCTGCGGGTGACGGTCGGGTGTTGAGCGGAATTGCCAAGCGGATGGTAGCGGTGTCTGCGCTGCATCCTGAAAAACTAACCTGGGAAACGTGTTGGAACGCGGTGTACGACCTAGTACAAGCCACGCAACCCATCGTGCGGATTGCGGACATCGAAAAGGCTATCTGTAACATGTTTGGATTGGAGGCGGGTAGTCTTCAGTCGCCCTCCAAAACCCGCAACGTAAGCCAACCCAGGATGTTAGCCATGTTCCTATCGCGAAAATACACGCCGGCGGCATACAAAGAAATCGGCGAGTATTTCGGAAAGCGACGGCACAGCACCGTGATCTCGGCGGAGAAGACGGTAGGATGCTGGCTGAACGATGACGCCAACATGAAAGTGGGCAGAGGGTTGACGATTCGCGATGCGGTGCGTCAGGTCGAAGCCCAGTTGCAAGTGGGCTAAAATCCAATGGGCTCACAATTTGTATCGCTGCTTGGATTGCTGGTACTGATTTCAGTAGCTTGGCTGCTTAGTTCCAATCGGCGAAGTTTTCCGTGGCGGATCGTAATCGTCGGTTTGATACTTCAGTTTACTTTGGCTGCGCTCGTGCTGCGAACTTCGCAGGGCCGCGCGTTCTTCGACGCTGCCAACGCGGCGGTCGCGGGTTTCCAATCGTTTGTGATCAGCGGCAGCGGATTTGTATTCGGACTATTTCCGGACTCGGCCGCCAGAGTGAGTGGCGACAAGATGTTCCCGCTGGGCTCCTTTGCCTTCGGTGTGCTGCCGACAGTAATCGTATTTTCCAGCCTAATGGCTGTGCTTTATCATCTGGGTCTGATGCAGTTGGTCGTCAGAGCGGTGGCGTTTGTGATGCAGCGGACGCTGGGAACCAGTGGCCCAGAAACCTTAGCCGCTGCCGCAAATATTTTCGTGGGACACACCGAAGCCCCACTTGTAGTAAAGCCTTACTTAGCCACCTTGACTAGAAGCGAACTCAACGCACTTATGGTCGGGGGTTTCGCGACGGTGACCGGCAGCTTGTTGGCTACCTATACAGCCTTAGGTGCCGAAGCGGGCCATTTGGTGACGGCCAGTGTGATCTCCGGTCCGGCAGCCCTGCTGATCGCTAAAGTCATGCAGCCCGAAGATGTCGCGCACCGGGTCAGCCAGTCGTTGAGTTTAAAAAGCGATCGGGCAGCGCCGAATCTAGTGGGTGCTGCGGCTCAGGGAGCAAGCGACGGATTAAAGCTGGCATTGAATATTGCCACCATGCTGATCGCATTTTTGGCGTTATTGGCGATCGCCGATTTTGCGATCGGACACATGGGTGGATGGGTGGGTTTTCGCGACGAAAGTGGAGTACCTACGCTCAGCTTAACCCGTCTTTTGGCGATTGGCTTCACGCCCATTGCGTGGATAATTGGCGTCCCGTGGGCCGAGGCATCCGACGCTGGACAACTGTTGGGAATCAAGATGTTCGCTAATGAAATCGTGGCCTACGAGCGGATGGGAGAAATGTTGCACCGTGAGGTGAATCCGCTCAGCGATCGAACTCGTAGCATCATGACTTATGCTCTCTGTGGGTTCTCGAACTTTAGTGCCATTGGAATTCAGGTGGGTGGCATCGGGGGGCTCGAACCTAGCCGGAAAGACGAGATTGCCCAGCTGGGTGTACGTGCTATGCTGGGTGGAACGCTTGCCTGTTTGATGACCGCGTGCGTTGCAGGAATTTTCTTGTAGCCAAGATTGCGGTTTAGGAGCATAATGGTCCAACGTCCCCGCAATTCCGCTTTCATTCCGCAGATATGTCGCCTACTGAAAACTCTATCGCCAACACATCGTCCAGTGCAAGTGCGCACGCCAACGAGCGGATTACATGGGCCGAGTTGAATGCGCTTCAAACGCATTTGGCCGACATAGGTGATTCGCGAACGCTCGATGATGTGACAGACGGGCTCGCGCCATCCACCATCGGGCGTTTCAAGATTATTAGCTGCATTGGCCGTGGAAATTCGGGCAGCGTTTACCTAGCCTGCGATTCTCGGCTATCGCGGAAGGTGGCCATTAAAGTGGCTCACCCCGGTCTCCAGTCGAAACCATTGCAAGCTCGCTTCGTTGCCGAAGCTCACGCAGCGGCGCGTTTGACTCATCCTAATGTTGTCTGTTTGTACGAGTACGGCGAAGACGATGGGATGCTGTACTTGGTCTATGAAATGTGCGAGGGTTCCACGTTGGAGGAGTGGCTCACCGAGCAGCCGGATCGATTGCCGTTTCGCACTGCGGTCGCGATCGTGCGCGAACTGGCTAGTGGCCTGGCGCACGCGCATTCGCGCGGACTGATCCATCGCGACGTCAAGCCCGGAAATATTCTGCTACAGCCCAACTTGGAGCTGGGCAACGTACTTGGCTTCATTCCCCGCATTACAGATTTTGGCTTGGCCCATGACATCTTAGAACAAGAAACTTCTGGATGCGGCGGCCGCTTTGTGGGCACTATCGATTACATGTCGCCCGAACAAATTCAGGGCGACACGCAGAATATTCAACCAGCCTCGGATCAATACGCTTTGGGCGTTCTTCTGTACCGCATGTTGACGGGCGTTTTACCCTTCGCTTCGGACGATCTCGTACAGACATTGCAAGCGGCCTGCGGCCAGTCGCCGCCGGAGCTTCGCAGCATACAGTCCTCGATACCGCGCGACTTAGAGGCAATCTGTCACAAGTGCCTTGAAAAGAAGCCGGAGGATCGCTACGCAACATGCCGAGAGTTGGTCCGAGACCTGGACCGATTTGCCAATGGGCTACCTGTTTCCGCTCGCCCGCTAACTAAGTGTCAACTGGGCTGGCGCATTGTCTGCAAGGCTCCCTTGGTTTCGGCGCTGGTCGCCGCGATATTCGGCGTGTGTTTGGTGAGCGCCTTGATGTTTTCACAGTTGGCATCGAACTTGGCATCGCGACAAATCGAACTACAGTCGACGCTCGCCGATTTAAACCGCAGCCAGGCGACAGCCTTGCGATCGCAAGAGGCGACATACGAAATGATGCAATTGGTCGACATGCAGAAATCGGAGGCTGAAAAGCAAACGGGAGAGGCGGTACGGGTGTGGTACCACGCCGAACTGCATCGTGCCTATGGTGAATGGGAACGTCAACGTGTGCTGAGCGTCTCCAATATTCTGAGCAAGGTTCACGAAGGTATCAGGGGGCATCTCGAACCCGGTATGGAGTTGAGGTTGCTGTCGGCCCGCTCCAAGTCGGTGATTGTTCCCATGTCCGGACATGCAGGGCCCACGACCGAAGTCGAAGAGATCGGCGGAACCGACTTGATCGTGACGGCCGGCCAAGATGGCAAAGTCAGCTTTCACAACACCGTGACTGGCTATTTGGAGCACTCGGTGACACCCCAAATCGGCTTTGAAATACACGCTATGGATGTCAGTGGCGACGGTACTCAAATTGCCATTGGTTACGTCAATCCGCTGCTCGGATTGTCCCATGCTCGCGTTCACCAGATCGACTACGCGTCTAGTAGCAATTGGTTGCACGATTCGCAGGTCGTACATTTCTCCGCCACCACGATCGAGTCTCTGCGGTTTTCTCCGTGTTCGAAGCTACTTTCGGTCGGTTCTCGCTACAAGAATATTGTGATCTATTCACTTGAGAAAAATAGAATTATGGCCTACTTCGATTCCGACAATCGAAATCACACTGCGCCGTTCTCGCCCGATGGCCGACACGTGTTGGTGATGCAACGCGCGTCTCGGATCGATGTCTTATCGGCCCAATCCGGTGGACTAGCGAAGCTGATCCAGTGTGAAAATTCGCCTCAGTTTGCTCTGTGGTCGCCGTGTGGTAAGTGGATCGCACGGGTGGGCTACCAAGATGAGTTCGTGCAATTGGAATCGTTGGATGACCCAGCCCAATCGCTGAAGTTGACTCAACCGCATGGCGGCATTCGGTCGATTGCGTTTTCGACGGACGGCAGTCGCTTAGTGGCGGGAACGCACCGCGGTGCCGTAGTCGCTTGGGAACTTGGCATTCTGGAAGCTGCACCGCCTAAATCAATTGTCGAGCATTTCCACGCAGCGGTACTGCACACCGGCAGCGTATCAGACGTGGCCATGATCGGCAAAGAAAGGGTGGCCAGCGTGAGCGATAGCGGGTCGGTTGTTGTTTCGGAGTTACCCACCGAAGCGCGAGCGTGGTTGAGTTCCGATGTGGTTGTTGCCAAGTATTTTGAAGCGAAGGATGTTGAGGGTATTTTTCTGGGCCATAGCGACGGCAGTTTGACTTGTCGCGAGTTCCACGAGCATGCTTTGACTCGAGCTGCAACGGTTCGAGAGTGCGAATTAACTTTGATGCCCTCCCAAACTAGCCCCGTCAGCGCATTGTGTTTGAGTCCCAACGGCATGTCGCTGGGCATCGGCTGGCGCGATGGTCAGGTTGGCATGCTAGACATCACCTCAAAGCGTTTCACGAAATGTGACTACTCCACGCCCGTGGACTCCTTGGAAGAGCGAAAGATTAATGACCTGTGCTTTTCTGCGAACTCAAAATTGCTGGCCGCCTGCGGCGACGATGCACGCGCCCGAGTTTGGACAGTTGCCGAGCCGTCCAAGCCACAATGGGAGCATACCCTGCGTTCGATGGCCTATTCTTCGTGCTTCGACAATCAAGATCGATTGGCGGTGGGCGGAATGTTCGAAGAGATCGTGTTGTTTCGAGGTCGCGACGGACACATCATTCGCAGAATATCCGGTGCGACGCGTACGGGATGCTTGGTGTTTGACGACCAACGCCAACGGTTCATCAGTGGCCATGCCGACGGGCGTCTGCGTGTCTACGGCAGCCAGGATTTGACTCTGTTGGCGACACTCGGTGGCAGTGAGGGAGAAATTACCAGCTTGACTATCTCGCCCACGCGAGATTGCTATTTGAGCGGCGATTCTAGCGGCCATCTCAAAGTTTGGAATGCCGCTGAGTGTACCTTGACCGGCACACTGTTGAACCTTGGGCCCACGCGGGGTATCCGCTCCCTCGAAATCGAGCCATCCCAGCAAACATTGGCTGTACTGTACTCCGGCCTGAACCCCACCGGCGCGCAGTGTATTGGCATTCAGGAACTGAGTTTCAAGCCCTAATTTGCGTGTTACTTTATAAACGGTGCAGATGTTGCCACCGGTAGTGCATCGAGCATCAATATTGGAACGGTGCTAACGGGCATTTCTTGGCTGTGTTCGAGCAGGGCGGCTAGTCGCTTGCGCTCTTCAAGCACTTGGATGCGCAGCAGATTGAATTCTTCGGCAAGATCCTGCCAGAAGTCGTCTTCGCGGAACTTGACGGGTGGCAATTCTTCACCGTTGGTTAGCTGTCGAATCGATTTGCGCAAGCGGACCATGGGGCCTGCGAAGCGATTGCTCAGCTTGAGTGCATCGTGGACAAACCAGGGTAGCAGGGCCAGTAGCACGACGATAGAACCGGTCTGCTCGAGCAATGCTGATCGGACTGCATTCCATACCGACGGGTGCTCGATCGATCCGAAGGTACGCAATGTGCATGTGACCAGGATACTCATCGCCAGAAAAATGAACCAGTGTGCGACAATGCGTAGTCCTAAAGCACCCTGAACCTTTTTTTCGACCAGTACGAGAATTCGCTGTTTTGACATTGGATAGCTTCTTGAGTATTCACACGTGATAAGTCATCGCCCAAACCAACTTTAGGTTTCGAACTGCGTCTTGAATGGGTGTCGATGTCATTTTTTTGCTTCTTGCAAAAGTTTGAATGACAAAACCACCACAATCGGGACAATTTACCTAATGCGCTTCGAGCCAAGTTTTGCAGCGCCTCTCAGGCGCTATAATCCTTACGAACGATCGCCAATGCGGGAATCCGTTTCCGCATTTGATCCAGAGCAATGGTCTCCGGCGTCGATCTCGACTGTAGGGACCATCTTTGCTGCAATCATGGAGGATTCGCTGTGTCCAACCGACTCCACACGTCCTGGCGTAGGACCGCAATAGCGTCAATCACCACATTGTGTTTTTTGCAAACAACATTTTTGCAAACGACCGCGGCTCAAGATCCCGACTACGCTATTCTCAATTCACTGGGTAGATTTTTCGGTATCGGTTACACCCAGGGTGGTTACCATGCTGCCGCCGACGGGCGGCCAAATCTAGTCAGCGGTAACCACCCTAGTTCGAGCTATGGCAGCCAAAGGCTGCTCTATCCCTATTCCCTCTACTATCAACCGCTCCGGTGCTCCAGTCCGCTCCCGCCCGCGCGCCCGCCAGTCGACTCCCTACAGCAGGGCAAAATCGAGCAAAATGGCTCGGGACTAGATGCTCCCGATGAGAGCGGAAATAGCCCCAGCGATCGGCTACTGGAGGAAGCGGAGCAGCTCAAGTTGCCCGCCGCAGAGATCTCATTCTCCATCCTCGAACCTGTCTTCCAGCCAGCCCAGCCTAGCCCCCTGCCCTACGCTCAGCCCACGCAGACCTACACGCCAAATCGCTATAGGCCAAATTCAGGAGCACGTTGAAAAGCTGGTTGATCAAAAAGTGTGTAGCGGCTGCCTCATAAAACAACTGGCCGTAACCCCAGCCCATTGCACTTACTGCAAATCCGCGCACAATCTTTGCGTTCGGCGAGCCTGGAACCGCTACGTTTTGGTTCGGCCCACGCAATGAATTGAATCGAGTTTTTTAACTGCTGGAGAGACGAGAACATGCAACGAAGTTTAGTACTTCTAAAGCCGGATTGTGTCGAGCGAAGATTGATGGGACAGGTGCTGGCCCGCTTGGAAGCCAAGGGACTCAATATTGTCGCCATGAAGATGCTCCGCGTGACTTCCGAACTTTCAAAGCAGCACTATGCGGAGCATGTTGCCAAGCCGTTTTATCCAAGCTTGGAAGCCTTTATCACCTCCGCTCCCGTCGTGGCCCTGGCCGTGGAAGGGCTGGATGTCATCCCGCTGATCCGGGAAATGCTAGGTGCTACTAACGGACTCAAGGCTGCCCCGGGTACAATTCGCGGAGATCTCTCCAGCTCGAGACAAATGAATTTGGTGCATGCCTCCGATAGCCCCGAAAGTGCGGCGCGCGAACTGGCACTGTACTTTAAGGACACGGAGTTCTGTGAGCATGAACTGCTGATCACTCCAGCGCTCCGCGCTGGTGACGAATCGTAGAATCCAGCGAAGAGGTCGGTGATTCGCAGGCTGTGCGAAGCTCTTTAGAGTGCTTAACCGCGAAGCGCTTTAGAGTGTATAACCGTTCACGCTGTTTTCGTATGAAACAGGTTTTTGCCAGTGGGATTTCGCAAGATCCATATGCAATAAATTGCTTGTCAGCCTATTTTCGGTTGCCCAGGAACTCGGTTGCTATTTCCATTTCCTGTCCGCTTTGGGGCTTGTCCCCGACGGACACCGCTTTGGCGTCCTAAGCCGCGCGCAGAGCTCACCGCGACAGTTGCTATCCCTCCGCCCGCACCGCGGGCGGAGGGATAGCAACCTAGGCTCCGCGTCAGCGGCAGTAGGTAGCCGCGAATAGCGACATCGAAAGTATGCGCCAACTACGCGGAGCAATACCAAACTCTTAGCAGTACAGGCCTAGCCCTCAACATAGTTAAACATGCAGCGCAGCTAACGAAAACTTACCTCTTCGCGTTGCGCGGTTCAAAAGGCAAGAAGACGAATCGCGAATATGATTATCGAGCGAACTTCGGATTCGGTCAGGATACGAGCTCCCGCGAAGCTCAACCTGTTCTTGGAGGTTCTTGGAAAACGCAGCGACGGCTACCATGCCGTCGAAACGGTCCTGTGTCCAATTTCTTTGTTCGACGTATTAGAGTTCACAGCTTGCGAACCCGATTCGCAAGCAGCCGAAATTCAGCTCGATTTGCGCTTCGATTCAGCCGCCAAGTTCATCGGCGGAACACCCAACCGCGATCCGGCTTGGAACATTCCCAGCGATGAAGGCAACTTGGTCGTCCGCGCCGTGCGAATGGTCCGCGAGCACCTGGGTGGTCAACAGGGCTGCAAAATTCGTTTGACAAAATCAATCCCTGCGGCGGCTGGCCTGGGCGGCGGGAGTTCCGATACTGCAGCGGCCGTGGTGGCGAGCCTCATCACTTGGGGGAGCTGGGATCGCCGGCTTGCTACCGAGATTTGCGAGTCGCTCGGCAGCGATATCTCTTTTTTCCTCGGCGACGAGCATTCAATCGGATTGGCCGTGGCAACGGGGCGCGGCGAGAAATGCAGTCAGCTCGCTGCAAAACCGGCTCTCGATTTTGTGGTATGCCACCCGCCGGTAGGCTGCCCAACCCCCGCAGTGTACGCAGGCTTCGAAAAGGGAACTGCTGGCAGAGATTTCAGAAAAATTGTTGCTGCTTGTCAAACTGGGCAATTTCAAAAGATTGGCGCAGAGCTATTCAATGCTTTACAATTTTCGTCAGCGAGTTTGACGGATTGGATTGACCGGCAACTGCTTTTGTTTTCCGAGTGTGGCGTGCAGTACGCTTTGATGACAGGCAGTGGCTCGAGCTGTTTTGCGTTGGTTGAAGACCCGTCAAGTTTCGAAGAGATACGCACCGCTGCTGAAAAGATTGGCTTGAGCCGAGTATACTCAGCCCAGGCATGGTACGGAGACTCGATCGAAAAGCAACTGTCGCGCTAATCGACCCGACGACACACCGACGAGGCCAAGTATGGGGGCACCTACACCTGTGGACATCACCGAGGTTCGAATAAAACTGATGGAAGCGTCAGAGGATCGGTTGCGTGCATTTTGCTCCATTACGTTCGACAACTGTTTTGTGGTACGCGATTTGAAAATCATCGAAGGTAGCCATGGTCCCTTCGTAGCGATGCCCAGCCGCAAGCTCACCAATCGATGTGGGCGATGCGGGAATAAAAATCATATTCGCAGCAACTACTGCAACAACTGCGGCTCGCGGGTCAAAGACAATCGGGGTTCAGAAGACGAGGCCCCCAATAAGTTGTATGCCGATGTGGCCCATCCAATTAACCAAAGTTGTCGCGACCTCATCCAGCAACATGTCGTCGAAGAATATCAGCTCGAACTCGAGCGGGCTAAGTTACCCGGCTATGTCTCGCGCTACGATGATGCATATGAGATCGCTGAGTCCGATGCGTTTGCTCGCGATCGCAGCGAAAGTTCTCCCATTCCGGCTCCGCACTTGCGACGCGACACAAGCGGAGTTGATGCCAAGCGGGATGCTGATTAGGCAGCCATCGACTCAGCTCAGTTTGTGCAGTCCTCGCTCCAATCTAGCTGAGTTGACATGTAGGTGCGCGGGCGAATGCAGTTTCAAAAGTTTGACAAGCTGGCTGGCAGTGACTTGGAAAAATTCGGCTGCGTCGGGCATGGAGTATTCGGTCGCGTGCAATTGATCGAGTAGTTCTGCTAGCAGAGCTGGGAAATCGTCGTGCTCGGAGGAAACGGCGAGACGACGATTGTGGGCGCGCGATTTCCAAAGCTCTGATGGACCGGCGTTGGCCGATGGCGTCCGATGGCGTGTGGCTAGTGCGAGTCTCAAGCGAAAGACGGCTACGCGCCGGTTGTCCAGCTGGCTTCTGCGCTCGTTGGCTTCCGCCACAATGCCCGTCGGCTGGTGGGCGATGACAATCGCCGTTTCGACTTTGTTTCTGTGCTGCCCACCGGGTCCACTACGACGTTCGCTGCGTACGTCGCAGGCCGACAGCAGGTCAGCTTCATTCTGGCTACAGGGGTGCATCGTAACTTTGACAAAGATGTGATTGCACTAGGGCCGCCACCACAGATCAAGCTTGGCCTTCATGGCAGCGACTTCTGCAGCGCTGGATGCTTGAGTGGCAAGATTGGTTTCTTCCCATGGATCGCTGGCCAAGTCGTACAATTCGACCACACCGTCGGTGACTCGCTGTAGATTCGGGATGATAACTTTGCGATTTCCTTGGATGACCCAACGATACAACAAACTAGTTTTTGGATCGTCCATGCTCTGAATATCGTGTTCTAGAATTTCTCCGTAGATCGTGTCGCGGCTGGCAACTTGGTTGTCATTGGTAAGATCAATGCCGGGCAGTGAACCATCGCTGGGCAGGCCGATCAGGGACATGACGGTCGGTACCAAGTCGATGCTGCTGGCCAAATGTGTTTCATCTCTTTTGGCAGCCACGTGTCCAGGCCAATGAACCATAATGGGAGTCCGGATGCCACCGTCGTACTGGCTCCGCTTGCTCTTGGGTGCGTACGCGCTCTTATCGGGCAAGTTGATCCAGCCGTTGTCGCACACGTAGACCATAATGGTATTGTCGGGTCGGCCAAGCTGATTAACGACTTGGCGAACTTCGCCGATCGACTGATCGAACCATTCGCACATCGCCCAATACTTGGCGATCGATTCTGTTGGCGCCAGCGGCAGATACTTGGCGAGCAGTTCTTCGGGAGGATTGTGAGGGGCATGTGGCAGGAAGGGTGCGTACCAGAGAAAGTAGGGCTGGTCATCGGCGCGAGCCTTGCTCACAAAGTCCTTGATAGGCTGGACGCCTCCGCGACCGATGTCGAGCCCATCGTCGCCATGGCGTCCGCCGCGATTCGGGTCGCCGTGCGTCATGCCTGCGTCAAAGCCACCGCGCGAAGGGTTACCCTCCCACCACTTTCCCGTCTGATAGCTCACGTAGCCCAGCGGCTTGAGGCGATCCGGGAGCGTTTCCATTTGATCGATATGCAATTTTAGGTACTGTTCGATAGCCTGCTGGTACTCGGCACTCCGATACCGGCCCATCCGCGTTCCCGACTCGATCAAGCTTGGCGGGTCATTGCCGACGATGCCGTGCTGGTGAGGGTAGAGTCCGCTGATCATTGTCGCCAGCGAGGGGCGGCACAAACTGTCTGGAACATAGCCGCGTGTAAAGGTTAGGCCTTCGCGCGCCAATTGATCGATGTTTGGCGTTTTGATGTGCGGATGACCCATCATCGAATAGTCATTCCAGGCTTGATCGTCGGAAATCAAGAAAATGATATCGGGCCGCTGGCTGGCCGAAGTTTTTGGCACGGCTGAACCAGCTTGGTCTTGCGCCACTGCCATAGTTGCTTGGACGATGCAGACTTGAACGATAATGAGTTGGAGGGCGCACCAAACGATCCGTGGGGACCAAGCGTGCTTGAAGCCAGCGTAGTGGGTAGGGTAGGATCTCCAACAACGCTGCCCTTCTCTATGTCCCAGACCTGCGGGTGTGGAAGATCGAGCTCGCGAGTTTTGTTGCCTAATCATGAATTACTCTTTGGGATGCCTAGAGAAATGATCAAAGTGAAAGTCAATGCACCGACCGGAACCATTATCCTGGACCGACCGGCGCGATGCAACGCCTTGAGCCGCGACATGGTTGCACAATTATCGCAATCCCTGGACGATTTGCGCCAAGAAAAACGGGTGCGAGGAGTCGTGTTGACCGGCGCGGGCCCCCATTTTTGCGCTGGGCTGGACCTAAGTGAGTTGCACGAAACATCCGTCGAAGACAAACCACTTCCAAAATGGTTTGCCGATGCACAGGCGTTGCAGTCTCTGCTCGAGCAGATGCTCCAGTTCCCCAAACCCATTGTTGCTGCCGTCGATGGGGCCTCCATTGCGACCGGATTTGCGTTGGTGCTGGCTTGCGATCTCGTGGTTGCTAGTAGCCGAGCCACATTCAGTATCCCCGCACCCAAGCTAGGTGTCGTGTCGGGGCTGGTTGCACCACTGCTGCACTTTCGTGGTGGCGGAGCTGTTGCCAGCCGCATGTTGCTTGGCGGCGATGAACTGTCTGCTGCGGAAGCCAAGGACGTCGGCTTAGTCCATCATGTGGTTGGCTCGGATCAAATCTGGGTCCGCTCGAGCAACTGGATCGAATCCATCTCGATCGGCGCCGCCGAATCGTTGCAACTGACCAAACGCTTGTTGAACGAGATGATCGGTGAAACCTTGTCGACGATGCTTTCCAGCGGTGCTGCTGCGATGGCCACCTCTTTTACTACCGAAGCCGCCGCAGAGGGACTGAGTGCCTTCCATGAAAAAAGACCGGCAGCATTCCCAAAATGAGCTAGATCAAATCGCTGCTCGGTAGTGTGTCGGAATCTACTTGCTGTGGCCCTAAGCCAGCGACATGTAGAAAGTTGTGCAGTAACTGATAGCCTGAAATCGACAGGACGGATTCCGGGTGAAACTGAATTCCAAAAGTTGGATGTTCGCGATGTTCCACGGCCATGATCTGCTGGTCAGCCGCACGGGCGATGATGCGCAGCGATGTTGGCAGCGATTTTTCTTCGGCGATCAAAGAGTGGTACCGAGCGAACTGGGCGGTGGCCCCCAAACCCGAGAACAGTCGGCTGGGCGAAAGGTGCATAGTGCAGCTTGTGCCATGCACCGGCTGCAGAGCACGTACGATTTGACCGCCGAGCGCTTCGCAAATTATTTGGTGTCCGAGGCACACACCGAGCATCGGAATTTGGCCAGAAAATCGCTCGACCAACTTCAAGCAATGCCCAGCCTGTTGCGGTCGCTTGGGTCCTGGCGATATTACGATGGCCGAACTATGTTCGGGCAACCGCCCGTCTGCGAGCGCGACCGCCAAACTGGGGTCATCATTGCGAATTACGGCAACTTGCTGACCCAGCCGCACGAGGTAGCGCTGGAGATTGTAGACGAAGCTATCGTAGTTATCGATTAGAAGGATCATGCGCTCGCCCCGACCTGTTTGCTGCTTCCAATGAGTCGACTGCGCGGAGTATACCTTCGGCTTTGTGCCACGTCTCTTGTTCTTCGAGTTTCGGGTCGCTAGCAGCTACAATACCGCCACCGACGGGAACCTGCCACCAGCCGTCGCACGCCGTGATGGTACGAATCAGGATGCTGGTGTCCACGTCGCCTGCGAAACTCAAATATCCCAAGCTGCCACAGTAGGGACCGCGGACTGTGGGCTCGAGTTCGGCGATGATCTCCATGGCGCGAATTTTCGGTGCGCCCGTAATGGACCCACCGGGAAATGTGGCTGCCAGTAACTCGGCGGGCGTACGGCCGGTGGCCAAGCGAGCCGTAATCACGCTGACCAAATGCCATACAAACGGATATTTTTCGAGGCCACACAATTGCGTGACTCGGATAGAGTCGGGATCGGCCACTCGCGACAGGTCGTTTCGCATCAAGTCGACAATCATGACATTCTCGCTACGATCCTTTTCACTTTGCAGCAGCAGTTCTGCCATACCAGCATCGGCCAGCGGATCGCTCAGCCGAGGACGCGTGCCTTTGATCGGACGTGTTTCAATCTGCCGATCCTGGACGCTGACGAAGCGCTCTGGAGAACAGCTAATGACTTGCGTCCGACCGAAATCAGCGTAGCCAGAAAAAGGAGCTGCATTCTCACGACGCAGATGCAAATACAATTCCTCCGGCGAGCAAGCGGCGCGTCGCAGTAGCCGCTGAGCTAAGTTGACTTGGAAAATGTCGCCAGCGTAAATGTAGTCGACACACTTCTGCACTGCGCTGCGAAATCCACTGGAAGAAAAGTTGCTGGTCCAATCCTCCGACCATCGCGTCGCATATTGTGGCGCCAATTGCGAAGCTGGAAACTGGTATTGCCGTGCCAACCGCACCGGCAAACTATGAACCATCGGATCGGCTTCCAAGTAGCTCAAGATCTTCTGCAGTCGCTGGTACGCATGCCGAGAGCGCTTGGGTGGATCGGTAACGGGCCAGCCCTGCGAAACAATCCAACCCTCACCCAACAAATGATCCCAGCTCAAAACTACATCGAATAAACCCAACGCGGCTGCGGGCAAGTTAAATTCGTTATGTCGAGCCGAAGGCAGCACCTCGAACGTGCGTCCCAGTTCGTAGCCCAGCCATCCCATCCAACCACCTTGAAGCGGTGGAATGTCGGGCAATTTCGGTTGGTAGAACCGCTGTGCCAAGTTAACAATCTGGTCCAATACAGCGCCCACGGGCTGGTCGACCCTGAGCGTGCAAAACGGATCAACCGCTAGGTAGCTGTAGCGATTCAGACCGCCTGCGGTATCAAGTTTGGAATTGGCCCCAGATTCGCCAGCTGCTGTGGACCGAGTGAAATGACTTCCAGCCTGAAAGTTACTGTCCAGCCATACGCATCCGCCCAAGGGCGACAACCGCCTGAAGCAATACTCGGGTGTCCAGGCGGGCGAAAGCCGCCGGACCAGTGGTTGTACGCTACTCTCGGTGAGCGGAGCAGGATTGCTGTGCTTGTTCAACTTGTCTGACAATCGACTTCCCAGGTGCTTTTCGATACACAGCTCCAAAAAACCAGCGTGCAGGCCAAGGTTCTAATGGTTCAGCTCATGTGACTCAACTCCAGTTGTCCAGCGCGGTCCGTAGTAACTTACGCCGACTAAAAACATTTTATCATCAATTCAGTTGGCGGTCAGAGGGAGGGATACACGATTGGTTCGCCCAGCCTGACCCAAGCGGCTGACTCGCCATCGCTGTGCTACAATGGGTTCGGTGCAATCCCTCGCTTACGCATTCGGGTTAGGATTCGGAAGTTTAACGGCAGTGACAGCGAACAGACGAGTGCGACAAACGGACAGGCTTTCAAAGCCCGTAGCCACTGCGGTGGATGGGCTGGCCGTCGGTGTGTCAACGGCGTTAATCGTGGGCATGGTCGGCTGCTTAGTTTTCTTTTTGATCGTGGCGTTTTATCGCGGCGAATACGATGGCCGGCTGATGTACATATTTGGTTTGTACACACTGGGTACCGTGATGGTGGCACGCATCGCAATTGAGAGTGGCCGCGCGTACGCCAACGCTTTCAGTATTCCACTGGCAATCGTCTCGATCATCGCCATGATTCGCTTTGTGACCATCCAGGGCCCACTCGGTCCAATTAGCTGGCTGGTCAATCTCGGCTTACTCGCGGTGACTTGGTATTTAGCCGATCGGATCACGCACGACTGCACGTTCATTACAGATCGCCAGCAGAGCTTGCAGAAAGGCCTACTGCAATCGCTGGGGCTCCTCCGTGCGGACAGTACAGGCCAGTTTCAACGAGCGCCCGTATCACCTGACTCCGGGCCTCGAAAAGCTTTTCTAGAAAACCGTGTCGAGGCCACGCAAACGACAAAGTCGAAGCGTCGACATAATCCCGGCGTTTGGGTACTGTACTTTTCACTGCTTGCATTCCCATTGTTTGGATTGGGTCAGCTAATCATTCCCGATGAGGCCCAGCGGTCGCGTGCGTTTTACTTACTGGTCGGCTATTTAGCCTGTGGCCTGAGCTTGCTGGTATTCACTTCCTTTGCGGGCATGCGGCGTTACCTCCGACAACGGGGAGTGGAGATGCCCGCTGACATGTCGCGCCAATGGCTTTTAGCAGGAATTGGCGGTGTGTTGGTCGTGTTGCTGGTTTGTATGATTCTGCCTCTGCCCGGAAGAAGTTTGGGGCTGATTGGACTGCCTGCTCAGTTCACATCGCCGGAGGGGCTCGTCAAAAGCCGCTTCGGATGGGGGCAGGAAGGCGATGAACCAAGCGAAAACTTCGAGGCGGCTCGGGCCGATACGGATAGCGGGCCACCGCAAGGAGCTCCCAAGCCAGGGGCCAAAGGTAATCCACAACCTGCTGACAACCCGCCAGCCGACGCTCCGAAAGCCGGCGAGAACGGAAAGGACTCGGGGAAATCGGACACGAACGCAGAGCCAGCCCCAGACACCAACGAAAAGCCATCGGAACAGTCGCCGCAAGATAATTCGAAACAAGATAGCGCTAAACAAGATGACTCGCCGCAGGCCGAGCCGCCGCCCGGCGATCCTCAAGAAAACAATCGGGATGGAGACAGTAAAACGGATGCAGCTCAAGGCCAGAATCAGCCTAGTTCCGGTAGCAGCAACCCAGTTGCAAAGTTGATTGGCAGTTTTGCGGGAAATTTTGGCGAGCTCTTTAAATGGTTAACAATTGCTGTTTTGGCGGCGATTGTGGTTCTCTACGCCGTGACTCATCCGCAGGAAATTGCGCAGCTCTGGCGCGACGTGCTTCGCTTTTTCGCCAGCCTATGGGGCAACCAACGGGCTTTGCCGGTTGCGGCGTCGAGCGAGTCTGTCGCGGCCACGAGCCAAAAAATCCGCAGGCCCTTCAGTTCCTTTGCCAATCCCTTCACATCGCAGTCGAATCGTAATTCACCTGCACAAGTTATCGAGTATTCGTTTGCGGCGTTGGAAGCCTGGGCGGCAGACCGCGGCATGCTACGCAGCGAACAACAAACTGCATCGGAGTTCGCTCGACAGGTCGGCAGCGCGATGCCCGAGGTCGGCGGTCAAGCTGTGGCCGCCGCGAATATGCTCGATCAAATCATGTTCGCCGGCTGGAAACCAAGTCTCAACGAGTTGAGCCCTCTGGAAAAACTCTGGCAAACCCTGCAGCGCCCCTAGCGCGCCCCTAGCGAGATAACTCAGTTGGCAATGGTGATTTGGATATCTGCCAGCCGCGCGGCCTCTTCGCTACTGTGCGTAACATGCAAGGTCGTAACGCGTGCAGACTGCTTCAGGCTCGACAGTAATTGGTACATCTCTTCGCGCGTCGTTTCATCCAGGGCACTCAGCGGCTCGTCGAGCAACAGCAATTTTGGCCGGAATGAAAGAGCTCGACCCAAAGCGGTGCGCTGTGCTTCGCCGCCACTGAGCCCATGAATGCGACGTTTGAGCAGGTGTTGGATACCGAGAACCGTGGCCAATTCATCCGTTCGCGATCGGATCTCCGCCTGCGTCCAGCGACGAATGCGCAGGGCAAATTGCAAATGCTCTTCTACGGTGAGCGTGGGGAACAGCGCCAAGTCCTGTGGAACATAACCTATGCCGCGATCCGCTGGAGACCAGCCTGTGACATCGGTGCCCGCAATGCGAATGACGCCTCGAGAGACTGGGCGCAGACCACACATGGCTTCTAATAACGATGTCTTGCCACACCCCGTGCGTCCCATGAGCACGGCGTACTGGCCTGCCTGGACTGCGAAATTCACATTGGATAGGACGAAATCGCGATACTTCATCTCAATACCCACTAGCTCGATCATTGACTCGCTCCACTCAGGCCAGCTCCAGCGAACCTCAAAACGAGTAAAACAACGATGGCCATGAGCACCATCAGGAGACTGACCGCCACCGCTGCATCGAGCTGTCCGACACTCAGTTCCAGAAAGACGGTCGTCGACAGGACTTCGGTCCGCATGCGTGTCGAACCGGCGAAAACGAGAATCGGACCAAATTCACCCAGCGCCCGAGCCCAAGCAATGGTCGCGGCGGCCACCATCCCGCGAACTGCCTGCGGTAGGGCCACTTTAAGAAAGGCTTCGCTTCGGGTGCAGCCCAGCGTGCGTGCCACGTCTTCGGCGCGTGGGTTGATCTGATCGAAAGTGACGCGCATCGTGCGAATCGCAAAGGCGCAGGACACGGAAAACTGTGCTAATACAACTGCTGGCCATTGAAACGTAACGGGAAAACTGAGGCGATCTCGCAGCCAGGTCTCAAGCTGCCAACCCCCGATCGAAAGATGGAAAAGAATCAGGAGACTCAAGCCTAACACGAGCGGAGGTAGGACAATGGGAATGTCGACCAATGTATCGACAAGCCAGCGGCCAGGAAAACGATATCGAGATAGCAAATATCCCAATGGTGTTGCCACCCACAGAGACATGGTCGCCGCTGCAGTACACGAGAGCAGCGTCAATCGAAAAGCCGCTTGAATTTCTGGTTTTAACAGAGCTTGCCTAAAGTCGGCGAGCGATGTGAACCGCAAGTCGGCTGCTAGCAATAGTACGATCAAGACAATAAAGCAGCTCGATAGTCCACCCATTACCAAGAAAAATGGCAGGTCGCTGCGTTTTCGCTGGAACATGGACTCTTCAGCGACAATTGGCGGCTTGACACGTGGCGGATTGCCACTTCGCAGAGCCACCCATTTCGCTTTTGCAGGTTCGTCGGAAGGATCGGGCATGGGAGTGTGAATAGATTCCTTCGAGTCATCGCAGAAGTTGACTGAGGGCAGGATGGCTGGAAACGCAATGGGACAAATATAGTCGAAAATCGACACCTCTCGCTGAACAAGAACTTTCCCGAATTTGAAATCTGTCTTGAGCCAAGCACGGCAATTGACTATTTTCCATATTGCCTTAGGGATCGTGCGGAAAATTACTGTGTGATTCTAAACGTGGGATAGGCTTCCAGCCTGTCGATTCCCGCCTGACAGGCTGGAAGCCTATCCCATTTATTTTCCGCTTGATCCCATGACAATTGGGGATGAAGATACTCCCCGTCATAGCTGTAGTCGTCAGACTTCAGGCGGTACCAACCGAAGTGCATGTCTATCTCAAAAGGGTCGGCGAAAGCCTAGACTCCAACAGCACGGGTCGGCTCATGCCTAGACTCCAACAGATTTACAAACGATGCCCGCAACTCCAAACTATGTTTCGCAGCGCAGTGTGTTTCTGATCGGCGGCTATGAGCCCAAGTCTTCAGAAGCATTCTTCAAGCGTACGCGCAGAGAATTGTCGCGATTTTGCGAAACTTGGGGCGTGGCCGCCGATATGGGCGCTCAAAGTCTAAGCCCCGATGGTTTAGTCGCCTCAGCGCGGGTTGACGCGAACATGCGCGGCCATCGCGTTGGAACAGCGATCCACTTTTTTGTTTGGAATGATATCGTTCTGGGTGACTTTGCCCAGCCAATTGCACGGCGTGTGGCGCGATACTTGGTAACATTTGTCGACTACTTGATCACGGGAACATTTTTCAGGATCGCACGCGAGGCGTGGCGATTCTCGCTGTATTTTCTCTATCCGGCCTGGATGTTGATGGTGTTCATGCTGCTCGCAGGCCTACTGGGTCGCTCGATCGCGCAACTCGACTTTGCCGGTGCTGGCGTGGTGGGTGGGCTGTGCTTTGTAGCCGCGCTTTATGGTTTGCTGAAATGGTCTGGACGGCGTTGGTACGTACTACATCTTATGGACTTGTGGTCGTTTTCCCGCGATCACTTGCGTGGCTACCGCTCCGACGCGGCTGCGCACATTGAAGTATTTGCCCAGGCTATCGTCGACCAAGCCCAACGGCAGGTGGACGACGAAATTGTCCTGGTAGGCCACAGTACAGGAGGCGCATTGATTTTAGAGATCGCCGCAGCCGCGATTGCCAAGCAACCTCAGCTCGGGGTTCAGGGCCCGCGTATAACCGTACTTACTGTGGGCTCGACTGCGCTAAAAATTGGTTTGCATCCGGCCGCAATCCAATTTCGCAAACGGGTTCAATTGCTGGTCGACTCGCCTGCCATTCAATGGATCGAATGTCAATCGCATACCGACATCGTCAATTTTTATCGCACGAACCCAGTATCCGCCATGAATCTGACTTCGATGCGTCCGGATAGTTTCCCAGCAGTTCACTGCGTTCGAGTGCGCGATATGCTGCAGCCGGAGGCCTACAAGAAGTTCAAATTCAATCTGTTCCGCGTACATTATCAATTCATCATGGCCAATACAAAGCGTTACGCCTATGACTTTTTTATGATGTGCTGTGGGGAGCGCTTGTTTGCAGAAATGCTGGGCGATAGTCTGCGATACCAACCTGCGAATGTTCATTCTCAACATCTCAACCACGTTGGCTAAGGATCAGGCGAAAAATAATTGGATAGGCGTACAGACTGTTATGCGGGAATCGACAGGCTGGAAGCCTATCCCACGTTCGGGATCAGGCCGTAATTTTCCGCACGATCCTCTGTAGCCGTGCCGCAACCGAACATTTGTGAAATCTACTAAAAAAACTCGTATGCACTGAGAATATCGATATGACTCCGACACTGGCAGGCATCGTTTGGTTGGTTGGGATCATCGCATGGTGTGCTATTCGTTACCCCCACCAGCGTCGCGCCCGCAAGTTCAGAGTTGCCGCTCACCGACGCTCGCTGGAAGAGCGATTGCTGCTGGCAGGTGCCACATTAGGTTTGGTGGTGATGCCTGCATTTTGGTGGCTCACGCGTGAACCGGAGCCGTTGAACTATGTGTTCCAACCCAGTCTCGCCATACTCGGCACGATCGTCATGGTTGCCTTCTTGTGGTTGTTTTATGCAGTACATAAGCAGCTCGGTCGCAATTGGTCTATCACGCTAGAGATTCGCGAGGATCATGCCTTGGTCACCGAAGGACTGTTCAAACATATTCGACATCCGATGTACACTTCGTTTTGGCTATGGGCCATTGCTCAAGCACTGCTAGTGCCGAATTTCCTGGCAGGGTTCGCGGGTCTCATTTCTGTGGCAGCCCTGTACTTTGGCCGAGTCGCACAGGAGGAGGCCATGATGCGTGAAACATTTGGACCCCAGTATGACGCTTACATGCTGCGCACCAAGCGAATCATACCCTGGCTAATGTAAAGCGTTCCAAGCGACGTCAGTCGCAGTCAAGTCACAGCGTTACTTAGGCCGGAGGCCGAAACAACCCCTGCCGAGGCCGTCAGGCCTCGGAAGGAAGTCGCAGGGCTCTTAGGCTGGAGGCCGACACACTGGAGCTTCAATCTTTGTCAGCCTCCGGCCTTGTGGTCTGTCTATACAGTAACGGTGGCTCACGCCACCGCCTGGGGCTATGTCGGCCTCCGGCCTGAAGCAACGCACTAGGCAGAACTTGAAGGTGACGGCACTAATGCCTGAGGGTCACAAGTCCTAAGAACAGACGTGCGCGCGTTTAAAAAAAGGCAAGTCCAGTCAGGAAAATACTCGCAAATAGTTTCGAGTTTCTATCGCGACGGTTACGCCAACTCGATCTAGGCAAGCTAGCTGTGTTATCACCGCAGCGCGTATGAATCTGTTTGCAGGAAACAGGCGAAGGCTATTGCGGCGGCGTAGATTCTGAAATTCCTGTGCCACGACCAACCGATAAAGTGAGAGTGAACTTTTTTCACTTCAACACTATGAGGTAGAAACGCATGGCATTCTTGTCGGGCAGCCTGGGCTTTGAACGTTTTGGCGTTAGTAACTTTGAGCCTGAGCACTTCGCGCAGGAGCATTTGGACGCCTTGCAGCAGCTCGCAGGCGGAAAGAACGAGTCGGTCTCGGAAGAGAATGTGTTGGTCGGATTTCTAGCTGGCGAGCATTTGTTCGACCAAGAGTTTTCGATCGAAAAGAATATCATCAATAATGCCCTGCATTGCGGTGTTAGAATTGATACGAATACGATTCCGTCGGCCATCCGCAAAGCGTGGCTGCAAATGGAACTAGCCTCGCTCTCCAGAGAGAACTCCAGCGGCAAACCCACGAAGGCTCAGCGGCAAGAGGCCAAGGAGGCGGTTGAGCAGCGCTGCGAGGTAGAAGCCGCGTCGGGCAAGTATCGCAAGATGGCCCAGTTTCCACTGTTGTGGGATCTACAGCTCCGTACGCTTTATTTTGGTGGCTCCGGCGCGACCGCCAGTGGTTATGCGGCGGAACTACTCGAACGTGCCTTCGGCCTGCAACTCACCCGAGTCACGGCGGGTACGATCGCGCACCAATGGGCTCAGCAAAACAAGAAAGTTGCCGAGTATGAAGACCTAATGCCCGCCAATTTTCTACCTCAACTGCCTCAGGGATCGATCGCATGGGCAAACGAGCACCGCGCCGAACCCGACTACTTGGGTAACGAGTTTTTGATGTGGCTGTGGTGGACATTGGAGAACGTCTCCGACACGATTGCATTGCCTGATGACTCAGAAGTTACAGTCATGCTGACCAAGACGCTGGTGCTCGAATGCCCCTACGGCGAGTCGGGTAAAGAGACCATTTCGTCCGAGTCGCCGGTAAAACTTCCCGAGGCCATGCAAGCCATTCGGTCTGGAAAATTGCCGCGTAAGAGTGGACTGACCCTGGTGCGCAATAGTCAGCAATACGACATAGTGCTACAGGCTGAGTCATTCGCCATTGCCGGAGCAAAGATTCACATCGACGGAGATAAAGAGGACTACCAATTGGAGGATCGGATCGAATCGATTCGCAGTCTGTGCGAAACGGTTGACTTGCTATTTCAATCGTTCTGCCAGCGGCGCATCGGCGGTGGCTGGTCCAGTGAACTCGACAACATGCGACGCTGGCTGTCTTCCCCGATAAAACAAATCAAGGCAGCCTAGTAGTCAACGTTTGGGCAGCTCCACCAAGGGCAATTGTGCTCCGTGCGCGTCGACTTCCCAGGGAATCCATAACAGGGTCAGAAGTGAAATCTTGATGTCACCTTTGCGGCAGGGGACGTCCAGTGGCTCGAGTGTCAACGATTCAACACTGAGGCGTTCGCTTAAAGCGTTGATTTCGTCTTCGCATTCTCGGTTGAGATCGTACTGCTGGCCTTGTAGGTCTTCCAAGGAATCGGTTGCATGTCGGATATCGCCACGTTCCTGCGCCGCGCGCGTCATACTGCGCCCAGCCGCACTGCCGCGTGAGGAGACCTTATTGCCTAGAAGAGCTCCCAACATCGTTTGACCGATATTGAGCAGCGAATTCCATTTCTCTTTATCGTATTGAGCCCGCTCGCGGTCGACTCGCTGCTGGGCGGTTCTGATTTTTGACTCTAGGGAACTGAGCTTCGCCGTATACTTCTTACGCAGTTCGGCTATTTCTGCGTCGCGCAATTCGCGGATTTTCTGCCCCCAGCCCATCCGCGCGTCCAGTTCATCCTGGCCAAGTTTGCTGGTCTCCTTCAGCTCGATGCACTGGTAGAGTCGAATGGGCATCCGGCGATAGAGGTGATCTTCGAGATCGCTTTCCCAGCCTTTAAATTGTCTGGCGTTGAGCATCTGAGCGGGAAGTTCTGCGAACGTAAAATGATCTTCGGGCTTAGGAGAAAGCTCTAAAGTGCCCTTGCCGACTTCGCGCGCAGCCAGCCACACTTCGTCAGCCAATTTGCGATCGACCTGATACAACAACGACTTGTCCAACCAGTCGTCGACACCGGCAGATGCTCTAACATAGTGGCACGAAACGTTGGCAAGCAAGGCTGGACGATAGATGAGTGTGCGATTTTCTAGGGCACGTTGCGACGGAATCCAGAATCGTTCATCGATGCCGGTGGGTACGATGGGTCTGCTGGTTCGGGCGGATGCCTCACGCGCGCCAGCGGGCTGAGGCGTGGTACTGGCCGTGGGAGTCGACTTTTCTTGAGGGGTAAGTTCTGCGCGGCGCGGATCCATCAATGCTTGGATTTGTTGTCGGCTGAGCGGTCCCCGTAGATACGACATCGCCCAACGCGATTGGAAAATCGTAGGACGATCATCGTGGACATTATTCATTAGGAAGACTCGGCTACCCAGCGCAGCCAGCGTTTGCTCCATCGCTTGTCGATCGAACTTTCCGCCGGTCTGGGCCGCTGCACCTTCGAGACCGTCCAGCACGCGGTCTTTGTCGCGCTGAGTTTGCAGGCGGCCCAGAAACCATGTGCCAATGTTCGATAGGCCTTTGTAATCCAAGTCGACTGGGTTTTGGGTCGCCAAGGTAATACCCAGGCCAAAGGCTCGCGCTTGCTTGAGCAAGACCAACATCGGCGGCTTGCTCGGCGGTTTAGCGGACGGCGGGAAGTAACCGTAGACTTCGTCCATATAGAATATGGCGCGTAGGCTGCTGGTGCCCGGTTGGGTCCGTATCCAACCCAAAAGCTCATTGAGCAGGATGGTGACGAAGAACATGCGTTCAGGATCACTCAAGTGTGCGATCGAGATGATCGACAGTCGCGGTTTGCCCTGGTCGGTGTATAGCAGCTTCTTGATGTCCAGCGACTGCCCTTCCAGCCAACCTGAAAATGAGGGACTTGCCAGAAGATTATTGAGCGTCATCGACAACTTGACGCGTTCGGAACCAGGATAGAAACTCTCCAAGTCAAAGACACCAATCTTGTCGATCGGGGGTGATTGGATCGAGCGAATCAGTGTGGGAAGATCTAAGTTTTGCCCCTTGCGCCACGCTTGGTCAAAAATGTTGGACAGCAGAATATGTTCGCGACTACTCAATGGGTCCGCTTCGATGCCCATGAGTGTCAGTAAACCCGAAGCAGCACCGGAGACTCGTTCACGCATTACATCGGAGTCTTCGATGACTTCCTTGGGCGGAGCGTCGAAACTTCTGAGCACGGTCATCGGAATACCCGCGTTGCTGCCGGGCGTATAAATCGCCATATCGACGCTATCGACGTAGCGCTGTATGCGTTCAGACTGCTGGTCCCACGCGTGCAGGCCTTCACGCCAATTGGTAGCTGTTTCCGCCGCATATTCATCGTTCGTTAGACCTTTGCGACTGGCCTCCGCTGGCTCAATCCACTTGCTAAAGTCGCTAGGTTCCAAGTTGGGGAACGCCAGCAATAGATTTCCCAAATCGCCCTTCGGGTCCAGGCAAATCGCGGGAATTCCGTCGATCGCAGCCTCCTCCAGCAAGGCTAGGCATAAACCGGTCTTGCCGCTACCCGTCATGCCAACACACATCGCGTGCGTCGTTAAGTCCTTGGCATCATAGAGGACCTTCTCGTCGAGCAAACGTCGACCGGCCAACTCGTACTTCTTACCCAGGTAGAAAGAGCCAATTTTTTCGTAATCTGGTAGGTTGTCCATCATGGATTCCTCGAATTCATATACTGTTTGAGGAGGCTACGGTGCGGCATCGTCAAACCGGAGGAAAGTCGCCGATCAGATCGGTGGCGGCGCACTTTCAGAATTGGACATCGTATTGGTCGATGATTGAAAAGCATTAAGATGGTAACGGAAGGTTCGGGTTTTTTGCACCCACCTTAGCTAAGATAGCGTTCGGCAAAATGTGGATCGGTGGTCTCCACCGACAAAAAGTCATCACTTTAGTGAGCAAATAATTGAATTCTACAGTTATCCCCGCGAGCGTTCTGTCGAGCCTGTTAACGCTAGGCTTGTGGTCGTTGTCGTACGCGCCAAACTGCAGGGCCGAAAAACCTCCGCGGCTCTCCGAAGCGCGGATCGCAAAGCTAACCAGCGATGGCGACCGCTTGGCGGATCAAGGCGACTTCCATGCAGCCGTTGAAAAGTACACGCGAGCTTACATGGGAGTTGTATCGCGAATTCGTGGTCAGGATTTCTTGCTGCCGGTCCAGCCGAGTCTCTTCAATCGCCAGAAACTGGGCTTAGAAATGTTGGAGCTGATGCGGAGCGAGTATACCGACGAAGAACTTGAATTAATGGACAAGTCTTACAAAGTATTTGGATTGGTCCCACCCGAAGTGGATACGGCCAAGCTGATGGCACAAATGCTGACTGAAGAAGTTGCCGGTTTCTATGATCCGGATAACAAACGCATGGTGCTGGTCGTCGAGGATGGACCGCAAAAGGAGCCCGGTTGGCTGGGTCGCCTGCTGGGTGCCAAACCGACGTTTGACAAAGACGAACAGAAGACAACTCTGGCGCATGAGTTGACTCATGCCCTACAGGATCAACTCTACGACCTCAACGCCATGGAGGCTGGCATCGAGGACGACGACGACATGTTGATGGCCTTTTCTGCATTGGTTGAAGGTGATGCCACATTACTGATGTTTGCGGAAGCCGGCGAGAATCAGGACATCGCGGACATGGACCCCGAGGCCATGCGAGCCACCTTTAACATCATGTCTTGGATGATGCCCGTGGCGGGCGGTGCGACCTTTCGCTCTGCTCCACCCATTTTTCGAGATTCGCTGATGTTTCCTTATTTCCAAGGAATGCTGTTCACGCTCAACCTTGCCAAGGATGGCGGCTGGGAAAATGTGCACCGGGCATACGGGAATCCGCCGCTGAGTACCGAGCAGATCCTGCATCCGACTAAATACCTCGGCGATGTGGATCTACCGCAGAAAGTCAGTCTGCCCGAGTTAGCCCATGTGCTCGATGGTTCTCCGTGGAAGCAGATGGGCGGAAACTGCCTGGGTGAGCTGCAAACCGGTACTATGCTAAGGAAGGTTGCGCGAGGTAAACAGGCTACGTTGGGTTGGGACGGCGATCGATACGAAGTTTATAAATCAGACGTGGGTACTTTGGCGTTGATCTATGTAAGTCTTTGGGATTCGGAAAAAGATGCGCAGGAGTTTGCGGAGGCCTATCGCAGCTATCGCCAGCCTTTGGCGGACCCGACTGCAGAAGTTGTCGAAACAGCAGTAGAAGCGGTGGACGCTCCGGCAGTCGTCCGCACACCCGACATCGAGTCCCCAGCCCGCGTGGAATCGGCAGCGACAGCGGAGGTCGTCCGGGTTGTTGAAGTGCACGGTGACAAGGTGTGGGTCGTGGAGGGATTTAGTCGTGAGCTGTCCGACGCGATCGTGGGGGAGCTGGGAGCCTGTCGATTCGAGGAAAAGCGCTTCCCAACGCCTGCGGCGGTTATTGCGAGCGACCAATAGGTTGGCTTGTTGGGCCGTTGATGGAATCAGCCGCCGCTGCTTGGTGCCGGGCGTCTCCTGCAGCTAGGTTTTTCAAGGCGTGACCCCACCTGCCAAAGTGAGGGCTGTTTCGAGTAGGATATGGGCCTCGAAGAGCTGGTGGAGTGCGTCATGGCAGGCCGAACCGCTCGTCGCCCCAACTCTTGGAACTTGAATTACAGATGGAAAAGACCAAAGTCGCCATTGTTGGACTCGGCACCGTTGGTAGCGGAGTCGCGCGCCTTTTGCTAGATCATGGCGACCGGACAGCCCGACACGCTGGCCGCGCACTCTGGCTTGAAAAGGCGGTCGTGCGCGATTTTGGAAAGCCGCGCGGTTGCGAGCTTCCGAGCGGCGTGCTGACCAAAGATCTTAACGACGTGCTCGACAATCCGGAGATCAAAGTTGTCGCACAACTGATCGGTGGGCTTGAGCCGGCCCGAAGCATCATGCTCCGATTGCTGGAGTCAGGCAAGGACGTGGTGACGGCCAACAAAGCGTTGCTAGCCGAGCATGGCCCGGAGTTGTTTGATCGCGCCCGCTCGTTGGGTCGCTGTATCGCATTCGAAGCCGCAGTGGCCGGTGGTATTCCGATCATTGCCAACGTTAGCCAGTGTTTCTCTGCCAATCAGATCCAATCGATCCAGGGGATCCTGAATGGCACCAGCAACTTTATCGTCTCCAAGATGGACGAACTGGGATGGAGCTACGAGTCCGCACTGTTGGAAGCTCAGCGACTGGGATTTGCAGAAGCCGATCCGACAATGGACGTTGACGGTACCGACGCCGCTCAAAAACTGGCGATCCTGGCACATTTGGCATTTGGAGCCCGTATTGGCTGGAAGGAAATCCCCAGGATAGGCATCGACGCGCTCGACGCCACGGATTTGCGATTTGCGAAAGAGCTAGGATATCGCATTAAGCTTATCGCCGGTGCTAGGTTGACCACGGCAGGTTTAGAGTTGAGCGTCTCGCCGACACTCATCCGAGTCGGTAACCCACTAGCCGAAGTTCGCGCCAACTACAACGCGCTCAGTGTGGTGGGCGACGCGGTGGGCGACATCTTTTTCCATGGACAGGGAGCTGGACAAATGCCTACGGCTTCTGCGGTTGTTGCGGATATGATCGATACCGCCGTGGGAAGAGCTCCGATTACTTTTCGCACGCTCGAGCTCTGGAGCAATCGAGTCTCTCCTGTTTCCATTCGACCCGACGATGACCTGCCGGGCCGCTACTACATGCGCTTCCAAGTAGCCGACCAACCCGGCGTGATGGCCAAGCTTACCGCTATTCTAGGACAAAAAAAATTGTCGATCGCCTCGATCATTCAGCACGAGGCCGAACCGAGTACAGTGAGCCCGACGGTGCAATTGGTCATCATGACCCACGAGGCACCCGAGGGAGCCGCGCGAGCGGCCGTGGAACAAATCATGAGCCTGCCTGTTGTATGCGGGAGCAGTGTCCGCATGCGAGTGATGGAATAACAACACATAAGCTTTGAGAATTGAGATTGGGTGTGGCTCTATGAAATATGCGATCATTATTCCCGACGGTTGCGCGGACAATCCGATGGAAGAGTTGGGTGGACGTACACCATTGCAAGCTGCTCATATTCCCAATATGGATCGGGTGGCTGCAGAGGGAATCGTCGCCCAAACGGACAATGTTCCGGCACATTTTCCGGCCGGCAGCGAAGTCGCCAACATGACCTTGTTTGGTTACGATCCCAATCAATACTTCACGGGGCGAGCTCCGATCGAGGCCGCCGCGCAAGGGATTCAGCTAGGTCCCTACGACTGGGCCGTTCGCTGCAATTTGGTGACGGTCGTCGATAAGATTATGGTTGATTTCACGGCCGACCATATTTCCACCCCAGAAGCCAAACAATTGCTCGAAATACTCGGTAGATCCATTAACGACGAGCGCTTCGAATTTGTGCCCGGCGTCAGCTATCGGAATCTGATGATCTACCGTGGGAGCGAATCGGAAAAGCCATTATTTACGTCCGATACGCGCACACGCGCACCGCATGACTTGACGGACTTGTCCGTCAGCGAAGATTTTCCACGAGGCCCGGGCAGCGATTTGTTGACCGACTTCATGCAGCGTTCGATACCATTGTTTGCGGAACATTCCGTCAATCAAAAGCGGCTGGCTGGGGCTCGCAAGGCGGCCACTAATGTTTGGCTGTGGGGGCAGGGGCGGAGTCCCATTCTGCCTTCCTTCCAAGATCGCTTTGGGCTGCGCGGCACAATGATCACCGCTGTGGATCTGCTACGTGGGCTAGCCGCATTGATGGGCTGGCAGCGACAGGAAGTTGAGGGAGCTACCGGCTATCTGGACACCAACTACGCTGGTAAGGGACAAGCAGCCATTAGCGCGTTGGACGATGTGGATATCGTATGCGTACACGTTGAGGCTACCGACGAAGCTTCCCATGAAGGACGCTATGCGGAAAAAGTAAAAGCTCTGGAAGAAATCGACCGACATGTAGTCGGCCCTGTCTTAGAAAAGCTCAAGACTTTCGCTGAGTATCGTATGCTCGTGCTGCCGGATCATCCAACACCATGTTCGACCAAGAAGCATAGTCATGGCTATGTGCCACTGGCAGTTTGCGGCACTGGCATCGCAGCCTCTGGGGCAAGTTATAGCGAATCGGCCGCAGCGAATTCCTCGACGGCTTTCCCACGCGGCTGGGAAATGATGGAAGCCTTCGTGCATGGATCATGGTAGGTCGCAGGCATATCTTCCGCATTTAGATCGGACGTTGGTAGCGCGTCGTACAAAAAGCAGCGACCCAGTTCGCACGGTAGCGTCTTCGAAACTCACACCCTTCTTTGACATGTAGAAAGTGTTTCAAACCATGCCTCTAGTGGTCCAGAAATTTGGCGGCACCAGCGTAGCCGATCCGGAAAAAATCCTGGGCGCAGCCCGCAAAGCGATTCGCGCTCAGCAAGAAGGCAACCAAGTGGTGGTCGTCGTTAGCGCGATGGGGCACAACACTGATTTGTTGATCGAATTGGCCAGCCAAGTCAATGACAATCCACCCGCCCGCGAAATGGACATGCTGCTCTCCACCGGCGAACAAGTTAGCGTCGCGCTGATGGCAATGGCCGTACATTCACTGGGTTTCAAAGCGGTCAGCTTGACTGGTGCCCAAATCGGCATTCACACCGACAGCGCGTTTACCAAGGCTCGCATTCGTACAATTTCGCCAGATCGAATTCGCAAGCTATTGTCCGAAGGTAACATTGTGATCGCCGCCGGTTTCCAAGGCATCGATGAGGAACTCAACATTACGACACTGGGACGCGGCGGAAGCGATACCACCGCAGTTGCATTGGCTGCGGTGCTGCACGCAGATGCATGTGAAATCCACACCGATGTCGACGGTGTGTATACGACCGATCCGCGCCAATTGCCCGAAGCCCGACAGATGAGCCGCATTAGCTACGATGAAATGTTGGAATTGGCCAGTTTGGGTGCCGGAGTGATGCACAATCGGTCGATCGAATTTGCCAAAAAGTATGGCGTGCCTATCCACGTTCGCAGCAGCTTCAGCGATACACGCGGCACGCTGATCGTCGCCGCACCAGAATCCGCTTCGTCGCCAGTTTGTGGTGCCGCGATGACACGCAATGAGGCACGCATTACCATTCAGGGTGTACCAGACAAGCCAGGTTCCAGTTGCGAAATTTTCCGACAGTTGGCAGATCGTAAGATTACCGTCGATATGATCGTCCAAAATATCGGGCAACAAGATCGTGCAGACATCTCATTTACGGTTCCCAAAGAGGAGCTCAAAGAGGCGGCCAGGGCAGTTCAATTGGCCGTCCAATCGATCGGTGCGACCGGATTTACCGAGGACGACGAGGTCTCGAAAATTTCAGTCGTGGGAATGGGCATGTCGCAGCAAACCGGCGTCGCGCAGCAAATGTTCCGCGCGCTGGCCACCGCCGGTATCAACATTCAGATGATTACCACCAGCGAAATCAAAATTTCGGTACTTGTTTCGCGCAATGAGGCGTTGGCAGCGCTACGAGCCGTGCACCAGTGCTTTGGGCTTTTTCGCAAGCCGATGGATGCAGCGACCTGGGAAAAACTGCCTACCCGCAGTAAGGCAACGACGGACATCGTCAAGTTGGTCGCGGATTTGCATGTCGCCGATATGGAACAATTGGCCCTGAACGATATATCCATGGTGGACGACCAAGCTCGCATAACTTTGCTGGGGGTTCCCGATGCTCCAGGCCTAGCAGCCGACGTGTTCGATGCGGTAGCCGCCGAAGGTATTTTTGTCGACATGATTGTGCAAAGCTACGACGGCTATCAGGGCGAGACGGGAATTAGTTTCACGATTCCGCGCAATCAATTCAAATCCTGCATGCAAGCTATGGAAAAAATCAAGGAGAAGTTTTCGGTGTCGCGCGTCTTAGGCAGCGAAGATATCTCCAAGCTTTCGGTCAGCGGTATTGGTCTGAGAAGTCACACAAGCGTCGCGATCGGCATGTTTCAAGTGCTCGCCGAAGCAGGTATTAACGTCGAAATGATCAACACCAGCGAGCTGCGCGTGAACGTGGTCGTTAACAGCACGGCTGGGGCCAAAGCACTCAAGTGCTTGACCGAAAAGTTCTCCGGAAATCTAACATAGTGTAGTTCACAACAAGACGGAGGGTTGGTAGCGCTTGGCCGTCAAAAAAGCAACGAAAACGGCCTCCGTGGGGAGGCCGTTTTGCATGTCACATTAAAGTAAGCTCTTTACTCCGGTTGACCGGATACGGTCTGCTTGGACTCGTTCTCTGCTTCTTGACCAAAGATAAACATTGGGAAAGAGCCGGCCGATGATGCTTGATTGTAAATGTAGTTGGCGTCCAGCGCTTTGGCGATTCGCTGACTGGCTTCGTACAAATGTGCCTTGGTATAGGGATCAAGCGACTTATCGCCCGCTTCCAAATCTTTGTCGATATTGGACTTCAATCCGCGAAGCTCCATGATGCACAGATTCGAGATGGCCTTGTAGGCCGCCGAGGTTCCATTTCCCGGTAGCGTCAGATCGATCAAACGTTCCAGATGCTCGCGCTGCAAGTTGCGACGCAAGCTGCTGATCATCGGGCTGCGAGTCGAAAACTGCTTGCTCATGTCGCCATCCAGTTCGCTCCAAATCTCCTTCGTCACCGACGAAAGTAGTTCTGGCAGCGTGAAGGCATCTTGATCGGCTGGGATTCGAAATTCGTTGTCGTAGACTCTTCGCAGCGTCGTGGCGTTCATTAAAAGAGTCAGCGAGGCGGCTTGCATCGACAGAATTCTGTCGTGAACCGGCCAGGTGGGATCCCCTCCGCCAAAGCCACCCATGAAATCTTTGGTGAGCCGCGAGAGGAGCTCGGGAGACAGCGCGTAGGCCTCGTCGCGGAAGGTAGATTCGAGCACAAACTGGAGGGCTTCGCGTTGCCGTTCGGCAGATACGACTTCGATCGGCAAGCGCTCCTTGGGATCGCCCTTCTTATCGCGGTTCACGTGCGAGCCGCCGATCCAGTTAGCCATCATGCTGGTATTCTTCATTTGCAGGTTCAGCGTCAGTTCAAAACCCTCGCGGGCCTTAGTCCAGCTGTCACCCTTTTTGACGTAGTCCGTCATCAGTCGCTTGCGGAAACGTTCCACCAAGCGGGCTTGCTCTTTGGCAAAGTTGACGGGGTCTGCACCGAAGTCATAGCGGCGAGCCAGCGGGTCGGGGCCAGTCGTATCTTCGTCGGTAGCGAATTGCAGCAGCGGTTCGCTCACCCGAGACAGAATCTTATCCAGGTTTTTCTCGAACGTGTAACCATATTCAATCGCCCAGAAGTCATATGGTCCGAGCTCGATCATGCCATAGTCACCCTGCACTTCACCTTCTTCAAGGCGCAAGTTGATAGGCAGGTAGTCCATAACAGAGCCCGCAAAGGATTTCTTCTCCTTCATTTCGGGACTATTGATTTCTTTGATCGAGTAGATGCTACTTGCCTTGAAATTGTGACGCAGTCCGAGCGTGTGACCGACTTCGTGTGCCACTAAGTCGGCGATGAGTGGACCGATGAACGATTCGGGCATGCCGTCGAGCATCGATTCTTCTTCCTTCTTGGGCGTATCTGCTTTCTTGCTCTCAGCATCGGACTTGTCGCCGTCAGCTTTTTCTGGCTTGTCGCCATCCTTCTTTTCCTCGTCCTTCTTCTCTTCGTCCTTCTTATCGCCGTCTCTTTCCTCGTCCTTCTTGGCGGAATCATCCAGCGTTAGTACTTCGGGCCCCATAGCGATGATCATGCGCATGATCGAAGTGTCGAGGCGTCTACCGGTGGCGGCTAAGCACATTCCGTTGACTTGACTGGTGCGGCCCACTAAGCCGTCGAGCGGATTGTCACCCATGAGTTTGGTGCTCCAATCTACGGCGGACAACCCTCGGGCACGTTCCTCCAATTTCGCGCGGATTTCGGTAGCCACTTGATGGCGTCGGCTGGGTTCGGCAAAACGCACGCGTGGATCCCAGCTTGGATGCTCTGCTAACCAGGACAGCGTCTCGGCGCTCATGCCCTCCATTGCCAGCAGCGGCATATAGTCTGCATAGCCCTCATTGAAGTGGCGGATCCAACCGTCGGTCAGCACAATGTCCGCGTCCAAGATTTGGCCTGTCTCTGGGTGGACTCGGCTTGGTCCGATCGCGGTACCCACGTTATTGTTCAGCCAGCGAATGAAATTGTAGCGCACATCTTCGGGATCCTTTTCCATGTTCTCGCGAGTCGATTTGTCTTGGTAGACGACTTCGATAGCGTCGGAAATCCCCACTTTTTCAAAGGCTTGGTTCCAGAACAACACACCCTGCTTGACCCAGCGACGATAGCGAACGGGTGTTGTGTGCTCGATGTAAAACTTGATCGGTTCGACTGGCGGTGAGATCTTCAGCGATGGGTCGCGCTTTTGAAGATGCCAACGATTAATGAAGTGAATATCCACTTCGTCGCGCTTGTACTTGCCATAATCGGCGTACGAAGTCGTGAAATAGCCAATCCGCTGGTCGGCAACACGCGGCGAGTAGCCCGTGTTCTGAGGAATCTCGCTGATCGAATAATAGAGCGTCTGGAGATTGCCGCGAGCATTGGGAAGCTCGAAAGCCAGCTCAATGTTCTGTGGGAAGGCCTTCGACTTGACGATTTTGGCGAGTCGAGGGTTGCTGCTGCGGCCATCGCTGCCGAAAAAGACCGAGGCATTGCCTACCAGCAACTGGTCACCATCGATCACTGGTCCGCCACGTGGCGACATAGTAATGATCGGCAGATCGAGCAATACTTGGCCGGTGAACAAGCGGTCTACCGAGTCTTTGGATTCTTTGTCTCCGCCGGAGCGAATGCTCATGTTCGGTGCGATGAGCGCCAGCCGCTTATTGTACTCGCGCCATTGGACGTAATAATCACCTGCTTGCAGACCGGCAAAGATCTGACCGCTAGCAACTGTCAGACCAATAAAATAATTCTTGGTTGCATAGTTTTTAGGTAGCTCGATCAGCAACTCGCCTTCGGTTTCCTTCGTGTACAGCGTGTACATCGAAGCCTGCTCGTCTGCAGGAGGATCAATCTTCTTGTAACCTTCAATGACTTTGTCGAAGGGTGGATAATCAGCAGCCAGGGCGGCTGAGGCGCCGAAACTGCTGCACAAAACGGTCCCAATTACAACTATGGACAACAATCGCCATGCCATGGGTCACTGACCTCTTCTAAGATTTGGATATGAGTCGAGTATATTTACTTGGCTTCCGCGAATCTTCTGCTTTCCGTGCAAATGATTATCAACATCCTAACTCTTCGCCAACCGTTACAGAGGAAGCGGGCGTCTCAGCCCGGTAACAGTCCCGATGAAAACTCGCATTTTATGACTGTTGTGCGGCTTATACCGTCCACGCGGCCACAGGAAGACTTCTTCATGATACCCAGCTTTCGGAACTGTCGCTATCGTTTTGCCCGTATACCCCGCTAGAAAGCCCAGGCATCGTTACGTATTCGCTGCGCTCGACCACCGTCTACCGTTGGTCATTCGTTCAGAAGTCAATTTAATTGCTGACGGGTTT
Organism: Pirellulaceae bacterium; assembly: GCA_041741955.1. GTDB lineage: Bacteria > Planctomycetota > Planctomycetia > Pirellulales > Pirellulaceae > Aureliella. The sequence continues at coordinate 16,597 of JBGSJL010000072.1, read as the reverse complement.
GTCAGAATTACCCTCTGAAGAGATTGAACGCGTGGGACCTGCAAACAAATTCCCATGGAACAAACGGCATAGCTGTCCCAACGGGACAAACGGTGATAGCCCAGGGCAGCGCCCTGGGAGTTGGAACCACGCCATTGCGCAGCCCCAACGGGGCCGACGGTCCGTTAGCCTACGTGACCTGGATGTTGCCCCGTTGGGGCATGCGGTGACGCGGGAATTGCTTCCCAGGGCGTTGCCCTGGGCTTTCGGCGTTAGTGCCTGCGGCACATCCAAACATATCCCAACAGAACAAACGGCAAACACGTCCCCAGCGGTCAGTGGATTCAAGATCGGAAGCGTCATTAAATAAATCGACGTTCTTCGGAATGTTTAATTCTGTTCGGAATGATGATCACGCGGGCAAGTTATTCGCCAATCCCGCTACGGGAGGGATTCCAGCGCGGCCCGAAACTGCTCGACGAACTTTGGACCGCCGCCGACGAACACGTGAGTGACTGTTCCCGCACGATCGATGATGACCGTCTGAGGTATTGCATTGGCCGCGTAGACGGCCGCCGTTTGTCCGTCGGAATCCAGCAGGACCGTCGCGGCCATGTTGAGTCGATCGACGGCAGACTGAGCGCGAGCGGGCGTCTCCTGGATGTTCACGGCCACCAAATGGAATTTATCGCTCCCAAGTTCTTCTACGACCTTTTCTACTAGCGGCATAGTCTGAATGCAGGGCCCACACCAACTGGCCCAAAAGTCGAGTACGACGACGCGATCGCGTTGCTTGCTCAACCGAAAACTCTGGCCGTCCAGCGACTTGAGCAAGAAATCCGGCGCGGGCTTGCCAACCAGCGGCGACGCGACGCCGGACGCTGCACCCGCCGCGCCACCCTCGTCCGTGTAAACCCGCGGATATTGAGCCAGCGAAAGCGTCCAAGGATCTTCTCGGAACATACGAATCTGGTCGCCAATATCTTTTCCAAACAGCAACTGGCTGAGCTGCTTGACCGGCACGCTGCACTCGCCCAACAACTGGCTAACTCCATGCAAGGCACCGTCGTTAAATCGCTGGGGTTCGAAGGTGAGTCCACGATCGTTCATGGCAATCGCGTGTACCTGGAATGGCTGAGTGGCCGCCGCCGGTTTCGCGGTATCTGCCGCGTCCGGCTCAGCACGCTCGTCGCTCCAATCGCGATCGTGCAGCCAAACGATTTGGGAGATGTGCGACGTTGGAATTTCGGTAAGTTCGAGCCGAATTTCGACGGTCAGCATTTCGCCGTCCAACCGTACGAGTCGACCACGCAAGTAGTCGCCAGTCACCGCAATGAACAAGTGGGTGGGTGGGTCCTGCTTCATCGATCGGGGCACGGTCATCAAGCGTTTCAGTTTTTCTGGTGTCGTAGTGCCTGCGCCGCGAACAGGGTTGAGCCAAACGTGTTGGATCAAATCATGTGTCACAAAGGTCGTGGTGGTCTGCGTCGAGCGAAAACTCATCCCAGTTTCATCAATCTTCTCCACGACCGCGTCCACTGCATCACCCGTGCGGAACATGACTTCGCGCGCACCGGACGCAGTGGATTGCGGGTTGGCAGCTTTCCCGCCGAAGGTTATCTCGGCACCGGGGGGCGGAGCGTTTCCGAGCAAACGCAGTGGGCGCAGGAGTCCATTTTGCAAAACGTTAGCGGTGACTGTAGTTGTTTGCATGTTCACTTTTGGCAGAGGCTTGCGGTAGACAATCGCTCCCGATGCCGTCTCGCTGATCAGGCTCGCTTTGATACTGCCCAGTGGGTGCCAGTTGAGGCCGGTGCCATGTTCGCTGTCGGCCACATCTTCCAGGTAGCCAGCTAGTTGACTATCGTCCAGCTTGAGCGTGCCGCTGAGTTGATCTGTAGGCGCATTAAAGAGCGTGCGATCGCTCGATCCAATAATTCCGCGAATGGACTCAGCAGAAAATTGGATCGTTTCACTAAGACCCTGAGCTTCGAATTGCAAGCGTTTAGCGTTGGCTGCCGACCAATTGCCAAACAGACGCGTGCGGTCCATTAATACCAGCTCGATCCATGGACGCGCAAGTCCATTCGCATCTGCACCAGGCTGCGCAGTGGCAAATCGATCAGCAACGGGACCAGCGCGTGGTTGACTGCTATCGGTTGCTTCCTGGCCGGCTAGACTGCCTGTTGATAATTCGGACGGGCTAGCAGCTTGTACTCCCAGAGTCGGCGGTTGGACAACGGCTGGCGGCAGATCGTCTTTGTTTGGAGCGGCAGGTGCGGTTGCACTGGCCACTGCTTGCACATCACCCCGTCGTAGACGGGATATCGGCAGTCGCGACGCTATGCCGCTGTTAGACAAAATCAGTAGCTCTGCAGAGTCGGCATCAAAACCGGTGATCGCGCCTTCGATTGCCTCACCCTGATCATCCAATACAAAACTATCTTCGGACGACAGGATGGTAGAAGCGACACCATCCCAGGCTCGAACTTCAAAACGCTCGATCGTCAACGTCGGTCCGTGGCTGGCCAAGTGGACCGAAGGTCGGGCTGCGGGTTTGTTGGCGGGCACTTGCAGCGTTTCCAGCGGGCGACCATGAGAATCGCAGACCAGAACTGTGCCCAGATCTTGATCCAGATAAATCGATAGCTCGACGCGCGGATTGGAGTCGCTGAGTACCGATAGCATCGCGATATCAGCTCCACCGTCGACCTCGCGGACCAGTGCGAGTTGTTTATCCCAGACCTCCAGCCGAGCGGCCGAGGGAACCTCTTCGATTTTGGAGACTTGGTTTGTGGCAAGTGTGCCGAACGACATGACAAAGTCCGGCACGCCGCGCCAGGAGAGCACCAGGTTAATTTGCGACTTGTTAGGTAGCTCAACATTTCCAACGATGGCGGCGCCGGGTTTAGTCGCCACCAGCGCTCCGCCTTCAAATTCCCAGTCCTCCGCTGCGCTCAACCGCTGCCAACGCTCGTCATCAACGGGGCCGGTGTAGACAATTTGTCCTTCGTAGCCAGCATCCACGATGGCCACAACTCGGCGGCGGTCAAGCTGAACCGTTCCTAACGATTGCGATTGCACGGTCAGCCAATCGTCGTCGAATTTGGCGAGCTTTCCAACAACCACAGAGCCACCAGCCAACTCAATCAACTGTTCTTGGCTCTTCTCTATTGCACCGTCTGCGGCGGGCTTTGACTCTGTGCCGCGCGAGATCGTGCGGATGGCACCTGCATCGAATTCGAAGGGTTGCACAAAGCCATCTGCCAGCCAGGCGATCTGGTCGGCATTCGTATTTGCAACGATAGAACCGTTCGCAAAACTACCATCTTTGAGGCGAATACGCATATTGGGTTCATCAGCCCCGAGCGCAGACGAAAGCACCCAGACCATGGCGACAACAAATTTAGCAGCGCGTAAGAACATCAACTTTATCGCTCGTAAATAGGTAGAAATCGATAGTTCAACGCCAGAGCCAGCAAATTCATGGACGTGGAAGTGGCTTTACCAAACTGGCCGCTGAAGCTGCCGTCATCGGCTTGGGAGGCCTTCAGTTGCCGCACCAAACCGCGATTCCACTTGTCCCAGCCGTCTAGGTCTGCTTGAAATAAAGCCTGCGCTTCATAATAGCGAGCGTACTCTTCATAGTGCGATTGTTCGTTCATGTTCGAAACCACGTATTTCTTAGTGGCTTCGAACTGCTTGAGGTCTTTTCGCTTTGAAATACTGTAGACAAGGCAGGCGATCGAGGTCCGTGCAATCGACTGGCCGAAACCGCCCAGTCCCCCAGAATATCCCACCGCCCCGCTGTCTCCTGTCATCGATGCGAAATACTTGATCGCCGCGTCGATCGATTTGTCGGGTACTTCGATGCCTGCGTTGCGTGCGGCGAGCAATCCCATCAACACAGCTCCCGCCACCGACGTATCGGCGTCGCGCGCGCTGGGGGAATAGCGCCAGGCGCTATGCGGGTTCTTTTCTTGAGATGTGATGGAACAGCGGACACCCAATTCGAGAGCCTCGCCGATGGTGCGCTCTTTACCAGCGATGGGCTGACCGGTTTCCCAAAGATCTGTTTCGTCCACTGCCCCATAGGCTTCAGCCAATCCCAGACAGGCGAAGCCATGTTGGTACATACTATCTCCCATGTAGCCGGTAGAACCGCTTTGCGAGCGTATGATAAATCGAATGCACTTGCGAATGGACTGGCTATAGAGTCCAAAATTAGGATCTTCACCGGAGGCTAGAAAGGCCATCAGGGCCATGCCCGCTGTGCCCGGTCCGCGGTAACCGTCCGACCAGCTACCCTCGGCGTCTTGAGTTTTCATTAAGTGATCCAGTCCACGATCGTAGATTTCGCGCACGTCGCGCGGCACCACATCGCCCTGCGGTAAGGATGAGGGCTGTGCCTGCGCGCACTGATAAATGAGCAAGACCAGCACGTGGCCAAGCATCCAGGGCAATAGCTGGCAAGCGCGCCTACTCAAAAATACAGGATCTTTGTCGCGCATCTTCGGGACGGGACTTGCGAGGATAAGACTAGCTACCATTTCATGTTTCTTGCATAACCGGCATATTGTTGTACGTACTGATCAAAAGTCTTCTGCTGTTGCGCGTCGAAAATTGCGTTGGTTTCCTGAGCTGTAAGTCGCGTCAGCATGACGCCGCCCACAAAAACTTCCTGTTGACTACTGGCCTCGCTGGGAAACCGTTTACCGTTCACCAGCTTAATCAATTCTTCGCGCTGATGGTGAGTCAGCGGCATCGACTTTTCTAGATCCGCGACGGTCGCAAGTACGAAGGCCTGGTGGCGACTGAGCAACCGCTCTTGGAGATAAGTTTGATACCGAGCCGTTTGTTCTTGAGAAAGCATCGATTTGAGCACGCGCTGGTGCAGTGAATCCTCATCGAACAGGCCCTTGGCGATCCGCTGCTGGAGTGGTGCCAACTCGACCCAGGCCTTCTGCATGTCGGCCTGCACCTGCGGATTCAGCCCGGCAGTTTTCTCGCGAACCTTGGAAAGCTCTCGGAAGAAGCGACTCAGATCGCCACTGGCCGCGAGCTTAAATTTCTCGAATTGAGTGGCGTCTAGTTCGACAACTTCCGCAAGCCAGCGAATGCGAAGATTGGTCTGCTGCTCCAAGTTCTTCTTGTATGTGGCTTCGTCCACTCCATTGAATAGATACAGCGAGACAATGTCCTGCTGCGGTGGCCGGACTTGCGCAACGGCTTGGTTCGAAAGCAGCAGGCAAAACGGTAGGCTGATCCGTAGCAGTGCGAAGTTAGTTCGGAGATAGTTACGCAGGCCCATGCTTCACTTCTCGATTAGCACAGGCATCTTGTGAGCAGCCATTTGCAGCTCGATCTGCTCGCTCTCGTAGTTCCAGGCCTGCGCGCCTTGAAGGGCAGCGATCTGTTCTGTGGTGAGTACCTGCGCCAGAGTCGACTTGGGGATGTCCGGAAGGTAGCTGTTATTTTGGAAATAAAATTGCCAATAGAGGTCTTTCTTTAGCCATTTTGAAATCAGCGGCTTGAGGTGCTCGCGCTGTTCCGAGGAGAGATATAGTCGCTGATCGAGCACACTCACTAGTACACTCGCTTGGGCTGCCCGACGAAACTCAGCGCGGAGATCGACTTCTTGTTGGTAGACTGCCAGTTGCTCGGCAGTCAGCGTATTGGCGATATGCTGATCGATGACAACTCTGACAGCCTTCATCAGCGCATGATCATCATGCCCTACTGCTTGCATGGCTGGGGCGATCCTCAACAAACGATTGATACCTGCCGCGACGTTCCGCGCTGGAGCACCGGCCGCGTTGGCCAGCTCGCTTTTGAGCCACTTGTCCGTCATGATCGCAAGCTGAGCTTCCTGCGCATCGGACAATTTGCACACGCGACGCGCCAACGCGCAGTTGACGTGCGCGTAAGCATGTAGCAACACAATGGGAGGATCTCCGACGGGTTGCCCGCCGAATGGATCCGCTGCCACACCAGCCTCGACAGCGACCTCAACTACAACCGCTACATCGACGCCCTGTGCGGGTGCAGGAACGGCTTGTTTTGCTGCTTGCGGCAACTCTTGGCCCAAGCATGCGTGTGATGCCAAGCAGACGCCCGCTAGAGCGATTTTGCGAATCAGACTTATCAGCGAGTTGGTGTGTTTCAAGTCTCTCGCTCCCTGCATAGCCATTATTGCTCTAAGCGATTGAAATACTCGTCCAAGCCCGCGCGATACTCTTCGGGCAAGACACGACCGGTTTCGCCAGTTGCCTGTGCAACTTCGCGTGCTTCGCGGCGCTCGTTTTGATTCAGTCCGCTACCGAGCAGCGCCAGGGCGGAATCTTCAGTGGTGCCCGATCCGCCCCCGCCGGGGCTACTGCCACCCCCGCCGCCCGATTTGGGATTGATTCGCTTGCATTGTAGCAGCAGTTCGATGGCTTCGGTTTCGGCCGCAATGGCTGCGGTGCCCGTATCGGAACTGGCCAGAATATGGGTCGCATCCACCATGACCGTGCTAACCTGAGAGAGCAGAGCCACTTCCTTGGCGAAGCGGCTGGCACCGTCGGGTAGGGCATCGATGGCGATCACCACATCAGCGGTGCGAGTTTGCAGTTCGGATTGGACTTTGCTCAATCGCTCCGACTCGCTGGTGTGAGCGACCGCATCAATGGCTGGCCGCGCCTGCTCGGCCACCCGAGTTTCCTCGCGCAGGTTGACTTCGCTTTCGAGTATTTTTAAAACTTCCAGGATCACCGACGGCGGCAGCGCATCGGAAGTCTTGCTACCCGGGCATTGCCCACTGCAGGCGGGATCGACCAGATCTTCGCCCCAGCGATCCAGCGTATCGGACCAGTACTCGGCTTGCGCGATCGACATGCCCTGCTCCTTGGGGAGCTCTTCGCCCAAAGTGCGGATGGCTTCGAGCACATTGGACTGCTTCATATCGTCGAGCACGATTTGGAATTGAGCCATACGCCGTCGTTCGAAGTAGGCCTGCATGTCATCCATGATATACGAGATGTTTTGGCTGCTGTTGACTTCGACCGTCGAGAGTTCCCCGAGCATTTGTTTGTCTGCATCCTGAAGTTTGGCAGCCGAGCCAAACACGGCATTGATACGCGAGCTGATTTTCTCGGCCACTTGGTTCTGTTCGCGCGACGCGGCCTTGAGTCGTTTGACCAACGTCGAACCTTCCAGATTGGCCAGCAGATTATTAAGTTCGTCTGCGATCTTCTCGAATTCAGCCAACAAACTTGCCTGTTCCTCAATGGCCATCTGCACCGCGTCGGCGTCGTCTTCGTCGATTTCCGGTGGAGGCTCTTGCTGACCGTCCGATTTGGGAGCCGGCCCTGCCAAGGTGGTATTGGGCAGAGTCAACTTGCTGCCACCATATTTCTTTTTCATGGTGCTGCCCTCGGCTGGCTCGCCTTCCTGCGGTTGGACGGATGACTCCATATCGGTGATCTTTGGCATGGGCGGTGCATTGCCCACGATCTTCGGCGATTCGCCATCTTTGGATTCTGGACCGCCCGGCGTCGCGCGGACCATGCCAGCTTGCGGTGCGCTGGGTTTGCTGTCGCTCGCGGGTTGGCTATTGCTCGGCCGAGCAAGGCTCTTCTGTGTCGAGGCCTTGTCGAGTAGATCCGAGACCGAAGGCATACGAGTTTGACCAATGTCGTTGAGAATCTGTAGCATCTCGGCCCAGCGATCCAAGTGGCCAACACCAATCTCGGGGTTGCGGGAGGCCTGACGAAGTAGACCTTCACCGGCTCGCGACAATGCAGACAACTGCCGCGCATTGGATCCTTCGGCGGAAGCTTGCCTGCGCAATTCGTTTCGCATTTCTTCGTCGGCCAGCTCTTCAGGACTCATGGCACGCAAACGTTTATTGCCCTCGTGGAGTTGCAATTCTTTATCGCGTACATCCAGGGCGGCACGATGCCATTTGCTCAGTTGGCCGGTGATCCAAATGGCGTGCTCCTCGGCGGTCAGTACAAACAACACGTGCGGCGCTGTGTAGACTCGCTCGCGACCGGTCATGTAGTCTTCCGCCCACAATCGCACTTCGATCGGCTGCGGCGCGATGCCCAGCGCGACGGCTGAAAACGTAGCGGGAACTTGCATCGAAGTATTCATCGGTCCGCCAGCGGCCAGCACTTTCTCGCCTTCGGCTGGTTTGGCGATCAAGCGATCGTCCAACCCCTTCCAGGAAATACCGACGCGTTTAATTCCAAAGTCATCTGCCGAAAGTGCTTGGAAATTGATCTGCTCGCTATCCAGCACCACGGCTTGCCGCGGCAAATCCTGCGAAACGATCGACGGAAACTCATCGATCGCGGGTTTGATCAACAGCTCAAAGGGCTCGCGACCGGCCAACCCATCGTGATCCTGCCACCACAGTGCCAGTTGCGTGGGCTGGGTGCCAACATCCATGGTCTGCGTAGAAAATTTAGCGGCGGAAACAGGAGCTGCCACATCGTTAACTCGGGCTTCCTGAAGCTCGCGGGATGCTTGGGCAGCAATTGTTATGCGACTGCCCTCGACCACGCTCAATGTGCCGCTACGAACGTCTTGCTCGTAGGTTTCAGGTCGTTCCAAATAGCTTGGTAAGAGTACGGTCGCATAGGCGCCAACGAGCTCGGGCCGCAACTTAGGCTGAACCTGTATGACCTGTCGATAGTCGCCTACGCGGAGGTCCATGGATACTGGAGTCGTCAACGGAGGCAGTTCGAATTGGTAAAGGTCGTCGACGTTACTGGATTCCAGAGGTGTCAAGTTGTCAACACGCAGCATGGCCGACGCTGGGTGCCATTGACTATTCGACGACAGCTTGGCGCTGAACTCGGTCGACTCCCCGTGTGGCACGACACGCGTAGGTGTCACCGGTTCGAGCGAAGTGAACGTGTAGCGAGGTATGTCGCGCCATGGGGCTGAAAACCGCGCCCAAGCATTGCTGGCAGCCGTCGGAAACAGTACCGCTAAACCGACGGTGATCAGCGCCGCGAAACCCAGTACGACGGACAGACCCAGCAGGCGATTGGGCGGAGCCGCTGCGCCGAAATCGCGCGACTTGGCGGCCTCGGCAACTTGCGAAATGGCAGCCGCACACAGCGTCCTCGACCGAGCCTGTTCCGAATCGTTTTCTGCCAGCTCAATCACGCTCAGCAATTGGTCGCCCACGTTGGGTTCGCGAACACGCAGCAAGCGGGCGAGTTGATCTAAGCGACGGTTGCTCCAAACCCAGCGATGTAACGCCCACGGGACCACCAGCCACAACGCCAGCGAGGCGACAAATATCCCAAGTCGGGCTTCGCGCGGGGTGTCCAAAAATCGATCGCAAGCGTAAACAGTCAAAAATGCTAACAGCAGTCCGACAGCCGCCAGCACGATGGCTTCAACTATTTTGGTTGTCCACACGCGAGCTCGGAAAGAACGAAGCTGTTGCTTGAGTGAATCCGGAACCACGAGGCGGTCGCTCGCAGCGCGCGAATTTGAATTCAACGAATCACTCATGGTTGTTCTCCGTTTTTCATGGCGACCGCCGCGGTCCTGTCGCGATATCTAGCGGCCGTTTTCAACCGAGACCATCACTTCAAGAAAACCCGCTTAGGCCGTTTGAGGCGAAAGCTAAATCATACCAATCATCTTCCTGCCGACCCAAAACGTACCCAGCAGTAGTACTAGCGTAGCGGCAACCAGCGGGTGACTCCATAGTTGGACGCGCCGAATTTCGGTCGGAGGCTCAGGAAGTTCGGAAATTGCCTTGATAATTTGGGTAAGATCACTGCCGTCCAGGACTTGCCCCCGCGTCACCCTAGCCAATTCATCGAGCACTTCGGGCCGCGCGGGCTTGCCGATCTGCTCCAGCGTCGCTCCCTGCACGAACAGCGTAGTTTGCAGCTCGCCATCGGTCTGTGCGCACCGCAGGGTGACCGAATGCGGTCCCGGTTCTGCTGCCGTAAACGTGCCCGCAAACGCGCCCCATTCCGCTCCACTGCTGGCCATTTGCACCGTTTCGGTGCGGCCTGAGGGGGCCACGATGCGAGCGGTCACCTCGCCTCGGCTCAGCGGTTCACCATTTTTCTCCATCACATTCGCACTCAGGGAAACGGTCTGTCGCACTTGGGGTTGTTCGGGCGAATAATAAAACCGCATCGATTCACCTTCGGCCATGTTGCGTTGGTAGGCCATCCAACGCACGACTTGTCCCCAGAAGCGATAGTGGTACAAGTCCTCGACACCTCGCCGCCAGCGCCAGGCTCCATCGGTGCCCATGAAGAGAACTTTGCCCGTTCCATACGTTCGCGTGACCAGCAATGGAATGCGTCCGTATTCGTTCGACGACTCCTGATGCACCGCCAGAATGTCGGTTCCGGCTTTAGCGCGAACAATGGGAGCATGCCATTGGAAACCGGGCAGATTTTCCCAGACCTGCATGTTCTCGTCCTGAGTATCCGCCAATTTTGTTAACAAACTTCTGCGACCGAGTTCGGTCAGCGCAAAGTGGCTGGGGGTTCGCGAGCCCCAGCCGGTGGGCTGCGACGCATCGAACACAACCGGCAATAGCGGATCGAGTGGCGAGTCGACGAGCGAGAGCATGTTGCCCTTGAGTCCAGGCATGAACACCAGACCACTGGCCTGTTGTTCGACCAGGCCCTTGAGCAGTCGACATTGTTCTTCGGTCAATTGCTTTTCGCCGACCCCCACATCGCCTAAGAAGACCACGTCGTATTGGGACAGTTCATCGAGCCCCTCTGGAAAAGCCGGAATATAATCGCGATTGCCACCGCCGACTTTACTCAAGCCCGGATGGAACAGCAAACAATGCACCTCGACGCCAGGGTCGCGCGACAATGCGTTCCGCAGGTAGCGATACTCCCAACGCGGCAGCGACTCGATGACCAGTACCTTCAGTTTCTCGTCGCGAATGGCGATTGGGGTTTCGCGAGCGTTATTGTCGGTGATGCGTTCTTCAGGGTGCGCCGCCACGGTTAATGCAAGCGTATAGTCGCCGACAGACTCGGGCTTCCACAGGATCGCGTCCGAAGTGCGTCCCATCGCCGAAACGCGCACTTGATGCTTGATCACAGTGCCGTCCGAAACCTTGAGCTCGATCTGGGCCAAGTGGTCGCGCGGCAGCGAACTTTCGATGGTAAATGGCAAACGCACATTCTTGCCTCCTACACCAAAAGTTGGCACATCGAAGCTCAATAAATCTAGATCGGGCAGACGAGTTTGACTGCCGACGGGCACGCTAAATATGGGTATCTGCTCAAGCCGCAGACGCATCGCGGACTGCACCGGAGGCAAGCCGTCGTTCCAATCTCCATCCGAGGCCAGAACCAGGGCGCGCAAGTTCGGATGCTGCTCGCGTGCCTGCGAAATGGCTTGGTGTAGATTGCTCTTCGAACCGTTCTCTTCGGTTGCAAACGGAGTCACGACAACTTCCATCCGCTTTGACAGTTGCTCCCAATTCGACGGATCCAGCAAGGGATCAATGGCCTGCCTGCGTGTCAGCAGCGGCGTTGATCCCGCGTCGCTCATACCAACGTCTTGCGTGTCCATACTGAGCGACCGGTCCCCCAAGACCACGACGGTGGGCTGGTCCGTGGGTTCGAATTCCTCGATGGTCTCGGGCTGGTTCAGCAGAAACACGCACAGTCCCACAATCGCCAGCCGCAAGAGTTCCAACATGCCAACCGAGGGCCGGTAGCCGCTTCGCCGCCAAGCCACCCAGCCGAGCGCGCAGGTCGCCACTAGCGTCGCGATTGAAATCGCCAGCGTTAGTAGTGTCCATTGAAATACGAAGCTAGTTTGCGACATCGAGGGAGTAAGGAGTAAGGAGTAAGGAGTAAGGAGTAAGGAGTAAGGAGTGGGGGAGTGGGGGGGTGGATGGTAGTGTGTGGGACTTATGTTGCGCGGGCAGGGCTGGCGGGTGCTGCTTGCTGCGCGATGCGCACGCGCGGCAAACATAACAGGGCTTCGAGCACAAGTGCGATGATCATGGCGATTAGAAATATTCGCCAAACCTCGCGCACAATTCCAGATAAACTGCCCGCTTGGTCGTCGACTCGCGCAAACGGTAGACCGGCAAATAAACTGTCGATTCGCGAATCATCCAGTCGTCCGCGTTGATCTTCGGCCGTCGATCGATTGACCGCCAGCAAGCGATCTTCGAATTGGTAAACGCCCGCCAGCGAGCCGTATTCGGTTGAAAGCGCGTCGGTGGGGCCGGCCAATTGTCGCCACTGGGCCGTCGACTCCTGCGACTGGCCAGCAATCCGCTGCATCGTATTGCCAAGCGCTGCCTGTCCACGCTCGATCGCGCGTTGCACGGCCACGAATAGCACAATTCCACTTTCGGCCAACGTGGAGGCTTTGGGATCTGGGGACGCCGTAAAAAAGTAGACACCTCCCTGCGTGGTAGGGACGCGGGCCAGGAGCGGGTCACCGCCGGTCAGCGTAGCCAATTTTGATATGTCCACGCTAGAGTCCAAGCGCGCATAGCCGGACAACTCAAGCTGACCCACCGGCAGGCCAGCACCGCTATTGGTGGCTGCCAACAGGTCCTGATCGCCACGCCAATTCTCGACCATGACTTTCTGTTCGCTGCCGACCCAGCTCTTCCAAGCTACTCCCATGAACTTGCCGGTCTCCGGAGTGTTCGAGCCCGATGATAGGCGGGTTGGAGGAAAGAAGATAACCTGTCCGCCATCAGCGATGTAGTTTTCGACGGCGGGCGTTGTCGACGCGTCGGGCAGCGAAGTCTGCCACAACAGCAGTGCCGTTTCATCCAGCAGCAGCGAATCCAATTGCTCGGGGGCGAGCACTTCGACGGACGAGCTGTCCGATCCATCAGCGGAAACGGCCGCGGCGATTTCCAGCGGCCGCGTCGCCCCGCGATCTTCGCTCACGACCACCACGCGGCGCACGGGCGGATCGTCGTAGACAAAGTAAAATTCGTTGTCGGCATTATTCTCATCGGCGGGAATGCTGACTCGCCCCCAGCCTTGGGTTTGATTATTAGCCAACGCGACGCGGTGGTTGCGAATTTCAGTCTGCCCGCCGCTCAATTCGACTTTGAGCTCGCTGCGCGCGCCTTGGATCTCGATCTGTACCGCCACTTCAAGCTTATCATCTGCAGTCAAGTTTTCCGCCGATCGAGACAGGCGAAAAGACACCAACAAATTGTTTGCAGCCACCCCCGCTTCATCGAGTGGTTCGCGCTTCGCCTCGGTCACACGCACGGATACATTCTTCTGAGTGTCTTCGGGATAGGCCAGCAAATGAAAGCGCACCGACTGCGGCAGGCGCTCGAAACCTTCGCGGACAATGCTCCACGTACCGCTCTCGGCATTCCAATCGGCTTCGCGTAAATCGGAGCAGAGCCAAATTTCGGTGGGACCAGGCTTATTGGTCTCCAAGTAGTCGAGCGCGGACTGCAACATCGTCGGCAAGTCGGCCGTGGCACTGGAGGCTTGCAGGACGGGTGAATCCAGCATGCCCTTCAGCGACTCGAACGACTGAGCCGGACCGCCGCCAGCGTCCACAGCCACCCAATGCGTGGAACCCAGAGTTTCGAGGGCTGCGGCCAGTTGTCGCCGGCCCGTGGCGATCTTCGAATCGCCGCCCACACCGGCTTGCTGCATACTGGGACTACGGTCCAACAGCACCAGAGTTGTATCGACTTTGCCGCCACCGCTCATGCCCAGCAATCCACTGGCCAGCGGTCGCGCGATTGCGAAAATTAGGCCCGCGATGGCCAGCGTGCGCATGGCCAAGATCAACCATTGCCGAACTCTGGCAAAACCGCGATTCATGCGATTGGCAGCCAGCAGGAACATCATCGCGCCCCACTGTTTGGTCTGGTAGCGCCACTGATTGATCAAGTGAATAAGGATCGGCAGCGCGATCAGTGGCAGCGCGATCAGCATGAGCGGTTGCAGGAAACTCATCGCGCGCTCCGATGGTAGGCGCGATCGACCAGAAAGTTGGTCAGCTCTTTGGCATACGAAGAGTCAATCGAAATGCGTCGATAGTCTACGCCGGTTTCCAGCACGACTCTGCGCAGGTCTTCCAAGTAGACAGCTAGTGCCCGATGATAGCGATCGGCAATTTCAACGGGATCAGCAAAAACCGCCGTGCCGCCTTCCATATCGACGAAGCGAGTCGGGCGTTGAAAAGCAAAAGCCAGCTCCTCGGGGTCCAGTAAATGAAAAGCAGTCACGTCGTGTTTGCGGAATCTCAAGTGCTCGAAGCACTCGCGCAGACTGCCGGTCTCGACAAAAAAGTCCGAGAGTATAATGACTAGCGCCCGCTGTCGAACGGTCTCTGCCAACTCATGCAAAACTTCGACCAGTCCCGTTTCGCCTTGGGGTTGGGCCGCTTCGAGCGTATCGTAAATGGTCGTCAAGTGGGCGGGATTGCGGCGAGGTGGAATGTTTTGCAGGATTCGCTTGGCGACACAGGCCATGCCCACCGCGTCGCCCTGTTGGATGGCCAAATAGCTAAGTGCCGCTGCAATTCGCCGCGCATATTCGAGTTTGGTAATGCCCACCGAGCCAACATCCATCGAACCGCTAGTGTCGACGACCATCACCATGCGCAAGTTAGTGTCGGCCTCGAACTCTTTGATATAGAACCGATCCGATCGGCCATAGGCCCTCCAATCGAGCCTGCGCAAATCGTCACCGGGAACATATTTTCGATACTCGGCAAATTCCACACTGGCCCCGCGGTGTGGACTGGAGTGCCTACCCGAAACATTTCCCAACATCGGCTTGCGCGACATCAACGGCAACGCACCGAGCTGTGCGATGACGGCTGGGTCAACGAAGCTACGCTGTTTCCGCTCAAGTGTCATACGTCGGGTGTCTCGTCGACAAGTCGTTTGATGATGTCTTTGGCCGAGACCCGTTCGGCTTGCGCCGCAAACGTCGTGATGATGCGATGCGTGAGCACGGCCGACGCGACGGCTTTGACATCCTCCATGCGGACCATGTAGCTGCCGTACAGAGCCGCACGGGCTTTGGCGCCTAGAATCAAATTCTGCACGGCCCGCGGTCCACCACCCCAAGCCACCAACGGCTTGAGCCAATCTGGCGATGTCTCACCGGTCGGACGCGTCTTGCGAACTAGTCGAGCCGCATAGGTATAGATATGGTCTGGTACCGGGACGCGGCGTACCAAACTTTGATGGGCGAGAATCTCCTCGGCGGTCATCAAGTGGTCGAGACTGGCTAGCGACTCGCCCGTCGTCGTGCGCGCGATCTGGATTTCCTCCTGTTCGTTGGGATAATCCAGTTCGATCAGCGACATGAAGCGATCCAATTGGGCTTCGGGTAGCGGATAGGTTCCTTCCTGTTCGACTGGGTTCTGCGTGGCCAAGACCATAAACGGTGCGTCCAGTTCGAAGACTTTGCCGAGCACCGTGACGCGATTCTCCTGCATGGCTTCGAGCATGGCCGCTTGGGTTTTCGGTGGCGCGCGGTTGATTTCGTCGGCAAGTACGATGTTGGCAAAGACGGGACCATGCACGAATTGAAATTCGCGACGCCCGTGTTCGCCCTCTTGAAGGATATCCGTGCCGGTAATGTCCATCGGCATCAGGTCGGGCGTAAACTGAATGCGGCTAAACTTCAGCGACATTGTCTCCGCTAGCTTGCTGACCAGAAGCGTTTTGGCTAGTCCGGGTACGCCCATCAACAACGCATGCCGCCGTGCGAACAAACAAATCGCCAATTGCTCGATCGTATCTCGCTGTCCAACAATGACCCTGCCCAATTCTTTGACGAGCCGCTGATAGGCCTGTTGCAAGCGGTCGATCGCCTGCACATCGTCACCGCTCAGTTGTGTTGGTTCGACTACCGCAGCCTGACTCATGTTGTATCCTAAATCATGTTGTCTATGGCTGATCGCAGCGCTGCACGCGGATCAGCCGCCAATTATCCCGAGACCCGTTCCAGAATCGGAACCGCCAGTATAGACGGAACGCTCCAGTTTTTCTTCTGCGTCCGCGTAAAAACTTCGTAACCGTTCACGGCCAAAGGCCGTGAACGGTTGTGATTTTTTGTAGGGTGGGTCAAATCGCGAAAGCGATGAAGACCCACCGATACTGCAATCATATAAAAATGGTGGGTCATCGCGGCCTATCGGCACGCTTGACCCACCCTACATCTACTGCTTTCCTCTTGAGTGAGCCGACGGCGCTAGCCGCGGGGTTCCATGTTTTTGAGCCTCAGGCTCAAGCCGTGCATCTACCCAGAATTCCACTGGTAGGTCGTACTCGTACTCAGTGAAACGATAATCGTAATCGAAACGCCCCGACTACGAGTACCGTCCTGCGGACTGAGTACGAGTTCGAGTTTAGGTTTAAGTTTTGGTTTAAGTTTAATTGGACTGTCCTAGATTCTAATGCGATCTAAGTTCTTTGGAGGTAGTCGCTTGTGCTTTTTCCAATGATAGAGTCTTGCTTGCTGGTTTCGCAGTAGCCGACGTTCGGTGCGGCCTTTGACGACGCGGGGTGTATCGCATTGCAATTGCATACGAAGAATGGCCGCGATCGAAAGACGAACTTGATTGAAGGTCATGGCGGGAACCTTTTTTTTCCGCCCGTCGG